>NZ_CP026031.1:1310833-1966250 GCF_003726095.1 Niallia circulans
ATCAAATTCAATATTCACTAGTTCACCTTTTCGCTTATTCCCAATCACGCTTACCTTAGAAGTATACGGGATGAGTGATACAAAAATAGAGGTTGGAGTCGTTTGGAAAACCGTTAAACTCGTTCCATCAATGGTAATAGAACCTTTATCCATTACTAAGTGTATTTGCTCCTCTGGCATCTGAATTTCAACTAATGTACTATTTTCTATTTTTTTTGTTGATATAATCATGCCCGTACAATCAACATGCCCAGACACAAAGTGCCCGCCAAACCTTCCATTGGCAGCCATTGCTCGTTCTAAATTAACAATTGTGCCGCTATTTAGAAGCCTTAAAGTCGTATCGTTAAACGTGTTTGGCATAACATCGACTGTAAACAAACAATCACGGAAGGCAGTAACTGTTAGACAAACCCCATTTACGGCAATGCTGTCACCAATTTTCATATCCTCGAGAATCTGTTCTGCTTGAATCGTTATAGAAATAGTGTGCCCCGTCTTTTTACTATGCTTTACAACACCTAATTCTTCGACTAATCCAGTAAACAATGGAAATTCCTCCTTTCTGCAGAGTGTATTTATAGCTCTTAAATAGCAGGGGGTCAAACATTATATGGATAGAAAAAAACACTCCTTAAAGTCCATAAAAATACAAAATAAAACCCCGTATAATAAATTTATACGGGGTCAAATACATACTTAAATAAACATGTGGACGATAGAATAGCTGTTTTTTATGGATTGTTGTTTGTACTTAACGCTGTCAATGGGCATTTCACCATTCTTTTCAAAAAAGACCACTCTAAGCTTCAGTATATTTAGCAGTGATCACTTCAACTGTGAGCGCCCTTATTACTGCATCTCAAATACAACAAAACATCTCTATAGAAAAACAGAAACAGAAAAAGAAAGGAGACTCATTCTTTTCATTCTATCAATCATACCATTTTGTTTATTGTTATTTGCCTTCTCCCATCCAGACTTTACTGTCGGCTTTGGTTTCTCACCAAATCCACCGTTTTATAAATTTAAATCTTACAAAACGGGTCACGGGCTTAGAGTTTTACGTCCACTCATCACCGCCGGTTGGGAATTTCACCCGACCCCGAAGGCGATCACACATAGTGTGTAATCATAACTATTTAATTAACTGTATCGTACACCTTTTCCTTTTAATTATCAAATATTTTCTTTCAAGCACCATCTTTGCACTTCGAGTAAAGGGAAAAATAATCTCAATAAGGTGTTTCTTTTATCGAATTGGTCACACTAAAAGAAAAAGGGGTGGCACAAGAATGAAAATTACAGAAAATGTTTTTGGCTATCGTACAGCAATTGCGAATATAGCATATATAGCAGGACTAGGAAATAGGAAAGAGGAATGGGTACTTATCGATACAGGCGTTCCTTATTCTGCTCCATTTATTTTGAAAAACACAGACCAACTTTTCAAGGGAAAGAAACCATTAGCAATCATTCTAACACACGCTCATTTTGATCATATCGGTGCATTACAAACACTTGTTAAGAAATGGAATGTACCTGTGTATATACATGAACAAGAAATTCCCTATTTGGAAAGTAAGAAGAAATATCCGCCACCTACGCCATTAAGGGAAAAAGGGATGATGTCCTTTCTTTCACCATTTTACCCGCGAGATGGCATTGATTTTCATTCCAGTATCAAGCCTATTCCATGGGATGGTTCTTTACCATATTTAGATGACTGGAAATGGATTCATACGCCAGGACACACGGAAGGACATATTTCCTTATTTAGAGAAAAGGATCGGTTGCTTCTAGCAGGGGATGCGCTGATTACAGTCAAACAAGAGTCATTATTTGCCGTTTTAACCCAGAAAAAAAAGATTCATGGTCCACCCGCATATTTTACACCAGATATAAACACCAGCTTCCAATCGATAGAAAAGCTATTAGCACTAGATCCGCAAATTTTATATACAGGACATGGTATGCCAATGTACGGAGCTGAAATAAGGGAGGGAATTAGGGAACTTCTTTATCAGTATAATACAGAGAATTTAGTAAAAGAAATTTAATTAATCATAATATAGTTATGTAAACTAAAAGTAGACAAATCATTATTTTGCCATCCCATATTTATAGGTGTTTGGAAAAAAACGATTTGTCTTTTTATTTTTCTCTATCATTTTGATATGGCTATAGCGTCATTTTCTGCCAAGATATAATCCTTTAACGAATAGCTATTTCATGATACCCTTAATAATTAGAAGATTGATATAGTTAGGAGTATTTTTATGAAATTAGTAACTTGGAATGTTAATGGAATTAGAGCTTGTGTGAAAAAGGGCTTTCTAGATTTTTTCCAGCAAATAGATGCAGATATCTTTTGTCTTCAAGAGACAAAACTACAAGAAGGACAAATTAAACTAGAATTAGAAGGCTATCATCAGTTTTGGAATTATGCAGAAAGAAAGGGGTATTCAGGAACAGCCGTTTTTACAAAGGAGAAGCCACTTTCTGTTCAATATGGCATTGGAGAAGACTTTGAGGAATTGGAAGGGAGAGCCATTACCTTAGAATTTAAAGACTTTTTCCTACTGAATGTATATACCCCTAATTCAAAGCGAGATTTAAGCAGATTATCTTATCGAGTTGAATGGGAAAAACAACTAAAAAACTATATATTATCATTAGAAGCTATTAAACCTGTTATTTATTGTGGGGATTTAAATGTGGCTCACCAAGAGATAGATTTGAAAAATCCGAAGCCGAATATTGGAAATTCGGGATTCACAACTGAAGAAAGAAACGAAATGACAAGCTTACTTGAATTAGGATTTGTTGATAGCTTTCGATATCTATACCCAGAGCGAACCGATGTCTACACATGGTGGAGCTATATGGCGAAAGTAAGAGAGAGAAATATTGGCTGGCGTATTGACTATTTTATCGTTTCTAATCAATTAAAAGAGCGCATCCAAGATGCAACTATTCATTGTGATATAATGGGAAGCGATCATTGCCCTGTACAACTTGATATAGAAATATAATTTAATAAACAGGGCATTTTTATCATGCTATCATGTTAGAAAACAAATATGGTACAGATGCCCTGTTTTGTTGTGCAGATATCAATCCATTTAAAATAAATTTATATCGTTTCATTATACATATTTAGAAGGAGCGAACCGCAAATGAATTTAAAAGGAATTCATCACGTTTCTGCGATGACGGCAAAAGCAAAAGAAAATTACTCATTTTATACAAATATTTTAGGTCTACGGCTGATAAAGAAAACAGTCAATCAAGATAACCCCTCTGTCTATCATTTGTTTTATGGGGATGAGCAAGGCAGCCCAGGAACAGAACTAACATTTTTTGAAATTCCCCATATGGCTCTTAACAGAGAAGGAGTAAGCAGCATTTCTGCTACTTCTTTACGTGTTCCAAGTGATAAAGCATTAGAATTTTGGCTAAAACGTTTCGAAGAATATAATGTTAAACACGGAGAAATCTTAGAGGGAGCAGGCAGATTAACATTAGAATTTAGAGATTTTGAAACACAACGGTTCTTTTTAGTATCTGATGAAAACGATAATGGAGTGAAGGCTGGTATTCCTTGGGAAAAAAGTCCTATACCAGCAGAGTTTGCGATTACAGGTCTTGGACCAGTACAATTAACGGTAAGACGCCCAGAAGCGACTATTAGCGTTTTAACTGATTTACTTGGATTCCGCTTAAAAACTTCGTATCCATCCACTATGGAGAATCAACCCCCTATTCTGGTATTCGAAACAGGGGAGGGTGGCTCTGGGGCGGAGGTACATCTAGAGGAGCGAAACGATTTGAAAGTGCAGCGCCTTGGTAGAGGCGGTGTTCATCATGTAGCTTTACGAGCGGATAATGAGGAAGAACTTTATTATTGGATTGAAAAGGTGAATGAAGCTCGCTTCCAAAACTCAGGATATGTAGATCGTTTTTATTTTAAATCACTGTATTTTAGAGATCCGAATGGAATCTTGTTTGAAATTGCTACAGATGGCCCTGGTTTTGCAACAGACGAAGATCTAAAACATTTAGGGGAATCTCTTGCACTTCCACCATTTTTAGAGTCTAAGCGGTCAGATATTGAGGCAATCCTAGAACCATTAGACACAAATAGAAAAGAAAAGTAATAGCTAACCGAAACGATAAACGAAAAAACAAAGTAGTATGCAAATATGCTACAATATTGAAAGAAACAATTGTTGGAATTACTAGGGGGAAAATGAATAATGAAATGCGTATCAATAGATTTAGATGGTACCTTGCTAGATGACCATCATCAAATATCTGAAGCAAACCGAATGATTATTCAGAAATTAAAGGATCAACATATAGAAGTAATTTTAAATACAGGACGTCAATACGCAGATGTTATTAAAGTAGACGGCGTAAAAGAATTAGAACTTCCCATTTTTTGTTTAAATGGCAGCATGATGTACGACGAAAAAGGAAAGCTACTATATGAAACACAAATTTCCATTGATTTATATCAAACTTTACTTAAAGTATTACAAAACTTGGAAGTAGGAGTTCTAGTTTATACGAATCAAGGTGGATTTCCAGGAACATTGCCAATGCTTCGCGGCAAATCATGGGATGAGATTCAAACACTCTTTGATCAACAAGATTATGAGGCGATCCTGCATTTAAAGGATGTAAAAATTTATAAGTTAATCGCCGTTGTCGATGAAACACAGCTAGATAAAATCGACCACGTTAAAGAAATGCTTAGAAAATATGAGGCTATTTCGTTTTCCTCTTCTTTTCCTAACAACTGTGAAATCACATCAACTGATGCACAAAAAGGGAAAGCGATTAGACGGTATGAAAATCTTCGGAACCTTACTTTTAATGAGATTTACTCATTTGGTGACGGAGGTAATGATATTACACAATTTGAAGTATCAACAAGATCTTTTGCCATGGAAAATGCTCCTGAAGAAATCAAAAAAAGAGCAAGCGACGTTACGAAAAGTAATAATGAGGATGGGTTTGCATACGCCATTGAAAAGATTCTGAAATTAGTGTAACCATCATATATTAGACTAGTTAAAGCCGGGATCTCTATACTAACTTCTGGCTTTTTCGCTGTGAAAATCGATACGAAGAATAGGAGTCGAATCTACTTTGAAGAAAATTGTGTTTACAGGCGGGGATCTGCCGGCCATGTTACCCCTAATATCGCTATCATAAATGAATTAAATAAACAGTACTGGGATATTTTGTATATTGGCAGTAAAGCGGGGATTGAAAAGGACTTAATCGCAAAGATTGACATTCCATATTATTCTATTTCGAGTGGTAAATTAAGAAGATATTTATCAAAAGAAAATATAAAAGATATATTCAAAGTAATGAAAGGCTGTTATGACGCAAGAAAAATTTTAAAGAAAATCAAACCAAATGTTGTTTTCTCAAAAGGTGGATTTGTATCTGTACCTGTTGTCATCGCAGCCCGCCAGTTGAAAATTCCTGTCATTCTGCATGAGAGTGATCTAACACCAGGTTTAGCCAATAAATTGTCTGTCCGTTTTGCTTCAAAAATTTTTACATCTTTTGAAGAAACCTTACATTATCTGCCAAAAGAAAAAAGTAAAGCAATCGGTTCTCCGATTCGAAAGGAAATACTAACTGGATCTGCCTCTAAAGGGAAGTTCTTCCTTGGTTTTACTAGTCATAAGCCGATTCTTACAATTATGGGGGGGAGTTTAGGGGCCAAGAAAATAAATGAAATCGTTCGTGATAATTTAGATACATTATTACAATCCTATCAAATTGTGCATCTATGTGGGAAAGGAAATCTTTCAGAAGATCATGCAGGGATAAATGGATACAAACAATTTGAGTATGTCTATAATGAATTAGCTGATATCCTAGCAGCGACAGAATTCGTTATTACGAGAGGCGGATCTAATTCTATTTTTGAATTTCTTGCCTTAAAAATTCCTATGCTTATTATTCCATTAACCAAACAGCAAAGCAGAGGAGATCAAATATTAAATGGGAAAGTCTTTACGGAAAATGGTTACTCCTATATGATAGAAGAGGAAGCATTAACAAAAGAGCATTTTCTTCATACCTTAAAACAAATGCAAGAAAATAAGCAAGGTATGGCAGAAAAGATGGAAAAGAACAAAAGCAAAAATGCTTTAGAAGAAATTATAAAAGAATTAAATCGCTATTAATATACATGTATCAGGCTATAGGTAGAGTTTGCATCTTCCTCTCTACTTGTAGTCTTTTTCATTATGCAGAAGATGATTTCACTTGATAATTTTGATAGAAAAAGCCAAAATAAGAAAATGGAATTCGTATATTTGAACGGAAAGTAGGTAAAATCCATGCAATCATTTACAGACATTGGATTGTCTTCAACAATTATTGAAAAACTTCATAAACAAGGAATAAAACAGCCAACCCCTATTCAAGCAAAGGTTATTGCACCACTCCTTAAAGGAAGCGATGTAATTGCGCAAGCACAAACAGGTACAGGAAAGACTTTTGCTTTTATATTGCCGATTTTAGAAAAAATGATTATCGATGCAAATCATATACAAACACTAATTTTAACCCCAACTAGAGAACTTGCTATTCAGATAACGAATGAAATCATGAAAATGAAACAGGAAGCAGTAAATGTTCTTGCTGTATACGGGGGACAAGATGTCGACAAACAGTTGAAAGTCTTACAAAAAGACGTTTCCATTGTCGTAGCGACACCAGGAAGATTAATTGACCATATAAAACGAGGAACAATTGATTTAAGCAAAATCTCCTATTTTGTTTTAGATGAAGCAGATCAAATGCTTCATATTGGCTTTTTAGAAGAAATTAGCTATATTATGCGACGTATCCCTAAGTCAAGACAAACAATGCTATTTTCCGCGACTATTTCAAGGGAAGTCGAAAAACTTGCGAAGAAATATACGAAAAACGCCGACTATTTTACTGTTGAAGCAAAACAAGGACCAGCAAAAACCGTTAAGCAAGTAAGTATACATACAACTGATCGTGCCAAGCAAGGTACATTAATGACCTTAGTGAAGGAAGCAAATCCGTATATGGCAGTCATTTTCTGCAGGACGAAACGTCGAGTAACTAAATTATATGAAGTATTGCTCGCAAATAAATTTAGCTGTGGTCAATTACATGGGGATTTATCGCAGACAAAAAGAGAGCAAGTAATGAAAGCATTTCGTGATGGAAAATTCCAATTGTTAATTGCGACAGATGTAGCAGCAAGAGGCTTAGATATTGATGGAATTACACATGTATATAATTATGATATTCCGCAAGATGCGGAGTCTTATGTCCACCGAATCGGCAGAACAGGAAGAGCTGGTACAGAAGGATATGCAGTTACCTTTTATTCATCTGATGATAGACCATTGTTAGATTCAATAGAGAATCAATTAGATATAAAAATAGAAAAAATACAGCAACCCAAAAAGACAGATTCAACTAAACAAAGCGAAGAATCTAAACCAGCGAAAAAGCCATACAAAAAACAAAGCCATACAAAAAAGAAGGACGAAGTTATTCGTTCGTCTCAATCAGATAAAAAGGGAAGTGACAATAAGCGTAAGTCATTTTCAACAAACAATAAACATAGGGGTAATTCAAGTCAATCCCCAACAAAAAAATGGGCGAAACCTAAAAAACGAGATGGAAAAAGATAAAGAAGGTTCCCCTTTGCTTTAGGTTCCTTTTGAGGATTTAAAGGGAGAATTTTAGGCTTAGCTATCCTAATTTTCTACCAGAAAAAACGATTGTATAATGAAGGGAGTTCATTCCATTGTTAAAAAAAGAAATAAATAAGTATATAGAAGAGTGCAAATCACTAAATTCAGGAAAAGTAGTTCTTTTCGAAGAGGAAATGAATTATGTTAGAAAAGAAGGCCTTGCAGACGATCATATGGTGATGGAACAGACAGCTGAGCGTTTTTCTGATTTATATATGGAGCTTGCCAATAAAGAAACAGACGAAGTGGTGCAGGAAAATGCTCAAGAGAGGATTCTTGAGGATACTGTAGACTATTTAGAGAGAAATATAGACATTTATCTCTATGTAGAGACAAAAGCATTTGACATTGTCTCTATCGATTCTATGTCCATAGAAGTTGATTCTGTTTTTGGTACCTATGAAGTTTTATGTGGATTAAAGAGTCCTAAAAAAACAGAAAAAGAAATTCGAGCATTTATGGAGAATCAACTAATAGGTGATGACACGCCTTACCAATTAATGTTCAATGGTAACGATGGCGTTTGGGATGTCAATTTCCCGTTAGAAAAAATCAACGGCTTCGATAAAGAAATGCAAATCGGGGATGCGTTAAAATTAGCTTATTTATTTTTATTCTCTTTAAATGAAAAATTATCAGCATAGCACTTTTTTGTTTTGAAACCGGATAAAATTAGATACATTTCGAATGTTTGGAAGCGAGGGAGAGACTTGACAAAAGAATCAAATCAAAAAATACAGATCAAATCTAGCGAATTTTCATGGAATAGCGAAAACGGTGTATTCCACTTTGACGGCGCTCCAGCACTATTATTTTGGGATAATGCATTTGAGATTTTTTTAAGCACCATTATGGAAATTTCCGGTCCTGATGCATCTAATGCCGTTTTTGAGACAACTGGTTTCCGGATGGGACTGCTAGTAAATGATTATTATCAAAATCGCTTTTCCATTGAAGAAATTATCAAGAAATATAGTGAAATATATTCAAGTGCGGGCTGGGGAAATGTAACGATAACATCGTTTAACAAAGACAAGCAAACGGTAACGGTACGTTTGAAAAATTCATGGGAGCACCGAATCTTCCAATCTTTAAATCCAAGCCAATCTGCTGTATTATTACCGAGTCATTGGGCAGGTGTTTTTAGCGGACTATTTAAAGAAAAGATGTGGTATGAGTTAACTAAAAGTCAAACGAGGGGAGATGAATATGATGAATTAAACATATTCGTTTCTAACCACACTCCCCATCAAAGTGTCCATGAACTAGTAAGAGGGAAAGAAACAAAATACATTACAGAATTAGAAACAATAGTTGAGGACCGCACGAAAGAGCTATCCACTTTGATCAGGCATTTATCTACACCAGTCATGCCTGTCATGAAAGGCATCCTCGCTATACCGCTAATTGGGAAATTTAATGAAGAGCGTTTTGAAGATTTACTGCAAAAAGGTTTGCAGGAATTTTCCGAGCGTCGAGCAAGTTATTTACTTCTTGATTTAACTGGAATAAGCGAATTCGATCAGTTTATTATTTTTCGACTGCAGGAATTGGTAAAAGCAATTGAATTAATTGGCGGGGAATGCATCCTCGTAGGGATTAATCCACATTTAAGTGTGCAAATTATTCAATCAGGCGTTGATTTAAAATATATCCATACCTTTGCGACATTAGAACAAGGCATTGAATATGCAATTGAAGCTCTTGGTTATCGGATTGAGAAACAACCCTGAGTTAACGAAATAAAATAGTATCCATCCCCATAGCTTAAGAGAATTAACCTTCCTGCTAAACTATGGGTTTTGGTTTATCCGATTAAGAGAGTGCCTGCAATTACATTCATGCATCATTTAGAATTATTCTCCAAATGTCTTATCCCCACAGGCTATGGATTCTCTTAAACAGATTGAATCTGAGAGAATTTAACTTAAGAAGATTCTAAACTTCTTGTAGAATATGTTAAAGAAAAACACTAAACTCTCTTATCTAGATTTGGCAGGAGTAATTAATATTTTAAGAACATAATGGGATCTGCCGACTAAATGAGGATATCATACGAAGTAAGTTACAATCTAGAAAGTCGAATTCCTATCAACATTAAGGAATTCGACTTTCTAGAGCAGATAATTCTTTTTGTATTAGTGCTCGGAATTCAGCGTCTTTTAAAAATTTCAGTTTAAAGCCATTCAAATTTCGAGATAGTTTTGTTTGTTCAAATGAAGTCAAATCATTTGCAAAAAAGGCCAACTCAGTCTGGTTACCGTCTTTATCTGTAGCATACATTGCCGTTGTAATAATAAATGCAGTAGATCCACCCTTTTGCCCTGCATGAACAAGCCATTTTCGATTGTTTGGATTTTCCATTAACTGTTCCATTACTGGATCAAGATATTTATAGGTGTTTTCATCAAAATATGTTTTGTTATTTAGTTTTTCCATAATATAGACATAATCCTCTGAAGTTGATCGCGGTAAACGATTAGACCATATTCTTTGAACATCCATGTCTAAAGTATTCACTATTTGTTTTTTTTCTTCAGCAGCTGGAGGGTGGTTCAGCCATTTATTGTGTATATCCATCGCTCTTTTACGATATTCAGAAATATCCATACTTTTCATTACTTCGAGCATTTCTTGTTTAGTTATATTTTGCTCCTTCATTAGCTGGGTAGGGATAAACAACGCACTTACTATCGGATACAAAGGTTCATGATTTGAAATCCCTAGGCTTTCTAGAGAAGTATTAATATTTTCAAGCCCTAGCACATGAATTAAGTATTCGGTATTTGCATTTGAGCTGTAAGCAATCATTCCCTTAGCTACTTCACTTAAATGAACTTTATCTGTCTCTTTACCATCGTTTAGGTTAGCAATCCAAGCTTCATGTGCTCCACCATCTGTTTTAGGAATATAAAAGCTGTTTAGTTCCTCTAAACTAACTTCCTGCAACGGATCAATTTTCCCCTCTGCTGCCTGTCGTGCATATTCCATGGCGATAATAATTTTAACGGTGCTTGCTAAAGGTAACTGTTTATTTTGATTAACTTTTACCCACTTTTGTTTATTATAGTTGATCGAAAGCGCAACTCTTTCACTTTTTGCATTTTCCTTAATAAATTGAAAAATATAATCAGGATCTTCCTTGTTAATTTCCTTCTTAAACATATAAATTCCCATTCCGATCATGAAACTTAGCAAAACGATAATACCTATTGTAATCCATAGTGTCATTTTCAAGACAATCTCCCTCATTTTCTATTTGTAATCTATCTACGAATAATAGGATAGATAAGTTTCAATTTTAAGGGTAATATTCCTCTCTCTTCTTCATAGTCTCTAATTTTCCTAGGTGGTATAAAACAATTGGTCCCGTTTCGCTTGTGGAGAATTATTTACTTTTAGGTTTTAGCAATCTTCTTTATGTTTATGAATACTTTGGAGATTTCTTGCAATTGTAAAGCAATCATTAATCATTAATTTAGCTGATTCACCACAAGAAATAATGAAAACAGTTAATTTATACTACCATAGGAAATAAACTTGCTTTATACTTACTACTCAAATTAGAATATTTTGTTATATTTAGTTAGAAATAGTTAAAGAGCTATAGCTTAGAAGATAGTTCTGCTTTGAGTTTAGATATATTTTTTTGTACTACTGGTTAGTGAAGAAGCTTTTTCTTCTTACAGGTAAATATTAAAATAGGAAGGAAGATTTGAATGTCAATAATTGATATAAAGATATTGATTACAGGAGTAACAGGGACTTTAGGTGGTGAGGTTGCAAAAAGATATTTAAAGGAAGGTGCAATGGTCAAAGGGTTAGTAAGAGACGAAAAGAGTTATAAAGAAATGAAAGAAATCGGCATAGAACCAATTATAGGAGAACTTACTAATCGAGGTTCATTAGTAGAAGCAGCTAAAGATATTGATATTATTATTCATTGTGCGGCTTATTTAGGCGAGGATTTAGAGAAAGCGATGAATTCAAATGTAATTGGTGTGGAAAATTTAGCGAGCGTAGCAATAGAATTAGGTATAAAGAGATTTGTACATATATCAACTTTATCCGTTTATGGCGAGCCAACAGAGGGATATTTTGATGAAAATTTACCAATTACAGAAAGTCATCCGGAAGTATATATTAAGACTAAAGCTCATTCTGAAAGAATTCTTAATAAGTATAAAAATAATGGACTCGGCTTAATCATTTTAAGACCTGGAGCGATTTGTGCAGAGAAAAACTCCTATTGGGGTGATAGACAAGTTGAACGGATGATAAATACCGACATTGTTAACTGGGTAAATCCAGATGACCTTATACCATGGGTACATAGAGATAATTTGATTGAAATGATTTTTGTCGCTATATTAAAGGGTATTAGTGGTGAAATTTATAATGCAATTGATGGAAACTATCCTGATAAAGAATATAGATTAGAATTAATAAATGCTATAGGTAAAAAATATATACTACCAGAGCGCAGATTAGAACGTCCAATTTATTCTAATAAAAAAATCAAAGGATTAGGATATATGCCAGTTAAAACATTGGAAGAAACTATTTCTAACCTTAAGAAACTTGCGTTGGAGCACAATACATATATTAACTAATAAATAACGGGAACTTTTTAAAAAACAATCTTAGTAGTACTAAGCATATATATTTATCCTATTTCACCATATTTACATCTAAAATAGGCAAGGGCGGCGTGTAAACCATGAAGTTATCTTTATTAGAAAGAATCACTCTTATTATCCTAGCTATTTGTACAGTAATTTTTATTTATGGTTTTATAGTAAATCAAACATAATGTCACTGGCATTTCTATTGATTCCTATTATATATATTACAAGGCTCGTTTTAACAAAAAATAGAAAAACTAACACAATTTAATCTATCTGTTAGTTTTTCTATAATTTAAAAAACAAAAAACTATCGGGTGCTTTCTTAAATTAAAGAAAAGCATTTCTGTTATCATGCGCAGTCGTGTTGAAGAAGGCAAATCATTGTTGATAATCTGTTATTTATAGAGGTAGACCTAAAGAAGTGGCTATTTGCCTATTAAGTAGAGAGAAAGCCCAATACTTAGTGTGATTTATTTTAAACAGAAAATGGAGTTGGAAGTATGAAGAAAATTTCAATAACCCTATTCATCGTTTTTTTACTAGGCATAACAGCTTGTAGCAAATCATCTATTGATGATTCAAACAATAATAAGTCTGAACCAAATAATACATCAAGTAATACGGATACATTTAATGATTCAGAAACTGATGAAAATAGTATTAACAATCCGGAGAAAGAAGATCATATTGAACCAAATAATAATTCAGACAAAGAATTTTCGACAAATTCAATTAGTGAAGTAAAGGAAAATGAAATTAAGCCAGAAACAAGCACACCAGATAAAATGAACAAAAAAAGGGAAGAGGTTTTAGATAATATTCAAAAAGAACTTACTGCCTTACCCGACAAAATAGAGGGAAGTAGACAAGAGTTTTTAGAGAGACTAGATAGCATCCAGAGAGAACTGGATTCCTTACCAGATAAAAAATATTCAGATACAGGTACAACTAATGCCATGAAAAACTATTATGGAATTTCTGATGAGAAGTATGACATTGCTTTAAATAGGATATATGATTTACTAAAGAAAGAGTTATCTCCTAAGACATTGGAGAGTTTACAAATGGAAGAAATCAAATGGATAGAACAGAAAGAAGCTGAGGCAGATAAAGAGAGACAAAAATATGCTGGAAAAACCAATGAGTGGGTTGCTTATTATATATCATCTTACGAATTAACCAAAGAACGATGTTATGAATTAGTTAACAAGTTTATAACGGATTAATAAAAAGAGTTGCAGCATATTATCTTTTTCAATCATGTTAGGATTCTTAAATATTCAATAATTGCAGAAAAAGAGAAGTCTGGGGAGCTCGAGTAATATGCTATTTTTGCACTATTACTAACAGGCTCATTCCTGTAATAAGTGAAGAGAAGATTTCATATGCACAAATATGACAGGTAAGCTCAATTAGAATTCAAGTGTAGCATAATAGCCTTAAGAATATTTATGCTACACTTGAATAAAAGAAAATGAAAGGACTGATGCAATTAATGGATATTAGAAAACCTAATGATCTTGAATTAAAAATGGTATTATCTCTTTCGCCACAAGCTATTTTTGATGGTACTTTAGGACAAGTTGAAACTACGAAGGAAAAAATTGACCAGCTTGTTAAACCACTTTTGGAAAAAGGAAGCTACTATTTAATAGCCACAAAAAACAACAAAATAATGGGCTGGATTTTTATAGGGACAAGCAAAGACCAATTTACTGATAGGATGAATGGATTTATTTACGAGCTATTTGTTATAGAAGAATTCAGAGGGAAAGGAATCTCCAAACTGTTAATGAGAGCAGGTATTGACCATCTAAAACAAGATGGATATTCAGAAATCCGTCTAAGTGCATTTTCAGGGAATCACGCAATTAAACTGTATGAGAAATTGGGATTTAACATCAGGACAATTACTATGAGTTTACAGTTATAAGAGACTAACTTATTTTATTAATGAGTGTTAATCAAAAAGGTAGCCAAGCTACCTTTTTGCTCAGATATTAACGCGAAAGATTAGGTTAACATAATTTGCATTCTTTGTGTGGCTGAGACAATAGAAGAAACCCCTGGTTTAAACAACACTTAAACATACATTTTCCATTTCCTTTCGTAAAACAACCTCCGAAAATATACTTTCTACATTATAAACATTGGTATTTTCACCTAAAATAACTTCATATATTCAATTTATTAATACTCTAGTAAAAGGCACTGTTGTTTGCTTGTTATTAAACAATAAACAGCAGCTTGTAAATGATCAATTCTTTTTCATAATCCTGAGTATGTTTATTGTTTAAGACTATGCAAAATAAATCTACAGCTGCTGACCAGACAGCTTTATTTAGTTATTGTTCCCTTTCATCGTGACTTCCTTCCTTTTATCCAATTGTTCTTCCCCCCAATAGCAAATTGCATCTAATACAGGAATCAGTGACAAACCCTTATCTGATAAAGAATATTCTACTTTTGGAGGCACTTGAGGATATTCCTTCCGATTAATTAGTTGATCACTCTCTAGTTCCTTTAATGTATTGGTTAGTGTTTTAAAAGAAATATTGCCAAGCCTCCGTTTCAACTGGTTATAGCGAATAGGGTTATTGTTTAAATATAAAGCATATAAAACTGTCATTTTGTATTTTCCACCAATTAATGACAAAGTATATCCAAAACCAGTATCCTTCAAATTCCCTTCAAATAGATAAGATTCTCTTTCCATTATGCACTCTCCTTTAGGTTAGTATCGCACTTTAATTACCGTACTTGTAAAAATATATAGCATACAATAAGATGAATGTACATCAAAATATAATGCAAAAAAGGGAGAAGGGTGAACTAGTAATGAAAACAATTGTCTATGCACATCCATGGGAAGGAAGCTATAATCATGCAATCTTAACTTCTATCATGAAAGACTTAGAAGCTAAGAAAGAAACATTTCAAGTGATCGATCTTTATAAAGACGGGTTTAATCCCGTATTTACAGCAGCAGAATTGGCGCAATTTAATAGAGGAGAAACACCTTACGAATTAGTTAAGGACTATCAAAAAAAATTGAGTCAGGCAACTGAGTTGATTTTTATATTTCCTGTCTGGTGGTGGGACTTACCTGCTATTCTAAAAGGGTTTATTGATAAAGTGATGTTGAGCGGATTCGCTTTTCTAGAGGATAAAACAACAGGTGCTTTGAAAGGGTTATTGACAAATATAGAAAAAACAACTGTGATTTCAACTTCTACAACGGATAAAGATTATATTGAATCTGAAGGAGGCAATGCTATTCAAGGAGTTTTCATTAACCGAACTTTAGCTGACCTGGGAGTTAAAAACGAATACACTAAATGGATTCATTTTTCTAGAGTTAACTTAACAACAGATGAGAAGAGGAAGCAATTTTTAAGAGAAATAACCCAAGAAATTTAAAGTAGAATGGACGGAAAAGACAACGTTTCTGAAAAAATGTACTTAAAGAAATGGGTGCGTACGTATTATAAGGTTAACCAGTTTTAATGGTTGACCTTTTATTAACAAAATCTTTTATATCAGTAGCCATAGCAGGACGTACGGGGGCATGAGCCATTGAACCCTCAACTAAACTGTCAGCCCCCCTGCTTGCAGAAAGTGTTTGAGACTGGTTGGGACGTAAATCTTGTATAACTGCGAATATATGATACTTCAAGAAAGAATAGGGGTTACAGGTGAGTAATTTATAAGAGGAAGAGAAACAACGAACCCAGTAGTTAGTCTGGATGTTGAATACGAGCAAGTTTCTCATCTAAATAAAGGATTTACAAACTTTACATATTGATCATAAAGTGTCATAAATAGTTTTTCATGGTTTTGGCAAAAATAAGGGAGGAAATAAAAAGGAGAGAATGAATAAATGCCGGAATTGCCAGAAATGGAAAACTATAAAATCTTATTAAATAAATTGATTACCACTCAACCCATTACCTCGATAGCCGTTAACCGAGAAAAGTCCATTAATATTACGAAACAATCATTTGAGAATCAATTAGTGAATACTACTATTCTTCGCGTGGAAAGGCGTGCGAAACATCTACTCTTTTACTTAAACAATCAAAAGGTTCTTCTATTGCATTTAATGTTAGGTGGATGGATGTTTTTTGGAACCGAAAAAGAAAAACCAAATAGAACCATTCAAATCCAACTAACATTTGGAGAAAATCACTTGTATTTTATTGGACTCCGATTAGGTTATCTACATTTACTAACTCTTGAAGAATGTAAAGAAAGGCTGAACGACTTAGGTCCAGATCCTATTGAACCTCATTTTACTGAAAACAGCTTTCAAAACATCATTAACTCTAGGAAGGGGACAATAAAGCTTAAATTAGTCGATCAACATTTTATCTCAGGTATTGGCAATTGTTACTCCGATGAAATCTGCTTTGATGCGCAAATCTTACCGACTCGGAAACTAGAGGATTTAAAAGAAATGGAGCTAAATAAGCTCTATAATTCCATACTGAAAATATTAAGAGCGGCAACTCATATGGGTGGTTATATGGAGCATCCCCTTTATATAGGGGATAAAAAAACCGGAGGATATGATAAGCTTTGCAAAGTATATGACAGAGAAGGAGAAATATGTCCAAGGTGTCAGCACAAAATAGTATTTATAAAAGTATCTTCTAAAAAGTGTTTTTATTGTCCAGGTTGTCAGTTTTAATTATTCATGCGGATAATTCTGCAATTCCTGGACATAATATACTTTTAACAACTCAACGCACTTTTATCAAGGAGAAGTATAAGGAGTGAGAAGATGACTTTATGGAAAAAGGGAATAATAGTAGTAATGTTATTCTCTATATTCTTGTCTGGAAGCACACCTAACACATTTTCACCGAAAGTATTCGCAGCAGAAGATCATAAAAAAGCTACATTGTCCACGGCACTTGAATCACTGTTAAATATAGAACCAGAACTAAAAGGAAGTTTAGCAGGAATTAGCATTCGCGAACAAGAAACAGGGAAAATTGTTTATGAACATATGGCCGATTTACGACTAACGCCAGCTTCTAATATGAAGTTACTAACTTCAGCAGCAGCATTGAACATTTTAGGAGAAGACTATCAATTTATTACAGAAATTTATGGAGATGGAAGAGTAGAAGATGCTCATTTAAAAGGAAACTTATACATAAAAGGAAATGGGGATACAAGCCTTTTAGCCTCTGATTTAGCAAAACTCTCGAAAGAAATTAAAAGGAAAGGGATTAGCTATATAGATGGAGATATAATAGGCGATGACTCCTGGTATGACAACATTCCTTTTTCAAGTGATTTGGCATGGAGTGATGAATCTACCTATTACGGGGCCCCAATTTCCGCTTTAACACTATCACCAGATAAAGAATATGACGCAGGTACTGTATTGCTTGAAATAAAACCTGGTAAGAAAAAAAATGAACCCGTCATAATCAATACTTTGCCAAGAACAAGCGAAATTAAAATTGTCAATAATGGTATAACAGCAGATAAAGAATCTGCTGCAAGTTTAAAAGTTAACAGAGAACATAACAGTAAAGTAGTAACAATAACAGGAAGCCTTCCAATTGACGATTCCTTAAAAAAAGAGTGGGTATCTGTTCATGATCCTACAAGCTATACATTAGATGTGTTTCAACAAGCTTTAAAGAAAGAAGGAATACAGTGGAAAGGGGTGGTCAAAAAAGGAAGAACACCACAAATTGCTTCTATCCTTACCACTCATTCTTCGATTCCTCTCCGTGAATTGCTACTTCCATTGCTGAAATTAAGTAATAATACAATTGCTGAGACATTAATCAAGGAATTGGGAGTAGTCAAAAAAGGAGAAGGTAGCTTTGCAAAAGGACTCGAGGCCTTAGAAGAAGAATTAGTGGCTTTTCATCTTGATCCAACTAAGATGGTTATTCGAGATGGGTCCGGTATATCGCCTATAGATTTTATTTCAGCAAACGACTTAAGTTTGTTTTTATATGAAGTACAAGCACAACCATGGTTTCCCTCATTTAGTCAATCATTACCTGTATCAGGTCACGAGGAAAAAATGATTGGCGGAACACTGCGCCATCGATTGAATTCTGAGAATACTAAAGGAAAAATCCTCGCAAAAACGGGGACACTTACCTCTGTAAGTTCATTATCTGGCTACATGGAAAGCAAAACAGGCAAGAAATATATTTTTTCTATTTTATTGAACCATCTAACGGATGAAGATAAGGGAAAAAAGATTGAGGATAAGATAATGGAAACATTGGCAGAATATTGAGGTGGCTGCTTTGAAATATCCGTTCCTATTTTTTCAAATAGGAACGGATATTTTTTATAAATTATTTTTCGCCATTTTTGCTAAGTCGGTAATGTATGCGAAAAAGTCATCTCTCTTTACATCATATACAACAGAAACAGCCCGGCCATTGTCACTTATTAAGGTTCTCCCTTGGGACGGCGCTTCTGTTAAAGCAATTGATTTAACTTCTTTCATTTTAACTAGTTCTTTTTTTCCAATCGTTGCTGTTGTTAGTACATCCCAAAGATAATAGGTAGAGTTCGTTTCTACATGAACAAGAGGAGGACATGCAGCATAGCATTGACCAACAAAATCAATCCCTGTAAATTTTCTTAATGATGCCCAATGATTGCGGACAGAGAGGGTTAGTGGAACTTGATTCGTACTTTCTAGCGCTACCATTTCAATCTGTAAATCACTAGCCCAAACAGCTGCAACTGCCCAAGGATCCCAAAAAGCATTCCATTCAGCAGTTCCATCATGTTCTGGTTCCTGTACATTACCAACCTCTAAAAATGTTCCACCCATCCAGACTAATTTTTCAATTTTTTCTTGAATATCTGGAGCGATTTCAAGTGCTCTTGCTAAATCTGTCAGCGGTCCAGTAAATAAGAGTGTTGTTTTATCGGGATTTCCCCTTACTGTTTTAATTAAATGTTCATGTGCTGGAAGTTCACTTTCAGGGGTATTTATTTCACCGCTTTCATTTAAAATCGGCAAGGCATCCACATAAAACGTGTGCATTCTCCATTCTTTCGGAAATGGATTAACCCCGCGAGAATTAGATCTAGCAACTTCTACTGGTCCTTGACCAAATCGATCAATAATCTTTCTACTTGCACTGATGCCTGGTTCTAAATAGCCATCTGCTGGGATAACTGATACACCAATTAAGTCTACTTCATCCATTTGTAAGAGAAGAAACAGAGAAACTAAATCATCAATTCCGGCATCATGATTAAAATATACTTTCTTTTTCAAAAAATTCACTCCTATGTAAATAAACTTATAAACTAGTTATTTTCTATACCTATTCTATAATACTATCAGATCAATGTGAATAATTAGTAAATTAAATAAAATATCTATTTATTAATAATATTCAATTTAAGCTTTAAGTGACAAGAATGTTTAATGAAGAAAAAGAACTTGGAAAACCTCCAAGTTCTCAAAACAATATAATTATTAACAACAGCCTTACTTACGACCGAAGTCTGCTTTGATTTCACCATACTTATTCGTATCCCATTTTAGAATTTTATTTGAATAGTTATTTTGCTTCAGCCATTTTTCGGCACGCTCAATTAATTGCCACAATTCTTCTGTACGCTTATCTCTTACTAATGTTGTATTAGCCTTTTTATTACGTACCCAAGCTAACGCCGTCATACTATCACTGTATATGGTGGTGTTCTTGCCTTGTTTTTGCAAAAGACTTAATGCATGTACAATTCCTAAAAATTCGCCAATATTATTCGTACCGAATACTGGACCATAATGGAAAAGAACTTCTCCTGTTTTCGTATCAACGCCTTGATATTCCATCATTCCAGGATTACCACTACATGCCGCATCAACAGAAATGCTATTTTCCTCAATCGCCGCCAATGTTTGATTAGATTGTTTTTGAGCGGAAGAACTTTTGGATGCTGATTTTGATATATTTCCATCTTGCTTAAAGGCTTTTTCTGCTTCCTCCAAAGTAGGAAATGACTTAAAAGAAGCTCCTTTAAAACCTTTTGTTTGCTTTTCACATTCCGCCCAAGTAGAGAAAATCCCTGTTTTTCTACCATTCCATACTACATAATATTTTTTTGCTGCCATATTTTCATCCAACCTTTCACAACTATTAAATAATCATATCACAGGAAGGGATCGAAACGAAAATGCTGACAGATCTCCACAATATGTTTGAAAAGGCTTTCTATAAATCTAGGAATTTACTATAATGATGTTGAGTAAAATAGGGAGGGGAAATAAATTGCTGCAATTACTTCCACTAATGATTGAACGAGTCGGTATTTTAGTTATTTTTGCCTTCTTATTATCGAGAATAAAGATTTTCCGATCGATTATTCATCATGAGTCACAATGGCACGATAAACTATCGTTAATTCTTATCTTTGGCGTCTTCGGAATAATTAGTAATTATACTGGAGTCGAAATATTAAAAGGAAGTATTAGCACCCATACATGGCAGCATGAATTAGATGTTTCAAGTGCTATTGCTAACACAAGAATTATGGGGGTAGCCATTGGTGGAATGATTGGTGGCCCATTAGTTGGCCTGGGAGTAGGATTAATAGCTGGCCTTCACCGATTAACTTTAGGTGGATTCACTGCACTAGCTTGTGGATTATCTACCATTGCTGCTGGATTATTGACTGGACTGCTTGGGAGGAAATACTCCATTAAACAGGATTCCGCAAGCAAAGCAGTGATTATCGGCATCACCATGGAAATTATTCAAATGCTATTTATCCTTTTAATTGCTGTCCCTTTTGAGCTTGCATTCGAACTTGTCAAAATCATTGCTTTTCCAATGATTGTCATTAATGGGTTTGGAATGCTGATTTTCATCTATATCATTCAAAATATTCTGTTAGAGGAAGAAAAAACGAAAGCAGCACAAACGAATATTGCTTTAAATATTGCTCAATCTACGCTTGCTTACTTTCGTCAAGGACTAAATCCTGAATCTAGCAAGCAAGTTGCTAAAATTATGCTAAAAGCTACTAATGCTGATGCAGTATCCATAACGAATCGATCCATTGTTTTGGCACATGAGGGGCTCGGCGGAGATCATCATATCCCATTAGAGAAAACTTCTACCAAACTAACAGAAAAAGTGTTAAGGGAAGGAAATATTCTTATAGCGAAAAAGAAAGACGAGATTCAATGCAGCAATCAAGCATGTCCGTTGCACGCTGCCATTTTGTTACCATTGAAAGCAAATAATAAAACTGTCGGCACTCTTAAATTATATTTTGCCAATCCCAAAAATATTCAATTAGTAGAATATACTTTGGCAGAAGGGTTAAGCAAGTTATTTTCTTTACAGCTTGAATTAGCAGAAGCAGAATTACAACAAAAATTATGGAAGGATGCAGAAATTAAAGCATTGCAAGCACAAGTTCATCCTCATTTTCTTTTTAACAGTATGAACACCATATCTGCGCTAATTCGTACAGATGGAGAAAAAGCGCGGCAGATGATCCAAAGATTATCTACTTATTTCCGCAGCAACATACAAGGGGCTAAAAATATGCTGATCCCTTTAAGTCAAGAATTAGAGCATGTTCATGCCTTTTTAGCATTAGAAGAAGCGAGATTTCCCAATAAGTTTATTATAAAAGAGTCCATAGAGCCGGAATTAAAAAAAGTCCTTATTCCGCCGTTTACATTACAACCTCTAGTAGAAAACTCCATTCGTCACGGTTTTTCCAAGGGTACAGTTGGGACCATCACGATATGTGCATATAGAGAGAAAGATAGGATGGTATTAATTACAGAAGACGATGGGAAAGGCATGAGTGAGGACACTCTATACATGATTGGGCAAAAAAATATATCCTCCAGTACAGGAACAGGTACGGCACTTTGGAATATTCAGGAACGAGTGAAAAAGTTATATGCGGAGAAAGGCAAATTCACCATTGAAAGTGAATGGAATAGAGGAACAAAGGTGATGATTACATTGCCTTCTAAGGAACCAAGCATATGGAGGGAAGTAGATGATTAAAGCATTAATTGTCGAAGACGAACCATTAGCAAGAGATGAATTAAAATATCTCTTGAAAAGAAGCAGCAAAATAGAGATAGTGGCCGAATGTGATGATTTGGAAACAGCTCTGTACATAATTGATAATCAAAAAATAGACGTTATTTTCTTAGATATTCAACTTGGGGAAGATAATGGAATGAATTTAGCGGAACAGTTAAAGCATACCGCAAATCGCCCGGAAATTGTCTTTGCAACTGCATATGATGAATATGCACTTCAAGCTTTTGACGTAAATGCTGTCGATTATATATTAAAACCGTTTGAAGAAGAACGAATTAATCAAACGATTTTAAAGATCCAGAATCAGCGGAGCGAAACTAAAGAAGAAACACAAGGAAAAGCGCCAAGCAAACCGTCTCTTCAAAGTAATAAGTTAGCCGTCACAGCCAATGACAAAATAAAGATTATTGATTTAGATAAAATCGTCTATATAAGTGCACAAAATGGCAAAACATTGCTAATTACAGAAGAAGAGGAATTGGTCATTACTTTTACATTAACGCAATTAGAGCAAAAGTTAGTAAATAGTCCCATTATGAAAGTACATCGGTCTTTTTTAGTTAATAAAGAAAAAATTTGTGAAATCGAACCATGGTTTAATTCTACGTATTTACTATGCATGAATAATGGCGAAAAAGTGCCTTTAAGTAGAAACTATACAAAAGAGATTAAACAATTATTCGGATTTTAAGTAATTTTAATTGTTATATATACAGACTGGATATTGTATTTTATCCAGTCATTTTTGCATTTCAGCTAGTTTTCTATGCATTTTACCTTGAAAACGCTTTTTTATCCTTTTCATTTTTTATAATAAAACCATTAAAGGAGGTAGATAAAATGAATGCGGTTACAATCGTTATTGCATCTGCTTGTATTTTAATGATTGCTTATCGGTTATATGGGACTTTTATGGCTGTAAAAGTATTAAAGCTTAACGATAAAGAAAAAACTCCAGCACATGAACTTAATGACGGAAAAGACTATGTACCGACCAATAAATGGGTGACCTTTGGACACCATTTCGCAGCAATAGCGGCAGCTGGTCCCCTTGTAGGACCTATTCTTGCTGCACAGTTTGGTTATTTGCCTGGATTGATTTGGCTGTTGATTGGGGCTGTTATCGGAGGGGCTGTACATGATGCGGTCGTATTATTTGCGAGTATGAGAAAAAAAGGAAAATCATTATCTGAAGTAGCAAAGGAAGAACTTGGCCCCGTTGCAGGTTTTTGCACAGGACTTGCTATGTTATTTATTATCACCATTACCATGGCTGGTTTATCGATGGTAGTTCTACATGCTTTAGAAAGAAATCCATGGGGGACATTCTCGGTAGGAATTACTATCCCAATTGCAATGGGTGTAGGCATATTTTATAAAAAAACAGGTAATCTCAAACTATGCACAACCATTGGATTTATTCTGTTAATGATAGGTGTATTTGTAGGACCGATGATCCAAGACACCGTAATGGGAGATTGGTTAACTCTTGATACAAAAACATTAGCTATTATTCTTCCTATTTATGCATTCTTTGCAGCTGCTCTACCTGTATGGCTGTTATTGGCACCGCGAGATTATTTAAGTAGCTTTATGAAAATCGGTGTATTTATCGCCCTTATTATTGGTGTATTTATTATTAACCCTGCTATTGAATTTCCTGCATTTACGGAATTTGTAAATGGAGGGGGACCAGTTATCGCAGGACCAGTATGGCCGTTTATTTCCATTACGATTGCATGTGGTGCTATTTCCGGATTTCATGCCTTTGTCGGCTCTGGCACAACACCAAAGATGCTTGATAAGTGGACTGATATTAAAGTAGTTGGTTTTGGTGCGATGCTCGTCGAATGTTTAGTAGGGATTATGGCACTTATTGCTGCAACTGCTCTTCATCCCGGAGATTATTTCGCGATCAATTCTAGCCCAGAAGTATTTCGAACACTTGGCATGAGTGTATCAAACTTACCAGAATTAAGTCGTGAAATCGGCATTGATTTAGAAGGAAGAACGGGAGGGGCAGTTACATTAGCAGTTGGAATGTCTTATATTTTCACAGAAATTTCTTGGTTCTCCCATCTAGCATCTTATTTCTTCCAATTTGTGATTATGTTTGAAGCGGTCTTTATATTAACAGCCATTGATGCAGGGACGAGAACTGCACGCTATTTAATTCAAGATTTTCTTGGTGAGTTCTACAAACCACTAAAAAGAGTGGATTGGCTGCCTGGTTCTATTTTCGCAAGTGCATTAGCATGTTTAATGTGGGGATATCTCTTATTTTCAGGAGATATTAGCTCGGTATGGGCACTATTCGGTGTCTCAAATCAGCTCATGGCAACGATCGGGCTGATTGTTGGAGCAACCGTTATTTTAAAAGTGGCTGATAAACGTAGATATATGCTGACTTGTCTTATACCGATGGCATATTTATTTGTAACAGTAAATTATGCTGGGGTGTGGATGGTTAAAAACGTTTATTTAAACCCAGAAGCGTCAGGTTATAATGTGCTTAATGCCGTACTATCAATCATCATGCTAATATTAGGGGTTATCATAATTATAGCTGCAACCAAAAAATGGTTTGACACCTGGAATACGCCCCGCGTTCATGTGGAAGCACCGAATCTAAATTAAGATAGAATGGTTTAAACTAATTTTCCTGTCAAAGCTATACCCAAATAATCTACGAATCTTGCTGTGTTATTTCGTATGATTGTTTGGGTTTTTTATTCATTTGAAAATTGATTTTCCATCTGACTTATATTTTAAAAATGGAAGTGACTATAAAAAGATTTAGATTTGTTCTTATTCCCATGTCCATTCCCATTTTGCATATATCCACACTATCTTTCCCCAATAAATAGATTTCTCAAATAAAAATTATAAACGAATCCTAATAAGTGTATTCTATGTATACGTATACTTAAAAACTTATTGTCAATAGTTTAACTTTATGGAATTATGGATAGTAAGGGAGAAGTATTTTTGTTATATTACCTAGTAATAATTTTAATAAAAATTTTCTTGACATAAATAAACGTAAGGAGTTCTTCTATGGATTATAAACACAGTGAAACAAAATGGATGGTAGCCATTTGTTTTTTTGTACTTTTATCTGTAATTTTAAATATCTTTGCTGCTTCTATAAATAAAGAGCTTTTTATTCTACTGCAATTAATTATTACTAGTGGCTTACTATATGTTTTTTATCAATTAATAAAAAAGTTCACCTATGTACTTGGCGAATTTGCTCAAAGCAATAAAAAATTACAGTCTATTTTTGACACACTGGACATTGCGATTTGGTTTCATGATTTGAAAACAAATAAATTAATGGTAACAGCTGGAATTGAAGCTATTTATGGTTATTCAGCAGAGGCATTTTATAAAAATTACAATTTGTGGAAAGATGTAATCCACCCAGCTGATCAAGAAGTTTTGACGGAACGAGCAGAGCTTTTAACCCATCAAGATGTCGTTGTCAGCACTTATCGTATTATTAAACCAGATGGAAAAATCCGCTGGATAAAAGATAGAGGAATCGCTGTATTTGATAAAACAACTGGGGAAATGACCGAGTTTACAAGCGTGTTAATTGATATAACGGATAGCAAAGAAAACGAAGATAAATTCAGTAAACTGGTCGATATTTCACCAGATATTATTGCAGTAGTAGTTGATTACAAGTTTCAATATATAAATAAGGCTGGCACCAAAATGTTAGGTAAAGACTATAGTTCTTTACAGGGACTAGCCATAAGCGATTTACTTTTTGCAGATACTTATCAAAATATTGTGCAACAATATAAGAAAAGCAAAAAGTTAAACCAAAATGTCGTTGAGATGGAAATTGAATTGACGAAAGAATTAACGAAAAACGTATTTTTGGAAATCAATTGCATGCCAATTCTTTTTGGCGGACAAGAAGCTGTTTTGGTTGTTGGAAGAGATATTACATCCCGGAAACAGGCGGAATTAAAAATTAAAGAACTAGCTTTCACAGATACGCTAACAAAATTACCAAATCGAAACAGTTGTATGCATCATTTAAATGATCGACTCTATAACCAAGAAGTGGAAAGAATGTCTATATTGTTTTTAGACTTGGATCAATTTAAACGAATAAATGATACGAAAGGACATGGGATAGGAGATATCATTTTACAAGAAGTATCTACTATTTTGCAATCAGCTATCGAAAAAAATGATTTTGTTGCTCGCCTGGGGGGAGATGAATTTTTAATCCTATTAGAGAATAAAACAAAATTAGAAACAGCTGAGACTGCCCAAAAAATAATAAACCACTTTTCTTATCCTATTGTAGTGAAAGATGACGAATTTTTCGTGACACCAAGTATCGGTATCAGTATGTATCCATTAGACGGAAAAGATCAAGAATCATTAATAAAAAATGCCGATACAGCGATGTATGTTGCCAAAGACCAGGGAAAAAATAATTTTCAATTTTACTCCGCTTCCATTGCAGAAAAAGGAGCGCGAAAAATGGAATTGGAGATGGCACTAAGAAGAGCTATTAGCAATAAAGAACTAGAGTTGTACTATCAGCCGCAAATCAATATCTATACTGGCAGCATATTTGGTGTCGAAGCTCTGCTACGTTGGAAACACCCGGTATACGGCTATTTGTCTCCAGATGAATTTATCCCAATTGCTGAGGAATCTAATCTAATACTATCGATTGGAGAATGGGTCATAACGGAGGCATTTGCGCAGAAAAAGAAATGGGAAAGAGAAGGAAAAAAAGATTTAAAACTTGCTATCAATATTTCGGCTCGTCAAATTCAATACACTGATTTCATACCTTTTCTACAAAAAGAAATAACAAGATTAGAAATAAATCCAGAAAAATTCGAGTTAGAGATAACGGAAAGCATTATGCAAAATATTGAATTAGCCCAAATCGAATTAGCTAATATTAAAAACCTTGGCTTTCAAATATCGATTGATGATTTTGGCAAAGGCTATTCTTCGTTAAGTTATTTAACATCACTGCCTATTGATACCATTAAAATTGATAAAACTTTTATTGATGATATAGGCCATCCTATCCACAAAGGCTCTTTAGCTAAAGTCATTATTGATATGGGACATAATATGAATTTTTTTGTCATTGCAGAAGGAGTAGAGACAGAAAATCAAATCGATTTTCTCATTAAACATCAATGCGATATCGTACAAGGTTATTACTTTAGCAAACCATTGACCTCATCTGAGTTAGAAAAGTACTATTTATAAACGAGAAATCTTTTTCATTTTTTGTTTCTAAGGATATACTATTATCATAAAGAAATTCTTTTTTATATTTTATAAAAAGGGATGCAAAAATTTTTCGTAAAGTTGGTGAAAAAATGCCTTGTCAATCTAATGAAGAATTAGAAAGTATCTTGTTAGAAGCAAAACAATATACACATAATGGGAAAGTTGCTGATTATATCCCAGCACTTAGCAAAGCAAACCCAGATGATTTATCTGTAGCTATTTATCACTCTGATGGTACATGTTATTCAGCAGGCTGCATTCATGAGAAAATTACTTTACAAAGCATTTCAAAAGTCATTACTTTAGCATTAGCACTAATTGAATCAGGAGAAGAGTATGTTTTTAGTAAAGTTGGCTATGAGCCTACTGGCGATCCATTTAATTCTATTGTAAAACTAGAAATGAGTAACCCATCGAAGCCATTAAATCCGATGATAAACGCAGGCGCTCTTGCTGTTACTCATATGATTGAAGGGAACACAGTCGATGAACGATTCCAGAAGATCATTGAATTTGTTAAGCTCTTATCAGGAAATAGTGATATAGGTTATTCAGCAGAGGTGGCTAAATCAGAATTTGATACATCGCATTTGAATAGAGCACTTTGTTTCTTTATGAAACAACATGGCATCATTAATGAAGATGTGGAAGAATTATTGGATTTATATACAAAGCAATGTTCAATCGAAGTAAATTGTTTAGATTTAGCACGAATCGGGATCGTATTTGCTTTAGATGGTAAGGAACCTGTCACAAACAAACAGTTAATGCCAGCACATGTAGCTCGTATTTGCAAAACATTTATGGTTACATGCGGCATGTATAATGCATCTGGAGAATTCGCTGTTCGGGTCGGAATCCCTGCAAAAAGTGGTGTTTCCGGCGGAATTTTAGGCGCAGTACCTTCTCGCTTTGGAATTGGCATTTCTGGTCCCGCACTAGATGACAAAGGCAATAGTGTTGCGGGCTTAAAACTATTAGAAATTCTTGCAAAAAAATATGATTTAAGTATGTTCTAATAATAAAGCTTATCACTAATCTTTTCTATTAAAAATGAGGATTAGTGATTTTTTGGTTATTCCCCAATCTGTTCGGGTAACATAACTGTACCAATTGTTTAAAAGGGGGATAAACATGAGTTTAACACCTCAGCAGCGTATAGAATTACATGGTTTTAACAATTTAACTAAGTCATTGAGCTTTAATATGTATGATATCTGTTATACTCGAACAAAAAGCGAGAGAGAAGCTTATCTTCAATATATCGATGAGCAGTATAACGCTGAGCGGCTGACAAAAATCTTGAAAAATGTTTCCGATATTATTGACGCACATGTTCTAAATATTGCAAAGCAAGACTATGAACCACAAGGAGCAAGTGTAACACTGCTCGTATCTGAGGGACCAGTTGCTGATACTTCAAAAGAAGTATTTAAGGAATCACCTGGACCACTTCCAGGCTCCGTTGTTATGCATCTCGACAAAAGCCATATAACGGTCCATACATATCCTGAATATCATCCAGATGAAGGAATCAGTACATTTCGTGCCGATATTGATGTTTCGACGTGTGGAGAAATTTCGCCATTAAAAGCACTAAACTATTTAATCCACTCTTTTGATACAGATATAATGATTATAGATTATCGTGTAAGGGGATTTACCCGTGATATACTTGGGCATAAACTATTTATCGATCATGATATCAATTCCATTCAAAACTATATTCCCGAAGAAGCAAAATCACAATTTGATATGATTGATGCTAATATCTATCAAGAAAATATATTTCATACAAAATGCAAGTTAAAACAATTCCATTTAAATAATTATTTATTTGCCTGTAAAGAAGAAGAACTGACTGAAGATGATCGTATGATGATAACAGCAAAACTCACACAGGAAATGAATGAAATTTTTTATGGGAAAAATATAAAGTGATCTATTACAAAACTGGCGACAACTTTTAAATAAAGCGAAGCCAGTTTCTTCATTTATCGTAAGATATTTATAAATCTAATGTATAAATATACTAACGATATTATTTTTAAACATATTTTTCTAGCTTTTTTATAAAAAATTGGTAAACTATTATTGTAGAAAGATAGAAAGGTGCGAAAATGATGAAACAAATCATCCTAGATACAATTAATGAAAACGAAGCAAAATTTAAAGATATAAGTATTTATATTGGAGAAAATCCTGAGTTAGGCCATGAAGAATTTAAAGCTTGTGAAATTTTAACTGATACCTTAAAACAGCATGGTTTTAACGTTGAAATAGGGATCTGTGATTTACCTACTGCCTTTAAAGCAACCTTTGACAGCGGCAATGATGGTCCCGTTATCGGCTATATGGCAGAATATGATGCACTTCCTGAGCTTGGTCATGCATGTGGACATAATTTAATCGGGACTATGGGAATTGCTGCTGGAATTGGTCTTAGTAAAGTTTTAAGCGAAACAGGAGGAAAAGTGATTGTTTACGGTACGCCTGCTGAGGAAACAAAAGGCGGGAAAGTAACAATGGCAGAAGCAGGAATTTTTGAGGAGCTAGATGTGGCAATGATGGTCCATCCATTAGATAATTATATGACGAGCGCCGATTCACTTGCAATGGACGCTATCCAATTTGAATTTTTCGGCAAAGCTGCTCATGCTGCAGCAAGCCCGCATTTAGGCATTAATGCACTAGATGCTGTATTACAGACCTTTAATAGTATCAATGCTCTAAGACAGCATATAAAGTCAGATGCGCGTATCCATGGAGTAATCACAGAAGGTGGAAAAGCGGCAAATATTGTCCCTGACTATGCTGTTGCACAGTTTTATGTCCGAGCAGGAAAAAGAGAAGAAGTTAATAAATTAGTAGAAAAAGTAAAACAATGTGCAGAGGGAGCTGCCCTGCAAACAGGTGCTACAGTTAAATCTAGTTTCTATGAATTCTCCTATGATGATATGATTACCAACCAAACTTTATCTGATTTATTTACAAAACAGCTTGTTGATTTAGGCGTAGATGCATCTGAAATACAGGAGCAGCGGGATGGTTCAGGATCCCTTGATATGGGCAATGTCAGCCAAGTAGTTCCATCTATTCATCCCTATGTAAAAATCTGTAATGAGGCATACGCTTGTCATACTCATGAATTTAGAGAAGCTGCTATGTCTGATCAAGGTAGAGATGCCATGATTTTAGGTGCAAAATCAATGGCTCTTACAGGTTTAGAAATTCTTACGAATAAAGAATTACTCGCAGAAATAAAAGCCGAATTTATAAAAAATAAAAACTAGTACTTTTCCCTTACATTCAAATGATAACCTAATTTGAATGTAAGGTTTTTTTTGTTAAATTAAGGCATTTTTATGACATTTATCCTTCTTTCGATATAGAAGAAAAAGATTCATTTATAATAAATAGGTCCTATTCTCAATCGTAAAGGAGCTATTAATCAAAATGAGAAAAATACTAAAGCGATTTCATTACAGCATGACGATTAAAAAGAAACTTTATGCAAGCTTTTTTGTTCTATTATTTATTCCAACTATCTTTATTGGGAGCTTTTCCTACTTCAATTCCAAAAATCAGCTAGAGGAAGAAATAATGGACAATGCTTCCCAGCAAGTTAAACGGTTAGACGAAAATATCAACAGCGAATTATCCACTAAAATAAAGCAAGTGGATAAACTTCGAAAAGATTGGGGAGAAGAAAGTAAACCTGTATCAAACGAGCAAATACTTGCTACACTAGAAGACTATTATTATTTTTATGATGACATTGACAGCATATTTTATGCTACAAAGCAAGGACAATATATACAAAAGCCAGATAGGCAAATGGCAGATAATTACGATCCAACCGCAAGTGAATGGTTTATTAAAGCAGAAGAGAACCCTGAAGAAATTTATATTTCTGATCCATACATATCTGCAAGTACAAATGAAATGGTTGTTACGATTGCTGGAAGCACCAAAGATAGCGATAAAGTAATTGGTTTAAAGATTAAACTTAGTGCCATACAATCTATTGTGAGCAATGTCACAATAGGTAAAAAAGGATATGCTTTCCTTATTGATGAAAATAATGCTTATATGGCACATCCTAGTGAAAAAATTGGAGAAATCGGTACAGAAAACTATATCGAGCAGATGAATAGGAAAGAATACGGGACTTTTACATATAGTTTGGATAACAAAGAAAAAAAACTTACTTATCTCACCAATAAGCTTACAGGCTGGAAAATAGCAGGGTCCATGTATGCAAAAGAAGTATCAGAGGCTTCATCTCCAATCTTAAAAGCATCATTTTGGGCCATCATTCTTTTTGTTTTCATTGGTTCCATTCTTATTTATTTCAATACCCAATCTATCCTTAAGCCACTAAATCAATTAAAAGAAAAAGCAGGACTAGTTGGGAAAGGTGATTTAACACAAAAACTAATTGTTAAAAGGAAAGACGAAATTGGTCATTTAACTTCTTCCTTTCAGAAAATGCAAGATAGTTTAAGGCACATTATTATCTATATGGAAAAAAGTATCAGCCAAGTTGCTGCCTCTAGTGAGAATCTTACCATCAGCTCTACTTCATCAACGAAGGTTGTTGAAGATTTAGTGTCTGTTACCCAAGAAATAGCATCTAAAGCTGATTATCAAAAACAACAGATAGAAGCAAATTCTACTAAGCTGAAAGAGATCACCGAGAGAACGGGATTTATTAGAGAAAACTCGTTGTCCATGTCCAATTTAAGCACAATGACAGTTGAAAAAGCGAAAGAAGGAGAACGCGCCATCTATCAAGCAGAAGAACAAATGCAGCTAATTGTGGAATCAGTCAATAAGTCTGATAAACAAATTGATGATCTGAATAAGCGTTCAAAAGAAGTGGAATCAATTATTCAATTGATAAGTTCCATTGCAAACCAAACGAATTTATTGGCTCTTAATGCTGCAATAGAAGCAGCAAGAGCAGGGGAAAGCGGAAAAGGTTTTTCGGTAGTAGCAGAGGAGATTAGAACATTAGCGGAAACTACGCAACACTCTGCCACAGAAATTGAGCACCTAATAAAAGGGATTCAAACGGATACACATTCAACAGTAGATCGAATGAAAAGTGTTCATCAGCAAGTAGATGGGGGACTATCCATTATGTCTTCGGTCAAATCAGCATTTCACTCTATTTCCACTAGTATGAATGAAACGACGCCGATTATTAATCGAGTAACTATCTCTTCTGAAGAGGTGTATCAACACATTAAATTGCTTTCTGAAACCTTTGATACATTACTTTTATTTAGCAAACAAAATGCTGAATTATCAGAAGAAATTTCAGCAGCTTCTGAAGAGCAGCTCGCATCCTTTGAGGAAGTATCTGCTTCTGCCATTACACTTGCTGAAACAGCTGATCATTTAAAAAATCTAATCAGTCAATTTCATTATTAATAATAAGAAATGTCTTCCTATCCATTAAATAAAATTACTTCTTTAAATACTATATTTCAAGTAGGCTTGAAATATAGTATTTTTGGGTAGTATTACTTCATATGAAAGCTTCTCAATAATTTTTATTGTGAGAAAAGCTACAAATTATATGGAGTAGGAGAAATGATAGATGGAAAATCAGACATTGATGCAATTTTTCGAATGGCATTTAGACGCCGATGGTCAACATTGGAACCGATTGAAAGAAAAAGCTGGAGAATTAAAGGAAGCTGGTATTGATTCCATTTGGATTCCACCTGTGACGAAAGCTGCCTCCAATGAAGACAATGGATATGGCGTTTACGATGTATATGATTTAGGGGAATTTGATCAAAAGGGCAGTATTCGTACAAAATATGGAACGAAAAAGGAATTACTGGAAGCTATTGAGGCATGTCATAATGTCGGAATTCAAGTCTATGTGGATGTGGTAATGAATCACAAAGCAGCAGCAGATGAGAAAGAAACATTTAAAGCAATTGAAGTAAATCCTGAAAATAGAGAAGAAGAGATATCAGAACCACATGATATCGAAGCATGGACAAAATTCACTTTTCCAGGAAGAGGAGATACTTATTCATCCTTTAAGTGGAACTTCCAGCATTTTAACGGAACCGATTATGATAATAAGACAAAAAAAGAAGGGGTATTCCGCATTGTAGGCGATAATAAAATGTGGAATTCAAACGTCGATGATGAATTTGGAAATTATGACTATTTAATGTTTGCAAACATTGACTATAATAATGAGCTAGTCCAAAATGAAATGATTTCATGGGGAAAATGGCTTTACGAAACACTAAATTGTGATGGCTATCGATTAGATGCCATTAAACATATAAACCACGATTTTATAAAAAAATTCGCCACTTCCTTGCTGAAAGAAAAAGACGATTTTTATTTCGTAGGTGAATTTTGGAAAGCTGATCTGCAAGAATGTCAGGAATTTTTAGAGCAAATGGATTACAAAATCGATTTATTTGATGTCCCACTACACTATAAATTGCATACTGCCTCCATGGAAGGAAGTAACTTTGATTTAACAACAATTTTCGAGGGAACGTTAGTAAAAGAAAATCCTCTTAATTGTGTAACATTTGTTGATAATCATGATACACAGCCAAATGAATCATTAGAATCATGGGTAGAAGATTGGTTTAAGCAAATTGCCTACAGCCTTATTTTACTTCGAAAAGACGGCTACCCAACCATATTTTATGGAGATTATTTTGGAATTAGCGGGGACGAGCCAATAGATGGAAAAAAGGCAGCCATCGACCCCTTATTATATGTTCGCAAGAAAAAGGCTTACGGCAAACAGGATGACTATTTTGATAATCCAAATATAATTGGTTGGGTTCGCCATGGAGAAGCTGAAATGGAAAAATCCGGATGTGCTGTTGTTATATCCAATAAGGATGATGGAAACAAAAAAATGTTTGTTGGTGAATCACGAAGTGGTGAAGAATGGATCGATTTTACAAATACAAGAAAAGATCGCGTGACAATTGATGAAGATGGATACGGCGAATTTCCTGTTAATGCGAAGAGTGTTTCCGTATGGGGATTAGCTGATTAAAAAAGTGTGGGGATATTGCGAAAAACAACATCCCCACACTTTTTATGAGGAAAAGAATAATTTCATCATTCCTTGATAACCAAAGTACACGCCAAATATAACTAAGGAAGCACCAGAAATAATGGAAATGCCTCTTAAAGTTCTAAGTGTAAGAAAACGTCTAAAGCCGTTTGTTAAAGCAGCTACAATCAAATCCCATAAAGTAAGACCAAGAAAAATCATACTGCTATATATCAATAAAGAACTAGTCCCATTTTCTTGGGCCGTTTTTGCTAATATCGAGCCATATATGCCTAACCAAAATAAAATGGATAATGGACTTGTTATAGACATGATAAAACCTGTTAAAAAACATTTAAACAAAGAATCTTTTCCTCGAAGGGAATCCAATTTAAGATGCTGGGCACCTACAATACTTTCCATCCCCGTATAAATCAAAATAAAGCCCCCAAATAGCCAAAGAAATATTTGAATGATTTCTATTTCAAGAAAATGAACCATTCCTATGTATACCATTATCATAAAAATACCATCTGCAAGCATGGATCCAAAACCAACAATCCAAGCATGCCAAAAGCCATTTTTAATTCCTTTATCAATTCTAGCGGAATTTACTGGACCAATCGGAGCAGCTAATGTTAATCCTAATAAGATATAGCTAAGTAAGATGGTCATACTGAACATTCGTTTCTCCCACATCCTTTCTTGTACATGCTATGTAAAAAAAATAGATGATATGTGATTTTAATTAGAAAAATGAAAACTTATTTATAACCAATGGATAACAACGCTTTATTAGCAAAATAACTTCACTAAATATTTAAACCAACATAATTGAGAACGTTAAAAAAGAATAAGCCATCTCTCTGTTCTTCTTTTTTATTTGGCGATAATAATGGAATTTCTTTTACTTAGTGCTTTATTTAGCATATAATAGTATACGCGAAAAAGATTCGAGAACTGATATAAACAAGGAGAATTTACATGATAGTAAAAAGTGAACAAGACATTAACGGTTTAAAAGAAATCGGGAAAATCGTAAGCATTATCAGAGAGGAATTAATAAAAAATACAGTACCGGGAGTGACGACAAAAGAATTAGATAATCTGGCTGGAAAGTTATTTGCCGAACATGGTGCGGTTTCTGCCCCTCAAGAAATGTACGATTTCCCAGGATATACTTGTATATCTGTAAATGAAGAGGTCGCTCACGGAATCCCAGGAGATCGTGTCATTCAAGAAGGAGATTTAGTTAATATTGACGTTTCTGCAAGCAAAAATGGATATTTCGCTGATACTGGAAAATCGATTGTAGTAGGAAATGGCGATCCTAAGCTTATTAAACTCTGTGAAGTAGCACAAGAAGCTTTTGAGGAAGGGCTTAAATGCTTCAAACCAGGAGCGAAGAAGAATCGTATTGGAAAGTTTGTATACAACACAGCAAAAAAGAACGGATTTACGGTAATTAAAAACCTGACAGGACATGGAATTGGAACATCTCTTCACGAGAAACCAGATCATATTCTAAATTATTTTGATTCATGGGATACAGAACTGCTTCGAGATGGAATGGTAATCGCTTTTGAACCATTTATATCAACCGGTTCAGAGGAAGTAGATGAAGGAAATGATGGCTGGACATTTACTACTAAAGATAAAAGCTATGTTGCCCAGTATGAGCACACTGTAATTATTACAAAAGATAAACCAATTATAACAACTTTATAAATATAAAGATGCAAGCTCTGTACCAAAATAAAGTACCAGACCATAGACAAACACCTTACAATTCAAGGTCTTCGCCTATGGTCTTTTTTTATTCCTTTTTGCGACAACTGTTCACTATGACAAGGACAAGGATGACTACTTTGCTACAGGGAAGACACTGAAAAAGTTCAATTTGAGATTGTAAGATATCCCTATTCTATGTTCATTTATGAAAAACTGGTGATACAATGTATTTATGTGTTCACGCAGACAAATATTTGTAAATTAATAGTTCGAATTAGGAGTAGTGAGGTGCTAAATTCAAAGTAGAGAATTGCTTTACCGCTTGAAAAGGAGAGAATTTTTTTGAAGAAGAAGTTTCTAATCACCGGCTTAGTCTTATTTATAGTTATTTTTTCAAGTTTCTATGCATATGCTTCAACTCTGTCCATTTCTGGTAAGTCAGACAATGGCATGTGGAAGTATACCTATAAGAAAAATTTAGATCTAAGTGAGCCTACAGGCTGGCAGGGTAAATTAAAACAATTAGATAAACAAAAAGTGGAAGTAAAAGAATTAACATTTACAGACAACGATGAGATATTAGCACAAACTGATTCCTTTGTGGAAGGAACAGACATAGATGGGTCAGTCACTACTCTGCATCCTTTTGCTACAGAATTTTATTTAGGAAATAGTCCGAAAAGAGGGCATATTTATAAAATGGCTGTAAAATGGCAGAAAGAGGGAGAGACATATGAGGATACTTTCACGATTCATTAAACAATTGAACTCCATCGATTTCACAGTAAACTTAAGCTCTGTTTTAAAGCAGAGCTTATTTGTTTAGAAAAATTTAAAATTGGGAAAAACATAATAAAGCAATTGACAGTGCTTTTTAGAAAGTTCTTAAAACGAATAAACGATAAAAGAATCTATAATTGTGAATTTAGCGACATTTCCCTCTATTTATATATCCATTGACATTGATGGTCAGATCCCGTAACCTAGTACATGTAATTTCATAACAAAATCCTTATCAGCTCGAGATGAGGTAGAGGTCGCGATTTTTATTAGTAAAAAGAGGGAAAGCCAGAGAGCTTATTGATTGCTTTTGAAAGGAAATATCGCCGAAGCACTATTATTCTCTGATAATAGTAGCTGGGTCTGCATACGAATAGGTGCAGAACTGTCATAGGATCTTACTATGATGAACTATCCTGTTTATCTGATGGTGTTTTAGCGTTTCACACCATTTAAAGGTGTGTTTTTTTTATGCCTTAGAAATAATAAAAATACAATTGATTGTATACAGATATAAGGCTTCAAGTAAATCTCCTATGTCCTAGCATGAGCAAAATACATCATAAAGGAGACAAATATGAACACAAAAGGAAAATTAGGATTGGGGATATTAATATCCTTAGTCGTTGGAAATATGGTTGGCTCGGGAATATTTATGCTGCCACGCTCATTAGCGGAAGTCGCAAGTCCAGCTGGGGTTATTCTTGCATGGTTATTAACCGGATTTGGTGTGTTAGTTACAGCCTTAGTATTTGGAAATTTAGCTATACGCAAACCAAAATTAACAGGTGGTCCACAAATTTATGCGAAAGAGTTATTTAAACGAGGGTCCAAAAAATCTACTTTATCTGGTTTTATGTCAACATGGGGATATTGGATTGGAAATTTAGCGGGTAATGTTGCCATTATCACTACTTTTGCAGGCTATTTATCCACTTTTTTCCCTATTCTAACAAGTGAAGCAGCATTAATAAATATTGGCTCTTTTACCCTTTACGTGGGAAATGCGTTAACCTTTCTTGTTTGTACCATTTTATTATGGGGAACCCATTGGATCATTTTAAACGGTCTAGAGAATGCAGGAAAATTAAATATACTCGCTACTTCAGCAAAAGTAATCGGTTTTATGCTATTTATTATTATTGCTTTATTTGCATTTGAAACAAGCAATATCCTTCCATTTGCTGAACCTAAAGTAAATGCATCAGGTCATTCGGTTGGTCTGTTCGGACAAATCAACAGTGCAGCTATCACCACATTATGGGCATTTATCGGGGTAGAGTCGGCCGTCGTTTTTGCCTCTCGCGCAAAAAAACAGTCAGATGTTAAAAAAGCAACCATTATTGGACTATTAATTGCATTAGCAATCTATATTGGTATAAGCACACTTGTTATGGGAATTCTTTCCCAAAATGAACTAATTGCTTCGCAGAAACCTTTAATCGATGCGATCGAAACTGTACTGGGACCAATTGCCGGTAAAGTACTAGCAGCTATCGGGTTAATCAGCTTATTTGGCTCTACGATCGGATGGATTATGTTAAGCGCAGAAGTACCTTATGCTGCTGCTAAACAAGGAATTTTTATTCCTGCTTTCTTAAAGGAAAATAAAAAGGGTATTCCAACCTTTTCTTTAGTCGTGACCAATATTTTAGGGCAATTGTTTATTTTCTCCACCGTTTCAAAGAGTATTTCGCAGGCATTTGACTTTATCATTTATATTGCGACATTAAGCTATCTTGTTCCTTATTTAATTTCGTCTATTTTCCAATTAAAATTAGTTATGTCAGGAGAAACGTATACTTCCATGAAATCGAGAAGAGTAGACTTTGTTATTGGTATCATTGCAACGATATATTCTATATGGGTAATTATTGCAGGAACTGCAGATATTAAAACATTTAGCTTCGGAGTACTTTTACTATTAAGTGGAATTTTTTTCTATAACCAATTGAATAAAGGAACTAAACCCGAATAACACAATTGTCCGAGAGGTAAAAACTTTGTTTTTACCTCTCGGATTTTTTCTTATAACGGATTAAAGTGATTCACTCACTGTATTATCATCCCATTCCACTTCATGCTCTTTCGCAAGTTTATCTAATTCATTCATATATTGTCGAATCAGTTTACGAGCTTCCTCCAGCATAGCATTTGCCTCTTCTATTAGCGCGATATCCTGTGTTTCTAGCGCTGTAAGTATTTTCACAAATGCATTGTATTGTGTGTCAGCACCTTCAATATATATTTCATGAATTTCTCTTAATTCCTCTGTTTCCACTTGTACTGAATTCAACTCTTTAATAAATTCATTATAATTGGGTATAACCGTAGTTTGGATTGTATCATACATGGTCCAATCATCCGTATAATTAATACCCGAAACAGAATCGTATGCAGAAACAGCCTTTACTTCTAATTCAAACGCTGTTTTCATATCTTCATTTACATATTCAAGTAAATCCTCTCGAACTGGATCCGTTGAACAAGCTGTAATTAAAAACAGAAAGGGTAAAAACAAGATTTTAATAACTTTTTTCACTACTCCACCTCCTTCTCCTTACTGTATGAGGGAGTGGAAGTCCACTATGAAAGCTAATTGGAAAAAGATGAGCCTAATTTTCTACAAGTATCTTGCAATGCAAAATACCATATGGTAAGATAAGTTTAAAGATAGAATGTTGCTATACAATATAGCGTCTATCTTGCTATACAATATAGTCTGAATAGAAAGGATATATGTCCATGTCAAAAAGTCAGATGTTAAAGGGAGTTTTGGAAGGATGTTTACTTGCAATTATATCCAAAGGAGAGATTTATGGTTATGAAATGATTGAAAAATTAGAAGCTTATGGATTTACCATGATTAGTGAAGGAAGTATTTATCCTGTACTTTTACGAATGAAAAAGGAAGAGCTTGTTACAGTAGAAACAAAAGCATCTCCATCTGGTCCAAAGCGCAAATATTATTCTCTTGCGGATAAAGGAACTAAAGTCCTAGATGAATTTGCTGATACGTGGACAGAACTGGCAACAAGTGTACATTGGTTATTAAAAGATATAAGGGAGGAGAAGTAAGTGAAATTATCGAAAGAAGCAGAAGCTTTTGTGGAAAATTTATATCTATATTTATTAACAACAGGAAAAAAGGAAAAAGAAATCAAAGAGATTGTCGAAGAATTGACCGATCATTTACAAGAAGCAGAAGCAAATGGAAAGAATATATCAGAAATAACGGGAGATTCCCCAAAAGCATATATGGAAAGTTTAGCAAAAGAAATGCAGACAGATTTAATCGAATGGGGGAAACTATTACCACATGTATTTATTAGTTTGATTGCCTATACCTTAATTGGAAAAGTTATTTTAGGCGAAAATCAAATATCTTTATTAGTTGGATTAGGTTCTCTATTGATTAGTGTTGTCATGCTTGGTATGTACGTTGTCATATTCCGTTTCATTTCATCAAGAAATGTCTCTAATAAAAAAGCATTTGCCATAATATTCCCCTTACAATTATTAATTATAGGAATGTTTATTGTGTTAATGTTCTACGGGAATAATTATGGACCAGTATATATGATTGATACGGTAACTAAACAACTACTATTCTTTCTTATTCCTTTTGTTTATTTATGCTGGTTTGCTTGGTGGAGTAAATCATGGGTTGTCTTTTTCCCTGTTATTCTCTATCTTCCAAACCTTCTAGTAAAACCTTTACCTATGTCAGAAGAAATGAAGACTATAACATCATCCATTATTTTCTTTGTATTCTTGTTCGGGTATTTTATCTGGATAATTTGGCAAGGAAAAAAGGCGCAAAAATCTACTTAATAACCTCTTAAAGCATATCTGAAAAAGATATGCTTTTTTGTAAAAAATAATTGAATATTAATTCATAATAATGTATAAATATAATTATAAGAATTCGAAGATTAAAGGGGAAAAGAAGCATGGATTACATTATAACAGAAGAGCTCCCACCATTCATAAAGTTTGCCCGATTACATGAGGACAGCGGTTTATTAAAAAATAAAAAAGGAAACTATACCCGGGAACAATTGTATAAAGCAGCAAAAAACAGCTGGTACTCTGTTTCTATTTATAATGATCAAAAACTTATCGCCTTTGGTCGCATGATATCAGATGGAGTATATCAAGCATTAATTTGCGACGTAATGGTTCATCCTGATGAGCAGGGCAAAGGATTAGGAAAGCAAATAATTGAAAAGCTCGTATCTAAATGCCAGCAATCAGGTATTCAATCCATTCAATTATTTTCAGCCAAAGGAAAACATCCCTTTTATAAAAAATTAGGATTCATAGAAAGAGAACAAGATGCTCCTGGCATGTCTCTCCATCTTTAAAAACTGCATTTTGTATGTGGTTTTTTTATTTTTTCTTGTGCATATCCATCCTTATTCTGGTAACACTATTTACGTACTTAAAGAGGAGGAGTGTAAAGAAGAAGGAAATGACTATTTAACATCTAGGAAAAGTCTGAACCAATAGATTAGGTCATCTACTCGATTAATAACCAGCAAATCGAAGAGCCTTTATTACTATTGATCTAATTTACTTTCATTGTTGCTTTTAATATGTTACATAGTTTTTTTAACTTTTTTCTATTAACTGCTTTAAAAATCTGTTTCATTTTATACCAGAATTTGCATGTATAGAAATAGGTTAACCAAGAATTTAATGGGTAAAAGTAAATAAAGAAAAGGTATGTAATCCATTTACTATTTCATTCCTTTTATTAGTATTATGCAAGTTCTTTGAGAATGAGAGTAAAAAAAATACCGTAACCCCAATATTTAAATGGTTTTACTCCATCCTTTACTTCCAACAGCATGAATTAACATTTATTGGATACAACTAATAATGACTAATTACTAGGAGGTTATTTATTTGACAGAGAAAAAAGATATGAATAATAATAAGGGACAAGATCAAGATCGCGAAACGTTAACAACGCGACAAGGACATCCTGTATTAGATAATCAAAACATCCGTACTATTGGGAACCGCGGTCCTGCCACACTCGAAAATTACCATTTTATTGAAAAGATCTCCCATTTTGATCGGGAAGAAGTACCAGAGCGTGTCGTACATGCACGTGGGTCTGGAGCATTTGGGTATTTTGAAACTTACGGAAAAGTAGGAAATGAACCGGTTGAAAAGTATACTCGTGCAAAAGTGTTTTCCGGAGCAGGGAAGAAGACACCATTGATGGTTCGTTTTTCTACTGTTGCTGGGGCGAAGGATTCACCTGAAACAGCACGCGATCCACGTGGATTTGCTGTAAAAATGTATACCGAAGACGGAAACTGGGATTTGGTTGGAAATAACCTTAAGATATTCTTTATTCGTGATGCCATGAAGTTTCCAGATATGATACATGCCTTTAAAGCAGATCCAGTTTCAAACGTACCAAACCCACAACGTATGTTTGATTTTGTTTCCCGCACTCCTGAGGCTACACATATGATAACCTTCCTTTTCTCACCATGGGGAATTCCAGCTACATATCGTCATATGCAGGGTTCTGGGGTGAACACTTATAAATGGGTAAATGAACAAGGTGAAGCAGTATTAGTAAAATACCATTGGGAACCAAAACAAGGCATTCGCAATTTGACGCAAGAGGAAGCAGAATCTATTCAAGCCAAGAACGTTGGCCACGCTACACAAGATTTATATGAAGCAATCGAGCGTGGGGATTATCCTGAATGGGAGCTTTACGTGCAAATCATGGAGGATGATTATCATCCAGAACTAGATTTTGATCCTCTTGATGATACGAAGCTTTGGCCAGAAGATAAATTCCCATGGTTGCCAGTTGGGCGTATGGTCCTCGATCGTAATCCGGTCGATTTTCATACCGAAATTGAGCAAGCCGCTTTCGGTACTGGTGTACTTGTAGATGGAATGGATTTTTCTGACGATAAGATGTTACAAGGGCGCACCTTCTCTTACTCTGATACTCAACGCTATCGTGTTGGTGCAAATTATCTGAAAGTACCAGTAAACGCTCCAAAAGCACCTGTGCGCACAAATCAACATCGTGGGCAAATGGATGTACGTGATCCGAAAGAATCTGGGGACAACCCACATATCAACTATGAACCATCTATGCTTGGTGGTTTTAAGGAGGCAGGGAAAGAAGAGCGGGTGCCTCATCAGCCGACCTATAATGCTGCGGCGATGAGTGCACCAATAGACCGACCTAATAACTATGGACAAGCTGGTCACACATACAGAAGCTTTGAAGATTGGGAGCGCGAAGAATTAATAAAAAACCTATCGGAAGCACTGGCAATCTGTGATGAAAAAATTCAAAATGCAATGATTGAACACTTTACACAAGCAGATGAAGATTATGGCCGCCGTGTAAAAGAGGGCATCGAAACGAAAATGAAAGAGATGAAAGAAATGGCCAAAGAAAATGTTCCAGGGCGTGAAGCAGGTCAATCAAAATATGGGCAAGGAACAATAGATGCCAATGAAGCTACAAAAGATGCCGTGAAGAAAAGCCATGAAGCTGATCCTTATTAATAAGTGGAATGGTAGATAGAAAAAACAGCTACTAAAAGTTCATAATATTAATGGGAGACACATTTAAAGTTGTGTCTCCTTTTTAGGATTATTAGACCTATTAACCATCCATTCACCGTGACTTTAGCGGGGAATTTTTTTGTGCTAACGACAATTCCGTGCATTCCTTTCCTTTATATAACAATTATTGACATCCCTTATGAAATATGATATTTAATTAATAGATTAGCACTCATCACATTTAAGTGCTAATATTATTACATAAGACAATGAAGAAAGGGTGTATGAAAATTGATCGAAACGAAAGAATTTAAAGCCGAATCGAAACGTTTATTAGAAATGATGATCAACTCCATCTATTCGCAGCGGGAAGTATTCTTACGTGAGTTAATTTCAAATGCTAGTGATGCAATTGATAAAATTTATTATAAAGCTTTAACAGATGACTCTATTAATTTTGAAAAGGATAATTATTTTATTAAAATTACTGCTAATAAAGAAAACCGTACGTTAACCATTTCTGATACTGGTATTGGAATGACAAAGGAAGAATTAGAAGCAAATTTAGGTACAATTGCTAAAAGTGGTTCCCTTGCTTTCAAAATGGAAAATGAAGCGAAGGATGGCCATGATATTATTGGGCAATTCGGTGTAGGTTTCTATGCAGCGTTTATGGTGGCAGATGAAGTAACCGTTATTACTAAATCACTGAACAGTGATACAGCTTATAAATGGATGTCAAAAGGTGCTGATGGTTATACCATTGAAGAAACGGAGAAATCAACAATCGGTACTGATATCATCCTTACAATTAAAGAAAATGCAGAAGAAGAGCAGTATGATGAATTTTTAGAAGATTATCGTTTAAAATCGATTATTAAAAAATACTCTGACTTTATCCGTTACCCAATTAAAATGGATGTAACGACAAGTAAGCTAAAAGAAGGCACAGAAAATGAGTATGAAGAAGTTAGCGAAGAACAAGTCATTAACAGTATGGTTCCCATTTGGAAAAAGAATAAAAACGAGTTAACAGAAGAAGACTATCAAAATTTCTATGAAGAAAAACGTTATGGCTATGATAAGCCATTGAAGCATATTCATGTTAGCGTAGATGGAGCAATTCGTTATAATGCAATACTTTACATTCCTGAAAAAACACCGTTTGATTATTATTCTAAAGAGTATGAAAAAGGACTAGAGCTCTATTCAAATGGTGTCTTAATTATGGAAAAATGCGCAGACTTGCTGCCAGACTACTTTAGTTTTGTCAAAGGGATGGTTGATTCTGAAGATTTATCCCTTAACATTTCAAGAGAAATGCTGCAGCATGATCGTCAATTAAAACGGATTGAAAAGAACTTAACAAAGAAAATTAAGAGCCAGCTCCTCAGCCTTTTAAAGGATGAAAGAGAAAAGTATGAATCCTTCTATGAATCCTTTGGAAGACAAATCAAATTCGGTGTCTACAATGATTTCGGGATGAATAAAGAAATGTTACAGGATCTTCTCTTATTCTATTCATCTAAAGAGAAAAAACTAGTATCATTAGACGAATATGTAGAGAGAATGCCAAAGGATCAAAAATTCATTTATTATGCAGCTGGTGACTCGATTGATCGTATCGAAAAACTTCCACAAACAGAATTAGTAGCAGATAAGGGCTATGAAATTCTTTATTTAACAGATGATATTGATGAATTTGCAATAAAAATGATTGCAACATATAAAGAGAAGGAATTTAAATCCGTATCAAGCGGAGATTTAGGCCTTGATCAAGAGGAAGAAAAAGAGGAAAAAGAAGTAACAGAAGAGAACAAAGCGTTGTTTGATTACATGAAGGAGATTCTCTCTGGCAAAGTCAAAAACGTAAAAGTGTCTACCCGCTTAAAATCACATCCTGTATGTTTAACGGCAGAAGGGGAAGTTTCGATTGAAATGGAAAAAGTGTTAAGTATGATGCCAGACAATCAAAATATCAAAGCAGACAAAGTGTTAGAAATTAATAAAAATCATGAAATTTTCCAATCATTAAAAGAGGCTTATGAAAAAGACAAAGACAAAGTGGCTCTTTATACAAACCTTTTATATAATCAAGCCCTATTGATTGAAGGTTTGTCTATTGAAGATCCTGTCGAATTTACGAATAATATTTGTAAATTAATGAAATAAGAAAAGAAATTGGCTGGGACTAAGTTTTCCAACCAATATAAACTCGAACGATTATACGGAGATCCTAAGAGAATTTTCGGATAATTGTTCGAGTTATCTTTATTTTAAGAAGAAAATGGGGGAGAAAACATCTGCCCCTATTTCAAACTATACATCATCCCTATTCTTATAAATTTATGTTTTACTAATTAAAACGAAAACGCTATACTTATAAAAAAAACTATCAGAGATGGGGAACAATATTATGGCAGAATTAAAAGGAATAGAGATCTTGACGATTGAAAAAAATTCCTTTGTCATTCACCCAACCCTTATATGGGATGAAAAACAAACCTTATTAATAGATACAGGAATGCCGGGGTATATGGAAGATATAAATTTAGCGATGGCCAAAGCAAATAAATCCTTGGAGGACTTAACGGGAATTTTGTTAACACACCAAGACATTGATCATATAGGTAGCTTACCAGAAATATTAACCGCATGTACGCAGCATTTAACGATTTACGCACATGAAGGAGATATACCTTTTATAGAAGGGGATATACCTTTATTAAAAGCAAATCCTGATAATTTTAACGAAAAAGAATGGAAATCACTTCCTGATTCATTAAAATTTATTTATCTCCATCCACCTAAAGCAAAAGTTACTGCTTCTCTACAGAATAATCAACTATTAGACATAGATGGAGGTATAGAGATAATTCATACACCTGGCCATACACCAGGACATATTAGCCTGTTTCATAAAAGATCTGGTACTTTAATTGCTGGAGATGCCTTAATAGCTGCCAATGGTCGCTTGCAGCACCCAAATCCAGTACATACACCAAATATGAAGCTAGCGATTCAATCCCTCAAAAAGTTTTTAGCTTATCCAATTAAACAAGTCGTTTGCTTTCATGGAGGAATGGTTACAGAAAATATCCAAGAGCAATTAGAAGGTTTGGTTCAAACGAAAACTCTTTAAAAATAGTGCACTATTAGAAATAATCCTAAAAATGCTTTACATACTTTTAGGAGATATTTCTAATAGTCACTTTCCCTTTCACTTAGTCTATTATTTAAACCACAAAGGTTTTGCTTCTCCATGTAGACAAGGAAAAGGGATTCTACTGGAGAATAAAAGAAACAGCCGACATTATAAAAAGAACTGAATTCCGCGAATCCCAAAATAACCTCCAAACAAAACAAGAATCAGGCCAGAAATTCTACTAACAAAAGTGATTAGCTGTTCAGATACGACATTTCGGAAAAAACTGGACAGCACCGATACGGTAATATCCCAGATTGCTACGCCAAATAACATGCATCCCGTATATAGAAGTACCGTGCTTGTACTAAAATTATGTATAGTAGAGGCTAAAATAGATCCATATATTCCTAACCAGAAGATAATCGATAACGGATTCATAATACTCATCAGCAATCCTGTAACAAATGACCGAAGCATAGAATTATTGTCTTTACCCCTACTTGATATAGTGCTAGTTTTAGTCATGACTCCTTCTATTCCTGTGTAGATGAGGACAAATGCACCGAACAACCAAAGAAAGGTTTGAACAATTGGGATATTAGCCAATTTTGCCACGCCAAAGTATACGAGAATGATAAAGAATACATCACCTAAGAGAGAACCTAGCGACAGAACCCAAGCATGGTGAAATCCATACCTAAGTCCTCTGTTTATAACCGCCGCATTTACTGGCCCTATCGGGGCTGCTAATGATAAACCCAAGGCAATATAATATAAAATACTGTCCATAAAGATCCTCCTAATATAAACGTCTATAATTAACGTATTCAATAAGGAGAGCATGTACCACATTTTTAGAAAACTTTTTCCATTCATAATTGGATTGTCTATATTTTGCAAAAGCAAAATCGAATAGTAAGTACTTCTATTGAAAGAGAGGACATCTTTTAATAATAGACTGACAATGATATAATATTAAAAAAGAAAATACCTATTTGCCTATAATTATTTTTTAGTAGGAGACATAACTATGAATGAAAATGATACGCCATCTCTTGATTTTTTTCGCATGGTTGTTGAACATGTAAGTGACTGGATATGGCAATTAAACGAACATTGGCAATTTACGTATTCCAATTCAATCGTTGAAGACATATTAGGTTATTCATCTGCTGAAATACTTGGGCAATCTCTGTTTTCTTATATTAAAGCAGATGAAATTCCAACATTAAAAACAATATTTTCAACCGCTAAGGAACATAGCAAAATTCTCCATAATATGGACTTCACCATGATACACCGAAATGGCTATGATGTATTGATCGAAACAAATGCGAAGCCTATAATAAATAGTCAAAACAAAGCAATCGGATATAGAGGAATCAATCGAGATATTACCTTATGGAAGAAAAATCAAGAGCGTCAGCAACAATTACTAGATATAATTGAGGCTTCTCCAGATTTTATAGCGACGGCAGACAGTAAAGGAAATACCACTTATTTAAATCCTTCTGCTCGATTCTTTCTTGGCATTTCTGAAAGTACGGAAGACTTGCAATCTGTGAATGCACAACTTTGGACAAATAAATTTGTTGAATTAAATGAAAACGGCATTTCAAACGAAAAAAGTATATGGCAAGGAGAAAATGTCCTATGCAACGCACTCGGGAAACAAGTTCCTGTATCGCAAACTATTGTCAGTCATAAAGCTACCTATCAAAATGTTCATTTTCTTTCCACCATTGCAAGAGATATATCAGAAAGAAAGGCATATGAAGCAATTATTAAACGCCAAGCACTATACGATACATTAACAGAACTGCCTAATAGACGCTATTTATATAAAACCATGACTGAATTAATAGAAGTCCAGAATGAAAGCCATTCATTTGCTTTACTGTTTATAGACATTGATGACTTTAAACAAATAAATGATTCATTAGGACACAAATACGGTGATCGAGCATTGAAGCTGATTGCAGCTAGGATGAAAGGATCAATCAGAGAAACAGATTTTTTATGTCGTTTGGGTGGAGATGAATTTATTCTTCTCATTAAGGATATGAATACAGAACATGAATTAGAAAATTACGCCAAGAGAATACTTGCTATCTTTAATCATCCTCTTCGAATGGACAATAAACTTTATTCTATATCTTGCAGTATCGGTATCAGTATCTATCCATATCATGGGAAAGATATCGAAACATTAATGCAAAATGCTGATAAAATTATGTATCATATGAAAAAATCAGGGAAAAACGGATATCAAATAACTAAACAATAAAAAATTTGATTCAAAGGCAAATGTCTTTGGGTCTTTTTGTTCATAGGTACAAGGACCCGCTATTAAAATCTATCTTTAAATACTTTCGATGATTCTTGGAAAATTCAATTGGCAGAAGGGCTGTTTGCAACTATTTTCATATAATAAAAGTTGCATAATTATCCCAACTTATCTAACTATTGAAGGATTTTGTAGAATATCATCGAAAAATAATGAAAAAGAATGTATAATAGGTACTTAGGAAAGTAGATTCTGAAAGAGGGAGGATCTTTAAAATGGAATGGACACTAGCCATATTGTTTATTGCAGCAGCCATTTTGCTCATTACTTCCGTAATTAAAGCAAAACAAACGTCAAAATCAGAGCAACGTGAAATAGATGTAATTCACCTTTCTGTGATGGAAGAAATAGCACAGTTGCAAAAACAAATACGCCATCTTGAGTTGGACATAGAAATATTAGAAAAACAAACAGGCGTTCAGCTAGCTTCTAAAGACCGAATGGTTTTACGAGAAGTGCTTGACTTGCATAGACGTAAGTATTCAGTTGAAACAATTGCAGCTCAAAAAAAGCTTACTCAAGCTGAAGTAGAAGAAATGTTAGCTCCTTACTTAACTGGAAAAGAGGAAAGGAGAAGTGTTTTACAATGAAGCCATCAATAATTACCAGCTTCGCAGCGGGGGTTCTTTTAGCGACTTCTGTTAGTGGCATTGTCTATTTTTCTACGAAGGATGATACAGCGAATGCTAAAACAAACAATAATGTCCAAAAAGTAGATAAAGTAGCAAGTGATGCAGCAAATACGCCAACTGTTGAAGAAATGAAAGATATCTTAACAAGCAGTGGCTATGTCGTTCAAACTTCTGATGAAGCAAAGAAAAAAGAAGATGATGTGAAGAAACAAGCATCTAAATCTAATACTTCTGAAGAAAAGAAAGATGACAAAGACAAAAAAGAAGAAGATAAGAAAAAAGAGGAAGTTAAAACAGTTACTGTTAAAGTTTCAAGTGGTATGACTAGTTATGATGTAGGAAGCATTTTACATGATGAAAAAATCATTAAAGAAAGTGCCTTAGAATTCTCGCAAAAAGTAGATAAAAAAGGCGTAGCAGAATACTTAAAACTAGGATCGTTTAAAATTAAAAGCGATATGTCAACCGACGAAATTATTTCCACTATCTTCAAAAAAAGAAGTTAACTTATAAAAGCTTGTCCGAAGTTTTCCTTTGGACAAGCTTTTATTTTTTATGAAACAATTTTTCATATGGAAGTTTTCCTTTTTAGATTGATTCCCCAAGCTATTTCATACAAGCATCATAATCTATACAGAAGGGAGAATCAGAAAATGCCAAAAAAAGAAGGAAAAGAAATCCGATTAAACTATGCTTGCCTGGCGGATATCGATATTGCGGACCCGGCTGCAGTGGCCCTGGTGCACCGATCAATTATGTTGACTCCTGTTGTCGAAGGCATGATCAATGTGTAGAGACATATGGTTCTTGTCGCTATTGTGACGAAAAATTACTCCATTGTGTCCAATCAAAATCTAGAGAACGAACTCAAGAAGGGAAGACAGCCAGACTGATCTCTGACTTCATGCGATTTCGACTGGAAATCAATGGCGGATGGAGAGGCAGACGCTTATAAGTTCCTATAACGCGGCATCGGTGATTTTCATTTCTAGATTTAAAAAATGGACATCTTACTTTTCGAATTATTCGTTAGTAAGATGTCCATTTTTTATTGTTTCCATAATACATTTGTCAGTTTGCTGTCGAATAGATTAGTATCTATATTACATGTCTGATCATTAATACCATATTGCCAGCCATAGGCAAGCGACTCTTCCGGTGCATCCACTTTAAATTTGGGAGCATCTTCTTCTGTAGTTATCCCAATATTAGGAGAGGCAGACCATAGAAATGTATTATCTTTTATTTCCTCTTTGTTTTTTACAGCTTCATTAAAGGAAACAGTTAACGCTTCATCTTTATCAAAAATACCATAAATAGCAGGCTTATAGATAGATTTACTAACTTCGGCATACCAACCTTCTATAAAGGCGGCATCCACAGGATAATTGGGTTCTATATCCGCAAAAATGGCTACACCATCTGGGGCTCCAAGCTCCTTAGCCAACTCAATTGCCTTCTTCGCTTCACTTACACCATTATCATACCCTGTTGCGTCTGTAAACCCATTATATATTAGTAAGATATCCGCTTCATTGGAATGAATTAAATCGACTTGATCTGCCGTCAAGCCATGAGAAACACCTTCATTTGTTCCTAGATAGCGTGCAATCACTTTAGGATTTCCAAAGTTATCTCTTACACAAGCAAGAAAATCCTGTGTTGTTTCACTTGCAGAATCAATTCCCCATAAATAGGATGTTTTTTCCTTGTTTTCCTCATTTCCGTTTGTTTCTTTCCCGTCGTTTTCCTCCTTACCATTATCTTCTTTATTATTTCCGTTGTCGTTTGTATCTCCATTATCATTATTGGAAGATTCTTTCTTCCCATTTGTATTAACTTCATTGGAGACATTAACGTCCACATTTAAATCTAAATCATTCAATATATTATTCGCTAGCTCTGCTTTATTACTAGAGAGAATATTATTCGTAATATTATTATTGGTCGTACCATTTACCTGTCCTTTTAACAAGTTTTCAATAGCATTATTAATAGTAACAGATGCTTCGTTTTCTGTCTTATTTTCAATACTATTATCAATTGTTGCTTCTTTATCTTCTAAATCATTTTTCACCTTATTTTCTATTGTTGCTTTAGATTCGCCACTCACTATATTTTGTATATTGTTTGTTACAGAAATATTAACATTGCCTTGACCGCTTTCCGTTGTGACATTACTTTCGGAATTAACTGAATTGCCTTTTTCTTTGTCCGCTTCCACTTTATTTGCTTGAAAAAGCAAAACAGTAACAATTCCAGAAAAAAGAATCAAGAAAGTAGCAGCTGCTATAAGAAGGTATTTCTTCCAATCCATTCTGTCACACCTTTCCTAATTTACTTACTTTATAAAGTATGTAAATTAGGGAATTTGGGTGTGGGCTATTTTTGGAGAGAATATCTTATCATTGCAGCTACAGCTAACAGAGGAATTAGATTATTAGCTAAAGTGCGGTTTGAGAATATCTTTTAAAACAGCAGCGCTTTGATGAAATTTTTCTTGTTCATCTGAAGCTAATTCCAACTCAACAACTTCTCGTATTCCCTCTCTATTTATAACAGCAGGAACACCTATATAGACATCCTTTTCCCCATATTGACCATCCAAATAGGCAGAAACCGTTAATACACTATTTTCATTACTTAAGATTGCTTTTGTTATCCGTACAAGTCCCATCGCAATTCCGTAATAGGTTGCCCCTTTTCCTTCAATGATTTTGTATGCCGCATCCCGTACATTCACAAAAATATTATCTAAATCTTCCATTTTATAATGAGCAGCTCTTTTCATTAACTTATAAACCGGGATACCAGCAACATCTGCCGAGCTGTAGGCAGGTAGTTCACTATCCCCATGTTCACCAATAATATAGGCATGTACACTAGTTGGGGCAACTTTAAAATAATCTCCTAGTAAATAGCGAAATCTTGCGGTATCTAATATCGTACCAGAGCCAATGACTTGATTTTTCGGTAAACCACTATAGCGCCAAGTAGCATAGGTTAAAATATCTACTGGGTTTGTGGCAACTAAAAATATTCCATTAAATCCACTTGCCATTACTTGTTCGACAATGGATTTAAAGATTTTTAAATTTTTTTCCACTAAATCAAGACGTGTTTCTCCTGGTTTTTGATTGGCTCCTGCACATATGACAACTAAATCCATTTCAGCACAGTCTTTATATTCCCCATATTTAATACTGATTGGATTAGGGGCAAATACCTTGCCGTGATTCAAATCCATTACATCGCCAAATGCTTTGTTCTTATTTAGATCAATTAATAATAGTTCATCGACAATTCCTTGATTCATTAAAGCAAATGCATAGCTAGATCCAACAAACCCAGTGCCGATTAATGCTACACGACTAACTTTATTACTTAACATTTTCTACTCTCCTTTTAAACCATTTATTAAATAGCGTTTGTCTATCACTTGTGAATTATGTATTTTATACAAAGTGGACTGAAATCATAAAAAAGAAGACATCATGCATATGATATCTCCTTTACAATATCTAACGCTTTCTTTTTTTATTATCTGTTGCAAGTACGGCTTTTTTTACCACCTTTTCAAATTCCACATTTACTTGATATACTTCTTCTTTTAGTTGATTCACGGAAAGGATCTTGCCTTTTCGTCCCTTTATTTTTACTGGTTCATCAATATTCGGTATGTCTTGCCGTAATTGGGTTAATACATTGGTACTATTTTCAAAATAATGGACAGTAATCATTCATTATCGCTCCTTTAAAGGAAGTTTTTTCGGATATTAAAATTAATATGGATAAAGGAAATAATTTAGAACGATAAACATGCTAGGCATTGGAAAGACAAACTTCCATTCATTTAAAAATATTTTCAAACAAACTTACTTGATCTTCGCTTATAATAAGAAAAGAATAAACAAAGGTGAGGGAACCATATATGAACATTTCCTTTAAAAAAATAGATAATCCAACTGATCAATTAGTTTCTTGTTTAAATAAGTGGGAAAATGATCCAAGACTTATCCCATTCATTCATCCTTGCAGAGATAAAGAGGATGCAGAAAACCGCGTACTTGTCACAATAGAGGATATAACAAAACGTTTAACCAATTACCATATGTATGCTATTTATTTAGATGATATACTTGTTGGAGAAATGAATTATACGATTGATCCCGTCCATTTATATAAAAAAGAACAGGGGACCGCCTGGATCGCTATTACAATCGGCGAAGAAGTTGCAAGAGGAAAAGGGATCGGCTCAACATCATTAATCTACTTAGAAGAGCAGATCAAAAAACAAGGATTTAACAGGATTGAATTAGGCGTATTTGAATTTAATAAAAACGCATATAAATTATATAAAAAGCTTGGATACCAAGAAATCGGCAAAAATAAATTCTTCACTTATTATCAAGATAGAATGTGGGATGATATTCGCATGGAAAAATATATATGAAAAAAAGGAGAGAAATGCTGCATATATGCAAACATTCTCTCCTTTTTTTTAATACTGTCTATATACATAAGGATCATCTGGCTGATTAATGGACTTCCAATCTGTAACTTTAAGAATCGGAATGGTTTTCTTAAATGGTTGATAGTACACTGTTTCAAGCTTACCTGTTACTTGAAGCCATTGGTCATTCTCTCTTTTCAATTCATCCGGAATATCAAGAAGCATTCCAAAAACACCCGCATCTGCAATACAATGGATAATACCAAAACGCAGGAGGAACAGCTGATTATTGGTTAAATCCTCTTCCTTGTAAGTAAAGCCTGTCAATGTAATTTTTCTATCCATAAATTGTCCTGGGTAATTATAAATTGTTTCCAAATCATTTAAAAAATTATCTTCCCCTAATTTAATTTCAGGGAGATTCTTTATTTTATCTAAGCCTTTATCCATCACTTCTGCATAGCCTTCTTTGCCATAATAGCTACTCGTATTCGGCTGCAGGAATTGATGCTGACTATATTCATCTCCTTCATCATATGCAGGGAAGTAGAGTCCTTTTTTCTCCACAATATTCGAATCAAGAGTAGCCACTGGAAGGATTAAACCAGTAAGAATAGGAATAAGCAAGGTTATAATCGTTAATCCACGTTTCCACCAACTATTTTCTTCATGAGCATGATCATGTCCACAATGATTACACGATTCATCATGTGTATGTTTATCTTTTTTTACATAGTTATAGACACATATAATTGTAAAGAGAACAAATATATAGATAGCAGACTCTGAAATATAAGCATATTTCATATTAATATATTTTGAAATATCGCCAGTTGCATGTAAATGTAGAAATAAATAAGTAAAGCCTATTAATACAAATATTCGAAACATGTTTTTTTCACCTCTTTATAGAAAAATTGTTACGAGAAACACGCAAACTGTAATAAGGCCTGTTAATAGAATGACAAACTTGGCTTTAAAAGTGCTTAGCATCATCAATGTATTTTTGATATCCAACATAGGACCAAACACTAGGAAAGCAAGAATAGAACCTTCAGAGAAGCTGTTTCTAAAGCTCGCTGCAACAAAAGCATCTGCTTGGGAACAAAGACTTAGTATGTACGCAAGTCCCATCATCACAAGATGAGAGGAAGCCTGTCCGGTTCCTATTGAGACTAGGGTGGAAGTCTTGACTAAAGTTTGTACTGCTGCAGCAATAAACGAGCCGATAACTAAGTATTTTCCAACAGAGAAAAATTCATCGATCGAATGTTTGAACATTGCTTCGATTCGGTCTTTAAAAGAATGAAAGTGCACATGTTCAATCACATGACTTTTCAACGGAGATTGCTTTACTGATTTATGCAGAGCAAGTCCAACAAGAATGGAACAAACAAGCGCCAATACAGAACGAAGAATTACCATTCTCCAGCTATTCCCGAAAGCAACATATGTCGAGAACATAACTACTGGATTAATAATCGGTCCGGTAAGCATAAAGGCAATACTGGCAGGAACCGGTACTCCTTTTAAAATTAACCGCCTTGTAATAGGAATAATTCCACATTCGCATGCTGGGATAATGCTTCCAACTAAAGAAGCAAATAAAATGGCCAGTATTGGATTTTTCGGCATCATTTTTGCAATAAGTTCCTCTGAGACAAAAATTTCGATTATTCCCGAAATAAGAACCCCAATTAGAATAAAGGGCAATGCCTCAATGATAATACTGATAAAAATCGTATTTAATTGTAATAAGGTTTCCATATTCATTTTTTAAACACCTACTTTTTTGGTAAAAATCAGAAAGTCATCATTATAAAGAAGATTTATTAAAATCAGATGAAAATAAAAGAGAATCACAACAAATGATAATTATGTATTGCAAACGAATACACGAACCTTTACATTAAATAGTAGGAAAGCAGGAAGGAAGTGAAAAAAGCTGAAGAGAAAGCTTTTGCTCTATTTGGTCGCACTATCACAATCTGTTTTCATTGTGGCATGTAGTGCTCCGTTACCAGAAGACCCAGTAAATCTTAAACAGAGTCATATAAATCCAGAACAAAAGAATTGGCAGTTATCTTCTGACTTTATAACTGTTCTAGTAGAAGCTGCAAAAAAAGGCATGACGGATACAAGTTCCTTTAATGTCTTTACCAGTACCATCGAACAAGTAATTAGCCAATGGGGAGAACCGGATCAAACAGATCAAGTAGGAGATGGATACTATGCCATCTATAAGGAAAAGGATACCGTGTTTGGCTATACTGCCAAAGGCGATATTTATGATGTTCGTTCCAATAAAAAGCGATTAAATAGATTATCTCTATCAGATTTAAAAAAGAAAATAGGGGACCCAGCAGAAATTAGAATAGGGGACGGCGAACAAATAATTGTCTATAACCTTAGTGAAGATATTCAGCTTAAGTTTATTATATTAAATAAAACCAATAGGGTAGAACATTTATCTGTCTATCACAAACCTAGAAGTATACAAGAGGAATATACCTTAACTATCCAAGGCGAATCTAATCAACTTACCAATAAACAATGGGAAATGATGCAAAACTGGAGGAGGGAGATCGTGAAATTCCAAGAGAATAAAGCAAATGTATACCTCAATGGGCGGAATGAAAAGAAAATTTCTTTAACCTTTGATGATGGACCTGATGATAGCATTACACCAAGAATCATTGAAATATTACAGCAATATAAAGTGAAAGGGAATTTTTTCTTTATCGGCAGTGAAGCAGAAAAACATCCGCAAGTTGTAAAAAATGCTTATAAAAATGGGAATTTAGTTTTGAGTCATAGCTATCATCATGTTGACTTATCTGTTTTAGATAAGGAACAGCAATTAGAGGAAATAACACGAGCAGGTAGCGCTCTTCAATCGCTTATTGGAAAAGAACCTGCAATGATTCGCCCACCATATGGAGAAACAAATGAAACGCTAATGAAAAATGCTGAACTAAAAGGATATTCTATTATCATTTGGTCCATCGATACACTTGATTGGTCACAAATGGAGGCAGACAATATTATTAGAAATGTCACCAACCATTTGCGAAACGGCGATATTATTTTAATGCATTCAGATTCAGAAAAAACAGAAACAGCAAAGGCATTACCGAAAATAATTGAAGCTATTCAGGAAAGAGACTTTCAAATAGTCGGACTGGATGAATTACTAGGGATAGAGGCATACCAGTAAATAGGAAGGGAGTTCTCCTTAATAAAAGGAAATTCCCTCTAAAACTTGTTTTCTTCACTCTCTTTCTATATAATCAATTATAGACATTAAAGGTCTTTAATATATCCGTAAAGAGGTAGTATGATGAAATATTCAAGAGCAACGAATTATGCATTACACACAATGGTCTATTTAACCCTTGCAACAAAAGGGAAAACGGTAGGAGTAGATCAATTAGCCAAAATCCAAGATTTATCACCAACATATCTATCGAAAATATTAACCAAACTTGTTAAAGCAGGCTTAATTGAGTCAACACCAGGTGTTAATGGCGGTTATCGTATTATAAAACAGGCCGAGGAAATTTCTTTTTTAGATGTTATTACAGCTATTGAGGGAAAGACATCTTTGTTTACCTGTTCATTGGAACATGATGATAGAAAAAACGGCGAATGCTTAATTGAAAATGTCATGTTAGAGGCTGAAACAAAGATGCGTGAACATTTAAGCCAAAAATATATACGCGATATTGCTAATCAAATTGAACATAATGCTAAGTAAAACATAAAGGTGATAACTCATCTTTATTTTTAGTCTAATTACGGATATTAAGAGTCTTTAATATATGTTATTCTTATTGAGGAGGAAAAAGTATTGTTAGATTGTATTGTAATAGGTGGAGGCCCAGCCGGTTTAAATGCATCACTTGTTCTTGGAAGAGCACGAATGAAAACGATCTTATTCGACGACGATAAACCTAGAAATTCCGTTACCCAAGAATCCCATGGTTTCATAACAAGAGACGGTATTAAGCCTTCCCAATTTAAGCAACTTGGGAAAGAAGAATTAAAAAAATATCCCGATGTATTCTTTAAACACCAACAAGTTACAGAGATTAAAAAGGTAAATAAATACTTCATCATTTTCACTGATCAAAATGAATCATATCAGGCAAAGAAAATTATATTATCTACTGGACTGATTGATATTCTGCCCGATATTGCTGGCTTGCATCATTTTTATGGAAAAAGCATATATAGTTGTCCATTTTGTGATGGGTGGGAACTTAAAGATCGAGCTTTAGCAGTATTGGCAGAAAATGATCATGCTTTTCATTTAACTAAATTGCTTTTTAATTGGAGTAAAAACCTTATCGTTTGCACAAACGGCAAGAAGATACTTACAAAAGAGCAACTTGACATGCTAAATAACAAAAATATTAAAGTAATCGAACATGAAATAGACAGGCTGTACGGTGATAAGGGACAATTGCAAAAGATTATCTTTAAAAATGGGGAAGAGGTTGATAGAGAAGGAGGCTTTGTCACAGCCGAACTTCAACAAGCCGTTCCCTTTGCTGAAGCACTTGGATGTACATTAAATAAGATGGGTGGAGTGGAAACCGATGCTCTTGGGCGAACTAATATAGAAGGAGTATACGCAAGTGGAGATAATACTCTACTAACACCACCACAGTTAATAAACGCTGCAAGCCAAGGCAGCAGAGCTGCTTCAGGAGTAATAGCTGACTTAATTAATGAGGAATTTTAAGAAGTAAAAAACAAGAGAATGTAACTCAGCATTAGCTAGATTCTTGTCTTTCTCATTACCAATACCAAGTGGGCAATTTAGAGAATAAAGTTGCCAACTGTTTCAGAGAAAAGTCAGTAGAAAAGGAAGGGGATTTCTAGACTTGAAAAAATAAGCGGACAAACAAGGATAAAATCAACTTGTTTGTCCGCTTATTAGTTTTACGGGGATTTCATAGCGGTCTTCCTGATCATTTACTCCGTCTATTTTTTGAATAAGAAGTTCTACACAAAGCTTAGCCAATTCTCCAAGAGGCTGCTTCACTGTAGTTAGTTTAGGGAAGTAATCCTCTATAAAGGAAGTCCCATCATATCCAACTAGTTTAAAATCTTGCGGGGGTGTTAAACCAAGTTTTTCCGCTTCATTTATTACTAAAAGTGCTTTCATATCATCTGAACAAAAGATTCCCTCTGGCTGCTCTGTTTTAAGTATTTTAGCGATTTCAACTGATTTTCTCAAGGGAGTAAAGCTTCCATTTATAGAAAATACTCTTGGTTGTAAACCAGCATTGTTCATTTCATCTATATAGCCCTTTGTTCGTAAATAGGTTGGTGATTTAACATCATTGCTTCCAGTTAACATGATTATTTTTTGGATACCATGGTTGAGCAAGGAGCGTGTTGCTAAAACACCGCCCTGATAATTGTCACTGCTTACAATTGGAATATTAGGAGCAAGGAAACGGTCAAAGCTTATAATAGGTGCCTTGATATTCGTGTAATCATCATGGTTTAAGTTATGCGCACCTGCAATGATTCCTTCTACTTGATTTGCTTGGAGCATTTGAATGTACTCTCGTTCTTTATCTGAATTATGTTCACTATTACATTGGATTGTTTTATACCCTGCACGGAAAAGTTCTCGTTCTAAATGATCAATCAATTCCGCATAGAAGACATTATTTAAAGCAGGAAAAATTAATCCCACTAGCTTTGTGGACTTCCCCTGCAAACTGCGAGCAAGATTATTTGGTTGGTAATGAAGCTCTCTCATTGCATCATGAACCTTAGCAATTGTTTTTTCTGATAGATAGCCTTTTTTATTAATAACACGGCTGACCGTTGTAGGACTCACCCCAGCTAATTTGGCTACATCGGTTAATTTTGCAACCATTTTAATTTACCTCTTCTGATTATTTAGTCTCCATATTGTACCGCTGACATTACGTTTAGAATGCAGGTAAATTAATGTTTGTGAATCATCTGGAAAAACACGTCCTGTAATAACTCGTTCTCCTTCATTTACAAAGCACTCAAAAACGGAGGTATCAGCAAATATATTTACTTTTATATCTGTATTTTTCGAAACATATGCTTCCCGCTGGAAACCATATTCTTGTGCAAAGCGTTCGCCTGCATATTCTCTGTCTACAGAAACTTTACCATTTACCGAATCGAGTGTAAAGGCTAAATAACGCGTTTTATCCACATTTGAAAAGAGCAATATTTTCACAATTTCATTTTCAGGTATGATTACTTCAAGTTCAAATCGATTGGTCTTCGTGTCAAATGACTCATGAAAAGACGTCTCCATTTCCCGCAATTTTTTTGTTTCTATTACTGGATATTGTTTCAGTTTCCCATCTTGTAATGTAAGTTCCTTCACTAAACTTAATACACCTTGATAACCTTCTTGATCTGTCGGATAATTAACTTCCGGTAATCCAATCCAGCTAATCGCAAGGGCCCTGCCATCAGGAGCATTAAATGCTTGTGTTGCATAGACATCGAAGCCTTCATCAAGATTTTGCAAATTTGTAGTTTTAGTGATCGCCGCCTTAACAGGGTCAAACGTATCTCCAATGGTATACATATTTGGATAAATATTTTCATAGGATTGAATTTTCTTAGATAAGCCTTGTGGGCAGAATAAGAGAACAGGCACATCCTCAATAAAGATAAGATTCGGACATTCAATCATAAAGCCAAGTTCTTGATCAGAAAATGCTAATTCACTAACCAATGTCCAATTTTTAATATCATTTTCTAATGCTTTGTAGAGAAAGATAGCCCCTTTTTTATCTGACTGTTTTTGGGCACCAATAATCATATACAGTTGATCTTGATAACAAAAAATTTGCGGATCTCTAAAATGATCTGTTGTTTCATTTGGCTGGTTAATCAATGGTTTAGGAAATTTATGAATGGTTCCGTCTTTATACATAAAGGCCCCATTTTGGAAGCTATAACGATTCCAATCTTTATCCCTAACATTACCAGTGTAAAAGAGGAAGAGCTTGTCTTCATCAATGGGATATGCTGAACCTGAATAAACCCCATGTGAATCAAAATTATTGTCCGATTGTAGGGCAATCCCATTTTCTTGCCAATGTACTAAATCCTTGCTTTCTAAATGGTACCAGCTTTTTAAACCATGGACAGCGCCGAATGGATAGTACTGAAAAAAGAGCTGCCATTTTCCATTGAAGAATGAGAAGCCATTTGGATCATTTAACAAACCTGTTTTGGGCTCAATATGATATCCGGTACGCCACTTGGAGTTTTCCACTGATTTATTTAAAGCATTCTTATAGTCAATGTCCCATTCTGAATAGGGTTTATATCTAAGATCTCGTGTCCAATTGCTAACAATATCTGTCATGTAATTAAAACTCCTTCATTGTAGTTCATAAGTGTACTTAAGGGAATTTTAAAACGTTCTCAAAAATATGTCAAACGTTTTCTCACTTACTATCAGTTCAATTATTACATTTATCTAAATAAAATAAAATTTTATGATAAACGTTTGACATAAAATGAAAACGATGTTAAATTAATCGTGCAAAAGGATTTGAAAGCGATTTAATAGAAAGGGGAATTTACATGAAACACAGAGAAGTAGCTGAACGTGTAGCCAAAGCGTTGGGTGAAGATAACTTAATTGCTGCTACACACTGTGCAACTAGATTAAGACTTGTTTTAAAAGAAACAAAAAAAATTGACCAAGCAGCTTTAGATGATGATCCAGATTTAAAAGGAACATTTGAAGCGAATGGTCAATTTCAAATTATCGTTGGTCCTGGTGACGTAAATGAAGTGTATAAAGAATTAATTAGCATCACAGGTGTTGGGGAAGCAACAAAAGATGATTTAAAAGAAGTAACGGCACAAAAAGAAACGAATCCTGTCATGAAATTAGTAAAGCTCTTATCCGATATCTTCGTTCCGCTAATTCCAGCTTTAGTTGCCGGCGGGCTACTAATGGCTTTAAATAATGTCTTAACAGGAGAGGGTTTATTTGGGCCAAAATCTATTGTTGAAATGGTCCCAGGTATTAAAGGCTTCGCAGAAATTGTCAACTTAATGGCCTCTGCACCATTTGCCTTCTTACCAATTTTAATTGGTTTTTCTGCAACAAAACGTTTTGGCGGAAATCCTTATCTTGGAGCAGCGGCAGGGATGATGCTTGTTATGCCCGAACTGGTAAATGGCTATGGAGTAGCAGAAGCTGTTGCTTCAGGGCAGATGCCGCATTGGGATGTATTCGGCTTACATATCGCTCAAGCCGGCTATCAAGGACAAGTTTTACCTGTAATTGGAGTAGCTTGGATTTTGGCAACACTTGAAAAGTTCTTTCATAAGCATTTAAACAATGCAGTTGATTTTACTTTTACACCATTGTTTTCCGTAATTATTACTGGTTTTGTCACATTTGCATTTGTTGGTCCATTATTACGTGGTGTTTCCAATCAATTAACAGATGGATTACTGTGGTTAATTGATACACTTGGTGGAGTTGGTTATGGTTTATTTGGATTGGGCTACTCTGCAGTTGTATTAACAGGTTTGCATCAATCCTTCCCAGCGATAGAAACACAATTGTTAGCGGATATTGCAAAAACTGGAGGAAGCTTTCTATTTCCAATTGCATCAGCAGCTAACGTAGCACAAGGAGCGGCATGTTTAGCGATCTTCTTCTTATCAAAAAACCAAAAGCAAAAGGGATTAGCATCCTCAGCTTCTTTCTCAGCTATGTTAGGAATAACAGAGCCAGCATTATTTGGGGTTAATTTAAAACTTAAATTCCCATTTTTTATCGGCCTTGTTGCAGCAGGTGTAGGAGCAGCATTTATGGGATTCACTGGAGTGCGCAATGTATCTTTAGGTCCTGCCGGAATAATTGGCTTTATCGCTATAAGCCCTAAAGCAATTCCCATGTTTTTGATTGGAGTTGTTATTAGTTTTGTGCTCGCCTTTGCAGCTACAATGCTTTATGGACGAAAAAAATTGAATGTTCCATCTACTAATTCTCAAGGTACTGAAACAACAGAAAAAGATTCTACGATTAATAGACAAATAGCATTAAGTGAAGAGATTGCGGCACCAGTCGAGGGGAACGCTGTTGATTTAACGAGTGTAAATGATCCGGTTTTCGCTTCTGGTACAATGGGAAAAGGAATTGCCATTATTCCGCGTTTAGGGAAGATTTATGCTCCTATTGATGGAGTTGTGACAGTTACTAGTGATTCTAACCACGCATATGGAATTCAATCGGAAAAAGGTGCAGAAATTCTTCTGCATATCGGTATAGATACAGTAAAAATGGCAGGAGATGGGTTTAAAACCTATATTAAGCAAGGTCAAAAGTTGAAAAAAGGTGATTTGCTAGGAGAATTTGATATGGCGAAAATCAAAGAAGCAGGGTTTGATTCTACTGTGATGATGATTATCACCAATTCTAGTGAATACTTAGAGATTAGTAGCATTAAGGATACAGATATTAAGGTAGGAGAGAAAGCTTTAACCTTAATACAATCAGAAAGGAACTAATGTTCGTCCCTTAATTCTTAATTAGTGAAATAGACTGGTATAGAAAGAAAAACGTATGCAAGGAGGTACTTCATTGCCTATATTTCTTGAAAAAGATGGCAAGACACTTCATTTACAAAACAAGAAAATAAGTTATGTTCTCTCCATAGAAAAAGATAAATATGTCTGTCATCGATATTGGGGAAGAAGACTAGAAAGTTTTAATGGAAGCACTCAGATTCAAATGATAGATCGCGGCTTTGCCACTAATCCGTTTCCTGAGGAGAGAGTGTTTAGCTTAAATGCACTCCCTCTGGAAACAAGTACGCAACAAAGCGGTGATCATCGAATCTCGAATTATACAATACGTTCGCATACCAATCAAACACGCACTGATTTTATTTTTAAGAAATTTGATATCATAACTGGGAAACAGCCACTGGAAGGTTTACCTACATTAGAAGGAGAAGATACCAATGTTACGACATTAATTATAACCCTATATGATGATATTCAGCAGCTGGAAATGAAGCTTTACTATCATCTTTATGAACAACTACCGGTTATAACAAGACATGTTGCTTTTCTCAATCATGGGGAACAAGAGGTATTCCTTGATAATGCCGGAAGTCTTCAAGTAGATATCGCGGCAGCTACTTTTGATTTATTAACTCTTTACGGGTCTCACACAAATGAGGCTAATATAAGTAGAAGGAAATTGCATAACGGAATTCAAAAAATAGAAAGTACTCGTGGTGCAAGCAGTCCGCAGCATCAACCATTTTTAGCCCTTTTAAATCCGAATACAGATGAATTCAGCGGAGAAGTACGTGCATTCCATCTTATTTATAGTGGGAATTTCCAAGCACAAGTTGAAGTAGAACAATATGGTTCATCACGTGTACAACTTGGCATAAATGCGGAAGGATTTTCATGGAAGCTTTCACCTGGAGGCAGCTTTGATACCCCAGAAGCTGTGATGGTTTATTCTAATCTTGGGTTAAATGAGATGAGTCATACTTTCCATACACTTTATCAACAATATCTATGCCCTAAGTCATTTCGAAATCAAGAACGGCCAATCGTATTGAATACATGGGAAGCCAATTATTTTGATATATCAGAAGAAAAAAGTTGGAAATTAGCGGAGACAGCAGCACAAATAGGCATAGAAATGTTTGTATTAGATGATGGCTGGTTCGGAAACCGAAATGACGATACTTCCTCACTTGGTGATTGGATCGAGAACAAAGATAAACTGCCAAACGGAATAGCTGGTTTAGCTGAGATGGTGAAAAATAAAGGAATGAAGTTTGGTTTATGGTTCGAACCAGAAATGACTTCCCCCAATAGTGAGCTATTTAAAGCACACCCAGACTGGATTATCCATACCCATGGATATAAGCCCATAGAAGGAAGAAGACAGTTAGTCCTAGATTTATCTAATGCAGAAGTACAAGACTTTTTAATAAGCGTATTATCGGAATATTTAGTAACAGGCAAAATTGATTATATTAAATGGGATATGAACCGACATATAACCGATATTGGCAGTACCTCTTTTCCTATAGATCAGCAAGGAGAGATTTCCCATCGATATATACTAGGCTTATATCGAATCCTAGATACATTAGTGAATCAATTTCCAAATGTACTATTTGAAAATTGTTCAAGCGGAGGGGGAGATTTGACCCTGGAATGATGCGTTATATGGCCCAGACTTGGACAAGCGATAATACAGATGCATTATGCAGGACAAAGATTCAATATGGCTACAGTTTGCTTTATCCTCCGATTATGATGGGAGCACATGTTTCTAGCGTACCTAACCATCAGGTGGGAAGAATCACTTCACTTGAAACAAGGGGAAGGGTTGCAATGAGTGGCAATCTTGGATACGAGTTAGATTTAACAGAAGCAGAGGAAGAGGAACTACTAGAAATAGAAAACCAAATATCTTTTTATAAACAACAGAGAAAGCTTTTTCAGTTCGGAAAATTTTACCGATTGAAAGCGCCAGGAGAATATTTCGAAAGTGCATGGATGTTTAAAAATGAAAAAGAAGCGATCGTTGTTTATTTTAACGGGATAGCACGGCCTGCTGTGCCAGTTAACTATCTCCCTGTTTATTATCTGGAAGATCTTGCAATCTATAAGGATGTAGCAACCGGAAGACTATATTCCGGCAGTGAACTTAACTATGCAGGAGTAACCATCCCACGGGTAAAAGAAGATTACAAAACATTGATTTATCACTTTGAGAAAGTAGAAACACAAATTAATTAGAGACCTGAATAGAGAGAGGGATATAAAAGATAAGGAGTAATATATCGAATAACCCCTAATTTTCTATTAATGATTTTGTCTTTTAGACTTCCTAAGGATTAGCGGGACTGGTGAGATTAAATAGACGAATTTCACCAGTCGTTCCTTGGAAAACAATAAGAATTAAAAAACGACAGCTAAAATCCTTAACTTCATTGAAAATCTAAAAACCCCCATTTTATTTCATATAATCCATATTTCTTATTGTATCCAGTAATTGATTAACGAGAGGAGAAAGCTCTACGTTTTCATTGCGTCTACAAAGGAATATCGGCCGTTTAATTTCAACTCCTTTCACTTTAACCACACCTACTTCCTTACGAAGCACATGTTCCTTAACTGCAAGTGAAGGAGCTAACATGACTCCATAACCAGCAATAACTGAATGAATAGATTCGTTTAAGCCATGAAATTGCAATCCAATAGGAGGGTGGTTCACACCATGAATTTTACACAAAGAAAATAACATGTCTCTTGTTGAGCTTCCATTTTCTCTTACTAAAAAAGGCTCTTGAACCAACTGTGAAAACGAAACTTCTTCACCAGCAAATTTATGCTTTCGCGGCACGATGAACCAAAAATCAACATCCATTATGTGTGTGACATGCAATTCCGGTTGCTCCCACCGTTCTTTTACAACAAGTGCTAAATCTACTTTATAGCGGAGTAATTTCTCAATCGCTTCGTTTGAATTACCACTATATAACTCTATATGGAGTAAAGGATTATCTATTTTCAATTTTGCTAATAGAGATGGTAATAAAAAATTAGCCGGTAAATGCGTGGATGCTATTTTGATATTATCTAGTATTCCAGCTTTCAGTTTGTTTATTTTCCCCTCAATATCTCTTTCTAAATCAAATAAACGTTCCCCTTGCTTATATAAAAAATCTCCTTCCTTTGTTAATTTAATTCCTCTTCCCGCTGACTCAATTAATGTCAATCCTGTTTCTTTTTCTAAATTTCGGATTTGCATAGTTACCGCAGGCTGACTAATAGAAAGAACTCTTGCTGCATCTGTAACACTTTTTGCAGAGGCAACGGTGATAAATATACGCAGAGCATGAAGGTTCACTAATCTTCACTCCTATAAATATTATTTATATATACACAAGAAATATATATTAGACTTATCTATTATAATTATATAACCTTTTTATTAGAAATGGTAAAAAGGAGCCTATAATCATGAACTTACCAATGATAAAAGAAGAAAGCGAACAACAAATACAAATAAAACGTCAAAAAATCTTTTTCTGTATTATTCTAATCATACTAGTATCAATCGGACTAACAACAGCATTTTTAGGAAGAAGGGAGGGGAATTATCAACTTTTTACATTAATGCTAATTGGCTTAGGAGCTTCTTTTATTGGAACATTAGCAGGAGGGGGTGGCTTAATTACCGTTCCTGGTATGATGTTAACAGGTATTCCTATTCAAACAAGTATCGCTACAAATAAGTTTTCCTCAGGAATTGCGGCACTTTCTAGTGTTTTCTATTTAATAAGAAATAAACAGCTAAGTGTCCACTTTCTATTAATTACTATCCTAATCGCTGTTTTAGGTGGAATAGGGGGAGCACTAGTAACTACTAATATACAGGAAGAAACGATGAATATCATTGCATTTGCATTACTTTGTTTTGCCTTAATAGTGACAATGAAAAATAAACAATGGACTGCTACTATACAACAAGATAAAAAGCAAAAACAACAAAAAACAATAAAGAAAAGATTATACATTCCTTTCTTTATTGCAGCATATGATGGGGGATTTGGACCAGGATCCGCCACATTTAGTATTTTATTTTATTTAAAAAGTAATTTCACCTATATGAAAGCTGTGCAAATGACAAGAGTTATTATTCTTGGCAGCTGTATGGGAGGATTTATTATTTATTACCAGAACGGTTTTATTAATTGGTATTATGCCATTTGCATGGCAGTTGGTTCCATTATTGGATCACAAATTGGATTGCTCGTATTGCCAAAAGTTTCTCAAAAAGCAGCAAAAACTCTTTTGTTAATTATCATAAGTGCATTGATGGTACAAATGATTGTTAAAATTATTTAATATTTAATAAAGATGATTCTTTATTAGGATCATCTTTATCGTAAAAAAAGGGGAATGATTACTAATTGGATTATAAGGACTTTAATTATTTTTTATTCTAGTTTACATAATATATATTATACACAGTGATTAAAATTTTAATAAATCACATCTCATTCCAAAGTATACTCTAGATAGTGAGACAAAATTAAAAAATTGTTATCTCTTACAATCTATTATTAACTAACTGCATCGTATCTATATGGACATTTGAAATTTATTTAGTTAGCTTATTAAAAATTATTATTAGTTTTTTATATGCTCTATATAATTTTTCATTGAAAACTACTAAAAATTAATTTCATCTTTCGTCAAAAAAAACGATTAAAACTAGTTTTTTTTGATCTATAAAAAATCATAAATCCGCCACTCACGTATATTGATAAATATTCTATACTTTTAAAAGGATGAAATGTCTTTATACTGCAAGTTGAAATATATTATAGCTAAAATCATTCAAAAAACCAAAGACGTCTATACAAAGAACATCTTTGGTTTTTTGGTCAGTTAATTCTCCCCTAGTTATCTATCAATTTAGGAAAAATATATTATCTATCTCATTATTTTTTCGAATTCTTGCATCATTAATAGATCATTTGTAATTTCATCAGAATGATGTAAAGAGACTTTCGCACCAAGGCTGTTAAAAGCTGCAACTGCCTCATCATATCCTCGTTCAATATGTTCAATTCCAGTAATTGTTGTCGTCCCTTCTGCTATTACTCCAGCTAACATTAGACAAATACCTGCACGGACATCTGAAGCATGCACTAAGGCTCCGTGTAAAGCTGACTTTCCTTTTATATGGGCAATCCCATTTGATACTTCAATAGATGCACCCATTTTGTTTAATTGGTATACATGATTAAATCGGTTCGGATAAACAGTTTCGCGAAGTATACTTTTCCCTTGTGCTTGTGTTAACAAAACGGTTAATGGCTGTTGCAAATCCGTTGGAAATCCAGGGAACATAGCAGTTCTTACCCTCGATGCTTTTAAACTACCATCTAGAAAAGACGTAATATTATTCTCTTTTATTTCCAAACCGACACCGATCTCTTCCAGTTTCGTGAGACAAGATGTTAGGTGTTCTGGGATAATATCATTCACTGTAATCGTTCCACCTGTAATCCCTGATGAAATCAGGAAAGCTCCAGCAATTAGCCTGTCAGGAATTACGGTATAACTACAACCATTCAAGCTTTTTATACCTTTAATTTTGATTGTATCCGTACCAGCACCTTTAATTCTCGCACCCATTTTATTCAAAAATAATGCCGTATCTGTTACTTCTGGATCTCTTGCAGCATTTAATAAAATTGTTTCTCCCTCAGCTAATACAGCTGCTAGCATGCTATTAATAGTGGCACCTGATGTAATCGTATCAAAATAGATTGTTGCCCCTTTTAATTTTTTGGCCTCCACCACATAATAATCTTCATGAAAAGTAAAAGTTGCGCCCATTTTCTCAAACGCCTTTATATGCTGATCAATTGGTCTGCTTACAAAATCATCCCCGCCAGGATAGCCAAGTGATACTTTTCCGAATTTAGCAAGTAATGCTCCAATGAAATAATAAGCTGTTCTAAACTTCCTTGACTTTTCAGGTTCAATTATCGGATTATATATTTTAGTCGGGTCAATATAAACATCCCCGCGGCTATCTCGCTCCATGATACATCCTATTTCTTCTCCAATTTGACGAAGTACTTTGAAATCAGCAATGTTTGGGATGTTCTTTAATGTTACAGGCTCACTAGCTAAGCATGCAGCAGCTAGAATTGCCAAAGAACTATTTTTCGAACCTGGTACTGATAAGGATCCTTCTAGTTTAGAAGGTCCCTCTATATTCATCCATCTCATTTTAAATCTCCTATTCCAATCTATCTAATCAACGTAAATCAGCAAATTTTATTTTTAGTTGTTTCTTTTTCATTTCATCAATCGTTTTTTGCGGTGCACCAAGATCTGTTAGAAGGATATCAATTTCTTCGATTGGTACGGATTGCATAAACATTTCACGACCGATTTTTTCATGGGGTGCTAAACAGACCACTTTTTGAGCAACACTGGCAACTGTCTGAGCAAATGCAGCTGCTTCAGGAGTAGAGGTACTTATACCTTTGGCATTAATTCCTCCACCAGTTAAAAAACAAATGTCTAAGGAAAATTTGCGCATCATTTCCATTGCAATACAATCAATTATACTGCTTGATGAAGCTCCTCTTAATTTCCCTCCGATTAAATAAGAACTTATGTTTTCTTTCATTCTAATAAGGTCGGCAATTTTCAATGAATTTGTAACGATTGTATAAGGGAAATCAGTTGGCAAATATTTTACCATTCCATAATGGATACCTGCTCCTCCAATAAAAACCGTATCATTTTCTTTAATAAATGATACTGCTAATTTTGAAATAGCATTTTCGTGTTGGGCAGCCGTTCCATATCGAATAGATGACGGCGGCGGCATTGTTCTTACTTTAGGTATTGGTTCAGAGAGAATGGCACCACCATATGTTTTTTGCAGCAACCCTTGTTCTTCCATGATTGTTAAGTCTCTTCTAATGGAATCAAGAGACATCTCAAATTTACTTGCTAGATCTTTAGCAATAACTTTCCCATCTCTAGAAATTATTTCTAAAATTAATTTTCTTCTTTCCTCCGCTAGCATACTATTCCCTTTCCCATTAAAATCTAAATTCATCTTATTCCGTTTCATTAAGTTTTGTCAAATATTTTTTCGTTTTCCTTCTGTTTCATTCCGTATTATGCCTTTTTTACCACCACAGAACATCTGTTCTACAATTGTTTTTTCTTGTTAGTTTATTTCTCATCTTTCGTTTCATAAAAAAATTGCTATATAAGCAGTTTTTTATGAAAGTTCCACATCATATTCCATTCTTTTTGCTGTTTCTTTCGCTATTTTCACACCCGCTAAACGTTTGACAAGATGAAAGGACATATTAATACCTGCCGAGATGCCACCTGAAGTAATAATGCGCCCTTCATCGACAAACTTCACCTTCTTTACCACATTCACTTGTGGGTATTCCTCCTTAAGCCTTGTGAGGCTCGCCCAATGTGTTGTCGCGTTCAATCCATCAAGCAGCCCTGCTTCAGCAAGCAATAACGCTCCCGTACATACAGAAGCCATCCATTGAACCTCTCCCATTTGTTCCTTAATCCAATTAATCACCGTTTTATTATGTACTTCTCGTTCTCTTGCACCTAGTCCCCCTGGGATGATTAAAAGATCGAACTTAGGCATTGTTTGGAAACTATAATCCGGATATACCTTTAATCCATTTCTCGCTCGAATCATTTGTCCCGTTTCCGAAATAGTCTGCACGATAAACGGTTTAGACCCATCCTCTCTTGCTGTAACAGAAAACACTTCAAACGGGCCAGCAAAATCTAATACCTCCACATCATTGAATAGAAATATCCCTATTTTCCATTGGTCGGTTTGCATTTTATCTCTCTCCTTCGTTAAAGCCATATTCTAGCTAGTTACTTATTATTATTATACTTAAGAATTTCATCATAGAGAGATAAATTATCTTAAACTTGATTAACTGACTGATTTTTGAAAAAATAAAAATAATAAAAAGGAGAGGCGGTTTTTTTAAGTGAATGGACAAAAGAGGCTTCGAGATTATGGAATAACAATTGGAAAATTAGAAACAGGTAAAAGAAACGCCATTACAGATGTAGAAGGTGTCACAGTTGGCCATGCTACTTTAAATAATAGGGACACTCAGACAGGTGTTACCGCAATAATGCCCCATCCAGGCAATATATTTAAAGAAAAGGTAATCGCTGCAAGCCATGTAATTAATGGGTTTGGTAAAACAATGGGTTTAATGCAAATAACAGAATTAGGAACAATTGAAACACCTATTCTTTTAACCAATACATTAAGTATCGGTGTGACAGCTGATGCATTAATTGAATATATGCTAGAGCATAACGAGGATATTGGTCGAACAACAGGTACTGTTAATCCCATTGTGTGTGAGTGTAACGATATGTTTCTTAATGATGTGAGAGCAAGAAAGATTAAGAAAGACCATGTTTTCGGGGCAATCGCTAATGCTTCTGCGGAATTTGATGAAGGATCAGTTGGTGCTGGCCGCGGCATGCTGTGCTATTCTTTAAAAGGTGGAATTGGAACCTCTTCCCGAATAATACATATGGAACATGGTAGCTATACAATAGGAGTACTGGCTCTGACCAACTTTGGTACGCTGAGTGATCTAGTAATAGCAGGGAATCCAATCGGACAACAGCTCAAAAAAAAGCTTACACAAGCAAATGAAGATAAAGATAAGGGCTCTGTCATCATCATCGTAGCTACTGATCTTCCCGTTTCGGAAAGACAATTAAATCGAATTATTAAGCGCGCAGTAACAGGATTATCACGAACAGGTTCGATTATTACAACTGGAAGCGGTGAAGTAGTCATTGGTTTTTCTACGGCAACAAAAATTCCACATGAAAATCCTTATTCCAGTGTCCCTATTTCAACCATTCATGAAGAGGATATCGATGTTGCATTTAGAGCCGTTGGAGAAGCTACAGAAGAAGCTGTGCTAAATTCCTTGATAACTGCAACCCATGTAATTGGACGAGACGGGAATGAACGACCTGCTCTTATAGATTTATTAAGCGAACATAATATTTGTTTACATTAGAAAAAACAGACGCCTGTATGATACAAAGCGTCTGTTTTCCTTATTTATTTTTTATATTTACCTTGCAAAATCGATTCCTCTAACGGACGGCGGCTAGACGGAATTTCTCTTGCTTGAAAATCTTCCGGCAACGCTTCTTTATCCCCTTGATAACCAATGGCAATAGTTACTTGAATATCAAATTCTTCTGGAATGTTTAATACTTCACGAGCTTTTGCTTTATCAAATCCACCAATAGCATGTGTTTTTAAACCTTCTTTTATAGCCTGCAAGGATAAGAATCCCCATGCAGTTCCGCTGTCAAAGGCATGCATCCCATTTTGTTTATCCGAAATAAGCACTGCTAATACCGGTGCATTTTTACACCACTCTAAATTTCTTTCAAAAATAAAAGAATGAAATAATGATCGTTCCTCTACCGTTCGAGCAATAATAAAACGCCATGGCTGCAAATTATTTGCAGAAGGCGCCCAGCGAGCAGCCTCAAACAGGCGCATTAAGACTTCTTCAGAAACTTCTTTATCTAAAAAAGAACGGGGTGACCAACGATTTAAAAAAATAGGATCAATCTCGTGGTCTGCTTGACGAAATGTATGTATTTCATTTTCCTTCATAAATATTCCACCCTCAAAATTTATTTCACTTCTATTCCATTTTAATTATAAAAAAATGGCAATTCAACTAATTGATTCTAAAGAATAGAAAGAATCAATCAAAATAAACAGGCTCCAACGGATTAGCCATATGTTTAAAAGCTAGTAATATTTGTGATTCTGTATTTCTTGGAATGGATAAAGGCGGGAGATCCTCTTTTGCAAAAAAACCGACAGAGCTAGTTTCTACTCCTTCCTGCGCCTCTCCTCCTACAATCTCACACTGGATGAACATTTTATATACATGGTAAGGAGATGGAGGATGCGGGTGGCATTTCTTATCCATAACCGCAATTAATTTTACTGCTTTCACCTTAAATCCTGATTCTTCTTGTACTTCTTTTACTGCGACTTCAGCTGGAGTTAAGCCAATATCGCCCCAACCTCCTGGCAAGGCCCAGGAATTATCTGTCTTCTCTTTCACCATTAGTATTTTAGTACCTTGAAAAACTACTGCCCTAATATCTACTTTCGGCGTAGCATACCCTGTTTCATTTGCAAAAAGATCACGAATTCTTGTTTCATTCACCTTGGTATATTCCGACATAATTTCTAAGCTGATCTTTCTGATATCTTCAAACCTTTCCAAATCAAAAGTATCCTTTGAATAGGTTAATCCGGCTTGGGCGATTGCTTGCAGCTGTTTCGCCCATTGTAACCATTTCGGTTCCATCTAATGACCTCCTTTACAAATTGCTTTGACTTACCTTCCAATGATAAAACCAAAAACACAAGTTAAAAAAAGTACCAGCACTAACGCAAAGCTTAGCATACCTCTTACAGCTTTTTTCCTTGCTGAAAAATAAGCATCACTTTCCATATATTTTTTCATCAACGGATGGTAGTGGCACACTTTATTCCATAGGGTCGTAAGCCACCCATTCATGATAATAGAAAACCCTACAAAAATAAGAATCTTTAACCATAGGGGCGGTACTATAATCATGGCACCGGTTGTGCTATTAATTAACATCAAATACCCATATAAATAACTAGAATTACGTATAACTATCTTAATAAATAATTCGATAAAGCCGTTAACTGGTGTGCGATTTTGAAAGATCCGTTTAGAGTTTTTGAAAATACGCGGTTTCTTTCTTCTCATAATGACCGGCTTTTCTATTTCAGGAGCTGCTAAATAGATGGCCTGAACGATACTAGTTTTACGCTCTTGCTCTAATTCAATATGGAGATCAATAGATGCGATCTTTTGTAAAGCTGTCAAACTAAAGAAGATCGACAACAAGAGGATAATTAGTGACAGAGCATATACTGGAATAGTCATTCCCATATCCACTATATGATAAATCCATTGACTAAACCAATTAAATACAAGAAACAAGAAAACCACCAGCAAGCTTTTTGCCCACATAGAACCTATTTTTCGGATATGGTACTTCCATAACATGAAGCAAGATTGTAAAGCAGTGAAATAGACAAATAAGACAAGGATTACTGACCAATTTAACAAATAATAATGGAGTAAAAATGGTAGTAAGCATAAGAAGCCTGCTGAAAGCACCATTGTTTGAAAGAACAGAGAATAGAAATAGCTCAGTGCTTTTAACCTTCCAATCAAATGAAGCTGTTTGACTAAAAATACTTTATCAGCTTCCACAATAAGGGTTCTGATATTGCCAATCCATGCCAGAAAGTAAAGGCAGAAAAAAGGAACAATAAAAGGGATCTTATGTATCCAGACAGGTATCTCCAGCCACCAAGAACGATAGATAGCTACACAGAAAACACCTAGAGGGACTAAGATATATACAATTACCGTCCAATCAGCAATCGATCGAAGCACTTTCCATTGATAGTGCCAATTCCTAATTAAACGTGAAAAAAACAACTTTCTACTATTCATTACCATGATCCTCTGCTAACAAATGAAAACAATCATACAAAGATCCAGCGGGCAACTGACATTGCTCCCTTATCTCCTCTAATGTTCCTTTTGCCACTAGCTGGCCATTATGGATCATAAGAAATCGATCACAAATCTTTTCTGCTGTATCTAATACATGGGTAGACATTAATATGCCAGCACCATGTTTTTGCTCTATTTCCATCGATCCGAGAAAAAGCTTCATGGCATTTGGGTCAAGTCCCATAAACGGTTCATCAATAATATATAAGGATGGATTTGTAATCATCGCAAGTATAAGCATCGCTTTCTGCTGCATTCCCTTTGAATATTTAGTTGGGTTTTCATGCGCGTGTTCCGCTAACTTGTACACATTTAGCAATTCATTAGCCTTTTGCTTATATTCCTTTTCTTCTAACCCCTCTACTGCTGCAACAAAGTCTAGGTGTTCCCATAATGTTAATTCATCATAGAAAATAGGTCGTTCTGGTAAATAGGAATAAGTTATGCCATCTATGTAGGAAACCGTTCCTTCTAAATGTTCGATTAAACCTAATAAACTTTTGATTGTCGTACTTTTGCCAGCACCATTTGGCCCAATTAAACCAACCAATTCTCCTTTTTCAATAGTAAAATTAATTTCTCTAATAATTTCTTTCTTTTGCTCATATCCAGCTGATTGAATCTTTACTTCTAAAAGAGACATTTACACACCCTCCCTATCACGTTCTTCTTTCATACGGACAAATCTGTAAGAAAGTTTCTAAATTAGAAAAAATTTTTGGAGATAAAAAAATCGGACCACTGGTGCAGGCCTAAAACAGTTGCTTTATTTCTGATTTAATTCGTTTTATAAATATAGGAGCATCATGAAGAAAGCAACAAAAAAATAGATGCAGTCAGATAATCTTACCTTCCTGCATCTATTCTATCGTTTAATCGATTAACTATCTTTTACACAGCTTGACTATCCATTTTCACACGCAACTTGCTTCCAACAAGCTTTACCAATTCAACCACTCGATTAGAATAGCCCCATTCATTATCATACCAAGCTAGTATTTTCACTTTATTTTGCCCGATGACCATTGTAGATAAAGCATCAATAGTTGCAGACTCGGTTGTTGTATTAAAATCAACAGATACTAAAGGTTCCTCTGTAATGCTTAGAATCCCTTTCAGTTTTCCGTTTGAGGCCTCTTCAAAAGCTTGATTAACAACTTCACTTGTCACATTTTTTTCTAAATCGACGACTAAATCGACTAAAGAAACATTTTGTGTTGGCACTCTTAACGCCATTCCATGAAGTTTTCCTTCTAAATGTGGAAGGATCTGTTTTAAGGCCTTAGCTGCTCCAGTCGAAGTGGGAATAATATTTTGCCCACATGACCTTGCCCGCCGTAAATCATGATGGGGATTATCTATATTGTTTTGATCATTGGTATAGGAGTGAATTGTTGTCATTAATCCATTCTTTATCGTAAAATGTTCGTCTATAACCTTAGCAACCGGTCCTAAGCAATTGGTCGTACATGATGCATTCGAAATAACATGATGTTTATCAATATTTAATATACTATCATTCACACCCATGACGATGGTTGCATCAGCATTTACACCAGGAGCGGTAAGCACTACTTTATGCGCACCAGCTTTTAAATGCATTGCTGCTTTGTCTCTCGCGTTAAATTTCCCTGTAGCTTCTACTACGATATCTATTCCCAATTCACGCCACGGAAGTTTTTCTGGATTACGGTTATTCACTAATAGAATCTCTTGGTCATTTATAAAAATCGAATGTTCTTTAGCCACAACCTTACCTGGAAACTTACCGTGAATTGTGTCATACTTTATTAAATGTGCTATCGTTTCAGAAGGATAACTGGCATTAATAGCAGTAATATGTATACTTTGATCATTAATAGCATTTCTAAGCACCATTCTTCCAATTCTCCCAAAGCCATTTATTGCAACTGATATTGTCATAGACTTCGCTCCTTTTTAAATATGTTATACTATTAAATTAACACTCTATAATAAGTATAACATATTTAAAATAAAATACATCTTATTTGATTGAAAATAAGATGTATTCTTATAGCGCCTTGAACTTTATCTCACTCCTTTTGAAAAATCACTTGGCATCGTAGCTTCTTTGTTATTATGAACAATCCAAGATATTATCGTTGTGCTATCACGGACATTTTTCTTTTTTATTTCTTTTAATAAATAATAGACGCTCTCTTGATTAGAAAACGTATCAAAAGCTTGAAAAATAGATTCCATCCTATGATAATCCGTGTTGGGACATTCAATCAGTCCGTCAGTAGTGAGAAAGATATGTGTTTTGCCCTTTCTTAATTCTTTCACTCCTTGATTATAGGAGGGTACTTCTTGATGGAAAGTACTATTTACCCCAATCCATTCATAGAAGCTTCGGTGATTTTGCTGGTATTCTCCTAATCTTGAAAGTTCTGGATGATGGAGTGCAAGTATACAGTCGCCAATTGATAACCACCATAAATAGTGTGCTTTTCTTACAACGATTAAGCATGCAGTTTCTCCTTGAATCATCTTGCATTGCTCCAGAAATTCCTTGCTTGCGAAATGGTTTAAGAAAAAGGAAGTAATTTCTTGGAACACTCTTTTTAACGGTAATTGGAGAATTGTTTTGATCTCCTCTTTCTTTGTCGCTATACTTTTTATTACTAATTCTGCACTTTGTGCTGAATCATGTGCATCCAAGAGGATGACAAGCTCCCATTCGCGTTCTATCCAAATGAAACAGCCGTCTTCATTTTTATATTGACCTGCAGAGGAGTTTCCTCCAAAGCGTCCAAGTACTAAATTATTTCTTAGATGGAGGATATTAATTTCATCTACATAATTCTTATCAGATCCTACCCATTTATATTCCATTACGCTTCCTCAAAAACTTCATTTGCTAAGTAATTTTTTATTCTTTTACATAAAGAGCTCATTTCCTCTGCGTTTGCAATCGGAGCCTCTGGCCAATCATATAACTCCGTTGGTCCCCAATATCTTTCAGGAGTATTCGGATATCTTGCATTTAGATGAAGGTGAAGATGAGGAACCGAATTTCCTGAGACGAGAGCATAAATATGTTCCGCGTTTTCTGTTTCCTTTAATGCCTTGCTGACTCTTGAAATAATAAGTCCAAACGCCTTTGCTTCATCATTTGTCATCTCAGCAAGTGTAGGAATATGTCTTTTTAAATCGATCATAAGATGTCCTAGGTAACTGCCCTTGCCTTTTCTGTCAATATGACCAACATAAACATATTCATTTTCATAGATTGGTATTCCTGCTGTTTTAATAATCCCTTTATGTTTATCGCATATGAAACAATTGGTTTCCATTTCCCTTTCCCCCTAAAATAGTATAAAAAAATCCTATTGTCTCTTAAAAGAGACGATAGGATTTATCGTGGTACCACTCTTCTTCATTCGTTAGAAAACGAACCTTCTTAAGCTCAATGACGAGAGCCAACCGTCTAGATATACATTTCTACCTAACCACTCCTAGGCGAGTTGGGAAGTGATATGCGCTATCTTTCACCAAACGACAGCTCTCTCTAGCATACTTACTTCTTAATACTCCTAATCATCGTGTTTATCTTATGGAACTAATTGAAACTTTCTGTCATTTTAGGAAAAACTTCAAAAAATGTCAATCGTTATTTTTAAATAGGTCCGATAATTCATTTTCATTTTTTATCACAAAAATTTTGTTCTGATACTGTTTGTATGTATGAAAGAAAGAAGGTTTACCTACTTGCTCGAAATGCTTATTCCATTTAAACATTTTAAAGAAAATCGTTAAGTTTGGCTGGTAATGGGCCTTTTCTTGACCAAGCTTCTGTTTAACGTATCGTTTTATTATACGATAGGTACGTTTAGAATAATTGGTGTCCAAAAAAACAATGACATCTGCTTGTTGGAAGCTGCCACGTACCCATTCCTCACTATGCACACCTTCTACAATCCATCTATCTGTTTGGGTTATGGATTGTAAATTTGCTTTTCTCTCTTCTTCCGATCTTCTAATATCTCCACGATCTGATCGCTTCCAAACAACATTATCTAATTCATAATAGGGAATTTGTAATTTCATTGATAAATCTTTTGCTAATGTCGTTTTTCCACTAGCTACAGAACCAATGATATGAATCTTATTAGGAGTAGCTTTCACTATTCCCCCCTCCTTTATATAAGTTTTCACATAAGTATTGGGGGAAATATCTAATCTATACTTAAAGATAAAGATAGCTTTCCATTATCACGAAACGAAGGATCTGCTACTTTTTCGACCATTAATACACCATCTTTTACATTAATTACAGAAACACAGCAATTATCATGGTGTGGGTAATCAGCCATATTTAGCAGAGATTTAATGAAAAATCCAATCGTAACACCATGAGAGAAAACCAAAATATTGCCGCCTGTATCTTTATGCTTAGCAATAATATTGTCAACAGCCGTTCTTGTTCGCGTTAATAATTCAGTAAAGGATTCTCCATCTTGAACTTTGCTTTCCATATCTGTAAAGGAGAAGAGTCTTTCCACTATATCTCCATGCTGTGCGATAATGTCTGTCTGCAGCATTGCTTCCAACACTCCAAAATTCATTTCTTTTAATCTTGCATCTTTTGTTAGTTGAATATTTCTATTACCAATAGCAAATTTTGCCGTATCTAACACTCTCTGACTATCACTGGCATAAGCAGCCTCAAAAGGTATATCTGTTAAACCAGCACCAACTGACCTTGCTTGTAATATCCCATTTTCTGTTAAAGGAGAATCACAAAAACCTTGCATTCTCTTTTCGATATTATATTGAGTCTCTCCATGTCTGATAAAATACAGTCTCAATTCCTTCTTCATTTGAAACTCCCTTCCTTTGCTTTATTTTTCGCAAGATACTATCAAGAAAAGCGGAATCCTCATTCGTCTTTCATATTCTTCTTTACGCAAAAAATTTTCTCGTTTCGGCATTCCTTCTCGTAAATCGGTTATTTTAAAGCCTGCTTCTTTTAACAGCCGAAAATACTCCTCAATCGTGCGATGATATTTTACTACTTCCTCATCTATCCATCGCTCTATTCTTTCTCCTATAGAAAAATAATCATCGACAATCCAATTCGTTCTTTTTTTCGAGGAAACGGAACTGTCAAATGTAGAAAGGCATAGAGGATGTTGCACACTAAAGATAAACTTACCATTATCATTTAACTGATCATATACACCCTGAAAAATTGGCTGTAAGTCTTTAATATAGTGAAATACTAGCCTTGAGACAACGATATCCATTTTGCTATTGCTAAATTTCCAATCCTCTAGTGTAGAATGATACACAGAAGCAGTTGTGCCATTTAAAATATGGGAAGCTTCGTCAAACATTCTCTTCGAACCTTCTATTCCTGTATAACTTGCTGCACCTTTTTCTAAAAGTTCTATACCAAAACTTGCATCTCCACAACCTAAATCAAGGATAGACTTACCGTCTATTTTCCCTAATAATTCAGATAAAATAGGGCTTTCTATACTATTATTGGGGCTTGTTTCTCGATTTCTTCTAGCCCGATAATTTTCAAAGAACTGTTCCTGATCGTATACAGAAGAACCTGTATATGCCATATCTCCACCTACCAAATTTTATCTATTTTTTTCACAAGCAAATCTACTAAAATAGCATAACCTGCTTCCCCAAAATGAAGACCATCATTATGTATACCTTTTAGTTTCTTCTGATAATCTTTTAAAGAGAGCATTTCAGTATAAAAATCAATAAAGTTTGCTCCTGTTTCATTAGCAACTTCCTTAACTGCATTTGCATACCTAGCTAAAACCTCATTTGTCCTTGCAAACTGCAACGTTTCATCGACTGGAGCTGGCGTAATCAGAATAGCCTTGTCTGGACCAATCAATTGGACGATTCTCTTCATATTTTTTCGATAGGTGGGTAAGTCAATCATCTTATGAAAGGCTGCATCATTTGCACCAAATAGAATCGTTACTAAATCAGGCTGCTTCTGGATAACATCTGCTTGTATTCTTTTTAATGCATCAACTGTGTTATTCCCATTTATTCCTGCATTGATTATTTCATAATGATCGATTTTATCTGCCAGCATGGCTGTCAAAACAGGTTCATTTCTAGTTTCTCTCCCTGCAGTAATACTATCTCCAAAGCAAATTAAAAGCGGTATTTTTTCTCCCTCCTTCCTGTAAGAATATTCAAACCACTTGCTTCTATCCTATTTTATACTAATTGGAATGATTCGTCTTTTTCTTTTCGGAAATAAAACTTAAAAGTAGCAATTAGATTGTTGCACAAATTAATCCTATTGAAATTAACCTTTTCGCTCTGCTAATCTTTTTTCTACACGCTGAAAACCCCATTTCATAATAATTGGGACACAAAATAAGATAAACAACAATCGAAATAACTGGTACGTTGTGATAATCGGCAAGTTAGCATGAACGGATTGCCCCAGTACGGCCATTTCCGCCATTCCTCCTGGAGCTAATCCAATAAAAGCAGTCAATAATGAAATATCCTGATCTACTCTTACTAAAATATAGCCAAGTACTAAAGAAAAAAGGACTAGTAAGGCAGAAGTTACTGTAACAACACTTAAAAACCTTGCTTTGTTTTCGATATTACCAAATTTAATTTGTAAACCAAGATCAATTCCAATCAATGTTTGTGCCACACATGCAAGAGAAGTCGGAATTTCGGGTACATCCATCCCAGCAATCGATATGGTTGCAACAAAAATCATTGGACCAATCATAAACGGCGCTGGAAACTTCCACTTTTTCACTTTGCTTGCAATTAGAGAGCAAAAGAATAAGATTAGGAAAATCATCCAATTATAGCTCGGGCTTCCGCTAGTGGTTGTTACTGCTGCAACTGCTTGATTGCCATACAAAATAGGACTATATACGAGGAGTGGAACAAGAATCATGACAGATAAAATTCTACTTATTTGAATAACTGTAACGACAGTGAGATCAATTCCTTTTATTTCTGAACTAATCGCCACCATTTGAGATAGTCCTCCTGGGATGCTACCGGCAACAGTTGATTTTAAATTACTATGCGTTAATTTTGAAGTTGTAAAGGCAAGAAGGAAACTAAAGGCAAGCATAACAACCGTCATCAAAAGCATGGAGGGGAGGTGGGTTCCCATTTCAATAAGTGTCTGATTGGTAAATTGTCTTCCAATGAGGTAGCCAATAACAAGGAGTCCGATATCTCGAAAGGAGAAAGGTAAATTCGGAGAATTTTTGGCAAGTCGAACATAAAGGATGGTACTGAACATGGGGCCAAGCAGCCAAGACAGAGGAAGCTGGCATACTTGAAACAACCATCCCCCAAATACAGCACTTAAACATAAGAAAAGTAATGACATAAATTCGATCCTTTCATAAAAGAAATAAGTACTTTCATTATACTACTTATTTCTCCTTAAAATGAAGAATCTCTTTTTTTAATGGTGCTGCGATCCTTTATAACTAATTTCCTTCACTTTTACTTTTTCTAATATCCATTCTTCCTTTTTCCATATCCACCAAGTTTCCAAGTAACCAATCGTATCAACTGTCGCCAGCCCACTAATTCTTTGTTTCCCTTTCATCGCCGTTTGATTGTTGAATCTTGTTACTTTTAATTCGGAAAAGGGGGATAAAATTAATTCAGTTGGTTCATTTAATCTTGCTTTATGATAAAGACCAAGTTTCTCATAATGATTTCTCCGATCATATAAATCGAATATATATGTTTTTTCATTATTTATTTTTATTTCCGCTTTATAGGCATCTTTAAACTGACTTTCAACCGATGCCAGCTCTGGTTTTTGCAATTCTATTAAATGATTGCCTTGTAGTTGAAAGAAATAAAAGTTTTTTTCTGACCCTCTTTCATTCGCAGAAACAGTAAGTAATATTTCTTTTTGATGATCATCATTTATATCGATTATATGTAATACAGGATCAAATCCACCTTCCACTGTTAGAGTGGCGCTCTTATCTTTTCCTTTCGTTACCTTTAAAAAAAATTCCTTAAAGAAATTGCTATTTTCAGGCTGATCGGATGCATCTCCTTTTAATTGCACGGTTTCTTCCTGTTCATCATTTGTTATATCGATTTTTTCTTCCAAAATTAATTTGTTTGTTTTATCTTCTTTCTCCATTGCATATACACCAGTAATAGCAGTTAAAGTCATCAAAAAGAAAGCACATAAAGCCACAAGCATTTCCCTTCTCATGCTAAAACCTCCCTATGTCTTATTACTTTTAGGATGTCCTTTTTTGGTAAAATCATGTAAGAAAGGAAAAGAAATTTTAATTGGAGGTTTTGCATAAAGTAAACTGGCATTATTAGAAGGTAAATGAACTCCATTGTTTATGATTTTCGTATTTAAAAAAGCGGGGTTTGCTCGGATAAAGACTGCCTTTTTCAGTGGTATTATAAAAAGTAGTATTCATTTGTTTGATGAACGCTATTTTCTTCTGCGTTCTCCTGCAAAGTGGTTTTCATTTTCTTCATGAACACTATTTTTTCCTGCATTCTCTTCCAAAGTTGCTTTCATTCACTCGATGAACGCTATTTTCTCCTGCGTTCTCCTTCAAAGTGGTTTTCATTTATTCGATGAACGCTATTTTCTCTTACGTTCTCCTTCAAAGTGGTTTTCATTTATTCGATGAACGCTATTTTCTCTTACGTTCTACTCCAATGTGGCTTTCATTTTCTTCATGAACGCTATTTTCTCCTGCGTTCTAGTCCAATGTGGCTTTCATTTTCTTCATGAACGCTATTTTCTCCTGCGTTCTCCTTCAAAGTGGTTTTCATTCATTCGATGAAAGCTATTTTCTCTTACGTTCTACTCCAATGTGGCTTTCATTTTCTTCATGAACGCTATTTTTTCCTGCGTTCTCCTTCAAAGTTGCTTTCATTCACTCGATGAACGCTATTTTCTCCTGCGTTCTCCTTCAAAGTGGTTTTCATTCACTCGATGAACACCTTTTTCTTCGACATTCTCTTCCAAAGTGATTTTCATCGCTTTACCTTCCCTTTATCCAAAACAATTTCATTCTAATTAAAAGAGGTTCCCAATTCGCAATTGACCTTACGAATCGGGAACCTCTTAAACTAATATTATTTATACTTGCTCATCGGTAATTTTTTCTTCCCATAATTCAACAATTTTACCTGCCTCTGTTTCATCGATAACAAAGGATCCATTGGAATAGCGATCATTAAAGCGAAGATCTGCCGTTTTCAGCGATTCAATATCGCCTTTCTCGGTTTGAAGATAAATGATATCTTGTGCCCCTGCTATTGTCATCCCAACAATACGGTGAGGATTTGCTTTTAATTCTCGAAGCATAATCAAGCCTCGTTTTGCTCTTCCAGAAAACTCAAATTCAGTGAGTTTCATTTTTTTTATGGAACCACGTTGCGTAACAATTACGACGCTTTCCTGCAGAGGATTTGTTATAACTTTACCAGCAACAACATAATCATTGTCTTTAAGATTAATACCTTTGACACCAGCTGCTCTTGCACCAACAATATTGATTTCTTCCTCATGGAATCGTAAGGCATAACCTATATGAGTTGCTATTAAAACTTCTTGTTTACCGTTTGTTAGGAAAACATCTACTACTTCGTCGTCTCCTTTTAGGTTAATAGCAACTAATGGTTTAGAGTAACGCTGTGCTTTATAGTTAATCAACTCTGTTTTCTTCGCCATACCATTTTTTGTAAAGAAAAGCAGATATTGATTTTGTTCAAAGTCCTTTATAGGCATTGCCTTAATAATCGATTCATCTCGGTCAATTGGTATGATATTGGAAATATGCTGACCTAGATCCTTCCAGCGTATATCTGGCAACTCGTGTACCGGTAAATAGAGATAATTGCCTTTGTCTGTAAACAATAACAAGACTTCGGTTGTGTTTACATCTATTTTGGCAAGTATTCGATCTGTATCTTTCATACCAAAATCTTGGCCATTGCTTGCTGCATATGAACGCTGGCTTGTGCGCTTAATATATCCATCTTTCGTTACAGTGACAATTACATCTTCACTCGCGATTAAGACTTCAAGATTGATTTTAATTTCTTCAATTTCATCTTGTATTAATGTACGTCTTTCACTAACAAAGCGTTTTTTTACATCTTTAAGTTCTTTTTTGATAACCGATAGCAATTTCTTTTCACTTGCTAGGATTGCCGTCCACTCTTCAATTTTTTGGGCCAACTCTGCCGCCTCTGCTTCTAATGCCGTTATATCTGTATTGGTTAAGCGGTATAACTGTAAAGACACAATTGCTTCTGCTTGAGGCTCAGTAAATTGAAAAGCAGCCATCAAGTTATTTTTCGCATCTCGTTTATCCTTTGATGCGCGGATCGTTGCTATAACCTCATCAAGAATAGATAATGCTTTTATTAATCCATCCACAATATGCTCGCGATCTTTAGCTTTTTGCAAGTCGAATTCAGTACGTCGTTTAATCGTTTCTTTTTGATGCTCGATATAAGCATCAAGTAAAGCGATAATTCCCATTAATTTTGGACGTTTATTATGAATGGCTACCATATTAAAGCTGTAAGTAATCTGTAGATCGGTATTTTTAAATAAGAAATTTAGAATTCCGTTTGCATCGACTTCTTTTTTCAACTCGATTACAATTCGCAATCCTGTACGATCCGTTTCATCTCTTACTTCTGCGATTCCCTCTACTTTACGATCCAAACGCAATTCATCAATCTTTTTCACCAGATTGCTTTTATTTAGCTCATAAGGAACCTCTGTAATGACAATTTGCTGCTTGCCGCCTCGTAATGTTTCAATTTCTGTTTTTCCACGAACAATGATTTTCCCTTTACCAGTCTCATATGCCTTTTTAATTCCTTCTACTCCTTGGATAATACCACCAGTCGGGAAATCTGGACCTTTAATATGTTTCATAATGTCTTCCACCGTACAATTTGGTGAATCCATACGCTCAATCACACCATCGATAACTTCTCCCAAGTGATGTGGTGGTATATCTGTTGCATATCCAGCCGAGATACCTGTAGAACCATTGACTAACAAATTCGGGAATTTCGCTGGTAACACCGTTGGTTCATTGGATGTATCATCAAAGTTTGGAATGAAATCCACAGTTCTTTTTTCAATATCACGAAGTAACTCTGCAGAAATAGCCGATAATCTAGCCTCTGTGTAACGCATAGCCGCCGGTGGATCCCCGTCAATACTCCCGTTATTTCCGTGCATTTCAATTAGGACATTACGAACCTTCCATTCTTGACTCATTCTTACCATCGCGTCATATACAGAAGAATCGCCGTGGGGATGGTAATTACCAATAACATTCCCGACTGTTTTTGCTGATTTGCGGAAATGTTTATCATGTGTATTTCCTTCTTCATGCATCGCATAAAGAATACGACGCTGAACAGGCTTTAATCCATCTCTCGCATCCGGTAATGCCCGTTCTTGAATAATGTATTTACTATACCGTCCAAAACGATCACCGAGAACATCCTCTAAAGGTAAATCACGGTATTGCTCTAATGAACTCATGATGGACTCTCCTCCTCAGTGACCATAATATTTTCATTTTCGAGAATATTGCCTTCTTCTTCTAATCCGAATGCAACATTTGATTCAATCCATTTTCTACGTGGTTCCACCTTATCACCCATTAATGTTGTGACACGACGTTCAGCACGAGCAAGATCATCTATCTTAACTCGTATTAACGTTCTTGTTTCAGGATTCATTGTTGTTTCCCAAAGTTGATCGGCATTCATCTCGCCAAGACCTTTATATCTCTGCAAAATATAGCCTTTCCCCACTTTTTTAATGGTATCTTGCAAGTCATCATCGCTCCAAGAGTATTCAATGACTTCTTTTTTTCCAGAACCTTTACTAACCTTATACAATGGCGGTAAAGCGATATATACCTTACCTGCTTCCACAAGAGGTTTCATATAACGATAAAAAAACGTTAATAGAAGTACTTGAATATGTGCTCCATCTGTATCAGCATCTGTCATGATAATGACTTTATCATAGTTAGAATCCTCTACTTTAAAGTCGGCTCCCACTCCAGCCCCAATTGCATGGATAATTGTGTTTATCTCTTCATTTTTAAAGATATCTGCAAGCTTTGCTTTTTCCGTATTGATTACTTTTCCGCGCAATGGAAGAACAGCTTGAAAGCGACGATCTCTCCCCTGTTTTGCGGAACCGCCAGCAGAATCTCCTTCCACTAAATATAATTCATTTCTTTGTGGGTTTTTCGATTGAGCAGGAGTTAGCTTACCAGAAAGAACTGCCTCTCCACGCTTACGTTTTTTCCCACTTCTTGCTTCTTCTCTTGCCTTTCGAGCAGCTTCTCTAGCTTGTGCCGCTTTAATCGATTTCTTAATTAAAAGAGAGCTGACTTCAGGATTTTCCTCAAAGAAATAGGCTAAGTGTTCAGAGACAACAGCATCCACCGCTGATCTTGCCTCACTGGTCCCTAATTTTCCTTTTGTTTGCCCTTCAAATTGTAATAAATCTTCTGGTACACGTACAGAAACGATAGCAGATAAGCCTTCACGGATATCCGAACCATCCAAGTTTTTATCCTTTTCTTTCAGAAGGTTAACTTTTCGCGCATATTCGTTAAACATACGTGTCATGGCTGTTTTGGCCCCAGCTTCATGTGTCCCGCCATCCTTTGTGCGGACATTATTAACAAAGGACAAAACATTCTCTGAATAGCCATCATTGAATTGAAAAGCATATTCCACTTCAATCCCGTTACTTTCGCCTTCAAGGCTTACGACTGGATGCAGGGTATCTTTCTCTTCATTTAAATATTCAACAAAAGCTTCTATTCCATTTTCATAATGGAAAACACCGTGCTCATTATTTCTTTCATCGATAATTTCAATTCTTAGCCCTTTTAATAAAAAGGCAGATTCTCTTAAACGTTCACAAAGCGTTTCATAATTATAAGTGGTTGTTGAAAATATCGCTGGATCTGGCTTAAAGTGAATCGTTGTTCCAGTTTGATTTGTTTTCCCGACTTTTTCTAGTGTGGTGACAGGTTTTCCGCCGTTTTCAAAACGTTGTTCATAAATAAAACCATCGCGTTTGATCTTTACAACAACCCATTCTGATAATGCGTTAACAACAGAAGCACCTACACCATGTAAGCCGCCACTAGTTTTGTAACCGCCTTGTCCAAATTTTCCTCCAGCATGAAGAATGGTAAAGATAACTTCAGGAGTTGGCTTTCCAATCTTATGCATTCCAGTCGGCATTCCACGTCCTCTATCTTTGACACTAATGGAATTGTCACGATGAATTTTTACAATAATCGCATCTCCATATCCAGCCAGTGCTTCATCGACTGCGTTATCTACAATTTCATATACAAGATGATGCAATCCTCTAGAATCTGTACTCCCGATATACATTCCCGGACGTTTTCTGACAGCTTCTAAACCTTCTAACACCTGAATGGCATCATCATTATATTCGAATGCTTGCTGATCTTTTGCCACTGACATACCCCTTTCACTTCTACAAATCCGACATAGTATCTTTCTATGTATCATGTCGAACAATTGTTTATGTATTCGTCTAAAAAACGAATTATCCTCTAAGTTCCAAAATATTTATCGGGTAATTGTTTTTTAGGCAGTTAAGAATTTTTGTCACTTTCTTATATAAAGCTGTAATTTCTATCGTTAACAAAAATTCTAAAACAGCCCTACTTTTATTAGACGAGTTTAAAAGAAGGCTTTTCTACTAACCTTCTTTTTTTCAAATTATCGAATTTTAATAAACAGTTGTTGATACCTGTCCAACAAAGAACATTTGTTCTTATATCGTATTGTAGCACATAATCTCATTTTTCACGTTCATTTTCCATTTTATCTTTCGATTTTTTCCTGACAAAACCAATATTATACCAATAATCGCAAAAGCAAAAGATTTTTTTAAGAGGATTTCCTCTTTTTATCTATATTATGTTAACACAGATTCTTTGGAAAAACGAATAAGTTTATAAATACCGCGTTCATTTTTTTTTAAATGATATCGTTTTATCCACTCAAACAAACAGTTTTTTTAGGATAAATGCTATTCTATTACAAAAGAAAAAACAGAATGATTAGTGACAACCATTCTGCTTTTTCTTTTTCTATTTTGTCATCGCGTGCTCTACTTTAATACAGCGATCCATGATTACCGTATAGCCTTTTTCTGTTAGATCATGAAATGTTTCTTCATGTACAAGTCCCAATTGAGCCCAAAATATATCTGCATCTATTTTTTCAAACTCAGCTGCAACCTCTGGTAAGAATTCCGATCTTCTAAACACATTAACAATATCAACATGTCCCTTGATATCTGTTAATTGCTTAACTGCTTTCACACCTAACACTTCATCTACCGTTGGATTTACGGGGATAATTTCATATCCTGCCTTTTGCATCGCCTCTGAAACCATATAGGATGTTCTAGAAGGATTATCGCTTAAACCAACTACCGCAATTTTTTTCGCTTTTTTTAAAATTTTGCCAATCTCTTCTCGACTTGGATTTTCAATTGTCATTAAAATCGCTCCTATTCCAATTCATTTCTAGTATATTTCCCCAAAAAGGGAAGAAAAAACGATGGAAAGCATAATAGAACACACTCTAACAATAGCAAATTTTGCCACACTTCAAAAGAAAATTGCATTATTTGCATAGATTTATGCCTACATAAAGTTTTTGGCAATAAAATTCTCTAACTAAACAATTTATAAATGTAAGGGGTTATTTTTCATAGAGACCCTTAAATTCCCCACTTTTTGCTCTAAGAATTGCTCGCCGTAAGCATAACTCTCCCAGAGAGACCCTTTCAATTGTTTTATATAAACACTTCAACAATATTATTAATGCTCCTTCCACTTATCCTTTTAAAAATAGTTGCTCTAAAAACAGCATGCTTCGATAAAACGAAATTTGATATATAGTACTATCCATTTTCTTTTGGTTCTTTTAAAAAAAGGAAAAAATTCAGCTGCAAAAATATTTTTTAAAAATTACTTATGTACTGCCATATCCTTGCCGATATAGTAGTGTAAATATTATTTTAATTTAAAGGAGAAATCTGCTTGAAACTACTGAAAAATCTAAATATTACTCGGAAGCTTTTTATCATTATTTTAGTAAGTGCCCTTTCTCTGGGAACTATTGGCTACACGGGATTGCACTACATTAAGGATATGGCAAAAGATTCACAAGAAATGTATGAGAAAAGTTTAATACCAATATCCAATCTTATGCAGATGAGAATTAACACAAGAGCTAGTAACGGCTACACTTTAGAACTCTTGCTTACTACTGAATCAGCCAAAAACAAAGAATTAAATGATCAGTTAACAGCTACATCTCAAGAAACAGATCAGCTATTGTCTGAATTTTTAAAAGACAACATAACAAGCGAGGAAAAAGAGCTAGTTACCGTATATAACGAAGAAATGCAAAAATTAAATGATGCGCGAAAAGATGTAATTTCCCTTGCTTTACAGAATAAAAATGAAGATGCTTACCGTATTTTCACAACAGATGTCGAGGAATATAGAGTCAAAGTAAATGACACTCTGACATCGCTTCAAAACTTAAAGGCTTCCTCCGCAGAAGCTACTTATAAAAAAAACATAGAGAGTGTACAAACAGTTACTATTATTGTCTTTATCATTAGCGTTGCTGCTCTCATCCTTTTATTATTTATTAGTCTTATTATCAGTCGTATGATTGTAAGACCAGTAAAACAAATAAAAGATTTATTATTTAAAGCAGAACAAGGGGACTTTACGGTAAAGGGAACCTATCAATCAAAAGATGAAATCGGCGAACTTACTACCTCTTTCAACCGAATGACGGAGAAACTTCGCAATGTATTTAGTACTGTACAGGAATCCTCGCAGCATGTAGCGTCCGCATCGGAAGAACTTAGTGCAAGTGCAGAACAAAATAGCAGTGCAAGTGAGCATATAAGTCTAACCATTCAAGAATTAGCAACTGGATCTGAAACACAAGTAATGAAAGTAAAAGAAAGCAACCAAGTCATCACAACAATCTCGGAACATACAAATTCAATTGCTGCTCATACGGAAAAAATGTCTGAAAACGTAAAGCATGCATCTGATATGTCGACAGAAGGTAACAAAGCTATTCAACAAGTAAATAAGCAAATGAATTCGATTTATTCTAATGTTAATAGTCTTTCAGATGCAATAAGTATTTTAAATGAACGTTCAGCGGAAATTGGCCAGATAACGGATGTTATTACTGGAATTTCAGCCCAAACAAACCTTTTAGCTTTAAATGCCGCTATAGAAGCTGCTAGAGCTGGTGAGCACGGAAAAGGATTTGCCGTTGTTGCTGACGAAGTAAGAAAACTTGCAGAAGAATCAACGGCCTCTACCGAAAATATTGCGAAGTTAATCCATATGATCCAAAAGGATACTGAGCAAACCATTGAAACAATGAAAAAAGCTTCTAACGAAGTACAATCTGGACTAGATATTGTCCAGATTGCCGGAAGCTCTTTTCAAAAAATAGAGATAGCTGTAAAGAACGTTGTAGGTCAAATCGAAGAAATATCGAATGCCTTAGTTAAATTTACAGAAGGTACAGACATTATTAGTCATACGATTTATGAAGTAAGCGATGTTGCGATTGAATCTGCAAATAGAACACAGAATATATCAGCAGCAACACAGCAACAACTAGCTTCCATGGAGGAAATTTCTTCTTCTTCCTTATCTCTTGCGAAATTAGCTGAAGAGTTACAAACGATAGTTAAATTATTTAAAATATAAAATGATAGCAAAAACCACTTTCCTTTGTATGGGAAAGTGGTTTTAAAGCAATACTTATTGTTCTTTTTTCTCTAAAGATAAAGCAGACCATGCTGCTTCATTAGCAAAAGTACGCGACCAACTTGCAAGTCCAGCTAAGTTATACTTTTCGACTAATTCTGCTCTCTTTGTTAAAGATAATTCATCTTCCAGCCAAATTTTAAAGGTTGATTTCGTTTTTTCATCATAATATTCCCCATAATTTTGACCGCTCGCTTCATCATAGGTAGGGGTAACTTTATGTTCTTTTAACCACTCCTCCACACTTTCCATCGAAAGTGATTTAGAGGATAATTCTCCATTTTCTTTTTCTTCCCATAGTCGAGCATATAATGGTACTCCGAGGACAAGCTTATCACTTGGAACAATATCAAGTAATGTTTCTAAATTCGCTTCAACCCATGGAAAACTTGCCACACTTCCAGGATTCGGGCTTGTTGCCCAATGCTCATCATATGCCATCACAACAAGATAATCGACAATCTCGGCTAAATGGTCTCGCTGTAAGAATGCAGAATAATTCCCGCCAGCTATAAACGTTATATCCATTGATACAGTCAGACCCACATCATGTAAATAAGGTGTAGCTTCTCTCACAAATTGGGTGATATATTTGCCATCTTCTTCCCGAACATTTTCAATATCAATGTTGATTCCATCTAAATCGTACATTTCGCTATAAACTAAAAGTTGTCTAATCACTGTTTGCCTTTTTTGATAATCCTTGAATACTTCGTGTGTTTTATCCGGATCAAAAGCATTAGAAAATAATCCCCATACTTGATAGTCTTGTTTATGCGCCCACTCAACATAAGCTTTTGAGCCTAAATTACTGACATTACCGTCAGTTCCCTTCAGTTTAAACCAAGTTGGGGAAACAACATTTACACCGTGCATTTTTGATATCTTTGAAGTATCTGGATTTCTAGAATAAACAGCTTCCCATGTTAATTGGATTGGCCCATTGATCTTCTTCAATTTAGGTTCTTTCTGTTCTAATTCAACTTCAACAACCTCTGATTTCCCTTTATCTACATATTTCTTTTTTACAAACCCGGCAATTCCATTCGCTTTTCTTACAAAATAAAAACTATCTACTTCTTTTTCAATTGTTACATGCTCACCAGGTACTAATTCCCCTGTATAAGGAGATCGCAATGCAGCCTCCGAACGCAATCTGGTGAAATCGTTTTTAACTTTTTTCGTAGTAAATATTCCGCTTGCTCTTTCTTGTCCATTTTCCTCTAAAAGCACCACATGGTTATCCTCTACTATAGAGTATTGGATTGGATAAAAGCTCGCTAATGGATCTAAAGCCAAGTAAACTGTTCCATTCTCATCTCTTAATGGATGAAAGGAAAGTTTAGTGTTTTTATTATTTACATAATAGGAAACAGAATCAGACGGAAATTGGATCACCTTATCTTTAGTCGTGACAATAACGGAATTACTATTCTCATCATAAGTGATACTTTCATCTATTTTTTCCTTTGAAATACTCCACCTTATCCTTATTGGCAAATGGGTAGAACATTAGCATAATGAAAGATATAACGACTAATAATGCCGCTATGATAATGCCGCCAATTAATTTTCTCTTTGTTGGCTTTTTTTGAAATGAATACTTTATTTCTGTCATTTGTACCTCCTTGAAGTAGTCCTTGCAAAACAGATTCTCTCAAAATCTAGACGATTTTCGAATGATAATAGTTTCATATTATCACAGAATTCGACAAAAAAAAGAACCATCCAAACGAAAAGATGGCTCCCTTTCTTAAGGAATAGCTATACCTCTATTCTTTTTTCGATTTCTCAACTCGTATGTCTTTTCTATTATAAATCTTTTAAATTTATCTTTTTAAAAGTAAAAGAAAAGAAAACACTGCTAATCACATAGTAAATACCTAAAATAGCAAAGCAGTCTGTTGCAACTACCATTAACTCTTTCTGTTGCAAGATATATCTCCAACCGAAAGAACTAATCAAAAATATTAATGGGAAAAATAAAAATAAAAGGATGAATATAAAATTACTCTTATTGTTCATTACTAACTCTCCTCTCACTTCTGGAAGTGCGTCTTAATTCGCTCATAAATACCTTACTAATTATACTCAAGGAACGTTTTCCTAAATCCATAAAATGACCGGAAGCCTTTGCTTTCATAGTAAGTATTAGAAGTACTGCTAGCCAGCATTTCTACTCTTGTTGAGAGGTATTTACTATGTACATAGTATAAGAGTTTTTCCCCAAGACCAATCCCTCTATAGTCCGGAGCAATGAGTAACTCACAAATAAACAAAGTAATCGATCGATCGGTAATGCCTCTAATATAGCCTATTAATTGATCATTAAGAGTGGCAACATAGGCTGCATTCGAATGATTCCAGGCAGACTTAGTATCTTCTTTCTTCTCTACTAAGTTAGTCCATTGTTCTCGTTTATTTAATTCATGAATTGATTGGAAATCGTCCTCTTTATATGGATGAATTTGAATACCTAACCCATTTTTTAAATTAATCATTTTCGCACACCTACTTTTCTAATTTTTGAATATCTTAGTAGTTATTGGTGTATTGCAATCATTTTCTTATAAAAAATATGATTTTCCCCTTTGGAATATTGTACCATATGATAAGAAAAGACGCTCCTCAAGGAACGCCTTCTTTTGTACTCTTTAATTTTTAGAAGCTCCATTTACCGGTCGATCAAGGACAATGCGCGGAGCAGAAACTAATAAAAGAACTAGAATAATCGAACATAAAATAGTTGCTCCTACGTAGGAACCGCCGTTTACAATCAAGGAGTTGATAAATGGTGACATTCCTTTTGGTGCATAGCTCGCCCAAATAGTTACACCTGCAATGAAATGCCAAATATAGCGAGTAAACCCACCAACTACCACTGCTAATATTATTAAGCCAGTCGCTATTCCTTTTTGTTCCGTTTTTAACGCTTTTTGAATAGAGGAAGCAAATAATCCAGCAAAGCCAATACAAGCAAATGCAACTAAATATTCTAAAATTACTTGCCAGAATGTTAAAGCTTGTAAATCAAAAACTATTTGCAGTAGTCCCCATAAAAATCCTGCACTTGCACTAGCTTTAAAGCCCCAGCGAAATGCGACGATAAAAATAGGTACCATGGCAAAAGAAATCGAAGTATTAAATATTGGAATAGAAGGTAATAAATCAAGGATAAGTGCAACGGCCGCCATGATTGCCACTTCTATCATGACAACTAATTTCATATTTCTCATAAAAAAATCTCCTTTTTTTGCAGACCAAAAGGAGAACTAACGCGCGAAATGAATAATATAGCTATACTATATAAACTCTTCCCACATTCCTACGTTAGAATTAACTAACAGGTTCGAAGGGTCAGATCGATTGATCACTCTCAGCATTACGCTCCCCTTGTGGTTTGCTTTTTATCAAATTACATTCATTATAACATAGATTCTTATTATAAATAGGCGTTTTCTTTAAATAAATAAAATTCAGACGTTAATGTTTATAGCATCAATAATGAGATTTTTAAACTGTTTGGGTTATGTTCATTTGTTTTTTAGAATTTGTTTCCTTTTTAACAACATAACCCATTAATAACAAACCTAATATCCCAAATGAGAATAATCCTAAAGACATGGTTAAGGCAGAAATTTGAGTGCTTATCGTAATTGCTAAGCCAGCTACTATCATCTGTCCTTGACCAATCAATCCATTCAGAGCTAAATAAGAGCTGCGGTAATTTTCATTCACTAAATCTGCAAGGATGCTTTGATTAATCGGAACATACATCAATTCGCCTATTGAAATAAACAGCATCATCATAATAAGCCATAATGGTGACGAGATATAGGTTAGGATACAATAACTAACCACAAATAAACACATTCCTATAAAATATTGCTTATTGTCCGATATTTTTTTCATCATCCATGTAACAATACCTACACAAAAAACTACCAGTATAGTATTTTCCGCATGAAGAATCCCCACCATATTGATACCATTTACAGGAAGGATTCCAAAAAGGTTAGTATCTTGCATTGTATCTCTTAAGTGAATGGCAATATAATTTGTTAAGTGGCTCTCAAGAGAGAAGATAAGGAAGCAGGAAAGTAAGTAAATCATAAAAGTCCGGTCTTTCCAGACATGAAGATAATTAGACCAAATAGTAAATTTAGATTTATTGTCGCTCCTTAAAAATTTATTTTTCATAAGAGATTCTTTAATAAATAAATAGGTAACTAAGCTTGATCCAAGTGACACAATACCAACTGATAGGAAGAAATAGAAATGATAGTCAATAAAGAAAAATGCTCCTGTGATAGTACCAAGTGCGGTTGCTAAATTTGCTAGCCAATACATCGCTGTAAAAACAAATTTCCGTTGCTCTGCCAATACTAAATCATGAATCATTGCTGTAGATGCAGGGAAAAACATGCCATTAAAAAATAAATTAATCATAAATAAACCTGCGCTTATATATGGTAGATTAATCCGTGGTGAATTAAAGACTGCAATAAAAAGATAGGTTATTCCTATGCCCGCTTCTGCTATTATCATCATTTTTCTTCTCCCGATTCTATCTGCCAAGTAGCCGCCGATTAATGCGCCAACTATACCAGAGAGAATGACTATGATGACAATTACTCCTGTTACCGTTGTTCCGATTAGTGAGCTAAAATAAACAGATATATAAGGGATGATTGCACTTGATGTTAAAGAAGTAACAAACTGTAAATACATGCGGATACGAAGGGAAATATGTAATTGGCTAAATGTTTTCATCGGCATATTCCCCTTCCATACCAAATAAACGGTAAGCTTGATTTGTAAATGTGCTTGTAAACATAGCATGCGCATGATCTGAATAGGTTAACCGAGCTCCCATTAGGAAAGCCAGATATCCATACCCCACCTCTTTGGAGTTACTTTTTGGCAAGAAGCCTTTTTCCATTCCTATATGAACAATTTCTTGAATATAAACTAAAAATAGTTCAACAAATTCATCTAATGCATGAATTTCAGCGAATCTATCTGGCTGCCCAATCACATATTGCACAATACGAAGTTCTTTTTCGGACTCCATGAATAAATTCAGATGTTTTCGAATGATATATTTAAGTTTTTCTTCAGTTAAATCAGTAAGTTCATTTTTGGTTTCATTTATTATCTCCTTAAATAATTGGAGAGGTCTATTTACACATTCTGTAAACAAAGTTTCTTTATTTTCATAATAAGTAAATACCGTTCCAAAACTAACACCTGCTTCTGCAGCAATATCCTTAATGGTTGTTTTACTAAAACCGTTATGTGAAAACAACTTTAAAGCAGCTTGGTAAATATCTTCTTTTTTTTGTTCAGATCTTGGTTTAGCCATTTGAATTCCTCATTTCTTAAATGATTGATTAATCAATCATATTATATAAAAGAAAATATTGGTAGTCAAACTCTTTTTGTGAAATTTTCAAACTATTTATCCCCTTACTAAAAACTCCCTTATTAAGGGAGTGAAGTAAATGTATGTCGTTCGTTGCTGTCACTTATATCGTAAACAAATCCTTCATCTGTAATTTATCTCTTCTTATTGAATGATATTCACAAGAGAACGGCTTTGTTACATAGTCCTTTTTCCATTCATCTTGATAATTTAGAATCTTTTTAATAGCATCCACTATATAATATACTTCTGCGTTACTCATAGTAGGATGTAAGGATATTCGCACCCACCCTGGTTTATGCGAGAAATTTCCTTCTTGTATTTCTTTGCTTATTTCTTTTGAATATGCCTTTGTAATTGGTAGTAAATAATGTCCGTATGGACCAGCACACGAACAGCCACCCCTTACTTGTATACCAAAGCGATCATTCAATAATAGTACAACTAAATCATAATGAATATCTTCACAAATAATCGAGATAATCCCTAACCTATCTTCATTTTCGCTTTCTAGTATTCGAACTCTATTGATTTTCTTCAGTTCTGTCATAGCTAATTGAATTAATTCCTTCTCTCTAGCTGCTATTCTTTCTATTCCCATTTCTTCTTTTAGTTGTATACATAATGCTATTTTAATCGCTTGTAAAAATCCTGGTGTTCCCCCATCTTCTCGTTCTTCCTCCTCTTTTTTGTAAAGGATATCTCCCCACTCATTCGTAAAATCAACGGTTCCCCCTCCTGGCTGATCCGGTATACTGGAATAAATAAGCTTCTTTGACATCACTAGCACTCCGCTCGTTCCCGGTCCACCTAGAAATTTATGAGGTGAAAAATAAATAGCATCTAATCGTTCCTCTTTATCATCAGGATGCATATTCATTTCTACATAAGGAGCTGATGCAGCAAAGTCAACAAAGCAATAGCCTTTATACTTATGCATTATTTTTGCCAGCTCGTGGTAATTTGTTTTCCTTCCAGTAACATTGGAGCATGCTGTAAATGCCCCTATTTTTAATGGGATGTCCTTATATTGCTCTAGCAGAGATTTTAAATGTTCCATGCTGACATCCCCACTGTCATTTGGCTTAATCATTATGACATCTGCATTTGTTTCCAACCATGATAAATAATTAGAATGATGTTCCATATGAGTGACAAATATTACAGCGATTTTCTCTTTTTTCGCACAGGCACAGCCATTCTTTAAACCTATTATTCTTTGTAATTTATTAACAACCCCTGTCATACCAAATCCATCGAATAAAATAATGTCATTTTCGTCTGCATGAACATGTTTTTTGATGATTCGCTTTGCTTCCTTATATGCCTTAGTCATATAAGTACCCGTAATATTTGACTCTGTATGTGTATTAGCAACATACGGTCCTAATTTATGGATGATCTTCTCTTCAATAGTCTTATATAATCTGCCACTTGCCGTCCAATCCGCATATAGCAGCTGTTGCGTTCCATAAGGTGTAGAAAAGGTTAAATTATTGCCAATGATATTATGCTTAATTTTTGAAAAATATTGCTCTAATTTAGTATGATATTGGTAGACAGACTCACCAACTTTAATTCTAATCAATTTAAAATCCCCTTTCTCTCTCCTTCTTTAACCTATGTCAAAATAAGAAGAGAGGTTATTGCATTTCGGATAGTTTGAAAAAAATTCATAAGAAGGATGGAACATATATGATGATTACCTTGCCTGATTATGCACTTGATTATATGGAGAACTTAAATCAATCTGGACGAAGCAAACTTACATTAAAACAATATGAATCTGATTTAAAGAAATTTTTCAGCTGGCTCTCTACATACAAGGAAAATACTAAATTTGAAACAATAAAGGCATTAGGTGCTGATGATATTCGCGCTTACTTTCATTATTTAAAGGAAAAGCAACTGTCACAAGCAACTATACGCCGACTTGCATCTGTCCTTAGCCGACTATTGATGTACCACCAATGTGTTTGCGCCCATGAAATTCATAAACTAGCTGAAGCTGCCCCATTGCGTTCCCTAACTACAAAAGATTTTATTACAAGTGAAGAATCTAATAAATTATTGCAAAACCTGCTGACAAAGGATTTTGAAGGAACTAAAAAATCGGCTCGAAACTATCTGCTGGCAAGAAATTGGACAATTGTGACTTTATTAAAAACCTTTGGCCTGACACCTCTCGATATACACAGTATTAAAATGAAAGATGTGAACTTTGCACAAGGAGAACTAACTCTTCATAGAGAAGAATCTGGGTTCCTTCTCACCATTCCAAATGATATTCTGACAAAATTACGAGCATACTACTTTTCCATTCCGGAAGTCTTGCGGCCAAAATATTATTCTAATGATCCCGTCTTTGTTGCTTTTAACAATATTTCTTATTCTTTTCAATATGATTATGATCGACAAAAACCAAAAGCTCTGTCTGTCCGCGCTATTCAAGAAATGATTAAAGATGAAGTAAAAAGAGCAGGTTTGCGTAAAATTTCTGCAGTCAATTTTCGCAATGCTGCTATATTAAAAGAACTAGCATTAGGCGTAAGCGATGAGAAGGTAATGCATCAATTTCATTTAACAAGTGAAGCTGCCCTTAGAAGGTATAAACAATATTTGCAAAATAAAATCAATAGATAAATAGAAAAAAGCTGGACCTCCAATATAAAAGTTGGTCCAGCTTTTTCTTCGTTATTGCTGTGTCGCATCATTTTCTTCCCAATACACCTTTGAGAATACGTCAGCAAATGCTTCAATGCTGCGATTCAGTTCTCCTTGCGTATTGTCTATCCCACCTACTTCAAGTAGAATAGCACGATCAGAAAAGTTCTGATTGTATACTCCGTTTCCTTCTTCTTTTCCCTTCAAGAATACGCCTCTCGATATTCCAGGGTATTTTTTTTGCAGTTCTGCATGAAGCTTTTTGGCAAATTCTTGATTTTTTTCATAGCCTTTATTCGCATTGCCTATAATAAATAGTAATTTGGCATAGCTTTTACCATCAATCGTAGCACTAGTAGTTTTTTTCCTTGCTGAATCTCGGTGTATATCAATTAAATAGTTTAAATGTTTATTTTCGCTAACTGCTGTCTCCACCACCTCTTTAGAAACGGCATAAGATGAGAAGAAATTCCAGCCTCTATCAAGAAGCTTTTGGTTAATATTTGTTTTATCTAATTGCACGCCAATTCCTTCATCTTGCAATATACTACTTAATTTATTACTTAGCCCAACTACATTGGCCCGTTCATCTGAGCTGACTGCTTCATTTTCATTTGCATTCTTTAAAAGTGGTAGATATGCTTCTAGATTATGAGTATTGTAAACCAAAACTGTTTTATTTTTAGGAGTAGTTACTGGAGCTTTATTCTCTGAAGGCTTATCTTCCTTCTCCACTTTTTCTTCATCTACTTCTTTAGGGTTCTTCATAAGCTCCTTAGAAGGAGTTGACTCAAATGGTAGATTAGCAAGACTTGTCCCTTCTTCTGCGACAACTATTTCAGTATGAAAAAAAGTCAGAGCAGGTAGTTCTCTTCCTAAAAGAGTGCGTGTGTCATCTAAACGAATATTAGTGGCAATTTGAAAAAGAATATTTCCGATTGAAAGTCCCTTTCCATCTGATTTTGGAAAAAGATGATTTTCACTATGAAATATTTCTGTATAAATTTCCGTTGTATTTACTGATTTTAAAATATTGGCAACATTATCAGAAGTTAATTTAAAGGAAAAAATAGAGGTCGTGATTCCCGCAATAAGGATAAACATTAGGATGATTCCTAATATTGTTGTATTCAAATATTGGATTAATGTACGTGTTTTGGAGGTTTGCATATAGGTACATCCCCTTTCTCCTTATAGATATATGTCTATTTACTAGAAAATAGTCTTGTAATCTATGAAATATTTGATAGGGAAATGTAATTATTTTAAAGATGATTGAGAAATTTTTTTATTATGTTGATTGCGTAAAATTTATTATAAAGACTATAGGAAGCTGCTATTTTTAGCTATCCAGTCTTCCATAAAAATAAAAATCACCTTCTAGAAAGATTGTCCTTTTCTAGAAAGTGACCAAGTAACTACTTTGCTTATTGAAAGGAAAAAAGAAACTCTGCTTCACAAATCAATTCACCAGCTACTGTTGCTTTCCCACTTGCTTTAGCAAAGCTATTTTTCACCTTTTCAACCATTACTTCCATACAAAGTTCATCTCCAGGAAAAACTGGCTTTCGAATTTTGGAATGATTAATGCCTGCTAATAAGGCGAATTTATTCCTATGTTTTTCTTCGCTATGAATAGCTACTGCTGTAACTTGCGCAATCGCTTCAATTATAAGGACGCCTGGCATAATCGGATTATTGGGGTTTTGCCCCGTCGCAAATGTGTCTTCCTTGTTAATCTGCTTTACTCCAACTGCCATTTTGCCTTCTTTTAACTCTAATATTTCATCTACTAGAGGCAGAGGATACCGACTTAGTATATCCTTCACTTTCTGTAGATTCATCATTGCTTACCGCCTCTTTTATCTAATTCATTTTGTAATTGTGCCATTACATCGCTTAATTCTCTTGTAATATCAGCTGGATCTTTTTTCGTACCATCTTCATTTTTCAAAAAAATTGGATCACCAAATATAACACGGATTTTCCTTCCCCTTAACAGCCCCTTTAAATCCGTAGGACCACTATAAGCTGCTGGAACGATAGGTACTCTCGCCAAGTTTGCAATCGTAGCAGCTCCCTTTTTTAATGGCACATCCTCAGAAGTTCTTGTTCCACTAGGAAAAATTCCTACTATCTTTTTTTCCTTTAAAAGTTTTACTGGCGTTTTAATACTGCTTGGGCCTGGATTTTCTCGATCCACTGGAAAAGCATTAATACTATGCAAAAATTTCGCTGCATTTGGTTTATTAAATAACTCTTTCTTAGCCATAAAGTGAATTTCATTTGGTAATAAAGAAGTACCAAGCGCAACCACATCCACCCATCCAATATGAGAACATGCAACCACATAACCAGTATCTTGCGGTAATTTATCTTTATTGATTACCTTTGTTCTGCCGAAAATTTTTAAGACAACATTTGCAAATCTGCTCGTAAATGCATACATTTTTTCTTTCTCCTTTATGTGAAAATTACTTATTATTTATGTGTAGCTATACTATATGTAAGATTTTTAAAATGGCCAAATACAAATATTCCGCTGTTAAAAACCGCTATCAAAAATAATATCATCTGCTATTAGTACTAGATACTATTTTTTTACTACCTACTTATTATATCTCATTCTCCTTAAAAAAAATAGTATCAAACAACTACAAAATAGGCGTCTTCCACATAATGGATCAACTGTAATTAAAGCAGTAATTTATCGAACTAATTTTCAAACAAGTTGGTGATCAAAGAATGACCACAACCTTTATTTATCCAAATAATAAAAAAACCTAAACGATCATACGAAATTCTAATGGCCTCTCCGTATAATTGTTTAGGTTTATATTTGATTCTAAGTCTTATATCCATGCAGGGTTCCTATATTATACGGTTATCGAAGACAATACTAATCGTTTAATCGTATTTGCGACTCCATCCTGGTCATTCGTTTCAGCAACCTCTAGTGAAGCTTCTATTACATCCTGCCTTGCATTTCCCATCGCCACAGGATATCCGACCTTTGTCAGCATCGAAAGATCATTCATACTGTCACCCATTGCTAACACATCCTTTAAGTGAATTCCTAAGTGATTTGCTAATTTTGCCAGTGCATTTCCTTTGGAGGCATCCTTATGTTCAAATTCAAAATTATAGGTACCAGATGTTACAATGGTGATGCTGGAATCATCTTCGAACGTTTTCCATCCAGTGTCTAGCTTCTCCTTATCAAAGGAAAATGCCAAAATATTATAGACATCAATTGCTGGATTTTCTATTTCTTTATAGCTATCAATATAAGAAAATCCTGTTTGCGCAAATTGAATAGTCGCATGTTTTTCAAGCTCTTCTCTGCTAATTTGAGGATTTGCCGTACATAAACGATCTAGTTCAATGGCAATTAATTGTCTACCACGCTGTGGCGAGTATAGATAATCGTTGCTAAAAACTTCATAATAGTAATCTCTCTCATCTAACCATTGCAATAGATTCATTGCTTTTGTCTTATCCATCGGAAGATGATCAAATAGTTTTCCTTCTGGATCATGGATAGTCGCACCATTTGCGCCAATAACCCATGTTTTTAGTCCGGTTTCTTTGAAAATCTCCATAACATCTGGATAGTTTCGCCCTGTTGCTACAATTACTTCTATTCCTTTTTCTTGTGCACTTTTCAAACTGGCTGCATTTTCTGGACTAATCTTACTTTCATGATTTAAAAGAGTTCCATCTAAATCGGTTACAATACATGTAATCATCCTTCTCCATCCTTCCTGTCTGCCACTAATAATTCCACACCATTTTCCTTTAATAATTGAATAAACCATTCTTCCGGTTCTTTATCAGTGATAAAGAGATCAATATCGGAAAGATTCGCGAATTGGTAAAAGTCAGTGATGCCAATCTTGCTATTATCGGCAACTACAATAACCTGCTTTGCTTGCTGCATCATCTTCTTTTTAACATCGCCGTCTTCTTCGTCAACAATTGTTAGTCCCTTTTCAGATATACCGACAATACCAATAAACACTTTATCTACATAATATTTATCCAATCGTTGAATAACAGAATTCCCATATAAATAGCGATGTTCTTTTTGCATTACTCCACCTAATAAGTGGATTTTCGGCAATTGTTTATCTGATAAAATATCTGCCAAATTAATAGAATTTGTTATCACTGTACATTCTTGATTAATAAAACTTCCGATTGCCTGTACAGTGGTAGAAGCATCTAAAATTATATGATCATTCTCACGAACAAAGGATGCAGCTAATTTTCCAATTGCTTTCTTTTCTTCTGAGACAGCTTTCAATCGATTATGATAATTATCTACTTTGCGATGAGTTTTTGGTAAAAGCGCACCACCCCTTGTTCGAATAATTGCTTGTTCCTCTTCTAGTTTTACTAAATCCCTTCTAGCTGTATCTCTGGAAACATGAAAGAGAGAACAAATTTCTTCCACCGTTATTTTTTCATGCTCATTTAAGTGCTGTATAATCTCCACTAATCTTTGCTCTTGTGCCATATTATCCCCTCAAATTCATTTCATCTATTTACATTTTAAGTTATTTACTTATAAATTTCCATTATAATAAGCAAAATAATTATTTTTACTTAAAAAAAACGCAAACGGATATCTATTTCATCCATTTGCGTTTTTAATTATTTCCTTTCTAACCAGTCAACCGTTCCATTAATCAGCTTCAAAAATTGCCTTCCAGATGAGAATGTATGTACACCATCTTCAATAAGTATGGAATCAACTGTTCCTGTATTTCTAGTTAAATATTCATTTTTATATTTATTCAAATAGTGATAAGGAATATCCTCATCAGCTGTACCGTGCACTAGAAGCACATCTCCTGAAAATTTATGACAGCTAGTTAATGGTTGATAATCTGTTAAAGAATCAAAATAAGTTTGAAAAAAAGAATAACCATAAAAATCAACAACTTCCCTCTCTGCTAATTCAGATAATCTAGCTTTACCAAATATTCGTTTAATATCAACCGCTGGATCTCCGACAGCAGCCCACTGAATTAACCGGCTGACCCGTGAATCTTTGATAGCTGTCAATACCGCGACAGCTCCTCCCAGACTATGACCAAGTAAAATAAGTTCCGTTATCGAGAATCCATCATAAGCAAATTGAATAATTGCTTCTGTCTGTTCTATTAAATCAGACAATTGCGTGCTGCCATACTCACCACTTGATTCACCACATCCCCTATAATCAAAACGAATCACTAAATAACCCAATTCAGTCAGTACATTACTTGCCTTTACAAACAAGCGATCAACGCCAATTCTACTGCCAATTAACCCATGACACATTATCACTACTTTATATTCACTCTGTATTTTCTTTGGATAATCAACAGACAAAACAATAGTATCGTCTTTCCAGTTGATTGTTCTTACCTCGGTCATTATTTCTTCCTCCTAAATACTTCATATATCTATTATACATTATTCCTACCTGTTTAGTAAGTTTAAAAGAAGAATTTTCTGAAATCTTTTTCCTCATAAAATAATAGAACCTCTTTCCAACTTCAAGTTTGTTATTAAAATATGGTAGAATAAACAAGCAATATTTCATTAATTAAAGCGCGTCATTAAAGGAGATTCTTATGTATTATATTGATTATCATCATCATTCCAACCATTCATTTGATTCTAAGGCAATAATGATGGATATTTGTGAAAATGCCATAAGTAAAGGGGTAAACGAAATTTGTTTTACCGAACACTTTTCTGTCAATCCGAATGCTCCTACTTACGGTCATATGATTTGGCCAACATATCTAGAAGACATTAACAAATGTAGAATTCGTTATCAGGATCAATTAATAATTAAATTAGGAATTGAACTATGTGAACCCCATTTATTACGTGAACAATATAAAGCAGTGTTAGCACCGATTCCTTTTGATTATATCCTTGGTTCTGTTCACAATTTACATGGGCTTACACTTCGTAAATATATGAATACTCACCCTGATGAGGATATTTATCTTACTTATTTTAAAGAGGTTCTTGAATTAGTTACATACGCAGATATTGATGTCCTCGCTCATTTTGATTTAATGAAGCGCTATGCCCATCCCATACGAGGTATCTATCACTTCCCTGACTATCAGGAGATTATCACTACTATCTTAACAACAGCAATCAAAAGAAACATTGGTTTAGAAATTAATACTTCTGGCTGGCGAACAAGCTTAAATGAATCATTACCTTCTATAGAAGTTTTGGCATTATATAAAAAGTTAGGTGGCGAAATACTTACAATTGGTTCTGATTCCCATAGAAAAGACGATGTTGGCGCCGGTTTCATGCAAGCTCTTAATCTAGCAAAGAAAGCAGGTTTTACAGCATATTACAAATATGAAAAAAGAAAACCTATTCGAATAGATATGTAGAAATCTTAACAGCTTCTTATAAGCATTAGAGCTATACTAGCAGAGACTCTTCTATTGTAATGAGAAAGTAGAAGGATTTCCGACCATTCCGTTAGGATAGGATGAAAAAATTATCAATTAAAAGGATAATACAGCACTACTCAATAATCATCCCAAACTAAATAAAAAAAGAGTGCATAGGTAGTTACCGATAAAAGTTAGTATTGTTATTCTAACTTTTGGAGATCAGTATCCAAATGACACTCTTTTTTTATTTTTGCAAATTCGTTTTAGATATAGGAAACAATCAGCTCTGCTTTCCCAGCCAATTCAAATTCACCAAATTTATATGGCAGTATGAAATGATCCCCTTTTTGGAAAGTGAATTCTTTGCCATCCTTTTGCAGAGATCCATCTCCTTCAATTACGCTACATAGTAAAAAAGCTTGGTCTTGTTCTCTAGTAGACTGTCCGTCCAACACCCATTTTTCTACTGTAAAATAATCACATGTAACAAATTTAGTAATCTCCATGTTTCCTTGTTGTTTAACAAGTGGAGTAGTTGCCGCTAATTGATGTGGAACAGTTGTAACGTTAATTGACTGTTCAATATGCAGCTCTCGCTTATTGCCGTCGCTATCTGTACGATCATAGTCATATACGCGATATGTGGTATCCGAATTTTGTTGCGTTTCAAGGATGATAATCCCTTCACCAATAGCGTGAATCGTTCCGCTAGGTACAAAGAAGAAATCACCTTTTTTCACTGGTACCTTGTTTAGTAATTCATCCCATTTATTTTCCGCTATCATCGTTGTTAATTCATCTTTTGTGTTCGCGTGATGCCCAAAAATGATTTCTGCTCCATCCTGACAGTCAATAATATACCAACATTCCGTTTTACCAAGTTCTCCATTTTCATGAACTTTTGCATAGTCATCATTTGGATGCACTTGCACAGATAAATCTTGATTAGCATCTAATATTTTTGTTAATAAAGGAAAACGGTCACCTTCCATATTTCCAAAAAGCTCACGATGATTCTCCCATAACTCTTCTAAGTTTTTACCCGCTAATGATCCGTTCTTCACCATACTTTGGCCATGAGGATGTGCTGAAAACGCCCAGCACTCTCCTGTTACTTCACTGGGAATATCATACCCAAAGCTACGTAGTGCTGTACCGCCCCAAATTCTTTCTTTAAATACTGGTTTAAAAAATAATGGCTCGTTCATGTGATTTGGAACTCCTTCTTTACAATATTTACTAGACTATTCTATCATATTCCAAAGTAAATTGGTTTTTATTTTCATAAAACGAAAATGTCGATCTGCTTTCTATATTATTAAATGAAATTGATAACATACATTTTTTTCTAAAAATACAAAAAATATGAGGACAAAGAGGTAGAAAGGTGTTTTAATAGATTTGTAATATATTACTAATAGGAGGAGAATTATGTATAAAAAGCGTAAATGGAAAACCTTATTTGCTTTGTTATTAACGGTGACATTAGTATTAAGCGCCATGCCATCGAAAGAGATTCTAGCATCAGAAGGAGAAATTTCAGCTGATACTCTTTCAATCGGAAAAGAGTTATCCTCGAGCTTTCAGCCAGATGAATATGTTAAATGGTTTAAGATTGATCCAAAATCTGTCGTGACTAAAGCAACTCACCTGGAGGTCGAATTGAATTCGACGGAAGAAATGAATATTAGCGTATATTCAAGTAAAGATAATGCTATGTCAGACAACACCTTCGATCGATATAACGCCGTTAGCTTTATGGATAATAAGGGCGTCATTTACTTCCCGATTGCTTGGGAAGGGCCATACTATATTAAGGTTGAGTATTATTCCAACACAGATGACGAGGAATACATAGAAGAAGAGGAAGTACCTGAACCGAATAGTCAATTTTCCTTAAAAGTAACGGATACAAAGCAAGCTCCTACTGTTGAAACAGAAGAAGCATGTCCAGTTGAATTAAGTACTAAGGAGACAAAGGACAATCAACCACTCCTTACACAATTACGTACCATTAGAGATACCATTTTGTCTTCAACCGAAAATGGGAAAAAACTATCTTCTTTATACTATCAAGTATCTCCATTTTTATCAGCGAAAATGATATTTAATAAGCAGCTAAGACAAGATGTATTAACAAATTTAAATACATTAAAACCGATTTTCGCTAATCTGCTTGATAATGGTACAAGTAGCACCTATAAGATAGGGAAAAACGAAGCAAAAGCAATAAATAATTTGTATGAAATCGCCTTAGAAGCTTCTCCTACCGCTTTACAAACTAAGATTTCAACCCTCGCTAACAAAGTAGAATTATCTAATATTGAAGGAAAAACGCTTGATGACATTTTTACTTTATTAGGAGCTTCCAGTTCAAGTATTACGAACAAAGAGATAAATAATAAATATATTGTAAAAATAAAAGCTGGTAAAACAGTTTCTTCTTTAAAAAACAGCTTGGGTAAGGCTTCTGCTCAAACGATTAAAGGTTTAGAAGGAAGCGAAAAAATTGCTGACGGCATGTTTACCCTTGAATTAAAGGAAGGAAAATACACAACGAAAAGTGCTAATACTCTTATTAACAAGATTCAAAAAGCAAAAGAAGTAGAATATATAGAGCCTGTACAGCAGTATACCTTACTATCCTTGCCAAGTGATGTTTCTGCACCTTACCAATGGTCATTAAAAAACACTGCCCAAACAAATGGGAAAAATGGTGCTGATATTCAATTTGAAAAGCTTTATCAGCTTCAACAATCTACTGATGTTAAACAAATGAAAATTGCTGTCTTAGATACTGGTGTGGATGCTTCATTAGCCGATTTAAAAAATAAAATCACAGCGGGTTATAATTTTATTAACGAATCAGACAATGTATATGATGACAATAATCATGGCACACATGTAAGTGGCATTATTGCAGCGGGCATAAATAATGGCTATTCAATGTCTGGCATCCATACAAACGCAAAAATTATGCCAGTCAAAATATTAGATGCATCTGGCTCTGGTGACACGGAACAAATTGCAAAAGGAATTAAATATGCAGTAGATCATGGTGCAAAAGTTATCAACATGAGTTTGGGTGGTGGTTATAGTAGAGTAATTGAGTCCATGCTGCAATATGCCAACAGCAAAAATGTCACTATTATTTCCGCAAGCGGAAATAATGGTTATGAAGGCCTTGATTATCCGGGCTCTTCCAAATATGTAACGGCTGTTGGGGCTTCCAACGATTTAGATATCGTTGCTGATTATTCAAGTTATGGAAAAGAGCTTAAGCTTGTTGCACCAGGTTCCAACATTCCAAGTCTGGTTCCCAATGGAAATCTCGTGTTATACAGTGGTACTTCAATGGCTACTCCACATGTATCTGCTGTAGCTGGATTATTGCTTTCTTTAAATGGAAAGCTGAAGCCTAAAGAAGTAGAAAAATATTTAATTGAAACAACAACATCTATTGTTTTTAAGGAAAATGACAATCCTGAAAATGAATTTTCGGAAGAATATCCAGAAGATTTACCTGCTAGTAGTAATCCCATCGGTTTTGATAAAGTATCTGGCTGGGGGCGATTAAACGCATTTTTTGCTTTTAGTGCTCTAAAATTAAACGCAAAAATTAATCCTGTTTATAATAGTACTCGATTACTTACCGGGACAGCTGAACAAGGAAGCAAAGTAAGTGTAAAACTTGGCAGTAAAACCTATTCTTCGTCAGCAGACAAAAATGGCAAGTTTACAGTAGAAATACCTTTACAAAAACCGGATAAGCTTATGTATATCCAACTTTCAAGCAAAAATGGAAATGCAAGTACTTCCCTCAGAACGACTGTTCAAAGAGACACGAAAGCTCCAAATTTACCAACGATTCAAAAACTTGGCGATAATGATAGTTTGATGAAAGGTACAAGTGAACCTTTTGCTTATATTAATGCAAAGGTTAAGGGGAAATTGATTGGTAAAGGAAATGCAGATAAAAATGGGAAATTCGCTATTAAAATCAAAAAACAGAAAGCTAATACAATTGTATCTGTAACAGCTGCAGATGGTGCAAAAAATACAAGTAAACCAGCAACCGTAAAAGTTGTGGATAACACTCCACCTCCCATGCCAACGATAACGGGAACAATCAGTAATAAATCAGATAAAATCACTGGTAAAGCGGAAGCTAATTCTACTGTTACTGCCAAAGCAGGCAAAAAGAAGCTCGGTTCTGCAGTTGCTGATAAAAAAGGAAAGTATACGATTAAAATTAAAAAGCAAAAAGAAAATACGAAAATCAGTGTTACAGCTACAGATAAGGCAAAAAATATAAGTAAAGCGAAGACTATTACAGTAGTAGATAAAATAGCTCCTGTTAAGCCAAAAGTAAATACGATCACGACGAAAACAACAAAAGTGACAGGAACTTCTGAAAAAAATGCGACCATTATCATTAAAAGAAACAACAAAGTATTAGCAGAAGGAAAAACAAATAAAAAAGGAGCTTTTTCTATCAAAATTAAAAAGCAAAAAGAAAAAACCTCTTTAACTATTACGGCAAAAGATACATCTGGTAATGTCAGCAAACCTGTTAAAAAAGTGGTCACAAAGGCAAAATAAGTAAGTATCCGCCGGTAGAACCGGCGGTTTTAATTTCGCCCTATAAGGGCACTTTACCAACGAAGCCCCTAAAGGGACCTCTAAATTGACCGCCAACCGTTTACTCTCCCTACTTATCTTTAAATGGATCGACGTATTCTCGTTTGCTCATATTATCTCGCAAACGGTCCTCTGCTTCTTGCTCTCGTATATACTTTGCAATTGTTTTTTCGTTTAATCCAACCGTACTTACGTAATATCCTTTCGCCCAAAACGTTCGATTTCCATGATTATATTTTAAATTTGCATGTCTATCATGGATCATCAATGAACTTTTACCTTTTAAATATCCCATGAAATACGAAACAGACATTTTCGGTGGTATTTTTACCAGCATGTGTATATGATCTGGCATGGCATGTGCTTCCATTATTTCTACATCTTTCATTTCACATAGTTTTCTCAATATAGCACCTATATCTTTTCTTAATTTCCCATATACTACTTTCCTTCTGTATTTGGGAATAAATACGATATGATACTTACAATTCCATCTTGTATGTGATAAACTATTGTCGCTCGACATGAGCAGAACTCCTCTCGTTATTTGAAGTTGGTTTGACGGCCATCTTCTATTATAACGATTGGAGTTTTTTTCTAATACGACTCTACAAGTTTTATTTTCACACAGGCAGAGCCTGTGGTTTAAAAAGAGTAAATAAAAAGGCTCTCCTTTTTAGAAAAATTCCATTTCTAAAAGGAGAGTCTTTTTTTAAGCACTTGTATTTAATTGTTCTTCCTTAGCTACTGTCGTTTCATTTCTAATCGTTTTACCATGCAAATAGTAATAAACAGCAATGCCGATTAAAATATAAATGCTGCTTAATGAATAGAATGAATTCAACCCAATAGCATCACCAATAATTCCTACAATATAGGAGCCGAACCCTATTCCTATATCAAATATGGATAAAAATGTAGCTGTTGCAAGCCCTCTTCGATGTGGCGCTGCTTTCTGAATCGCAATGGTTTGTAGACATGGAAACATTGATCCATATCCTAAGCCGATTAATGCAGCAGAAAGTAAGAACATCCATTCTGTTTGTGCAGTCCCCAGGATAATCATCCCAATGGAAAATAAGATGATACACGGATAAACAATTTTATTTGCACCATAGCGGTCAAACCACTTACCAGCAAAAGGTCTTGCTATTAACATAAAGATAGCGTAAACCACAAAGAAATATCCTGAAACACTTATAAATCCTTTTTTTTCAGCGTAAACCGAAACAAATGAAAGAATCGATGAATAAACAATCCCAAATATCGCTGCTACGATACTAATTTTTACTGCCGTACTCTCTATAATTCTATCAAATTGAAATCCTTTTTTCGCCTCTGCTTCTTTGTCTACTCTCTCTGTCTCTATATCTGACTCTAGTTTCATAAATCCACCTGTTAGAATCGCAAAGAAAGCAAAAATTAGCGCCAATGTAAACAAGGTAGAAGTTCCCCATGAGTTAATTGCTTGCAGTCCGATAAATGGACCGACTACCATTGCTAAATTCATACTCATCGAATAATACCCCATGCCCTCTCCTCTTCTAGAACTTGGCAAAATATCTGCAACAATCGTTCCTGTTGCAGTTGTAGCCATACCAAATCCAATGCCGTGTATTGCGCGAACGATGAGCAAACTAGTAATTGAATCAGTAAATAAATAAAAAACCGCTGCCACTAAGAAAATAAGTAATGAAGTAACAAATATAGCTTTTTTGCCAAACTTCTGCATCAAGTTACCAGCTACTGGGCGGATGAGAATAGCTGTTATAATAAATACCGTAACAATTAAGCCTGCTGTAGACTGCTTTCCATTCAATTCTCGAATCGCATAAATTGGTAATGAAACTAATAAAAAATAAAACGTCATAAATAAAAAAAAGTTACTTATCCATATTTGGATAAATCCCTTTGTCCATAATGGTTCTTTATTCAATTCTTTTCCTCCTTGATTGTTAATGAATGAGTCCATTCAAAAATTATGTGTTGTAAAGTCTTTCGAGATTCGATTGGCAATTGTTCAAGTAACTCCTGATTTGCTTGCAGAACAGCTGCTTCCCATTTCGCATACTGCTGTATAGCAAAATCTGTTAGAAAAACTCTATTTGTCCTCTTGTCTTCTCCCTTTATTTGCAGAACATATTTTTTCTCCACGAGCTTCTTTATGGTACGTGTTACTGGAGGGGGTTCTATGGATAGATAATCGGCGATTTCCTTTTGGGTAAGGGGACCATTCTTTTTTAATACATACAAAATTGCCCATTCAGAACTATAAATATCAAATGGCTCAAGTGCTGTATTTAATTGTTTGGTTAATTGTCGTGCGAGCTGCTGGATAGAATGGAATAAATCATGAGTCGTGTTCATTGCTTTCTCCGATCTAAAAATAATTACCTAGGTAACTATATCATATCTTTGTGGGAGATGGCAATATAATATTTCATTTAAACAAACGTTTGATTAAACATAATACAAACATACTAAGATTAATAGCACAAACCATGGCCTTGGTTTGTGCTATTAATCTTAGTATGTTTCTGCTGCTTTATTCGGTAGTGTATCGCAGACATCTTCCCCAAAACTTGAATGAAGCAATGTTTCTGGATGACAAGCTGCTATAGTCTTTTAATTTGTAACTAATTAAACTTAAACATCAACTAACTATTTACCAAATGCTACTAATTAAACGAAATACCATTCTTGGTATAAACAGTACAATATTCCAGACTACTTCCCCTACTACCTCAAATAATACTTCTTTAAAAAAACTGTTACGCTTTCTTGTTTTAATTTTCATCTTCTAACTTCCCGTTATAAAATTTAGGTACCTATTCTGGGTTAATAACTATAAATTGACTGCCTGAATAGATCTTTCGCTATCCTACCATTTTTCTATAAGCAGGCAGCTTAATAGCAGCAGTGTTTAAATATGGCCTCCAGCGTTATTCTATTCCCCACTTGCACACATATCTATTATTACAGCTTAAATCCGCAATGGTATTATTATTTACCGCGAGTAAAAATCTTTATTATCGCACTTATTATTCCGGGCACAAGAAAAAAGACGACAAAAAAGACAGTGAGTAAATTATACTGTGGTGTTTCATAGAAATTAAACCATTCAGTGATAATATAACTGTCAAGAAGCCTCCCAAATATTGTTCCATCCATATCTCTGTATTTAAGTATCCATCCTGTGGCTTCTGAAGTAAAAAAGAATATTTGTGACAATACAAATACGCTAATAGAAGATACCCAATATTTTTCCAGAAATGTTGAAGCTTTTTGTTTCCTAACCAATGTAAATCCCATCCTTTACGAATACTCTTGTCTATATATTCATAAATTCATACGGATAGTTAGGAATTAAGTTTCAAAATTTTTCTGTATTATTGGAAAAAATTAAATTGAATATATACCATTTCTACTAACTTGTTATTTAAATCATCAATAGCCATTAAATCAGAAGGAAATGGCGGGTGGATACTCGTAATTATAGATTGTTCAACTTTAAATAATTTACTTTTATGTTTCTACCATCCGTATTTATCCATTTCTTTATAAAATAGCTATCTCATCACCAATATGAATAATTCCAGTATGAATCACACTTGCATATAAACCAAAATGGTTATTTCGCTCTTTAACTATCTGTTTTAATAGCTTCGGCTGTCGGATGCCTGTTTCTGGATCTACAGTTATGATCATACATCTTTCACAAAACTTATTAATCTTCAGAATTACGTCTGAGCCGATTTTTATTTTTTTCCCTAGTAGATCTTGTTCGTTTATACCACTTTCTTGGAGATCATAGACAATATTTCCTCTGAATCTTCTCTCATCAATTGATTCACCAAATGATGTAGATAATTCTGATAGGGCCTTTGTGGAAATTAATAAAAGATTGTCTTCTTCAATTGCTGGAAAGGGAACAAAGGTCGGAGCATAGGTAATTGAATCTAGTGTCCGATTCGTTTCTTGTTCTAATCTTTCTAGTAATGCTGTTTCCCCCCAAATATATTCCGAGCCATCATTTGCAGTTATAGTTAAATCAGGAAATTTTTCTATTGACTCTTCTCCTGAAAAGCCTGCTCTATATGTAACCATTTTAGGGTATTGTGTTATTGTTAGATGTTTATTATTTGCTTTATCGATAAAAGCATGACTACGATCGCCGTATATTCCATAAGACATAATCCGTGCCTTTTCCAAGCTTTCTCCAGTAAATGATTTTATTGGATAGCGCATAATCTTTTGTATATTCCCTATCATAATTTCTCCCCTTTTACTTCTCTTTCTTCTATTAAAACAAAAAAACTCTCTAAAACCAATTCTTTTAGAGAGTTTTTCGAAAATTAAGGCTTTGTTTCCTGCATATCTACCGACAATAGTCGTTCTGTGCGGGTGTCAAAAGTTAAATGAACAAATACACCAATTTCCTTTTGATCTTTGTTTACAATTAGTTTAAACTTTTCCACAGATGTTCCTTTCTTATCTTCCTTGCCTACATGAAGATAATCAGTAACTTCACTATTAGGATATTTTTCTTGCGTTTTTGTTATGGCAATTCTCCCCCATTTTACATAGGAAGGCAGCTCTTCCGCACCTGTATGTAAAGGACCGTTAAGCTGCATAAGGAATAAGCTTACCAAAAAGATGCTTATGAATGGATATTTTAATTTTTTCATGCAAACATCTCCTTTCTTGTTATTTCTAGTATGAACAGAGAAACAAAATATATGTATTTTTATATGTTAACCAATTAAAATTATAAGTTGACACAAATTAATTAGAGAAGTATATTTATTACAGAAATTAAACAAAAGGGAGTGGCCATTTTGAAACAGTGGAAGCCAATAGATATAACAATGATTGCCTTATTTGTTGCTTTTATGGCGGTGGGAGCAAATGTTACAAGTTTTCTTATAATTGGAGGTGTTCCCGTAACTCTTCAGACTTTCTTTTCTATTCTTGCAGGGTTGATTCTTGGGAAAAGGTTAGGCGGTGTGGCGATGTTTGTATATATGCTTGTTGGCCTTATTGGAATACCTATCTTTGCGGGGATATCTGGCGGTCTTATGGTGATTACTAGGCCATCGTTTGGATTTATTTTAGCTTTTATTATGACAGCATTTCTTGTGGGTTCCTTAATCGAAAAAAAGCAAACCGTCCCATTCTATATTTTTAGCGCCTTCATTGGATTATTGATTAATTACATCATTGGGACTAGTTGGATGTATATGTCCTACAAACTTTGGTATGCTGCACCAGAAGGGTTTACCTACCAACTAATGTGGAGTTGGATGGCTCTACCTTTAATAAAAGACATTATCCTAACTTTTATCGCTGGTATTATAGGACATCGCTTATATTATTCCGTCATCAAAAAAAGTTCCTTTCGCGTGCATTAGCATGAAAATTTTTCTCGATAAGAAAGACTGGCACATTTTAAAGGACAATCTCTCATTTAGCTAATAAAAAAGACTATAGACAAACCCCATAATTATTTTAGGTATTTGCCTATAGTCTGAAAATCCTCGGTAATAGCGAACAAGTTTGTTACTAAAACCGATTGCTTTCTATGTTATTCGCTATTATACGACGTTCTCTTCTAAAAATCCTGTCTGATTATGCGCTTTCCCGAGAAATAATTATCCTCTTCTCTATTTCCCATTGCCCTCTATATGAAACTTTATCTTATGTCAATAGAATAAGAATAATCCAGTGATTCTAATTTATCGGTTAACACATGTATTTCTACATCCCATTTTCCCGGCTGATTTAATTGAAGATTCTCTGCAAAATAATGTCCTTCCTTTTCCTTCGTTAATGGAAACGCCATTTCTTTGTCTCCCTGTTTTAAACTAATTGTAATTTGTTCCACGGGATCAATTGGCTTACGATTATTATCAAATACAAATACTTCATACTGATTTTGCACACCCGTTTTCTTAGGTGTGATCGATAAACTGATATTTTCATTATACCCAAGTTCTGCTTCTTCATAAAATGGCAGGTCGATAGGCAAGGTCGGTGTCTGTATTTGAGTAAATGCTGTAGTTACTATCAGTATTAATATGCCAAGTGTAATTTCCACTTTTATTGATTTTTTATAAAAGTCTTTCTTTCTTAATAGAAGTCTGCTAACGAGGTGATATGCACCAAAAATCAACATTAATACAAGTAAACCAATTTTAATAAGCAAAACCTTTCCATATGCCGTACTTACTAATGACTGAAAATCAGGAATTAATAAGGAAGCATTTACTGCACCAGAAATGGCTAAAACCGCAACAGTAAAAAGGGCCCATAATGAATATTTCTCCATAGTTCCCCAATATAAATCATGCCCTTCCCCTTCTTTAGCAAATATGCCTTCTCGTAAAAAGAGAATAATAACAATCATTCCGCCAAGCCAAATAGATGCTGCTATTAAGTGAAAGAAATCAAGTACAATAGCTACAGTCTCATAAGGTGAACTGGAAGGATGGCCAAGAAATGCTTTTGAAAGCATGATGCCTATAAATGCTAATCCAGGAATTATCCAATGTTTTCTATCTAAATAAGCTTCTTTTGCCCAAATAAATCGTTGTCCAAGGAATAAAATAGCTAAAAGGATCATTTGTACAATCCAAATAATTCCTTCCTTTGTACTTGTCAATGTTTCCATTAAATTACTTGGCTTCAAACTAGCTAATAGACTTACACCAGCATAGCTTTGTGTTTGAATAACTAATGCACTAATAATACTAATAGCAAGTAATAAGACAGCAATAATAGAAATTCTTTTCGTTCTTTTTACTAGCTTAGCGGATAATTTATTATTTCTATACCAAAATGTATAGAATAACAATAATCCCATAAAGACAGAAAAACCTATATAAAGAAAGCCTTTATTGATCATCGTGCTTATAAAACTTACTAGATTACCACTGTCCTGTTGAGTTGGAAAATCTGCACCATCCGGTAATTCCCCAATGCTGAAAGGAATCATCCCAGACACAGAATGGCCATCAGCAGAAACAACTCTCCACTCTACCGTATATATATCATTCGGTAAATCTGACTTTAGATCAACTTCCATTGATTTTTCTGTATCAGGATTAATGACTACATTTTTCTTGTCTACTCTTTCTCCCGATGAATTTAAAACATTTAATATTTTAAAACCAGTTTGGATCTTTTCATTGAACTCTATGTATACTCTCTCTGGCGCTGACTCTAATATTTCATTCTCACTAGGGTTTGAATTTGTAATATAAGCATGTGCAGAAACATTATTAATCCCTAAAAGACTAAACATTAATACAACGAAAGGAAGAATCATAAGCAACTTTTTGCTATTCACTTTTAAAATCACGTCCTTCTATTTTCTCATTCCCCTCCCAATTATAGCGAAAGAATAGACATTCGTACAATGAAGTGCTGCCTTCCTAAAAGAGTTCGACATTAAACTAGGTAGAGAAGTCAACATTTGTCTTTATAGCGCATTTTTTGCGCTTTCCCAAGAAATATTTACGGAAAAAGCGAATAAAATATGTTGAACTGGTAAATAATATGAATAAATTTAAAAGGAGGTAGGTCCATGGATATTAGCATGAATGCTGATGAAGTATTGTTGGCCATTCAACAATTACGCTCAAATGGCATGAATATGAATAAAAAGAAGATAAAACAAAGCCATCCAGATTTAATGCGCCATGCGCTCCATTATTTTCCTGATTGGAACAGTGCGGTTGAAAAAAGCGAATCAGCTTAAAAATGCCGGATTTACTACTTCTTAGACATACATATTCAACGATTGTCTGATAACACCATAGACTTACGAAAAAAATTTAATGAACACGTTTTTTTCAGTATCAATTAGAAGTTAATAGAGGCTTCCCTTACAATGTAACCACTTAAACTTTAATTGGTTACAAACGGGAAGTTCTCTTTTTATTTGTATACGACCTTTACTGAGGAAGAAGGGTATTAGATAGGATGAAGGAATTCTTATTATTATTAAAGAATGGAAACCGTTCAGCTCTGCTTGCTGCTTTAGTAAATACCGTTATCTCCTTATTAAAAGGAGTTGCTTACTTTCTCACCGGCAATGTGGCGATGTTTGCTGAAACAATGCACTCCCTTGGTGATGCAGCCAATCAATTTTTTGTGTTTATTGGATCTGCATTAAGTAAAAAAGCTCCAACAAAACGCTTTCCAGGAGGATTTGGCAGACTTGTCAATGTTGTTTTATTATTTGCGGTTTTAATTGTTGGAATTATGGCTTATGAAACAATTCGCGAAGGGCTTGATCATGTTTTTAAGCCACAAGAATCAACAGGCTTTTTACTCATTATCATTATCCTCTCCATATCTGTTTGCTTAGAATTTACCGTTTTAATTAAAGCAATGAAAGAAATTGTTGCAACAGCAGGTTTAAAAACAAGAGGTTTACAATTGTTTTCTGCCAGCATTGCCTATTTAAAATCTGCCAAGCCTGCAACAAAATTGGTATTTTTAGAAGATTCCGTAGCAACAGCAGGAGGAATCTTAGCAATTGCGGCAGTAATAGTAAGTGAATATACAAACTTTAAACAAGCTGAAGGCGTTGTATCCATTATCATCGGCATTTTTATGTTTATTGTTGTTGGGAGAGTTTTTTTAGATAACGCTGCAGGAGCTATAGGAGAAGCAGATTTAGAAATGCAAGATACAATTGGCAATATCGCGATAAAAGATCCTGATGTACGCGATATCCAAGATCTAGCAGTCTACAAAGAAGGGGAAGATTTTCATGTAGAACTCAGTATCGAAATCGATAGTAAATTAACCGTTGAGCAAGTAGATAAAATAAGACAACGAATTGAAAAGCAGATTTTATCAGAAAAAGGCGTATCTGATGTGATTATCGAATTTGATAAAGATGATGGTATTTTAAAATGGCCCCATTTTATTTCCGAATTGGATAAGCATAAAAAGATGGCTGAAAAGCATACAAATTAAAATCAAAGATTATAAGGTTCATTCTTGAATAGGTGAATTAAAAATCAACTATTCTTCTATGCTAAAGGCCAGGAATACATAAAAAATCCCTGGCCTTTAAAATTAACAAAGAATCTATTTAATTACCGCGTCTTCAAACGGCGCATAAAATACTCCTTTAGGTGCCAGAACATTGGTTTCTGACTCCTCTTCTCTCCCATCGACTTTATATGTGCCTGCTGGAAAATAATCATAATAGCCAGACTTCACATGTAAATCCACATAGTATTCATCGAGTTCCCTCATTAATATGTGGTATGCTTCTCTATCCATAATTTCACCTAAATCATCAAGTTCAAAGTTTACTTTCACTGCCTCTATAAATGGTTCGCAAGATTCTGCCGCAACGTATAAATCTACGTCACAACATTCCATACAAAGTAAAACCTCTTCTCCTTTTATATTAGCATAAGCATCATCGACCATTTGTTTTAAAATCTGTTTGATTTTTTCTTGATTAACCAACTTCATAGTTGTTTTCACAACAGTTCCCTCCAAGTATTTACAGCTGACAAAATATCTATAGCTTTATCATACACAAAAACAAGTACAAAATGAAATAATATCATTTTGTACTTGCTACAGCCTTTTTATTTTAAAATATTTTTTACAATTTCATATGAACGAAGACGTTCAGATTGAGAATACACTTGTGTGTTGATTATTATTTCGTCCGCTTGGGTTTCCTCTAAAAATGTTTGTAATTTCTGAGTAACTGTATCTTTGGAGCCGATAATAGATGCTTTCAATTGCTTGTGAACAATAGCTTTCTCATAAGTACTCCACATCTCCTCCATATTGGAAACTGGGGGCTGCAGTTGTGTCGGCTTGTTCCGGATAAGACTTAAAAACTGCTGCTGAGAAGATGAAGCAAGATAGGCCGCTTTTTCATCCGTGTCTGCTGCAATAATATTCACTCCAACCATCACATATGGCTTCGTTAAAATTTCTGATGGACAGAATGATTGATAATAAGTATTAAGTGCAGGAATCGTATAGTCTGGCGAAAAATGACTAGCAAATGCAAAAGGCAGACCAAGTTGACCAGCCAATCTAGCACTAAAGTCACTAGAGCCTAACAGCCAAATCGGTATCGTTACCCCTTCCCCTGGTATAGCCCTTACTGGTAAATTCGTCTCTTCATATGGTTTAAAATACGTTCTTAATTCCTCTAGCAATTCAGGAAAATCACTTCCATCACTTTGATGGTAACGTCTTAATGCCCTTGCCGTCAGTTGATCACTGCCAGGCGCTCTTCCAAGACCTAAATCAATACGATTGGGGTACATAGATTCTAATGTACCAAATTGCTCAGCAATAACTAAAGGCGAATGATTCGGTAACATAATTCCGCCTGCTCCGACTCTAATCTTGCTTGTACCCCCAGCTAAATAGCCAACTAATACCGAAGTAGCACTACTAGCAATTCCAGGCATACTATGATGCTCAGCTACCCAATAGCGGTTATAACCCCACTGTTCAGCATGTTGAATAAGTTCTAAACTATTTTTAAAACTTTCAGCAGCATTGCTTCCTTCTCTAATCGGTGCTAAATCAAGAACGGAATATTTTATTTCCTGTAATGTTTTTCCCATATATCCAACCCCTTCTCTCTACTTACTATAAAGCTGTTCCGTTCTTCCCTTCAACTTTATTGCCTGTATATTGAAATTTCTGCGAATATATTAATCAAAATGATTTAGTAATTGCTTACTGTTTATATACTCTAATGTATCTTGATGATATCGCGAAAGAATATATTCCAATTGCGGCATTGGGGAAACAATCGGTATTTTTTTGTTTTTTATAATCCTAATAATTGGTTTTGCAGTTGATTTTGAATCGACAATTGCCCATTTTCCTTTTTTCTTCTTAAGCGTTAAATCAATTATTCCAAGGTGATTTCCCCAGTTTCCTGCCTGGACCGTCGGTTTTCCATTAATTATACCTTTTTCATGGTTAACACCTTTTGGTCCTTTTTCTCCTTTAACTGGAAAGATACCATGCGAGTGACCATAAAGAATAACATCTATTCCTTTGACTTTGCTAATATCTCTGACATTATTCCCTTGTTTTGGCCAATATTGATCAGAATATAAACCGGCATGCACTAAAGCAACAATTATATCTGCGCCAGCTTTTTTCATTTGTGGGACAATTTCTTCTGCTGTTTTTTGCATATTTTTTATGATAAGTTTATCTTCCAAATGCTCCTTGTCCCATACCCCGGTTATTGGAGTAATTAATCCTATGACACCCACCTTAATATTTTCCGTTTTTCCTTGATCATTTACTAATATTTTATCTAATAGTAGAAAAGGTTGAAAAAAATGAATATCATCTTGTTCATAACCATTATGATCATCTACATAAATATTGGCATTCGTATAGGGAAAATCTGCCCCTATTAGTGTATTTAACAAAAAATCTAATCCGAAATTGAACTCATGATTCCCTACCGTTGCCGCGTCATATCCCATTAAATTCATGCTCTTATAGGCTGGATGAATATCACTAGAATAAAACATCGGCGAACTTGCTACATATTCAGCAAGTGGACTTCCTTTTATTACATCCCCTACATCAAACAACATTGTATTTCTTTGTTCTTTTTTTGCCTGCAATATTAAACTTGCAACACGATTGTATCCATATTCAATCGTTTTCTTTTTCTCTTCGTAATTATAATCTAAAAGATAGGAATGAATATCCGTTGTTTCTAAAATTCGAAGTGGAAAGATAGATTCCTTGTGATTTTCATCAGAAGCTTTTGTAAGTAGAGGGTTGGCATGTATAAAAAGGATAAAAGTAATACAAATACTAACAAAGAATTTCTTTTTCATATGTAAGTCTCCCCTTTTCTCCGAGCACACCTTTCGATTGTCTTAGTTTATACATTTATGAACATACCTACACATAAATGAAGAAAGGAATTAATAATATCGTTTCCTAAATTAGAAAAAGTGGGAAATTTGTCAACTAATCAGAAGTTTTGATAGCTTTTGTCTTGTTGCAGGAAATTAATTCCCGCTTCTCTAAATACATACAGTAAAGATGGTCAATTAAATTGATTATTCAAAAGGAGAGAGAAAAAATGAAAGCATATACGATAGGTGAAGCATCAAAAAAACTGACGACAACGCCAACAATGCTAAAACAATGGGAAAAGGAATTTCAAGGAATTATCGTGATACCTAGAACCAAAACAGGAGCACGTATTTATACCGAAAAAGAAATAACCCTCCTACATGAGGTGAAAAATTTATATAAAGAGAAACGAAAAACAGCTGAAGTAAAAGAAACATTAACAATGCTCCTTAACAGACCTAAGAAAGAAAAGATTGTGGAAATAAAAGAAAAAAGCGAAAACACAACCATCGAATTGCTTCCTAAAAAGGGAGCTTTAGAACCTGTTGAGACGGCGAAATCACAAATTACAGAACAAAACTTTCGCCTATTACTTTCTTCCTTGGAAAATTATAAACAAGATTTTCTTGAAGAAGTGAAAGATGAAATTAGAAATGGGATTAAAACAGAGGTATTAGAAACGATCTCAAAGGAAATAAAAGCTGGTCATGAAGAAACAATTTCCCATATTACTAATACAGTAAAGGAAACGCAGACACAAACATACGAACATTTAGATGAATTTTCCGAACTTTTACATAAAAACGCAGAAACTACGACAACAAAATATGAAGAAATTCAAACGAAAATCAAAAAACTTTCCCAAATTTCGAAAGCTGAAAGAAAAACCTACTCGAAACAATGGACATCTAATGTTTCTTCCGCAAAAGAAATTAAATCAATGATTGAGCATCTCTCGAAATCAAATGAAGAGCTAAACAAAACAGTCGAGCAATTAAATGAAAATGATCAATATTTTATGGAAACATTGCAGCTAGAAAGAGAACAACTGAATAAAGAAATTAAACAAAGAGAAAGAAGTTTTCAAGAACTTGTACAAACATTTCGTCATGCCGCAGCTGCTCAAGAAAAAAGGAGATCCTGGTGGAAAATTTTCAAATAATGGATAACATTTAAATTCTGCTGAAAGAGTAGCCAAATAATTTCCCTTTTTGGTTACTCTTTTTCATTTGTCCTTTTTATATGGTAGTATGGTATTGAAGAAATGTAAATTTAATGGAGGTAAAAATGTCAATTACTTATAAAGTTTTGTTCCTAGATATTGATGGAACTATCTTAACACCAGAAGATACGATCCAAGATTCCACAAAAAAAGCGGTGCAATTAATGAAAGAAAAAGGATTAGAGGTCTTTTTAGCAACTGGAAGACCACTGCATGAAATATCACATATTGGAGAGACACTCGCCATAGAATCGTTTATCGGTTATAATGGCGCATATGCAATACATAATGGAAAAGATGTTTTTAGACAACCGATGAGTCCTGACTTGGTCACGAAATACTTAGACATTGCCAATGAAAAAGGAAATGAACTAATTTTATATACAAATACTCATAATTTACTTTCCCACCCTGAAGGGAAAATGACAAAACAATTTAGTGCAAAATTCCACTTAAAGCAAAATAGAGCTTTTACTCTAGATGAAAAAGCGAATATTCTAGGAATTACTATAATCAATTTAAGAGAGGAAGATATTTCACTATACGAAGATTTCCCTGATATCCACTTATCACAAGTTAATATCGATGGATTTAGACATTCCTATGATGTTATTAGTGATAAAGTAAATAAAGGGTTTGCTGTCTCCCTTATTTTAAAAAGATTAGGAATCGAGAAAGAAGCTTCTATTGCTTTTGGAGATGGCCTAAATGACAAAGAAATGCTCCAAGTAGTTGGAGAAGGATTCGCGATGGGGAATGCACATGAGTTGTTGTTTTCCTATGCTAAGCATACAACCACATCTGTTACCGATTCAGGTATTTACAATGGCTTAAAATGGCTTGGATTAATCGAAGAATAAGTAATCATTCCTTAACAAAAAGGATCAGTCTCCTAAAACGGAAACTGATCCTTTTTTGTTAAACTTCTGTACTTTCCTCATTTGCTTCTTTGTTCAGATGCTGTAATATTTTCTTATCAAAATATTCTTCATTCATTTTGTAGGAGATTTCAAATGCTGGAGTGCTGGCAAATTCTTTTTTTATCCAGAAAAAATTCTCTTCTTTTATTGGCTCTGTTAAATCAAGCATAATAGTGATTTCAAGAGAGATAAGATGTTTATTTTTTGTAATATTTACAGTTGGATTCGTACTTCTTGCTACTTTGTTTATCAACTTTTTGTTAAAAAGCATGGAAAAGTGAAGTTCGTTACCGCTTTTATTTTTCTTATTGACTTTTAGTAAATAGGAATCACCTAGATCTACTAATTTCTCTTTATCCATATTCTCTATTGCTAATATTAAGCGTATGTACGTATTTTCCACTGGTGAGATGTTTATTTTTGTTGAACTCATTTGTTACCTCCTCTTACTTGAAACCGCAAAATGAACCCTCTTTATCATATGACAACATTTCATTTATTATAACGAAATAAGGGGTCAAAAAATAACTGCATAAATATAAATTATAATGGCAATATCATATTGTTTGCATCCTTCATCTCCTACCTTGTATATTCTTATCTTTCTAACGTTATAATGCAAATAAAATGCTTAGAGAAAAGAATGCATTTTGGAGGAAAGAAATACGTTTCATGTGTATAATAAAAATTGTAGTAACTTTTCATAGTTATTTGGAATTTATTTAATGAGGAGCTTAAAGATATGAATGAAATTAAAACAGTAGAAACATTTGAGGAAATTATTAACAATGGTAATACAAATATTGTGAAGTTTTTTACCACTTGGTGTCCTGATTGTACAAGAATGGATATGTTCATTGGGGAAATCATGGAAGCAAATAATGACAAAAAATGGTATAGTTTAAATAAAGATGAGCTTCCTGAAATAGCTGAAAAGTATGATGTCATGGGAATTCCAAGTCTGTTAGTTTTTAAAGACGGTGAAAAAATTGGCCACTTACACAGCGCCAATGCCAAAACACCTGAACAGGTAGAAGAATTTTTAGCATCATATAAATAATTTTGGGAAATAAAAAGAGGAGTAATATTAATTTGTCCTCTCAGTTTATCAACAAAAGGGGAATCAGAATGTTTTCATTCTGATCCCCTTTTGTCATATATGAAAGCAAAACCCTGTAGCGGAAACACCACTCCATTAGAAGAGGTTATACAAAAAAACCATAGACAAAACCTCGAATTTCAAGGAGTTTGTCTACAGTCTGAGATTAGACTCATCTTTTTTTCAGGCTATCCTCAAATCAGCCTGTATTTCGTAAACCAGCAGCGATACCATTAATGGTCAATAGAACTTGATTCAGTAATTCCTTGTCAAGAACTTCTTGTTCACGAAGCTGTTTAATTAAATCAACTTGGAAGAAATTCAATGGATCTACATATGGATTTCTTCTATAAACAGACTCTTGAATAGAAGGTGTGTGATCAAGTAATTCTTCTATACCAGTGATTTCTAATAAAATAGCTCTTGTCTTATCATATTCTTCTTTAATATTTTGATAAATCCGATTGCCGATTGCTTCATTTTCCACAAGAGAAGAATATTCTCTAGCAGTTGTTAAATCTGCCTTCATCAAGGCCATTTGTAAATTATCAATTGTCGAGTGGAAAAATGGCCACTTTGCATACATTTGTTTTAAAATTTCAATATTAGCTGGCTTTTGCTGAGCAAACTCTGTTAATCCAGTACCAGCAGCATACCAAGCGGGCAGAAGCTGTCTACTTTGAGTCCATGCAAAAACCCATGGAATAGCACGAAGATTCTCAAAAGTTGTTGTATTTTTTCTGCTCATTGGCCGTGAACCAATTTTTAAATTTCCTATTTCATTTAAAGGAGTTGCCTCTTTAAAATAAGTCATAAAATCAGGGTCATTAAAAACTAATGATTGATATTTTGCAAGCGCGATAGCAGATATTTCTTCCATGCAATCTTCCCAAAGATTTCTCTCTTCTTTATGTTCGCTAATATCCTTTGAAATATGAGCAATTGCCATGAGCAATGTAGAAGTTGCTTGCTCCAAGCTTCTAAAAGCAATATCTTCTAATAAATAGCGCGAGGATAATACTTCCCCTTGTTCCGTAATTTTTACGCCATCCCCTAATGTTTCACCTGGTTGAGATAGGATACTCTTATTCAACGGACCGCCGCCGCGACCAAGTGAACCACCACGACCATGGAAAAACTTCAAGCCGATTTGATAGTTACTAGCCATTTCGTGAATTTCACGCTGAGCTTTAAATAATTTCCAGTTTGCTGTTAATGTGCCACCGTCTTTACTGCCATCAGAATATCCTAGCATGATTTCCTGCTGGTCATTATGTTGTCTTAAATGTTCTCGATAAACCGGCATGCGGAATAATGTTTCAATAATCTTAGGTCCCGCGATTAAATCATCAATTGTTTCTAATAATGGTGCTACATTTAAGTGACTTTCTACGGTTCCATCCGCATGCAGTCGATAAATTCCAGCTTCTTTTGCTAATACAAGTACTTCAAGAATATCGCTTGGCGACTGGGTCATACTGATTAAATAAACATTAATAGCTCGTTCTCCAAATTTCTTATGTGCTTCTCTAATCATGTTAAATGTGCTAATCATTTCCTGTGTTTCATTTGAATAATCTTCGTTTAATAAAAGAATAGGACGAGGGTCATTCAAAACAGATTCAAGAATTCTTATTTTTTCATTTTCTGGTAAATTTTTATAATTATCTGTTATGCCAACTTTACGCAGAATCTCATCTATAGCTGCCTCATGCTCTCCACTATGATTACGAATATCCAGAGTTGCTAAATGAAAACCGAACAATTGCACTTGTCGAATTAATTTTTGTAAATCTTTTTGCTGATGGGCTTTTGGTTGATGCAAGGCGAAGCTTTCTTGAATTAAATATAAATCTTCAAGTAGCTCTTCTGCCTTCACATAGCCTTTTTCAGATTTGCCATATTCTTTTAATCTTTCTAAAATAATTGAAAATTTCCGGCGATAAACTTCTTTTTCAACTGGCCATTTCTTTTCTGGTGTAAGATATAGTTGTTCTTCCTCCATAATTGTCTGAATAAGCTTTGAACTAACCTTAACACGATTAGTAGAATGACTGAATCTCTTCATCAATTCATCTACTGCATGAATGTATTTTTGGATGACTAATTCATTTTGTTTATGCAGTGTTTGCCATGTAACATCAGGTGTTACATTTGGGTTACCATCTCGGTCTCCACCAATCCAAGAACCAAACCATAAGAAATTAGGTACTTTCCATTCGAAATTAGGATAGTTTTCATCCAGTGCATCCTGAACCTCTTGATGGATTTCTGGCAATACATCAAATAATGTTTGCTCAAAATAATAAAGACCATTTCTAACTTCATCCATTACGGTAGGACGCTCTTGCCGTAATTCATCTGTCTGCCACATGATCGTTATCTCTTCAAAGAGATCATCGTTTAAATGCTGTCTCTCTTTCTTCGTCAACATTGGGTTATCAAGTTGTTTTAAGATATTAGCAATTCTCTTTTGCGATTCTAAAATCGTACGTTTTGTTGATTCTGTTGGATGTGCTGTAATAATAAGTTCAAGTGAAAGAGTATTTAAGACTTCTTGAATGGTCTCTTCAGATAAATTCTTTTGTTTAAATGCCATGATTGCACGATCAATGGAATATGGCTGTACACCTTTTTCTTGACTTAGCTGATATTCTCTTCTACGACGTATACGGTGATTTAACTCAGCAACATTCACCAAATGAAAATATTTCGAAAATGCTCGAATAACTTGTCTGCGAACTGGCTTATCTAGTCTTTCCATTTCGAACTTTAATTGGTTATATGTATGTTCATTATTCGTTTCCCGCAGTTCTTTTGCTAATTTACGAATTATTTCTACCTTGTCTAATAATTCTTGGCCACCATGGTGGATAAGTACCTCACCAAGAATATTACCAAGGTGTTTCACATCTTTTCGTAAAGGTAAACTGCTCTCATTTCCTTTTATCGTTGTTGTCATTAGATTACCATCCCTTAATCTAAATTTTTTAACATAAATACTTTATTACCATTAATCCTATCATTATTCTTTTAAAAATTCATTAACAAAAATCGATAATTAATAGATAGATAAGATAGATCTTTAAGAAATCATCTATTTTTTATATTAATCATACAACAATTAACTTCCATTGGATTTTTATGTAAATTTTCTGGTAGATTTATGGGAACATATGAGACCTAAATATTATTTTTTCTTGATTCTCATCATTTATGTCATTTAAAGTATATAGCCTAAAAAATGAAATATGTAAACCTAAATGCTCTGTTACGCTTAAAAGTGACGGATTAAATACAGAACAACTTTCATTTAGGAGTTAATTATAACATATAACAATCAGTATGGAAATATCTCATTTAAAATGAGGACAAAAGCAAATATAAAAAAACAGGAAGTGTTTCCACTTCCTGTTTTTTTAATGATGATGTTGTTCTTTTGATGGATTATAAATAGTGAATCCTGGCTGTGGAACATGGAAATATTGAATCCAAACACCATCCAAGAAATCTGCATCTCTTGTATCTAATAAAATAGGAATATCTTTATCAGACTGCACCACTTCATCATGTTCTGTCTTCTTGTCCAATTTTAAATCGTAATGTGCATGGTTTCCATGATTCTCTGTTATGTATACACGAATCATTTCTCCTTCTTCAGCCTTTTCTAACATTTGATTAAGTACTTTAACAGCGTGTCTGTTTATTTTGACTTTCATCTAATAATCCTCCTAAGCGAACATTTGCCTTCTTCATAATACTATCCCATTGTAATCTTCTAGAAAGACGTTTGCAAATATTCAAGACTTTATGTTTGAATTAATTCATTTTTTCTGTTTCTTTTGTAAAAAATCTCCTTGGCTCTTTCATAGGATTTACTAGATTGTTTCGCTATCCGTTTATAAAAATAAAAAAGCAATCCAATTTATCTACATGGATTACTCTTGAAAATTTATATAATCAAATCAACGCAAGCTCATTTTGAATGGATTTTAAATCATTAAGCTCCTTGGCAAAAAGCTCAAATTGCTCTTTATTTAAGCCATCTAACGATTCATTTACTTTATATTCTAAATAATTCATTCTTAATTCCATATCCATTAAGGAAGTAATCTTTTTATTCGCAATAAACTCTTCTATTTCATCGATAAACATGAAGAAACTATAGTCATTTACCATAACAAGCAGTAGCCAGCCAAGCGAATCAACGTATTTTTTTTCTTCAGTAATGGTAATGATATCCCCTTTATGTAAATCAAGAATGAATGTATGTTCAGGTCTAGGACAGGTACATTCGATCATATATTGAAATGGAGCTAAAACAATGAAATCATTTTTCATTATATCTTACACCTTCCTATTCATTTCGTTATTTGTTTACATTTTAAATGAAAATGATTATCACTGTCAATTATTTTTCCTTATTATAATATTGAATATAAAGAATATCCTTTTTATTATAACAAAAAACAACCCTCTAACTCCCCTCTTTCATATGAAGGAGAGGAGTTAGGGGTTCCTATTGTTAAACAGATTGTGTTTCAACCACAGAGTTAACTTTTTCGATATTAGCATTACTCGTATTTCTTTTAGCTATTTTTTCCTTAAACGTACTCATCATAAACGAAATGATAAATACTGACACAATGCTGTAAAGACCTCTAATTAATCCTACACTGTACAAGCCAATTAAAATAACAATTGAATCAAAAATAAAATTTGTTTTTCCCATATTCCAATTTAATTGTTTTTGAAGCGTAATAGACAGAATTTGTGCTCCCCCTAAAGACGAACCATTCATAAACAAAATAATAGTTCCTATTCCAATAATAAAGCCACCGATGATAGACCCTAGTAGGGAATATAGAGCGAGCGGCGGTAGAATGATGGATAATAAATAGGAAAATAAAGTAACTAAGGATACAGCTAAGATGGTGGATAACGTAAATTTCTTCCCCATTTTAAAGTAGGATAAAATATAAAACGGTATGTTTATTAAAGTAAATAAGATGGAAAATGAAATAGGTAATAAGTAAGAGATACTTAATGCGAGTCCTGCTGTTCCACCAGTAACAATTGCTGACCCTTTTAATAAAAACAGACCGAATGATGTAATTAAACAACCAAACATCATTACAATTATTTTTCTCAATGCCACACACTCCTATAGTAATCATGATAAGCGGAAGATAAACGAGGATTTATCGGTGAAATCCTAAAAATTTGTGATTTTAGGGTGGAATTCTTACATATATAATGATAGAATATATCGAAGTGTTTTTACATACCAATATGAATGTAATTACCTTGTACTTCCTCTATTTCGCATAAATATATGCATCATTACATTCATTTTGCAAAAAGGAGTATTCATTAAAATGGATAAGGTTGACATACAACTACTAAAAATTTTACAAGAAGATGCCAGAATTACGGTTAGTGATTTATCCAAAAAATTAGCTTTGAGTCGCCCGAGTGTTTCGGAAAGATTATTAAGATTGCAAGAAAAGGGGATAATTTTAGAATTCAGCGCCCGAATTTCACCTGCAAAGTTGGGGAGAGAAACGCTTTTATACATTCAAATCAGTGAACTAAAAGAAGAACCACATGCATTTGAGGAATTTATTAAAACAGAAGCAGACATTATTGAATGCCATCGTGTAACCGGTACTGTCAGTTATATTATTAAAGCAGCTGTTTCTGGAATTGACGGAATGAGAAACTTGGTCGACCGCTTAATTCCTTATGGCACTATTAATACTTCCGTCATCTTAGCTTCACCTGTTCCTTTTAGACATATATTACCTAATGAACAATCACAATAATGAATTAAAAAATGAAAAGACTAGTCGTCATAAGAGGCAAAATGTCTCCAATGATCACTAGTCTTTTCTTCTTTCTTAATCTAATAAAGCGAATAATTCTTCAAGGTGATGTATTTCATATGTGGGCAGTACATCCTGCTTTGCAGCCTTTTCACGATTAATCCAAACGGACTTTATTCCCGCCCGATTAGCCCCTAAAATATCTGTCATTAAATTATCTCCCACCATTAAGCATTCAGTTTTATCTACACCTATTAAAGAAACAGCATGCTCAAAGATAGAAGGATCAGGCTTACCTTTGCCAAAATCGCCAGAAATTACAATATGATCAAAATAAGGAGAAATTTCTGGTGTAATAGATAGCTTAGTATTTTGCAAATGAGGCGATCCATTTGTTAATAATAACAATGAGTATTTACCCTTTAATTGATTAAGGACAGAAAATGTTTCTTCATATACGTAAGGAGATGTCTTTCTGTTTTCTGGAAAAGCTTCCGCTAATTCTTCGCCAAATTCGGGATCATCAATTCCGAGTGCTAGTAATCCTTTTGTCCATGCATCTTTCCTGTAAACCGGGATAATCTCTCTCGTTATTGGAAAAGAAGCATGTTCTTCAAGAAATTCTCCCCAAAGTCCTTCAAAGGGATTAATCCCGATCATTTTCGTAAATTCATATGTATCATAACCTTCATATAAAGCTCTGGCTTCCTTCCGCACAGCTTCTTCTAAACGTACAGGAGAAATTTTATATTTTTCTTCTGCCAATTTACATGTTTTAAAAAAAGCTTCTTGTACACTTTTTTTATCCCATAGTAGTGTATCATCCAAATCAAAAATAATTGCTTTAATTGTCATTTTTCCGTTCTCCTTTTAAACAAAAAATATTTTATTCAAAGCATAGCCAAGCAAAAGGAATCTTTCTCTATAAGATTACAAGTGTTTTTAAACCACGTAAACCCTTCTTTTTCATAAAAAAGGACTTTGCTATTGAACAGCAAAATCCTTCTTTGATATTTCAAATCGAAAATAATATTCTAAGATATCACTTTAGTTTTTTTATAAAAACAACTTTTAAATAATTACTTTCTGTTACTTCTTTAATATTCGCAAAATCGGCAGGTAAACCAAATTGTTCAACTATTTGATATGTTTCTTTCTGATGATGAAAGGCAGCATCAATAAATCCCTTAAACTTCTTTATATCAAAGGTTGCACAATTAGTGGAAGCGACAATAATTCCGCCATTATTGGTTATGGCAATTGCTTCTTTAAGTAAATTAGTATAGTCTTTTGCTGCGCGAAAAGTATGCTTTTTTGAACGTGCGAAACTAGGAGGATCTAGAATGACCATATCAAAGCTTAGTTGTTTCTTCACTGCGTATTTAAAATAGTGAAAAACATCTTCTACGATAATTTTTTGACTCGATAAGTCAATATCATTTAACAGAAAATTATCTGCCGTTTTCTGCTTGCTTCTATTTGCCAAATCAACACTAGTAGTCGATAAACTACCACCAACAGCTGCCGCAACCGAAAAAGCCCCTGTATAAGAAAAAGTATTTAGAACATTTTTCCCTTTTGCATATTGATCTCGAATTGTTTTACGGACATCTTTTTGATCTAAAAAGATTCCTGTCATCGCACCTTCATTCAAGTTTACTGCGTATTTAATCCCATTTTCTAAAATAGTAAGGGGGAAATCAGCTTTTTTACCAACCACAAAATCATCGTCTTCCATATATGTTCCATTATCATCGAATCTTTTTTTCTCATAGATTCCGTCTATTTCTAATAATCGCTGCAACGATTCAACAATCCAGCTTTTATATTTATAAATGCCAATACTGTACCATTGGATTAACAGATAATTTTGGTAAAGATCAACAGAAAAGCCTCCGATTCCATCGCCTTCCCCATTAAAGATCCGAAATGCTGTCGTTTCAGGATCCTTAAAATAGGCTGCTCTTTTATCAATTGCTTTTTTTAATCGATTTTCAAAAAAAGAATCATCAATAGGAATGTTTCTTTCTCTTGTCAAAATCCAACCAATTCCTTTATTTTGAATGGCATAATATCCTCTGCCAATAAATTTGTTTTTCTTTGTTACAACATCTATTATTTGCCCTTCTTCAAGAGAAATATTAGCTTTTATAGCTTCTTTATAAATTAAGGGATTTCCATTTAATAAATTTTTCTCAAATGGTGTTTCAATTTGTACTGTTACGATTTCCATTTTGCCACCTTTAACTTTCCGACCTAATATTTTCATATGCCCTTTCTATTATACATGAAATGAAGCTAGACGCTAATCTTCTCTATCGTTATGTGACTTAATCGTAAATTACATTTTTTCCTGCTTCGCTTAATTTTTTTAAAGATTCAAGCATATGATTTATTTCTTCATCAGAATGTCTTTCCCACGCGCCTAACTCCGCTATTATTTTCAAAGGAGACTTAGAACGATAGGAACGAGTTGGGTTTCCCGGAAATCTCTTGTCCGTTACGTTCGGGTCGTTTTCAAACTCACCTAATGGTTCTACAATATAAATACGTTCTTTTGAAGTAGACCTTGCTAATTCAGCACCCCATTTAGCAGCATTAATCGTTGCAGTAAAATATATATGGTTCGATTTTTTATCTTGGTAATTTGATAGGTGATTAGGTTCTAATAAATCGCCAATTTTCAGTTCTGCTTTCGTACCATGAAAAAACGGGCCATTGTCTAAAGCGTTTGTTTTAATATTCATTCAATGCACTCCTAAATTATTATTTTCATTTTTGTAGAACAATATTAGTATAGTGGGAAATTATAAAAAAACTAGTCTATAAATAGTACTGTTAGTAATGGTATAATGTAAGTAGAGAAAGAAAGAAAGAATTTAACTAAAAGGGAGAAGTCTAGATACTCTCTTAAGAAAGCCGCGAGAATTCCTAGATCCTGCTTCGGAGATCACAATGGAATAGGCCGCTACTACAATACTTTTACCAAAAAACAAATAACCAAACGAAATATACGCTACCCTTTAACTATCGCCGTATATTCGTTCGGTTTTATATTCGGTTAGACTCCTTTTGCTCCGCCTCTTTTTATTTCACGCTAATTATTTCATCGACAATGCCATATTCTTTTGCTTCTTCAGCACTCATGAAATAATCCCTTTCTGTATCATTTGCTATTTTCTCAAAAGACTGGCCCGTTTTCTCTGCCATAATACGATTAATATGTTCTTTAAGTTTTAATATTCGTTTCGCAGATATTTCAATTTCTGTTGCCTGCCCTCTCGTTCCACCTAATGGTTGATGAATCATAATTTCGCTATTCGGTAAGGCATATCTTTTTCCTTTCGTACCAGCAAGAAGTAATAACGCACCAAAGGATCCTGCCATTCCTGTACAAATCGTCCGAACATCTGGCTTAATATAGTGCATCGTATCATAAATAGCAAAACCAGCAGAGGTGGAACCGCCAGGACTATTGATATATATAGAAATATCTTTCTCTGGATCTTCTGCTGCAAGAAATAGCAGCTGAGCCACGATATTATTAGCAACTTGATCATTGATCTCATCCCCAAGCATAATAATTCTATCCTTCAAAAGTCTTGAATATATGTCATAGGATCTTTCTCCATTTGCTGATTGTTCAATAACATAAGGAATAGTACTCATTGTTATTAACCTCCTGTATTCTATTATTATGCGGCCATAAGCATTGGCTGTTGAGACAAATATTTTTTATCTTCTTTAGCTAAAAGGATGTTTTTATAGATTGAATTAATTAGAATAGCGGGATCTTCTCTCTTAAGTACTTCATAGTACATCCTTTGCATGTTTTCCTTATCTTCATCATGCTGATTTTTAACGATCATCGCCTCTTTTTTCACTTGATTCCTAGCTCGGAACAATACTGATTTCACAGCAGTTTCTGTTATATTTAATAATTCTCCAACTTCTTTTAAGCGAAATTGAAACCCCTCTACGAGCAGATAGACAATCCCTTGCTTAAAGGTTAATTTTTCAGATAGAAATTCTGCCAGCATCATAGAGGTTAAATTTTTTTCTTCTGCTCTTGGTTCCTTTACTTGGATACCAATAATATCTTGTTTTTTTCTTATTTTATCAATCCATTGATTATCAGCTATTTTTTTAAGCAAAGCAGGTGTAATATCTTTATCTTGATAATTTTCCATCGCTTTTAAAAGGGCTTCTTGAATTAAATCCTCTCGTTCCCATTTATCTAAGGAAAGATACCGACAATAGGAATCGAGTTTTTGATACAGATTTTTTATATTTTGCATTTCCATCCTCATTGATAAATCCCTCCTTTTACTGTTTATATATAGAACGTTTCAGGTAGCGAAAAAGATACGGGGTCAAAAAAATTATTCTTCTAATCGATATTTATTCTCTTCATGATTTTCAGGCACTTTCTTAGGCAACTCCATTGCATTAAGTAACTTTCTTGCACGGTCTTCCACGATATTATAGCTCTGCCATTTTTGATCTGTCTGCTGAAGGCGTTCCTTTTTAGCAAGCAATAATTGTTTTACGCTCTCCATATCAGGATTTTTTTCGTAATAATCTACTAGAACCGGAATAGCTGAATAAGATAAAGAATCTATATAGAGAAAATCAATTAAGTTTGTTTCCTCAAACCGCTGCAAATTTTTGCTAACGATTATGCGATCGATATCCATGACATTCAGGCTGCAGTAATATAACAGGGAAAATAATAAGAAAAAACGCATAAGTTGAATTTTCTTCATCCAAATTTTTATCAATGTGAAGGAGAAAAATACCGCTAAGAGTAAAATAAAGGAATGAGAAAATAATCGTAAATATGTATATCCATACGCCTGTTCATATAAAGATAATCGTAAATGAGCAGACAAAAGAATGATAAAGCTAAAAGCAATTAAACAGGATAAAAATATTTTTAAAAAAAGAGTGCGTTTTTTAGCAAAGCTATTTACTAACAAAATAATTGATATGTTAATCACAGTCACGATAATAAGTTCAAAGAATCCTCTTCTCGCATAGGTAGCATATGTAAAACCATTCAATAATACATCATTGAAAAAGTATTGGAACTGTACGATGGTATAAAATATATACAGCCCATTAATGAAAAGTAAAATGGTTAATAAAGTTGTTTGCTCCCATCTTCCTTGTTTTCCTTTTCTTTCGCTTGGAATAATAATCGACCTTTTACTAATTGTCTTCATGAATAGTAATAGAAAAACAAATATTAAACCTATTCTTAGCAATGTACTTATTCCATCTATATGGAATGAAAAAAGCCGGGTGATTATGGTTACCATCATATTATTAAAATGCTGATCTGAGGAACTAAGCAGGAAAATTAATAACATTAAAATTGGCATTACAATTACCATTCCTAATACTATTCTTTTTATAGCGATATAATTCCTTTCATCAGAACGTGCATTTACTGATTTCCATACTAGAAAGGTTAAATATTTTCCTAATTTAAAAAAGGAAGAGACTTTCTTTCTTAAATAAAAGAAAACATCGGTATTGCACCAACTAAGAAAAGAAGGACTTGTTAATAACGTGGTATGAAAACCAATTAAACTAAAAATAACAATAAAATTAAAGAAATAAAAAGAAGGATTAGCTATGAAAACAAAAGACAATGATAATAGCCATATGCACACAAATAGATATATACCAATTAAACGATGTGTGTGCGTTTGTTTCCTCGTTAGATAAAAATAAAAAACATAAAAAACAACAACAAAAATACTAAGGGAAATTCCAATTGTCTCTGTAAATAGCGTTATTTCTGCAATAATTGCCAGTAAAAAACAGCTTATAAAATAAATGAAATTTTTCTTGTTCAAGTTATTTTCCCTCCCTTTACATAGTTTATCTATATAGTGAAATAAAAAGAAATTCGTTGCACAGTAATACTAGGTAGTATACAAAAGAACAACTTATACCGATCTTGTTGTTCCATAGCGAAAGGCAAGATAACATATTGGATATAACATTATCGTAAAAGAAATACAGATAAGGACAAATTCCGGTGTTAATAATGGATCAAAGAGTGTTAATGGAATAATCTTAAAGACAACGGAACACATAAGCAATAGATTAGGAACTAATGAAATACAAAATGTCTTCAGTAAAAGTTTTTTTCCGCCAAGGCCAAATTCCTTGCCTACTTCATATCCAAGTAAAAGCCAAAAGAATAAGTAAAGAACAATAAGAAAAAATGGAATACTGGTTAAGAGTGACCATAATTTACTGATTGTTGGATTAGATAGGCGATGATAAATGATCGTCAAACCAATTCCGCCGACAAAGAAAAACAAATTAGCGAAAAAGAAATTCCATTGCGTTTTTTTCGCAGTCATGTTTAACTCTTCTTGATACATGGCAACAACCTCTAGTGGTGTTCCTAATCTTTGGATTGCCATAATTAACGCTTCTTCTTCTGAACATTGTTTTTCAAAAGCAATCTCTTCCAATATGTCTATTAGATGAAGTTCATACTCCATGCATATTTCTTCAGATTGCTCATGATCTTTGAGTAAATCCCGCAGCTGTTTCATGTAGGATTCTTTTGAAGAAATCATATTCCCTTTCTCCCAATCACTTTATCAATCGTTTGCACAAAGTTTTTCCATTCTGCTGTTTTTTGCTCCAATATTTGCTGACCAGAATCGGTAATTCGGTAATATTTTCTTGCTGGTCCTTTTTCTGATTCTTTCCAAAAAGATTCTACATATTCTTGTTTTTCTAATTTATGTAGAGCGGGATATAAGGTCCCTTCTTTTACTTGCAAAGAATAATCACTTCTTTTTTCCATTTCTTTGACTAGTTCATAACCATACATTTCTTTCTCTGCTAATAGCTGTAGAAGTATTAAAGATGTACTCCCTTTTACTAGCTCTCTATTGAACATATTTTCACCTACCTAGAAATAAAATGTACTTTGTTAGTATTGTATCGTTCCTATCGCTATAATGCAATATGAAATATGACTCTCCAATCTAATTTTTTGCTCAAATCTACGCCTTTAAAGACTAGCATTCTTCATTTAGCCATTGTATATAGTTTAACGTATGAATTGGTTCTTTCATTCCAGTTCTTTTTTCAAATGCTATTTTCTTCTAAAAAAACGAGTAAAAACCCGAATAATTATCCGAACATGTCTTAGCATACTCACATAATTTTCAGGTTTAAAATAAAATGGAATATTTCTCCCCCATCTCTGATCTTAAACAGAAAAACTGATATCCCCTGTCAATTTTACAATAATGATTAAATCAGAGACAAAATAACAGGCAATGTTATTAAACTAGCTAATGTGCTAAAAAAGGTTGCACTTGATACAAAATCAGGTTCTGTTCCATATTGGACAGCATAAAGGGTTGTGTTTGCTGCTGCTGGCATTCCAGCAAGCAGAATCATTATTTGTTTTAATATCTCATCTACTGGCAATACAAGCGTTAGCAGCCATGCAATCACTGGTGATACTATAAGTTTAAGTAACAATGAAACAGATAGAGGGCGATAAGAAATATTTTTTAGACGGACATTAGCAAGCTGTATTCCTAAAACAAGCATGACGGTTGGAATCGCCGCATTGCCAACTAGCTTAATAGCCTCAAGCATCGTTGCTCCAATCGGTAGATGAAGAGAATGCAAGACTGCTCCTAGAATTGCTCCATACATAACTGGTACTTTTAATACTTTTTTTAAAGTATCTTTCCCATTTCCATCATCAACAGAGCCTTTGGCTGCATAATAAACACCGATCGTAACCATAATTAATTGCTGAATAACCATTAAGATAACTGCATAGTGCAAGCCTGGCTCTCCGAAAACAAATAAAACAAGCGGAGTTCCATAATTACCGTTGTTCATAAATGCCGAGGATAGTATCATTCCGCATGTCTTTCTAACCGAATAACCTCTAAAAAATCCAATAATGTAAACGATCGCGACAATACTTAATACTAACGTTAATGCGTACAGTGTCATATACAAATAGTCTATTGTAAAAGTTGTTTCATAAAAAACGCTAAAAGACAACAACGGCGTCATCAAATAAACAGATACAGCTGAAACAGATTTTATATCAATATGAAGCATCTTTTGTCCAATGAAACCAACGGAAAAAATAAAGAAAATAGGTAATAAAATACTTAAATATTCCAATAACATCATCCAATCTTCGTGAACTATGACATACCCTGGTGTAAACTGCCAGCAATTAATTTCTAACTTGACCTTCTCCATAAATAAAATATTTAAAGGATGTTAAAGCATTTAATCCCATTGGACCTCTAGCATGCAGTTTTTGCGTACTGATTCCAATCTCCGCCCCATAACCAAATTCAAATCCATCTGTAAATCTTGTACTAGCATTATGATAGACTGCTGCTGCATCTACTCCTGATAAAAAAGTTTCGGCATTTTCAATATTTTCTGTAATAATCGCTTCTGAATGCTTAGTACCATAAGTATTAATATGGTTAATTGCTTCTGTCACTCCATCTACTGTTTTTATACTTACTTTCAAAGCAGAGTATTCTGTATACCAATCTTCTTCTGTCGCTTTTTTTGCAAAAGAAAAAGTAGTGCAGACAGTTTCATCTCCATAAATCTCCACACCATTATGATGTAGTGCTTCTAATAGTGCTAATCCATGTTGAGCAAACCATTTTGTTTCTATTAAAATAGTCTCTAAGGCATTGCATACTGATGGACGTTGCGTTTTGCCGTTCAAACTAATCGCAAGGGCCATAGTTAACTCTGCGGTTTCATCAATAAATAAATGGCAATTGCCAGCTCCTGTTTCAATGACCGGAACGGTTGCTTCATTTACTACCGTATCAATTAACCCTTTGCCGCCACGAGGGATCAATACATCTAAAAATTCTTTCAAATGAAATAGTTCTTTCGCTGTTTCTCTGCTTGTATCTTCAATTAGCTGGACTGCTTCTTTTGGAATTGCGGATTTCTCCAGCGCGCGATGGATTGTGTCAACAAGAGCCAGATTTGATTGCTTAGCAGATGAACTTCCTCTTAAGACAATACTGTTCCCTGTTTTCAGAGCAAGACTTGCTGCATCAATCGTTACATTTGGTCTCGCCTCATAAATCATTCCCATTACGCCAATTGGCACAGTTTTCTTGATAATTTTTAAGCCATTTTCTTTTTCGATTTCTTCCACCACTACACCAACTGGATCATTCAGTTTAATTAACTCTTTTAGTGCTAAGGCCATATTATTAATCCGCTTTTCATCCAGCATAATTCGATCTAAAACAGAAGAAGATAGACCATTTTCTTTCCCGTTTTCCAGATCTATTTTATTTGCTTTTATTATTAATTCTTGATCTTCTATTAATTGTTTACTAATAAAAGATAAAGCTGCATTTTTCTGTTCCGTTGTCTTATTTAATAATTGATAACTTGCATTCTTTGCTAATTTACCTTTTTGATATACTTCGCCCATTTTCCATCTCTCCTTTTTATAATTTCACCCATTTGTCACGGTGAATAACTTCGATTTTAGGATGTTTTATCATTGTTTTTTCTTCTGCTCTTTGTGTAATAATCGCTTTTAGCTCTTCAGAAGAATAGAGTACTTCCCCTTTACCGATAACTCCTTTTTCACCATAGACTTCGACAACATTTCCTTTTTCAAAGAGCCCTTCAACTTTATAAATACCGGCTGGAAGCAAGCTCCCACCTTTATTTAGCAACGCCATTTCTGCTCCTTCATCCACATACAGACTTCCTTCTACTGTAGAATGAAGGGATATCCATTGACGATTACTGTTTATAGATGATAAAGCATCAGAACCAATATAGGTTCCGTCTCCTTTCCCCTCTATAATATCGATGAGCTTCTTCTCCCCCTCGCCTTTTCCGATAAAAACCTTTACTCCTAAGGAATTTGCTGTTTCTGCTGCAATCAACTTTGATTTCATGCCACCAGTTCCAACCTTTGACCCAGATCCTTTCGCAGCATCCTTCCATTCCACCGTTATTTCAGGCAAATAATCAATCCGTTTTGCTGAGGCATCTTCCTTTGGATTTTTGTCATATAAGCCATTAATATCTGTGAGAATTATTAATTGATCGGCATGGACAAGTCCACTAACAAGGGCTGATAACATATCGTTGTCTCCAAACGTTAATTCTTCTACAGATACAGTGTCATTCTCATTTATAATTGGTAAGATATTTCTTTCTAATAATTCTGTTAATGTAGAATAAGCATTTCGGTAGCGATCACGTTTGGAAAAATCATTTCTTGTTAGTAATACTTGAGCGGGAACAATCCCAAACTTACTTAATTGTTCATTATAGCTTTGAATTAGCAAGCTTTGACCTACTGCTGCTGCTGCCTGTTTCCCTTTCAATGTAACTGGTCTTGAAGGATAGCCGAGTTTTCCAAAGCCCGCAGCCACTGCTCCAGATGATACTAAAAGTACTTCATGCCCATATTCTCTTAATTTTGCAATGCTTGCGATATGGTCACTTAGCTTTGATTGATCGATTGCTCCTTTTGTATTTGTAAGAGAGCTGCTCCCGATTTTTACAACAATTCTTTTCTTCTCCATTTGATTTCCTCCGTACTAAGTTACTCCGAATACACCCAATTAAAAAAGCTCATTTTCATCCTATTAAAAGGACGAAAATGAGCTTTCCGTGGTACCACCTTAATTGAACCAATATAAATATTGATTCCACTTTGTCTGATAACGCAAGAAATGCGCCTACTGTAGTAGGACTTGAGAGGCAGGTTCTGTGTTCTTTCATTATGAAGTCTTTCAGCTTATAAACTTCACTCTCTTTTATGAAAGGTTCTCACATACTAATCCTTTCGCTTCGTTCGATTTTCTTTTTTCTAATTATAAGCAGTTTTCACTATTGTTTCAATCGTTTTTTGAAATTTATAAGAATAGCAAAAAAATTTTTGTTCTATTTGTCAGTAAGTGATTATTCTTTTATCCCGGCCATTTCTTTTTTTAAGGCCCATTTTCTGATTGCATAAGCGACACCATTATCATTATTCGTCAAGGTAACAACATCTGCTGTCTGTTTCACTATATCTTGTGCATTTCCCATTGCCACGCCTATTCCTGCTTCTTTAATCATGCTAATATCATTTAAACTGTCTCCAGCAGCTAGTACTTGATCCATTGTAATATCTAAAAGTTCACATACTTTTTTAAGTCCTTTTGCTTTATTTATACCAAGCGCATTGACTTCAATATTTACTGGGGAAGAATTGCTGATTTCAAAGCATTTTTTCTCGTTTAAACTTGTTAAGACTTGTTCACGAACTTTATCATCTTCTATATGATAGCCAAATTTGAGCCATTCTGATTTATTTATGTCTTCTGGCATTTCATCTACCCAGACTTTCTCACAACTAGCAGCCCACATTTTAGCTTTATGCTGTTGTGCTAATTCCCACATCCATTGAATATTGCTTGCATCGACAAGATTTCTTTCGATTAAATTACCATTCATATCCCATATTTCACTACCATTTACCGTTATTAAATAAGAGTTTAATAACAGACTTTTTGCATGATCTCTACAAGTTGCAATAGTTCGACCAGTACTTAATACAACATGCAGTCCTTGGTCATGGGCCTCTTTAATCGCTTTTTTATTTTCTTCTGGAATTTCTCCTTTTTCATCTAATAAAGTACCATCCATATCTAGTGCGATTAATTTAATCTCTTTGTCTTCTAACCTCTTTGTCATTTTGCTGTTCCTCCTAATGATTATTTTTAGAAGTGATAGCCAAAAAACACGACTGTCAGAATTTCCGTATTCTTAAGCTGTATATTTATCTTTTTTTACCATAACTAGATTTTTGAAACAGAGCATGTTCATGCTATGCTAAATAAACTGTTTGCAATAATCCTCTAAAATTTTTTGCCAATCCACGTAGTAACAAAATTCAAATCATTTCTTCTGACTAACATATTCAACTTCTAAATTTGCCTTTCCTACTCATTACCATAGTATAACGAATAGGGATAAAAAAGTAAAAAATTCCGATAAGTCTAACAAAACTTCATAAAATCATTAGGGTTTTAACAAAATTTTTACCTTATCTTCAACATATGATCGTAACATTTATGAAGATGCTTCCATGCTTCTATTTATGTGTAATTTTTTACTTGAATATACACTATGTAAAACCATTCCAAACATAACTAAACAGATACCAAAAAAACTTAAATGGCTAGGTAATGGGGCAGAAAGAAATAGAACTTCTCCTATTAAGGCAAATAAAACTTCTAATGATTGTGTTGCCTCTACCGCTCCTAATTTAATCAAATTGTCTTTTACTAAATCTGTTGCGGCAAAAAATAAGATGGTAGCAATTATACCGGAAAATATGGCCACAATAGCAGATTGAAACACTTGTTGCTTTCCAGGTAATCCTAATGTGAATGCACCAACACCTGATAATAGAACCCAAAAAGGAATACTTGCTACAGTCATACCTAGTACCCTTTGAAATACATCTAATCTCCCATCACATACCTCCATCATTTTCCGGTTACCTAGTGGGTAGGCAAAGGATGCAATAAGAATTGGAATAAGGCAAAATAATGCATTCTTTAAGGAAATAGATACGGCAAATTCAAGCTGCATAATGATAATACCCAATACAATTAACATGGAAAAGGTTAAGCTTTTAAAAGGAATTTTCCTTCTGATTTTTTGAATACGGCCATTTCCGTCCATTTTTTGCTCATAAAAAAAGGGAGCAAGCAATGTTCCAGATATAATAGTAAGCTGCCATGTTCCTGCAACCAGCCAACCAGGTCCATATGCTCCAGCAAAACAAATACCACCGTAAAACAATCCAAATCCTACTGAACTCCAAAAGATCCAAGTAACTGGATTGTCTCTTAATTCTTTCCATACTGCTGTTAAATTCCTTCTCCACCCAACTATTAGGAGCAATAACGGGACCATAAAAAAATAACGCAGGGAAGCACTCCAAATCCAGCTTCCTCCTCCTATTTCCATGGACTGATTTAATACAAAAGTAAACGCAAAAAACAAAGCTGAAAATATCCCTAAAATGATTGGTCTCAATTGTTCCCCCCCTATTTTTTTGTTAATCACGAAAACTTATATCCAATATATCGCATATTGGATATTAATAACAATATTTTTTTTATTTCCTTCTAACCTATGTTTTTTTGTTTAATTTAATTGTGGATTCTTCATTGTTGTGACCAACCCATAAAAAAAGGTCTGCACCTTTAAAAGTACAGACCATATGTTTATCGTTGATATTGAACACGATGAAGGTTAGCAAAAATACCATTACGCTCTAATAATTCATCATGCTTTCCTTCTTCTTCTATCCCATTTTCAGTAACTACTACAATGCGATCAGCATTACGAATAGTTGCAAGTCGATGAGCAATAATTAAAGTAGTTCGATTTTTAGCTAGTTCATTTAAAGAATTTTGAATAATTAATTCTGTTTCTGTATCTAGGGCAGAAGTGGCTTCATCCAATATTAAAATTGGCGGGTTTTTTAGGAACATCCGAGCGATGGCAATCCTTTGTTTTTGACCACCAGAAAGCTTTAATCCTCTTTCCCCAATTTGTGTTTCATATCCTTCTGGTAATTTAAGCACTAACTCTTCCAAATGTGCTCTTCTTACTGCCTCGTGAATTTCTTCATCTGTAGCATGTAAATTTCCATATGCAATATTTTCTTTCAGTGTACCTGTAAATAAAAAGACATCTTGCTGTACGATTCCAATTTGTGATCTTAATGAACTCATTGTCATATCACGAATATCGATACCATCAACTTTAATACTACCACTATTTACATCATAAAAACGTGGTATTAATGAACAAATCGTAGTCTTTCCAGCTCCGGATGGACCTACAAAAGCAATTGTTTCCCCAGCCGAAATGGAAAGATTAATATTTTTCAAGACAGGATTTTTATCATAGCCAAAGCTTACATCGTTTAAATGGATATTTCCTTTTAAGGATTCTACTTCAATTGCATCATCGCGATCTTGGATTTTCGGTTCCGTATCTAACAACTCCAAGAACCGTTTAAATCCTGCCATTCCTTTCGGATAAAGTTCCAAAATTGCACTAATTTTATCAATCGGTTTTTGTAATATATTTACAAAAAGGATAAAAGATACTAGTTCGCCAATTTTCATCTGATTATTAAAAGTTAACCAGGCACCAAATACTAGAACGACTAATGTGAAAAATCGCATTAACATATAAACAGAAGAAGAAGTAATCGACATTACTTTATATGCTCCGATTTTTGCTTTGCGGAATCTTCGGTTATTCACTGTAAATCTAGAAATTTCAAACTCTTCATTTGTAAATGATTGAACAACACGAACCCCAGATACACTATCTTCCACTCTTGCATTAACATCTGCAATATCTCCATACATTTGTCCCCAAGCTTTGTTCATGCTTCGGTTACAGTATGTAATTAACCAAACTAGAATTGGAACAATAAAGATAACGATAAGTGCTAGTTTAATATTAATCGTAAGCATAATCCAAAATGCACCGACAAATGTCATAATAGCAATAAATAAATCCTCTGGTCCATGATGGGCCAGTTCCCCGATATCAAATAAATCATTGGTAATCCGACTCATAATATGTCCCGTTTTGGTATTATCAAAAAACGAAAAGGATTGTCTTTGTACATGAGTAAATAATTGACCTCTCATATCTGTTTCAATATTAATCCCTAATTTATGTCCCCAAAAGTTAACAATGTATTGAAGAAAAGTACTGATACCATATAATAGCAACAGACCTACTCCTACAGATAAAATACTACTCCAATTACCTTCGGGAAGTAGTTCATCAATATACCAAGAGACTGCAAGTGGAAATGCCAGCTCTAATAAAGCAACCACTATTGCACTGGAAAAGTCGAGTGTAAATAATTTTTTATGTGGCTTATAATATGAAAAAAAGCGTTTTATCATGATTTTTCTCCTTCACTCCTATCGTTTTATTTACCATTTTACCAATCAAACTAGTTTTCTCTTTATTTATTATTGCGAAATCCTAACCTTCTCTTGCTTCGATTCTTCTAAAGCGCACAATGTAATCTTTTACCAAATACCATCATAATGAGAATCATTATTGATTATATTAGCAATTCACTTTTTCTACAAGAAAAATATTTATCATCCCGAAATAATTACAGAAGAAAACATTTATGAAAATAGGAGTAAGGACTGATTGCTTGTTTATAATTAAAAAAAGAAATAATAATTTAGTTAATATTCTTTATTTTTAGATTATTCTATTAATTAATCTTTTTTCTTTACTAGTTTTTAGTATAATAGATAGAAAGAATGTATTGTCTCTTATTTTAGGTAATCTCGATATTGCTTTCTTCATGTATCATGTATTCTATGTCTTATAAAGGAGCGTGTTTTTTTTGGATTATCATCTCTTAACCTTTGTAACAGTTGCTGAAAAACTGAATTTTACGAGAGCCGCAGAAAGCTTACATATTACGCAATCAGCAGTAACTCTTTCTATTAAAGCCTTGGAAAAAAAGTATAATATTACCTTTTTAGACAGAACGAATAAGTATGTAAAGCTAACAAAAGCAGGCGAACTATTTTATTTTCATGCTAAGAAAATTTTATCGGAATACAAGGAAGTAAATAATTTAATTGAACACCTTTCCGAAAAAGAAAGCCGTCCTCTCACCATCGGTTCAAGCTTTACATTTGGAGAGTATTTACTGCCAAAAATAATGGCTAACAATGTTAGAATCAATAATAACCAAGAGAAACCAATGATAAGTATTAGAAATTCGAACCGTATTGTTGATCAACTTTTACGTGGAGAAATTGATTTAGGTATCATTGATAGTCCTTTAAAAGCACACCCTCACCTATCCATTACACCTTTTAAAGAAGATGAATTAGTAATCATCGTCAGTAAAAATCATCGATTTGCCCATCAAACATTCGTGGAATTAAGCGATTTATATGAGGAAACTTGGATCCTAAGGGAAGAGGGGTCCGGTACGAGGCAGATTATTAATCAGTTTTTTCAAAACCAGGCATTCTCCCCGCCAATGATTCGGTCATTTGGGAGCATACAGATTATTAAAGAATCAATCGAAGCTGATTTAGGCATTTCTATTCTCTCTAAATACGCTATCCAAAAAGAATTTTCCATGGGAAGTCTAAAAATATTACGGATCAAAAATAGGCCAATTACCAGATATTTTTCCTATATCACTCCAGAATTTTCTTTTAAACAACATGCAGTATCTCCGCTAATCAAGGAGCTGACGAAAGAAAATAAACGATTATATCGAAACATAAATTTAGGAGAGTAATATGTAGGAGAGTTTCCAGTACTGCTAGGAGACAAGAAGGACAGAATGCTATTGAGCTAATGATCCGTGATTTGGAAATAATTTGCGCATTTTTTTAGCCAATATACGACGTTAGAAGCATTCGAACAAAACTAAATAACAAAGAAAAACATTCTCATGTTAGCTTGCTAACTGATGAATATTAGTATAAACCATTTCTTTCTATTCAGATTGGGACATAAGTATTTCAATCAAATATAACCCCAAACAATTATACACATACACTAAAATTCGTATGTTTGGGGTTTTTGATTAATTTTAAGTAAGAAGGTTTGTGGTAACACTCGCAGGCTGAATGCAGTAACCCCCACGGCAAGCGAAGTGTATTCAGCCTGCGGGTAAATAACAAGTGACTTTACTGAAACCTTCCTTTTTAATTTATAATAAAATACAGAAATTTGCGATTTTTCAATCCTGTTCACTATTATCACTAAATGGAACTCATGCTCCAAACTTAAATAGCGGGTAATGTATTCCCTTTTTTGCTAGCTGCTATTAATGCTTTTATTTCCTCCAGTTTATTTTCAGAAAATAGTTGTACAATTTTACTTCCTACAATGACACCATCACAATACTCAGTCATGCTGACAACATGTTCAGGAGAAGATATTCCGAATCCAGCAAGAACAGGGATAGGACTAACTTCCTTGACCTTTAATAAATGGGTACCTAAATGAGCTTGGAAGCTTGTTCGAGACCCTGTTATACCGGTAACAGTTACAGCATATAAAAAGCCATTCCCTTTTTTGGCAATATTTTCGATGCGATCTAATGGGCTTGTTAAGGTTACTAATCGAATAATTTCAACACAATGTTTTGCTGCTACTTCCTCTAGTAATGCTTCTTCTTCAACAGGCAAGTCAGGTACGATTAATCCATTAATCGCAGCTTTTTCACAATCCTGAAAAAAATTCTCCACGCCATAGGCTAAAATAGGGTTTAAATAAGTCATGATAACAAGCGGGATATTCGTTAGCTCTCTAAACGACTGTATAGTTTCTAATACCCCTTTAAGAGTAGTGCCCGCTTGAAGAGAACGAATCCCTGCTGCTTGAATAATCGGTCCATCCGCAACTGGATCAGAAAAAGGAATGCCAAGCTCAATTGCTGTTGCGCCTGCTTCTTCAAGAAAAAGTACTTTCTCCTTTAATGTTTCCAGTCCTCCATCTCCAGCCATAATATATGGAACAAAAGCTTTATCCCCTTTATCAAGTGTCGCTTTAAAGGCTGCTTCAATTGTAATCATCCGCTTACTCCCCCATTCTTTCCATAACTGTATTTACATCCTTATCTCCTCTACCAGATAAACAAACAATAATGCCTTCCTCTTTATCCATCTTCGCTGCAAGTTTTACTGCATAACTAATGGCATGCGCACTTTCTAAAGCAGGGATAATTCCTTCGATCTTACATAGTAATTGTAGTGCTTCAAAGGCTTCGTCATCTGTAACAGATTCATAGTTAGCACGTCCGATATCATGTAGAAAGCTATGTTCAGGACCGATACCAGGATAATCTAAACCAGCTGAAATAGAGTGTGCCTCTTGGATTTGACCGTCTTCATTTTGTAATAAGTACATATATGAACCATGTAAAACACCTGGTTTTCCTTTCGACAATGATGCAGCATGTTTATCTGTATCAAGGCCATGTCCTGAAGCCTCTACTCCATGTAAAGCGACACTTTCCTCTTCAATAAATGGATAAAATATTCCCATTGCGTTACTGCCGCCGCCAATACATGCCACAATCGCCTCAGGTAGCCTGCCAATTTTTTCGATGTATTGTTTTTTCGCTTCTTTACCAATAACACTTTGAAAGTCACGTACCATCATCGGAAATGGGTGTGGTCCCATAACTGACCCAAGAATATAATGAGTATCTATCACATTTGTTACCCAATAACGTAAGGCTTCATTACACGCATCTTTTAAGGTAGCACTTCCGGATGTAACACTAACAACCTTTGCGCCTAATAACTCCATTCGAAAGACATTTAATTTCTGTCTTCGAATGTCCTCTTCTCCCATGAAAATCGTACATTCTAAATTTAATAAGGCACATGCTGTCGCCGTTGCTACTCCATGTTGGCCTGCTCCTGTTTCTGCAACAACTTTCTTTTTGCCCATTCTTTTTGCAAGAAGTGCTTGCCCAAGAGAGTTGTTAATTTTATGAGCACCAGTATGATTTAGATCCTCTCTTTTCAAATAGATTTTTGCACCGCCAGCATATTTTGTAAGATTTTCTGCATAATATAGCGGTGTTTCTCTGCCTACATAATCCTTTAAGAGATTATTTAATTCTTCATGAAAAGCAGGGTCTTCTTGTGCCTTTTTATATTCCGCTTCAAGCTCTGTCACTGCCAGCATCAGAGTTTCCGGAACATATCTACCTCCATACCTTCCAAAATGGCCTCTATTATCTGGATAAACATAAGTTTCTGTCATAATAAGCTCCCTCTTTTCTTAAATTTGAACAGTTTTTGCTAATTCTAAAAAAACTCTTATTTTTTCTAAATCTTTCTTGCCATCTGTCTCCACGCCGCTGCTTACATCGACCATAAATGGATGGGTGGTTTCTAATGCTTCCGTAAGATTATTTTCGTTTAGACCGCCGGCAAGAATAACTTTCTTATTGCCAAAGTCATAATCCTTTATCAAATTCCAATCAAACGCTATTCCATTTCCGCCATGATACTTTCCTCTCGGGCTATCAAGTAGTGCATAGTCACAAGGATATGCTGCCACTTGTTTTAAATCCTCTGGCGTGGAAATACTAAATGCTTTAATGATTGGCAAGGAAAAACTTGCTGCGAATTCTGCCGTTTCATCACCATGAAGCTGAATTACATTGATGCCTGTAACATTCACAATTTTCATTATATTTTCTTTGGACTCATTGACAAAAACGCCTACCTTCATTAAATCTTTAGGAAGAGTAGCGATAATATCCTTAGCCTCTTCTTCGCTTATTTTTCTTTTACTATTTGCAAATACAAAACCGATTGCACTTGCACCATAGCTAACAGCACATGCTGCTGCTTCTATTGTTGTAATTCCGCAAATTTTTACATTCATTCTATCTCCGCCCTTATAGACACTTTCATTTCTTTCATTTTTGTTTCAAGATCCGCTGCTTTCATAAAACTTTCCCCTACTAAAATAGCATTTGCTCCGCTTGCACTAACTTTTTGGATATCTGTATATGTGGAGATGCCACTTTCACTAATCATATACCTGCCACTTTCTTTAATTTTCCCTGCCAGTTTCTCGGTAGTATCTAATGTTACTTCAAATGTTTTTAAATTCCGATTATTGACCCCAATTAATTGCGCCTTTGTCTTCAAAGCTCTTTCTAGCTCTTCTTCATTGTGAACCTCTAATAACACTTCCAGACCAATTTCTGTTGCATACGTATATAACTCATGAAGTTCATTATCTTTTAAAGCTGCAGCAATTAATAGGATAATGTCCGCTCCATAATATTTCGCAAAATCAATTTGGATTTTATCGACGATAAAATCCTTGCAGAGAATCGGCAGATTTACTGTATCTCTTACTTCCGCCAAATCCTCATATGTGCCTTTAAAAAATGGGGTATCCGTTAAAACAGAAATGGCATCTGCACCATATATTTCATACATTTTCGTCTGTTCCTTCGGATCTTTATCGATATTTATATCCCCTTTTGATGGGGATGCCCGTTTAAACTCAGCTATAATTGCTAACTTTTCCGCATCCTTCAGTTTCTCTATAAAGGATCTTTTTTTAAAAGAATGCTTTTTCGTATGCAGTACTTCTTTTCTCTCATAAAGGTCAGCAATTGTTTCTCTTTTTTTTGTAATAATTTTATCTAATATGGTTGTCACTTAAATCCCTGCCCCTTCCAATTCTTTACTAACCTCTACTAATTGGTTTAACTTATAAAGTGCGGCTCCAGAGTCAATGCTTTCCTTTGCTATATGGACTCCCTCTCCAATACTTTCCGCTCTTCCAGCTGTATAGATACCAATGCCAGCGTTTAATAGGATTGTATCTCGATATGCACCTTTTTCTCCTTTCAACACTTTTAATAAAATAGCTGCGTTTTCCTTAGCATCGCCTCCACGTATTTGTTCATTTGTATAATATGGCAGATTAACATCATCTGGAGTAAGGACGATTTTCTCTATTCTTCCATTTTGTAAAATGACAAGCTGATTATCGCCTTGCAGGGAAGCTTCATCCATTCCACCTGCTCCATTTAATACAACTGCTCGTTTTCTACCAAGTTTCCGTAAGCTTTCCGCAAAGGTAAGCAATAAATCACTTCTGTATATCCCTAACACCTGGCTTTCCAAAGAAATTGGGTTGGTTAATGGACCAATTAGATTGAATATAGTTGGAAGTCTTAATTCTCGGCGAACCTTCATAATTCTCCCCATTTTCGGCTGCACATGTTGCGCGAACAAGAAAGTGATCCCAACTTCTTCTAATTGCTGCATGTTTTGTTCTGGAGTGATATTTAGCTTAATGCCAAGCTCTTCTAATACATCTGCACTTCCCGTCTTACTAGAAATACTGCGATTTCCGTGTTTAGCGACAGGAATTCCAGCTCCAGCTAACACAAATGCCGACGTGCTGCTAATATTGAAGCTTTGTGATTTGTCTCCACCTGTTCCACAATTATCGATACATCCACTGACAGGCTCAGCAAAAGACAATGTTTGTTTACGAACGGCTTTTACAATACCCACGATCTCTTCCACTGTTTCTCCCTTCATTTTTAAACTTGTCATAAAAGCAGCAATTTCTGTATCGGTAATGTCATCAGAAAAAAGAAGATCAGCGGCCCCTTCCATTTCTGTTTCAGTTAATGATTCATTAGCCATGATTTTCTCCACATATTGTTTCATCTCTGCACTTCCTCTCGAGTTTCATTGATAAAATTTTGCAAAAATTGCTTGCCGCTCTCGGTCCCAATCGATTCTGGATGGAATTGATAGCCATACAACGGATAATCTTTATGTTTGATCGCCATAATTTCATGGTCATCTGTTGAACTAGCCAAAACCTCAAATTCCTTCGTTAATGTACCTTTTTTAATAACAAGAGAGTGATAACGCATCACTTCAATCGGTTCCTCCATAGCATGAAAAAAGGGATGACCAGTAACTCGTAAAGTCGATGTCTTTCCATGCATGACATTTACTGCCTTTACTATCTCAGAACCGAAGGCATATCCAATTGCCTGATGCCCTAAGCAAATCCCTAAAATTGGATATTCTTGATAAAGGGATTGGATAAGTTCGATTAAGATGCCTGCATTTTCTGGCCTGCCTGGTCCAGGAGACAAAACAATTCCATGAGGATTTAATGTCCGAATTCCCTCTACAGTTATTTCATCATTTCGAACAACCTTTATCTCTTCTCCCAGCTCCCCTAAATATTGAAATAAGTTATACGTAAAAGAATCATAATTATCGACTAATAAAATCATGTTGTCCCTCCAAAAATAATTTTAATTTATGGATTGTTTCTTCATATTCCTTTTCTGGAATAGAGTCATGAACAATTCCTGCTCCAGCTTGAATGAATGCCTTTTTGCCTTTAATAACCATCGTGCGAATTGCTAAAGCAAAGTCCATATTCCCATTTTGGGAAAAATAGCCAACAGCTCCAGAATAAATACCTCGTTTTGTTCCTTCTAATTCATTTATAATTTGCATTGCCCTAATTTTAGGTGCACCTGACACTGTTCCCGCAGGCAAGCAAGAAATTAAAGCATCTACACACGAGTAATCCTTCTTTAATTCTCCACTTACTTCCGATACGAGGTGCATAACATGCTTAAACTTTTCTACTTTTATATATTTATCTATCGAAATACTGCCAAAATTACTCACTTTCCCAACATCATTCCTTGCTAAGTCAACAAGCATTTTATGTTCCGCCAATTCTTTTTCATCCAATAGTAAATCTTGTTCTAACTGGCTATCTTCTTCCTTCGTCTTACCTCTTGGTCTTGTACCTGCAATAGGATTGGTAATGACTTTGCCATTTACGGCTTTAATTAAGCTCTCAGGAGAACTTCCGAGCACTGCATAATCTTCAAAATCAAAGAAATACATATAAGGGGACTGATTTTTGATACGCAATTTACGATAATAAGAAAATGGTGATCCTTCTATCTCAGCTGTCATTCTCTGCGATGGAACTACTTGAAAGATGTCTCCTTCTAAAATATATTGTTTTGCTTTCTTCACTTTCTCCATAAATTGTTCTTTTGATATACTTGCTTGAAAGGGAGTTACCTTTACTTCAGGTGAATCTTCTTTATATGGTGCAGTAATCTCTAACTTTCTTATCTGAAGGCGGAACTTTAACTCTTTTTCCGTTGTTGTGTGCTTTAATGGGCTAGCAATTAAATAAACTTTAAGTTCTGAATGATCAAAAATTACCAAATCTTCAAAAAACATTAGATGCACATCTGGAATCCCGATTTCATCCTTTGCTTCTGGGCCAATGTTTTCATATAGTCTGATATTGTCATACCCAACATATCCAAATGCTCCCGCATTAACTGGTAGTTGAAAGGGAAGCGTCGCTTTGTTTTCAGGTAAAAATTCGTTAATAAAATCGAGTGCTCTTCCTTTTCTTTGTTCTCGCTTTTCCCCTTCCACAATAGTTGTTTCCAATCCTTTCCCTATAACTTCAAAGGTTGGATCGCAGCCAATGATAGAAAATCTTCCAGAATCTTCATGTTTTAATGAGCTTTCGAGCAAAAATTTCTTTTTTCCAGACAATCTTTGATAAATACTAATGGGTGTCAGTGTATCTCCTTGGATTTCATCGATTAACAAAATGCTATTTTCCATCATAAATCCTCCTAGTCAGATGCTTTTGAAAAGTGCTCATCTATAAAATTCTATAAAAAAAGTCCCCTATTTGCATTGTTATTTGCAAATAGAGGACGATTCATAAACCGCGGTACCACCTCTGGTTAGAGCGAAGCTTCACTCTCTCTTTACGAGTACAATATTATACTCTATCCCAGTAACGGGGGATACCGTCAGGCCCTACTTCTTTTTCAAGCCCCCACTCAGAAGTCCATTCAGTATAATCAATGTATCGGTTCACACCAGCCACCGACTCTCTTTAACATCTTTCTTATACTTACTACTCTTCCTCATTGTTTTGCCATATTTTTTTGAAAATAAAAAAGGGTCTCTCTCCTATAAAAAGGACGAGAAACCCGTGGTGCCACCTTCATTAGCTTAATAAAATTAAGCTCACTTTAAGAAATCAGTCTTTATTAGACAAATTTCTGTCTCTTGTAACGATGAGACGTTCGCTAAAGCCTACTACAAAGGTTGGTTCGGTTTAGAAGCTCAGAAGTCCATTCTCTTTATCGTCCACACTGGTTCACACCAACCACCAGCTCTCTGACGTTTTCAATAAAGATACTACTCTTCATCATTGCCGTTCGATATGTTAATTACATAATAGTGAACTCTCACATAAAAGTCAACCATTTTCCCCAAAAATTTATTTTACTTTTTGAAGTGCCTTTCTATAGCGATTCTTCCAATCTTCTGCTAATTCGTCAATTTGCAGGATGGAAAGCATTGCTTCTTTATTTGTACGATCAAGAAGCATTACTTTTGTTGCGTCCCAAACTGATATCTTGTTCTGCGGACGTTCTATTAGCTCCATCGTAGAATGTTCGCTGACTACGCCTTCTTCTAATACCTTTAAAAAATAGCCGGTATAACAAGTTTCCACAATTCTACTTAAAAATGGATCAATCTGATTATATTTTGAAATGGTTGAACATGGTACTCTTCCTTGTGTTACCTGAACAATAGCATTTCCTAAAGAAAAAATGTCCCCAATATATGTATTTTTTTCTGTGAATTCCGTTCCGCATATATTTTCCCCCAACGCCGGAGGATTTATTTTTGTTTTAAATTCGTCTTCCCATTTTTTATAATGTTCAAAAGGATAATAACAGACAGCCCTTTCCTTGCCACCATGAAATGCTGGATTAGCAACACCATCGCCTACAAAACCATCAAATGTTAGACTGACTTCACTCACTTTTTCTTTGCCAATCGCGGAAGAAATACTTTTATTTTTCCATATAAATGTTTTTTCCTTCCCAATACTAAGTGTGATAATTTTCCCCACTAATTAAACACCACCACTATTTTTATTTCATCATACCATATTATTGTACGAAAAGTGCTTGTAAACCAAATAATGAAATCCAGTTTTTGGATGAAAGAAAATGCTTTATTTTTTGCCATGACTGTACATATTAACTATAGTTAACTATTTGAAAGCAGGGAGAATGAAAATGGATCATGTAAATGATGATAAAAACATAGTAAACCTTACAAACAAAGCACAAAAGACAGCGAAGAAGCAAAATGTCAAGGTTTCAAAAATGGCGATATTCTCACTTTCTTCCATCCCATTAGTAATGACCCTTGGAAACAGTATGCTGATTCCAGTATTGCCTTCGATTGAAAAAAAGCTGGATATATCCTCTTTTCAAGTTAGTATGATTATTACAGTCTATTCCGTTTTAGCGATCATATTAATTCCAGTGGCAGGATATCTATCTGATCGTATCGGTCGTAAACGAGTGATTATCCCCAGCCTAATAATCGCAGGTGTTGGCGGTGTAATTTCTGGTTTAGCTGCATGGCTGATGGATAACAGTTACTGGATTATCCTTATTGGACGGGCTCTTCAAGGTGTTGGAGCAGCTGGGGCCTTCCCAATAGTATTGCCACTAGTAGGTGATTTGTTTAAGGATGAAGAACAAGTTAGTAGTACTTTAGGAGTTATTGAAACAGCTAACACTTTTGGGAAAGTACTTAGTCCCATTCTTGGAGCTTTTTTGGCAGGATTTATTTGGTTCATCCCATTTATGTCTATTCCTGTCTTCTGTTTGGTTTCCATCGTTTTGATTTTGATCTTTGTAAAATCACCAAAAAGTAAAGAAAAACCTGCACCATTTAAGGAATTTATTCAGCATACAAAAGAAACAATGCATAAAGATAAAAAATGGCTCTATGCCATTTTCTTTATTGGGGTAATCGTTATGTTTGTATTATTTGCCGAAATGTTTTACCTATCAGATATTTTAGAAAAAAAATATCATATAAAAAATGTTAAAAAAGGGCTCTATCTTGCTATACCGCTTGGTGCTTTATGTCTTACTTCCTATATTACCGGGAAAAAAATTAAAAAAGACAAAAACTTAATGCGCTGGATTACTTTTATTGGATTGCTTGCAATCATTATTGGTACGATTGCACTCAACTTCTCGGACAATATGTGGTTTATCATTCTCTTTCTTACAGTGGCTGGCATTGGCATTGGTGCTAGTTTACCACCTCTTGATGCCCTTATTACGGAGGGAATTGAAAAAAAAGAAAGAGGAACCATCACAAGTATATATAGCAGTATGCGGTTTATCGGAGTCGCTGCAGGACCACCTATTATGGCAATTTTAATGAAGCATATCGACCATTTACAATTTTATTTACTAAGTGCAATCACATTAATCGCTGCGATCGCTGCCTTCTTTCGTTTAAAGTACGTGGATGGTCAAGAAGAAAAGAAAGAAAAGAAAATAAACCAATAGAAAAACTTCCATCAGTTCTTTGATCATATTAAAAAAGCTGTAAATTAACGAGTAAAGTCAATTTACAGCTTTTTCTATACTTATTTTTGTTGAACAGGCTTCTTTACTAATCCTAACAATAAAGCTGATATGATCGCCCCTATTACAATAGCCAATAGGTATAGCCATGGATTTCCATCAACCAATCCAACTACGAACACACCGCCGTGTGGTGCTCTTAAACCGATATGGAAGAACATTGATAGTCCACCCGTAACTGCCGCACCAACTGCAACAGATGGTATAACGCGTAACGGATCACCTGCTGCAAAAGGAATAGCACCTTCTGTAATAAAGGAAAGACCCATAATAAAGTTTGTTAAACCTGCATCCTTTTCTTGCTTTGTAAATTTCTTTTTAAATAAAACTGTTGCTAAAGCAATTGCTAATGGCGGTACCATTCCACCAGCCATAATAGCAGCCATTGGCTCAAATACACCGTTTGCAATTAGCCCTGTTCCAAAAACATATGCCGATTTATTGATTGGTCCACCCATATCAATCGCCATCATTGCACCTAAGATAATTCCTAAGAAGACGGCATTACCCGTACCAATATTTGACAGCCAATTTGTCATACCAGTGTTAATAGCTGCAACAGGTTCCATAATCACATAATTCATAATAAGGCCAGTAAAGAAAATTCCTAGTAATGGGTAAAGTAGAATCGTTTTAATTCCTTCTAATGATCTAGGAAGTACTTCTAACACTTTCTTTAGACCGATAACTAAATAACCAGCTAAGAATCCGCCAATTAATCCACCAAGAAAACCAGCACCACCTTGAGCAGCCATAAATCCTGCAACCATACCAGGAGCAAAACCTGGGCGATCTGCGATACTCATCGCGATAAAACCAGCAAGAACTGGCACTAATAATGCAAAGGCATTATCGCCACCAATATATTTAATAACAGCAGCAAAAGCATTATAACTCGGGTCATTCGGATCAGCTGAGTTATAACCAAACATAAAGGAAATAGCAATTAGTATTCCGCCACCAACAACAAATGGCAGCATGTTCGAAACACCGTTCATTAAGTGTTTGTAAATTTGACTACCAATGCCTTTTTTTCCTGTGTTAACTTCGCCGGAATTAGAGCCTGATCCACCGTTATATACCGGTGCTTGCTGGTTAATAGCGCGATTGATTAATTCCTCAGGTTTTCGAATACCATCTGCAACAGGTGTTTCAACCACATGTTTCCCGTTGAAGCGTTCCATTTGCACTTTTGTATCAGCAGCAACAATTACAGCTGTTGCTTTGTCAATTTCCTCTGCTGTCAGAACATTCTTTGCTCCACCGGAACCATTAGTTTCAACTTTAATATCAACACCCATTTCAGCTGCTTTTGCCTTTAATGAATCTGCTGCCATGTAAGTATGAGCAATACCGGTTGGACAAGCAGTTACTGCCACAATAAAATTCTTCTTATCGGCAATATTTTCGTCAACCGTTTCTTCCTCTACATCATAGCTGTCAATTATTGATATTACATCTTGTTTTGTAGTTGCAGTTAATAACTTACTGCGCACTTCTTCTTTAAGCAATAATGTAGATAGTCTTGAAAGTGCTTCGAGATGAGTATTGTTAGCTCCATCTGGTGCAGCAATCATAAAAAATAAATTCGCCGGCTGTCCATCTAATGATTCATAATCGACACCACTGCTTGATCGCCCAAACGCAATAGCAGCAGTTTTTACAGCACTCGTTTTTGCATGGGGAATTGCTATTCCTTCGCCAATTCCCGTTGTACTTTGCTCTTCTCTATTTAAAATCGCTTGCTTATACGTTTCTCTATCTGTTAATTTCCCCGCTGAATGAAGAATATCCACTAACTGATTAATGGCATCAAGCTTACCATTTCCTTCAATATTCAAAAGGATAGTCTCTTGCGTTAATAATTCAGTAATTTTCATTCCATAACGCTCCCTTTTTATTTATATTTTTATCCACTTTCATCTATCTTTCTTATGAAATGGTGTGTATCGATTATGATTGTACTTGGACTTGCGGAAGAAGCTCTTCTACCTTTTCCTTTGTACATAATCCAATTGAAAAAGCAGTCGCACTTCCTGAGGCAATACTATAGCGGAAGGATTCTTTTATATCCTGTGTCTCCTCATATTTAGATAAGAAGCCTGCTACCATGCTATCTCCTGCGCCAACTGAGCTTTTCACTTGCCCTTTCGGAACCGTACTAATAATTTCTTCGTGTTGAGTAATCAAGACTGCGCCATCACCTGCTAAAGAGACGATCACATTTTGCGCTCCCATTTCCAATAGTTTTTTTCCATACGGGATCGCTTCTTCTGGAGTCGAAATAGTTACCCCAAACAATTCACCCAGTTCATGATGATTAGGCTTGATTAAAAACGGTTGATAAGGCAAGACTGCTTTTAATAATTCACCTTCTGCATCTACGACGAAAGAAACATTATTTGCGTGACAGATTTTGACTAGCTCTTCATAGGTGGTTTTAGGAAGAGTAGACGGAACACTTCCAGCTAAAACTAGTAGATCTTCTGACGTTAGAGCAGCAATCTTCTCTTTCAATTCCTGAAACTTTACTTCAGAAATAGCGGGACCATTTGCGTTTAATTCTGTTTCTGTATCACTCTTTAACTTCACATTGATACGTGTATCTTCTTCTACTTTCACAAAATCTGTTTCAATCATTTCTGATAATAGTTGTGTTTCAATAAAGCTTCCAGTAAATCCGCCGACAAATCCTAACGCTTTACTTTGCACGCCCATTTTTTTTAACACTCTTGAAACATTTATTCCTTTTCCACCTGCAAATTTACTTGTTTTTTCTAAGCGATTTAGTTCTCCTAAATGCACTTCTGCCACTTCGATTATATAATCGACAGAAGGATTTAAAGTTAGGGTATAAATCATTCTTTCACAACCTTTATGCTAGTTTTCCTTGAATATAAATCGTTTACCTCTTCATCCAGATAGTTAGTAATAATAGAAGCATTGTGCAAATCAGCTATCTTTGCAAAGTAAACTTCGGAAAATTTACTATCATCTGCGACAAAAAAAGCTTCTCTTGATAATGATAATGCTTTGCTTTTCACCATTGCTTCTTCTTGATCAGCAGTAGTATACCCATATTCAGGATGAATACCATTGACACCCATAAAGCATTTATCGAATCGATAGTTATCAAGACTTAATAATGCGCCACGACCGACTAACGCGTTTGTTTTTTCTTTGACATAACCACCTGTTATATAGGTTTGAATACGAGCTTCAAGTAAGCTTGTCATATGCGTAAGTCCGTTCGTTACCACAACAATGTCTCGATTCTTTAAGAATGGAATCATTTCTTTAATGGTTGAACCAGCATCCAAATATATACTATCTCCATCTTCTACTAGCTTTGCTGCGTATGCCGCAATCATTTTTTTCTCTTGGAGGTTTTTGAACGCTTTTTCACTCATACTCTGCTCCGTTATTTTCCTTTGGAGCCTAGCTGCTCCACCATGCACCCGTTTCAAGAACCCTTCTTGCTCTAATTGAGTTAAATCGCGTCTGATGGTGGATTCTGAAGTATTCAAAACATCTATCAAATCTTGAATTTTCACAACACTATGTTGTTTCAGTAATTGTAAAATAAGTTCATGCCTTTCAGGTGTTAACAAGATTATCACGCTCCCTTTTAGGGTATGTCTTGGGATTATGTCATTTTCTTTGAGGTGATTAACCTTAACTAAACAGGATACGATAAATATGATTTTTACCCTCATTAAAAAACAACTTAATTTAAGAACATCATACTGTAAACGATTTCACATTTCAAGCATTTTCTTTCAAAAACAATCAAATATTATCATATTTTTGACGTTTTGTGAACGTTTTTAGTATAATATGAATTTTTTTATTGTTCTCCCTTTTAAAACTATCATTATTTTTCCCTAAATTATCTCTTTTAATTTACCGATTTTACGAAAATCGCAGCACTAAATGTTCAACACAGATAGAATTTCCTTTATCATTTCCTCGTTGTTTATGGTATTCTGTGTTCTGGTGAGAAAAATATTTACAAAAGAAAAGGAAGGAATATATGAAGAGAATTTCTTATTATTATTTAGACTTTGTTAAAATACTATTTTCTGCGGTCCTTTTATTTGCCATTTTCGGAACAGTTAACGATACGATTATAAAACTTATTACTGGTTACTCATTTCCTAATGTGGAATTTTTAAAGGGAAAGCAGTCTTTAACAGGATTATTTATTTTACAATATATAGGATTTGCCTTGATTTATTTTGTGTTATACAAAAACACTCTATCTTTTATTGGCTTTACTAAAAATCGAGAGCGAAAAAAGCTTTCCTCGATGTGGACGAAATACCTAATACTATTCGGCATAGGATTTATCCTCTTGTTTTATATTGTATTACTCATTGTTTCCTAGATTAATTTAATAGAAAATAATTGCGTAAAAATAAATTGTATGATACTATCAAATCAATATATAGTTGTTTTTTTATAAAATCACACTATATATAGTTATCGATTCAATCTTTAATCCAATGTCTCTTTTCGCTTCTATGAAGCGACTTTTTTTTGGATTAATTTCCTCTATCCGTCTTTAATATCCCCCTATTAATTAAATGTTTTGATCGAAGTGCTTTTTAATTACCAAAATTCATACAAAAAAGCTGCCCGATAAGTTCGAGGCAGCCTATTCATTATTCACTTCCACCTTTAGGGAAGCGGTCTCTATTATGTGCTTCTTACTTGATTTGTATGGGATACACCTACTGAAGCTTCTCGTATTTTTTTAAAATACTCCTCTTTCGTCATACAATAATAAACGCTTGTAATTAACTGGTTATCAAAAAGTTTATAGTGATTGGTTTTTTGGAATTTATAACGAAACCCACATTTTTCATTTACTCGTCTTGACTTCGTATTAAAATCAAAATGACCACACCATATTAAATCCAAACACAATTTTTCAAATCCATATTCTAATAGATGGTTGACTGCTTCTGGCACAACCCCTCTTCCCCAATACCGGGGGTTAAGGGCAAAACCTACTTCGCGCTGTGCTAAATGAGAGAGTTTAACATCAGGCATTCGTTCATGAAAACCAATACTTCCAATCACCTTATTCTCTTCTTTCCAAACAATCGCATATGAATTTTCATTCTGTAAAAAATAGCGGATTACGTCTTTGCTTTCTTGTTCACTTTTATGTGGTGACCAGCCCGCAAACGGACCTACTTCTTCCTTTTGCGCATATTCATATAAATCTTTATAATCCGCTTCCTTCCATCCTCTTAATAACAGTCTTTTTGTCTCAAACACATCCATTTACATTCACCACCAGTAAATTGTTAAAACTTTGTCCTCTATTTTATCGACATGCTAGCCTTTCATATATATCCTGTAACGTGCGACAGCCCAATTGTTCAGCCCTTTGTAAATACTGACACCATAGAACAGCAGTTAATTTAGCATCTCCTAAGGCATGGTGACGATTAATGACTGGAATATCACTAAATTCGCACCATTCCTCTAATGTCAATATTCTTTGTTGTGGTTCAACGATTTTAAACAAGAAAGAAGTATCAACGATTCGATGCTTAAATGGTGTTTTAAAACTTCTCCAGCATGCAGACTGCATAAAGCTTTTCTCATGGGAAGAGTGGTGAGCAATGAGCGTATCATCTTTTACAAAACCAAAAAATCGCACAAGAACATCAGATAAAGACGGCGCATCAAGTAAATCTTCGGTTTTAATTCCTGTTAAGCGGCTTATTTCTTCTGGTATCTCTACTCTAGCGTTTACTAATGTATAAAATTGCTCATCTAAAATATCGCTCCCCTCTACTTTTATAGCACCTATTGAAATAATTTGATCGCCTTTATCAGGTAAAAATCCCGTTGTTTCAATATCAAAAACAACTGCTTTTAAATTATTTAATGGTAACCTAGAGGCAGCCTCAACCTTTAAATCCTTTTGAAGCTGTCTCATAAAAGCAATTTGCTGAGAATTACTCCCACTTGAAGTAGCGTGCAATACACTCGAATTTACTTTTCCATATAAATCTCTCATATATTGAAGAAACGATTCGACTCCCATTTTAACACCCTTTTTCAATTATCCTTTGTACTTGATGATATAATTTGATGCCATGGCGCATTAATCCTTTTATTTCTTGTCTTTGCTCTTTCGTTAACTCTTTTATATTCAAATAGTGAACATCTTCATAAGTTTTTGCCTCTTTAAATGAATTAATGCGATAATCTAATATTCTCCGAAAAGAGCTTTCATATGGTTTTAACCAGTTGTCATATGTCTCCATCGTTCTCAATGTTTGAATGCGTTCTAACGTCGATGTTTGCTGGATTTTTTCCTTAATAGAGAGAAGTCTAATCGAATTGACATACGGTAAATACATCGTATGCTTCAAATGAATCGATCCTCTGTGACTTCCTGTTCTTTCAACAAAAAATTGGCCAAATATTCCGACCCCTTTTTTTATACGCATTACATTATTCATAAATCTTTTTAGAAGCATTGGATGAAGAACGCAGAACTGATGAATATAACTTCTCAACTCTTGAACATAATTTTCCTCTCCAAATAGTTGTCTACTATCATAAAAGATTTGCAAAAATCTAATTGATTCCCAGTTTTCTTTTTCCATCCATTGCTGTAATTGGTGTTTCCATTCTTCTACGGATTTGCACCAGATTGGATTACTACTCATGACTTTCCCTTCACAATATGGATAACCTATTTCATTTAGCGCATCACTTAGCCATTCTCCAAAATGGATAAAATATTGATTGCTGTTTTCGTCATTGCTTTCATAGATAATGCCATGATCTTGATCGCTAAAGATGCCTTGCTCTTTTCTGCCAGCGCTTCCTGTAACAAACCAGACAAATGAGCATGGAGGTTCTCCATAATTTTTTTTATATTCAAAAAGGATGAATTGAAATAACTCCATAAATAGTTCATCGTAAAAATCATTTAATTGAGTGTTTTGATAAGTGGTTGTTTGTAAAAAAAGTTCCTTTTCTCTTTTCCATTCATTTAATCTATGATTTTTAGAGCACATCCATGCACTTCCTTCTTTAGTCGATATTTATATTAATCTGTATGTCTATCATAACATGTTCTTATTTGCAATTGATTTATGAAAAAAGATAAAAGTCTCACTTTTCAGCGAGACTTCTATCCTCATTTAATTTACAGGCTGTTTTCTTAATCGCGACTATTAAACGTCTGATTTTATAAGCTTTTTGTTTCGTCTTTTGACAAGAATGCTTCCGGGTAACCATATGAACCATGTTCACTAATATCTAAGCCCATAATTTCTTCTTCTTCTGTTACTCGTAGTCCGCTAACCTTCTTGATAACAAATAGAATGACATAGCTTATTGCAAAAGCGAATAACCCACAAGTTATAACACCAAGCGCCTGCACGCCTAATTGCCCAAAGCCTCCGTTATAAAATAGACCAGCTTTCCCTACTCCCGTATATTCCGCTAACTCTGCTGTTGCAAATAATCCATTAGATAGTGTTCCCCAAATTCCCGCAGTACCATGAACAGATAGTGCAAAAATTGGATCATCGATTTTTCTATTCTCGAAGAAGCGAACACTATAAAATACCAGTACTCCAGCAATTAAACCAATTACTACTGCTGCCCAAGGCTCAACGAATGCACAAGATGCTGTGATGGCAACGAGACCTGCTAAGGCACCATTTAGCATGGTTGTAATATCTGACTTTCCTAAAACAATCCAGGAAATTAGTAGTGCTGCTACTGCGCCAGCTGCTGCTGCTAAGTTTGTATTTAAAGCAACATATCCAAAGAAACCGTCTGCTACAGAAACTGTACTACCTGCATTGAATCCGAACCAACCGACCCAAAGAATTAATACGCTTAACGCTGTATAAACTTGGTTATGACCAAATATCGGGTTAGCCGAACCATCAGCATTGTATTTTCCAATACGCGGCTTTAAAAGGATCGTAGCTGCTAGAGCCGCTGCTGCACCAGTTAAGTGAACAACAGTTGAGCCCGCAAAGTCTTGCTTTCCATGCTCAGCTAACCAGCCGCCTCCCCAAATCCAATGGGCAATGATAGGATAAACCAATATACCGAATAATACGGAGAAAATTAGATATACAGATAATTTCGCACGCTCCGCAAAACCACCAAGTGCAATTGTTAAAGAAATCCCTGCAAACGCTAGTTGGAAGACGAAGAAAACAGTAGTTTGTAATCCATCTCCATCTATTTGGCCAACGCTACCGCCATTGTAGAAAAACTCACTCATTCCGACAAAGAAATTAGCATTGTCTCCAAAAATAAATCCATAACCAACAGCCCAGAAAACTAACGAAGCTATCCCAAATGTAAAAATTGTTTTACCAGCAATATGGCCTGCATTTTTCATTCTTGTCGAACCTGCTTCTAATAAGATAAATCCACCAAGCATAAAAATAACTAAAATTGCAGCAATCATCGTCCACAAGCTGTTCATTAAAAACTCTAAATTTTCCATTAAGTTACCTTCCCCCTTTATGTACGTTATTTTTCCATCGAGTGTCATATAATCTAACACTCTAATAACTTTATTTTACCCATATTAAATTTTCTGTCAATAAGTATTTTAAATTTAATTTTCTTAAAACTTAAAATATTATATTTATTTTATTATACCTGTTGTTTTATTACGATAATTGTATGTATTTTTCGATATTTTTCCGAAACCGTTACCATTTATATTTTAAAAATACCCATTAATGAACAAAACGTAAATTCTTTTATATGTAAAAAAAGCTGACACAAGGTCAGCTTTTTATCTTTTATTAACAAATAAATGTCGCACCGACGATAATTAATAAGATAAACAATACTACGATTAATGCAAATCCGCCACCGTAGCCAACACCACCAACAGCTCCAGTACCATATCCGCATCCATATCCACCATAACCGTACATATATACATCTCCCTTTCTCTTTTGTAGTAGATTAACCATTTCTTTTTTGGTTAACGAATAAGGAGCCTTTATATTTTCTTTATTCTAGCTCCTCTACAAAACCATTGTATGCAGGCAGCTATATTTGGGTTGGGTGAATGTCTATTTTCCGCAAAAAATATAAACTCTTGCCATTTTACTTAAAAAAAATATAACTTATGCTTGGTCAAAAACTGCTTTTCTTAAGTTTATCGTTTGTTTATAAGGATTTTCTGCCAAACTTATTTCCGAAATAACAGCAACTCCATCTGCTCCTGCTTGTATAACAGGAGGAGCATTTTCAGTAGTAATTCCCCCTATCCCAACAATCGGTATCGAAATGTTCTCTTGTCTTACTTTTTCAATAAGAGAGGTGCCTTGTACTGCTTTGGCATCCTTTTTCGTACTTGTTGGGTAAATAGGACCTATGCCAATATAATCCGCTCCTGCCTCTATCGCTGCTTTAATCTCCTCTATGGAGTGAGCAGAAACCCCCAACAGTTTATTACCTAACATGTTTCTAACTTTTATGGCATTTTCATCATCTTGACCGATATGTACCCCATCAGCATCAATGGCCAAGGCTAATTCAATATCATCATTCACAATGAATGGAACATGATATTGCTTGCAAAGTTCTTGCAACCTTTTTGCCAGTTGAATTTTGTCTTCTCCTCTTAATGCCCCATTTCCCTTTTCGCGAAATTGGAAAATCGATATCCCGCCTTTAAGTGCTTCTTCCAAAATAACTTTTGGATCAGATGTACTATTGTTGCTTCCCGTTATAAAATAAATTTTCAACAATTGTTTTATTCGTTCTTTTGTATAAGTTGTCATATATCCCCCATATTATCTTTTGCTTTCTTGGTAAGCCCAATGGTTGGTTGGACCATGTCCACTGCCTATATGAAGATCATTTTTTATAGCTTGATGAATAAAATCCTTCCCTAATCGGAAAGCTTCATTAATAGAATAACCATTGGCAAGGGCCGCTGTAATCGCAGCCGAAAAAGTACATCCTGTTCCATGCGTATTTTTCGTTGGAATTCTTTCCGCCACCAAGCTTGAAAAATCGCTGCCATCAAATAATAGATCAATAGCTTCCTTCTCGGCCCCATGTCCACCTTTTATAACGACATAAGCAACCCCCATCGCATTTAATCTTTTGGCAGCTTCTTTCCTTTCCTCTATATTTCGAATATCCATCCCTGTTAATACCTCTGCCTCTGGTATATTCGGTGTTAAAACAGTAGCTAGAGGGAGGAGCTTTCTTTTCATGGACTCTGCTGCTTCCTTCTGCAATAAATTAGCACCACCTTTAGCGATCATCACAGGGTCAATCACCAAATTTTTCCAATGATACTCTTTTATCTTTTCCGCTACCAATTCAATTATTTCACTATTAAATAGCATACCTGTTTTTAACGCATCTGGTCGTAAATCCACTGCGATAGATTCTAGTTGTTTCTCAATTGCCTCAAGCGTCATTGGGTATACCCCATCTACACCTCGGGTATTTTGCGCGGTAATAGCGGTGATGGCACTCATTCCATATACTTTAAGTTCTTGGAAGGTTTTTAGATCTGCTTGGATTCCAGCTCCTCCGCCACTATCTGACCCTGCTATTGTTAATGCTTTTGCTGTAGCCATAAAATTACCCCCTCTTAATCTCCACTCTCATCGCTTCTTTTACATTCTCTTCCTTTATTTTCGATAATTGATTTAATAATTCGATTTGAAAACTTCCTGGACCTTCTTCACTCGTCTTTTCAAAAGCATCTTCTGATGCAACTCCATATGCTACTAAACCAGCTATAGAAGCAAGAAAGATATCCTTTTCTACTGCAATAAATGCACCAAGAATGGAGGAAAGTAAACAACCTGTTCCTGTAACCTTTGTTAACATGGAATGCCCATTATGGATAATAGCCAGTTTCCCGTCAACTGCGACTATATCTTGTTCACCTGTTATAATCACTGGTACTTGTAAAAGCTTTGCAGCTTCCAGCGCGATTCCTTGATTATTATGTTCGCCGACAGAGTCTACTCCTCTCATTTTTGCTTTAATTCCAGCTACATTCGCTACTTCTGCTGCATTTCCGCGAAGCAAGCTGATTTTTACTTCCTTCATAATACGGTGCACAGATTCCGTACGGTAACTAGTAGCTCCTGCACCAACAGGGTCTAAAATTACGGGTGTATTCGCCTGATTCGCAGCCTTCCCAGCAATAATCATACTCTCTACATTTTCAGCTGTTAGTGTTCCAATATTTAGGACAAGAGCATCCGCTACTGCTGCCATTTCTGCAACTTCTTCCTTTGCATATGCCATTACCGGTGAAGCTCCTAATGCTAGTAATCCATTTGCCGTAAAGTTAGTAACAACAACATTAGTAATATTATGAACCAACGGAACATGTTTTCGAAGTTTTGTTAAAATAGCCGGAATTACCATGTCAACTTTTTCATTCATCTCTTAATCTCATTTCCTTTCTAAAGTTCCCTATTAATCTTAAGACTATTAACGTTTTGATGGCAAAGTGATCTCCCTCTCACGGGAATTCCCTTTCATAGTACCTTTGCAGATAGTATTTTCTGAGGCCGATTTATTCTCCTCAAATATAGATATGCTTACAATGGCATCTTCCCGTTTCAAACGTGAAATAAATTACGTACAAACAAAAAAAGCCATAACTAACTGAATTCCTAACACGGATACGAAGGAAGCGCCGTGCGATTTTTCAGCAATTATGGCAAAATAAAAACACTACGCCTAAGCAAAGTGTTTTGATCCCATTACACCTCCCTACGCTGGCATTATCCAACAGGTTCATTCGGTCAATGGCAGATTAGCCATACTCTCAGCCTGTTTCCACAAGCCCCCGCTTATATTTAATTGAATTCTCTTAAATTTTAACGAAAAAATAGGAATAATGCAAGAATGGTAGCCTATTAGTCTAATGAATATATGTAATCTTCATCAGGTGCTATTGTTTCTTCGGCCTTTTCTAGTTTAATGATAGGCATTATTTGACCCTCATATTCCTTCTTATCCAATTTTCCTGTTATCACATACCATTGATCACTTTGTAATCCACCAACTTCGCCCTCCAGCATGTAACCAAACAAGCCTAAATCTGCAATACAATGGGTCATGACATATCTTGCAATAACTGCTTGATTATCGGAAAAGGATTCTTCCCGATGAATAAAACCCGTAATCATCACTTCTTTACCCGCCATATCATCCAAATTTGTATGAATCATATCCATTGTCTGCAAATAATTGTCATCTTCAATTGTAATCATATCTTCTTTTTCAGAGGTTTTGAGCTGACCTTCACTAACAGAAAAGGTTTGTCCTTGCTCAAATTGAATATTTGGGAGCATGCTTTTATCAATCGACATGTCTTGTAAGGTAAAAAACAACATCAACGGGCTAAAGAATAGCAGATAAGAAAAAGTAAGGTTCAGGAAAGAGGCATTCTCGTCGCATACATCACAATCACAATCTGCTCCCTTTAAGTTGCTATTTAACAACCAGAAAAAACCAAGAAGAAACATTAATGTCATCGTTATACCTAATAATGGCACCATTTTAGGGGCAACAAGCTGTCCGACATCTCCTGTCACCAATAACTTGAAAATAAGGAGACTGAAGCCAATCAGCACAATTCCTTGCAGTTCGTTTGCTAATTGCCAGGTTGGACTCCATTTAATTTTCACCATTTTTCCTCCTTATATGTGTCATGAAAACAAAATGAATCGTGAAGCTAGCGAAAGCAAGAAGACAATCATTGTAACAATCGTAATAAACACGAATACGAATTTCACCCGAAAAGAGGCCATCATGACAAATGTATTCTTAAAATCAAGGATTGGTCCAAAAACTAAAAAACCAATAATCGCTTCAGGGGTAAACATCTTGGAGAAGGAAGCTGCTACGAAAGCATCTGCCTCTGAACAAAGTGATAGCACATATGCTAGCCCCATCATTACTGCTGTTCCTTCAATTGGTGATTCCCCCGCCTGCATGATAAAACTATCCTTTAAATATACTTGGGCAACACTTGCAAATACTGCTCCAACAATGAAATATTTCCCGATCGTAAAGAATTCATGACACGTATGATGCAAAATTCCTTTCCATTTAGAATCACCTTTGTTTTCATTAATAGGAACGGCTGCCATTAAATCTTCCCTTTGTGTTTTTAATACCTTTTGTTTCGAAAAAAAGAAATAAATAATGAGACTCACTATAATGGCTGCCAATACGCAAATGATAAAACGTCCGTATGCAATCGATAAATTATGTTGGAAGGCATAGTACGTACTGCCAAAAACGATAAAATTAAGAATTGGAGCTCCCATTAACAAGACAACACCAATATGGACAGGAATTCCTTTTTGAATTAATCTGCGAACAACTGGAATAATGGCACATTCACAGACTGGTGTAATCACTGCAGCAATTAAAGCAGCACCAATGGCCGCTATTGGGTTTTTCGGCATAATTCTAGCAATATACTCTTCTGAAATATAAATATTAATTATAGAGGAGGCGATAGCACCTAATAATAAAAACGGAAGTGCCTCAAGCAAAATCCCAAGAAATAACACAAAAATAGTTTTTATTTGATCTGGCAATGCGAAGCTCCATTGCTTTGCCACATAAAGATCCCCGAAAAAAAATAGATACATTAAAGCGATAAATAAGCAAAAGATAAAAATATCCTTCATACGAGTTGGGATAGACATAGCATACTCCTTTTCTTCGATCATGTATCCTTATATAGTTTATATCTATGCTTGTCCTATCCTATCTATGCAAAAAATAGTGTATCTTATGCTAGATTCGATTAAGATACACAAAGAAAGTATTATAGAATTACTTTTTCAGGTAATTTTTCACCTATTAAAATGATCTCTCCTTTTCGATCAGGAAGATATTCCTTTACTTTTTGCCATTCTAGCAAACCAGAAGCATATTGAAAATGATACCAAGAATGATCATCACTATTTTTGATTGTTCCTTTAGCTCGCAGTAACTTATCTTGATTATTTTTTAAGAAATCTCGTAATTCGCTTTTCGTCATAGGGGTTGTTTGAACTATTTTCATTGCTTTAATATGATGATGGTGATGATGATGGGAAATAGATTGGTCTTTGATTTTAGTACCTTCCTGTTTTTCCAAATATGCTGTTACTCCATGGCCATAGTTACTATGTAATAACGGAGCATCAGGATTTATCTTTCTAATTCGCTTTTCCACCTTTTCAACAGCAAGCTTGCTTGAAAGCTGATCGATTTTATTTAGGACTAATACTGTTCCGTTCTCAATTTGCTCTTTCTGCAGCTGCCTCACTTCTTTGCTGCTCGAAAAAATACTTGTATATTCTGTAAAATGCAAGCTGTCAATTAAACAAATTCTTTCAACGACCTCAAATTTATCTCTATATCTCTGTTCACTAAATGTCTCCATTATTTCGCAAGGATTTGCTACTCCTGTCCCTTCTAACAACACAATTTCTATGTTCTCTTTATGCAATGTCACGGTTAGGTCATTAAGTGTTGATCTTAAATCTTCTTTGATGGAACAACAGACACATCCATTTAACAATTCATAGAGTGACTCCTCTTTAAAAAGGTGTTTTTCGATATTTGTTTCCCCAAGTTCATTCAAGATAATAGCATATTTTTTATTTTTCCCTTTAAAATATTCCATACATTTTAATAGAGTTGTTGTTTTTCCGCTCCCAAGAAACCCATTTATTAAATAAACTTTTATTTTTTCCACGAAAATACCTCCTGCATATAAAGCCTAACGCTACTTTATGCAAGAGGTACTTTTCATATGACGATTAATAGGTAAATTGATGAAGATTTCGTTTGAGTTGTTCCGCCATATTCAACAAATTCTTTGCGGAACCTGAAATTTCTTCAATAGCAGCCAGCTGTTCTTCCGTTAGGGATACAACTTCTTCAGAAGAAGCCGAATTATCAGAGGCAATCTGCGCTAATTCGCCTGCTGTGATGCTTACCTCCTTTAGAGTGGTTGCCATCTCATTTGAAGTGTCCGTAACTTTTTGAATATGTGGGGTCATTTCCTTCATACTATGTACAATTTCTTGAAATCTTATATGAGATTCATCCGTTACTTCTAGTCCTGTTTGAACAGCTCGTGATACCTCTGCCATTCTTTGAACTGTATTCTCGGTCGTTTTCTGTACATCCGTAATTAATTGCGAAATATTACTGGCAAATTGTCCAGACTGTTCCGCAAGTTTACGTACTTCATTTGCTACAACAGCAAAACCTTTGCCTGTCTCCCCCGCCCTTGCTGCTTCTATCGCTGCGTTTAATGCAAGAAGATTCGTTTGTTCGGAGATAGTAGTAATGCTTTCTGTTATTTTTTCGATATGCTTGGATTGTTCTACGAGTTCTTTAATCATTTTATTTGATTCAGCAACTGTCCCATTGATTACATGCATTTGTTCCAGTGTTGCTTGTATGGAGTTCCCTCCCGCATATGCTTTTTCTATCGTGCCTGTTGAAAGATCTGAAACCTCTTTACTAAAAATAACGATTTGATTTGTTCCATTTAAGACAGACTTAAGACTATCGACATTATTATCCAAACCTTTTGTCTGAATTTCCGCACCGCTAGCTACTTGCTGGATAGTATTGGTTACATGCTCTGATGCAATAGTCACCTCATTCGCACTTGCTGTTAACTGACCGGCACTTGCAGCGACATTCTCGGAACTTTGCTCGATATTGCTAATAAGCTGTCGTAAATTATTTTGCATCGTATGAAATGCTGCTGCAACATCGCCAATTTCATCTTTAGCAGTTATGTTAATGTCCGTAGTTAAATTCCCTTTACTCACTGTAATGGCTTGTTCTTTCAATTTTTTAATTGGTTTGATAATAGAGGAAACAATCACCATCATCATGATCCCTCCAATAATAATAGAGACAGCTAATATCCCTGTTACCGCATACAATAGATCTTTGGAATGATTGACAATTTCTGATTTTTCCATCGTTCCTGCTAACTTCCATCCAGTCAGCTTATTTGTCTGAAAAACCATTTTCCGACTAATCTTATCTGCTGAATAATCCAATGTGCCAGCTTGTCGGTTATAAAGTGTTTCATAATAGGAGGCTTTCACCACACCCCCTTGTTTTTCATCTGGATGAACAATAAACCGTTTCTTTTGATCAAGTAAGATGACATAGCCTTCTTTTCCAAATGTTATTTCACCTGCGAGTTCTGCTAAGTAATCTAAATTCATGGTTACTGCCATAACGCCAGCATTATCTGCAATCGTTTTTCCAATGGTAATAACCATCTTTTTAGAAACTGGGGAAAGATAAGGATCCATGATAACTGCTTCTCCTGGTTTATTAACAGCCGCTTTATACCAATCTCTCAACCTTGGATCCATATGATCATTATTTTCCTCCATAGACTTCTGAAAAAGCTTTCCATCATTTGTTCCAATATAGATACTAGAAACTTCAGGATGGACTTGGCTATACTGCTCAATGGTTTTCTGCAGAGTTTCCGGATCTTTTTCCAATAGTTTTTTCGTCATTGTTTCTGTTAATGCTGACACATCATAAATTTTTTCAGACATTAAATTGGTTATACTCTTATCCAGCATGTTTAAATTAGTACTCGCATTGCTTATAAAATCTTTTTCCATCTGCTTGTTTGCATATAAAAAAGAAAATACACCAATTAAGATACTCGGAATTAATAGCATTGCTAAAAAGGAAATAATAAGCTTCTTTTTTAACGGAATTCCTTTTCTTTTTTTATAAGAAATTTTTTCATTGTCATCTCCCCTCTCTTTGAATACGCATACATTCTTACATGAAAAAAGGTAATCCTTTCTGTACTATTATTTTACAATAGATAGGCGATGATTCCTATGTCATTTGACCTGTTTTTTATTTGTTACTCGTTAACATTTTTATCTTGTCGAAAAAGTAATTTATATTCTATATTGTATGCTAATGGTAATTTCTAAAATGGAGGGATTCATATGAAGGATGAAACGATAAAGATTGTTATTGGTGCTGGGGAATACAGGAATAATCCTGGCTGGATACATACACAGGAAGATGAGCTTAACTTATTGGACGATTCAACTTGGCTAAAGTTTGTAAAATGTTCCATAGACGCTATTTTAGCGGAACATGTATGGGAGCATCTCACCTTTGAGGAAGGTGTTCAAGCAGCTTCACTTTGCTATCAATATTTGAACCCAGGAGGTTATATTCGCTGTGCTGTACCAGACGGTTTCTTTCCGGATGAATCGTATCAACGAATAGTGCAAATCGGAGGGCCCGGGCCTAAAAACCATCCTGCCTTCACTCATAAGATTGTTCATAATTATCAAACATTGTCAAAAATGTTTGAATTAGCAGGATTCGAAGTACATTTATTGGAGTATTGTGATGAAGAAGGTGTTTTTCATGAAAATGAATGGCACGGAAAAGATGGCGTGATTTTTAGGTCCAAAAAATACGATCAAAGAAATAACGGGGAAAAGCTTTTATTTCCTTCTCTTATAATCGATGCATGGAAAAGATAATGAAAAATTAACCAGTGCATTCCCTTATAAATATCAAGCTGGGATAGAAAGCAAATTCATCGAGAAAATATCCTTCTGAATTTGCTTTTTATCTTATAATCTTGCATCAATCGGATCTTCTTCCAAAGCCAATGTCGCAAGGACACATTCATGAATTCTTTCCACTGACTCCAACTGGATAAAACGATTGATTCCTTCTATTCCTAAAGCCAATTCCTTTAAGGCATTGCGCTGCTTCTTAGCTGTTTTACGGTCTTTTAATCGTCTTAATTGATCCTTTTCTAAATAATCCATGCCATATATAATTTGAAGATATTTCCGTCCTCTTACTTTAATGGCTGGTTGAAGTAATTTTCCCTTTGGATTTCTCGCAAGGAATTGATAAGGTTTAAAGATAACCCCTTCATGGCCATCTGTCGTAATTTCTTCCCACCAGCTGACAGCTTTCTTTAATGATTCATCATCATTTACAATCAGATAATCTGTTTTCATAAAAAGACTGCTAATTGTGCTGAAATATTCGTTTTGTTCCATATGCCACTGATGTGTTTGATGAAAATAACTTTCGTTGCTATGTGCAAGGATATGAAATGGAGCGATTTTTATATCCTCTAATTGTTGAATTTCCCAACAATATTGATTGTACACTTCACTAAAACTTTGCGCATTTTGTCGCTTTTGTGCAAATTCTTCTACCCAGCCATTAACAGCCATGCCATTTTGCTGCGCACAAAGAAGCTGCTCGTAAATCTTGTCTCTATCCATCACGCTCATTTCAGCCACATGTGCGTATTGCTGAATAATTAAATCCTTTGCCTTTAAATTCCATGGAAGGATTTCAGCATCAAGCAATACCCAGTCTGTCTGATTCTTATCAAAATAATTTACAGTTGTCAGATCATAATGGAGCTTTGTCAGAATTTTTTCTTCGAGCTCTATAGAAAAAAAGGCTCTCCCTGTTCTTGTATAGATAGTGCCTAAACTTCTTTTCCCAACATACTTTTCTGCTGCCTCTGGATTCTTAAATAACAAAAGTATCCCTCTGCTGCCCATATGCTTTTTCTCGACAACCATTTGGTCTATCCCATTATCTTTGTAGTAATGATAGGCATCGATTGGATGTTCCAAATATCCTTCGATTGTTGAAGTTTGCGGCGGAGGACTCATCGTTGGCGGTATATAGATTAACTCTTCCATGGGAATTGTAAAATGGGACACCTTGTCCATCGCTGCTTTCACATTATTTTGCGGACAACTAATTTCTCCAAACGTATCTGTCCAAACACTATAGCCATTAATAAATCGCTGAACATTCGGCAGAGAAAGCCTTGTTTCCTGCCATTTTTTTAATGGATTATCTTCAATTTGAGCATAATCCTTTTGAGCCTTAACCGAAATAAATTCTCTTTCTGGATAACGAAAAGCCGTTAACTTTCCGCCAAAAACAACCCCTTGGTCAATATTGATTGTATTATTCACAAAGAGCGGCTCCGGTTTCGGATCATGTCCCCAAATAATTAATTCTTTTGATAGATGATTTCTGTACCAGTCTCCACGGATCGGCTTCCCATCTGTGTCCATTCCTAATGTTTCTCCATATCTTGTAAAATCGGAAATCGTGTTTGATTGTTTGCCAATATAATGATCTTTTATCCCTGCATGAGCAACAACTGCTGTTTTCACACCATTTCTTGTCAGAACATAATGGGAAGGTGACTGAAGAAGCATAGTTTTCCAATCTTCTCTTATTTTTTCTATCTGCTCATCTGTATATGTAAGGGAAAAGGAAGTAAACGTTTCTTTAATCCATTCATCTCCGTGATTTAGTGTCACTTTTTTCCCATCAAGCCATCTTGCTATTTTCCATCCATGGTTACTATCAATCATATACGCAAGATTATGGTTAAGGTGAGCAGAGAAAAAGAAAAGTGCTTCTGTAGATTTTGGGCCGCGGCTCATAATATCCCCTACCGAAACAAATTTCCGACCTTCTGGATGGCGATATAACCCATCATCATGTTTTATATAACCTAAACGTTCTAGCAATTCGTAACATTCATCCATACATCCATGAATATCTCCGATAATATCTAAGCCATTATCAGCATTTAAATAGTACGAAGCTTCTTCTGTTTCGATACTTACTGACTCGTCCCGATCTCTAATATAATATATTGCGTGATAGCTTTCCCTTTGGATTTTGCGGATTTCCTGACGCATTATTTCAAATTGTCTTTTTACCTTCCCTTTTCCTCTCGGATGGGTGCGCTTTTCGTCTCTTTCCAGAAGGACAGATAAAGAGAGATCAAAAACAATCACTACTACAGGAACATGATATTTTTTTCCCAGAAGTCGATACTTTTCCCGTTCTGCCTCTTTTAAATGGGTTGCGTCGATATAGCTTCGCTTATTCAATGTCGCTCTTGCGCTAATCATTTGTTTCATCATTTCAAAGGCCGCTGTTGAGATTTGGCTATATTCTTCCATCAAGTTGGCAGCTACTTCTTTAGGTTGATTTGTCCAGTCTACAAAGTCAATATTACTGACTAATTTCCGAAAATGATCGGAACTAATTACTTCTTCCGCTTGCAGAAAACCTTTGTTTATCCAATTTTCCAATGTTGTTGATTTGCCACTATTTGATGGTCCTATTAATAAAACAATACTGTTATAGGGTATTCGAATCGTTTTCATTTATCCACCTCTTTTCTGCGAAAATATGGCCATCTGTGTAGGATAGCCGTAACCTTCTATATATTCACCTATCCCATCGATTTGTACCTTATAGTTAGCATGACTTTCCCAATACTTGGTCCATTCTTCAAACTGTTGCTGCGTCCATTCAAATCGATGGTCGCTGTGCCTTTTTGCCTCATTCATATCATAGACAGCATTGTAATCTTGATTAGGCGTTGTCACAATTACATGATAAGGCTTGTATTTTGTAAAAATGGTGTCAAATACCTTCCCTAATCGATTTTCGTCAATATGCTCAATGACTTCACAGAGAATAAAGATATCTTTCTTTTCCAATTCACTATCATAATAAAATAAAGAGCCCCATTTAAAAGTTGGAAGAAGAAAGTCAGGCTTATCCACTAATGCCTCGATTCTTTTTTTAGCTTTTAACTGTTCTCGTTCAGAAGGATCTACTGCGATAAGTTCTTCTATTCCGCTTATAAAGCCTAATTGGGCCGTTAGCTTTCCTTCTCCAGCACCCATATCTACAATTCGGCTATTATGCGGAAGCTTCTTTACAGTTTCTATAATTTTCTCATAGCGCCATTGATTTAAGCTTTTCTTCTTTGTCAAAGGTGCTTGTTTTTCCTCTGAAGGCTTTGATTCTATTAACCTTGATTTTTCTATTAAATCTGAAAAAACAAGCGACTCCTTTATAATTTCATTTCTTTTCGGATGGGAGGAAAGCCATCCTTCTCCGTAACGCTTCAGCTTATCCACTTCTTTTTCATCAATATAATAATGTTTATATTGGTCCATTACTGGAATCAGCACAAACAAATGACGGAAACAGTCTTGTATCGTCTGTTTTGCCTTTAACGTAATAAATTTTGCTGAACTTTTTTTCGCGAATGACTTTGGTAAAAGTACCTTGCCATTTTCGATCGTAAGCTCATATCCTAAAGGTTCAAAGAGTTCTGCTAATTCATGATTGGTTAACTTGGTAGATAGCGGTCCAAATGTAATTTCTAGGGGAAAAGAATAGTTCACCCACTCTTTGAATTCATCTTTTGGCTTTCCATTTAATGCAGTTCCAACTGCCTTTCGTAAAACTGAGCAGAAAATACTGCTGACAGCACTTTCTCTATCATTAATATAATGTGTAATAGACGAAAAGTTAGTTTGATTTTTCGTTAATTCCATATTATCTACTGTAACGAAAAATAATATCTGGACTTCATGCTCCTCGTTTTTGGTAAAAACAATGCGCACTAACCCGCCTTTCTCTTTTCTTTCATATAAGTTATGGGGATTTTTAGCAATAAGATGGGAGACCATCCTTGCATGCTCGCCATATACTTTAAGACTTATTTGCATAAACTCACCTCTTTTTCTCTCAAAACCATTTGAATACTATTTTACCATATTTTTCATAAAAAAGAACCACTATTACGAGTGGTTGCAGAATGAGGACAAACTCCTTGAATTAGGAGTTTTGCCTATACTCTTTTTTTGTAATCCCTTCTAATAGAGATGTTGTTTTCCGCTACAAGTGTTAAAAAGGGAATCAGAATGAAAACATTCTGATCCTCTCCTTTTGTCTACCAACTGGAACCTCTATCCTCGTGGTTGTCTTGCGAGAGATTTTAAGCTTCTTCTAGGCTTGCAATGTCAACTTCTGTTTGTTCTTGACTTCCGCCTACCAGATGAACGATTGCGGTTGCATCTTTTTCTTTAATATCTTCCAGCCAAACTGAGGCACCGTTATACTTTACTTCTATTTCTGCTGATGAGGAAAGTATTTGTTTTGCTCTGTTAATATCCATCATTCCACCTACTTTCTATATAAAGAAATGTTAAGTTCCCCATAGGGTTCCTTTATTAAAATAGATCCTTTTTCATTATGTGAAAGTAGGCGGAAATCTATTCTCTCCATTTTTTTGCCTTACTTGAAAACTATTTAAAGCTCTATCTAAGATGTTTTTCAATCACAATAAAACAGGTGCTGTCAGGAAGTTTAACCACGTTTTGAGAGGAATCCATCAATTTTACTTTCGGTAATAGATGCTCTGCATAGCCATCTTGTATATAATGGTCAAACAATAGCACTTTCCCCTTATTGCCAATCACCCTTTTAATAACATCTTTATATTCTGCAGGGGTAAAGTACCCGAACTGCTCTTGTACTTCATGCGGATAGGCCTCTTCTCCCCATGTATAAGTATATAGAAATTCCATCGCATCATTTATCGGCAATTTAACAGTGCTTTCATTAATTTGCTCAAACTCGATCTGTCTGCCTTTAAAATCATTTACATAGCGTTTAAAAAAATCCAAACCATTTGGCTGCTTAAATTCAATTTGTCTCCATTCTTCTTTCGGTTCGGTCATAATACCATCTCTAATTATGATTCTGCCGCCCGGTTTAAGGACTTCAAATGCACTTGTTAGGCTATCCAAAATAACCTCTGGATTAAATTTCATCCCTTTATATGGAATATAAGAATACATCTCATGAAGTATCGAAGAAAATACAATGGTATCCATACTATTCACCGCAAAAGTTTCTTTTAATTGCAGTGCATCTGCCTGTTTAACAAGCCATGTTTTCTTTTCTCTTATTTTCCTTTTTTCTAATGCCTCGATAACATTGGTAGAAATATCAATGCCGATAACAGTTGCTTGGGGATGACGATCCGATAGAATATCTAACATAATTCCACCGCCTGCCCCTATATCCAGCAGCTTATTTCCTATTGCATAGTCAGCAATCATCTTTTTATGGTCTTCAGCATTATTCATATCAGCAAGATAGTTTTGTTCATTTTGCATTCGATCAAAGCCATCCTTTCGAAAACCAAAAAAATCATATAAAAGAATGATTGCCCGTTCATAAAGGGGGGATTTTTCTGCTTCCTGACAAAACTCAATTAATTTCTCCCCAGCCTTTGAATAAACAAATGTTACGCTAATATTTTCATTTAAAGAGTCAAGCGGAATAATCACTAATTCGACATGTTCATTTGCGCACTTTGTGCCGGCAATTAAATCATCAATCGTTTGTTCTTTCAAAAATGCCTCAATGATTCTCTTTTTGTATAAGTTAATTGTCTTTTTACCTTTATAGTCATAATAGATGTCTTTCATAAACGGTTCAAAGCTGATTTGCCTTATTGTTAATGGATCGACTTTTTGATAGATTAATAGGAAGATTTTCAAAAATTCTTCCAAGGAGAAATCATGCAGAGCAGACTCCACATACCACATATCCGTTTTATGAAAAAATAATTGAAGCATTTCATTTCTTTTCGATTCTTTTAAAAAACGACTATACTCTTCATCAAAATTTTCACCGTTTTGGATAGCAGCTTTTCTCAGCCTCTTTATTCTTTCCTTTAATGGCAACTCTTGCTCCCTTTTCCCTTCCAAAATAGAGCTGATAACTTCTTTAACTTCCTTTTGAACTTCCTTCCATATTTGCGGTGAAACAGCTTCGATGATACATTGATTCAAGACATATAATAAACGGTACCTATCATTTTGATCTACTACGATGTTTTTATTCATAGATAAAATTAATGGTTCTAACTGACAATAGCGAACTTCTCCTCTTATAAATTGACCTATTAATCCATGTGTATAAATAAGTGTAAAAATAAGCTCTTCTAAAACCAAGTTACGTTCGCCATTTGTTGTCTTTCTTATTTCCTCTGCATAAATTTGCGCAGAACCAATATTATGAATGCCTAATTGAAATCCCCTTTCTCTCCAATATTTGCGCTGAGAAGGCGATCCACATTTTGCTACATCACTCCAAATTAAAACCTGTTCTATTATTTGTTTTTCAGGATCATTTAAACTCGTACAATTATCTAAGATTAATAGAGTCTTTTCCACATAGGATAAAACCGGATTGCTTTCTAACCCTTCTAACGAAGGAACTTGTTCTAAATTCACATTCTTTTCTTTTGTTATATAAAGATATTGCAGCCATTTCTGTTGACGTAATACCTCTTTATTTCCTTGTCTCACTTCTTGAATTACCTGTAGAGAGGCTAGCATTTCCTTTCACTCCTGACAAAATGATGAATACAATATTATCATCGGATTTAATTTAATTTAATTCTAAACAGTCTTTTTATCATTTACAAAGCTTAATACTGCCTCTTTAAACACATCTTGATTCTCTATGTATGGATGATGCCCGCCATTAATATAGTGAATGACTGCATTTTCACACGGAAAAGTTAAATGATGGTTTGGTCCAACAGCATGATCAGATTTACCAGCTATAATCAGAGTCGGTTTTTGTATTTCTCTCAGAAGTTCTGTAAAATCGTCAAAATATTCTTTTAAGGAAAAAACCTTCTTTTGGAAATAGGCATCCGTTCTTAATTCCTTATCTATCATATCTACTTCTTTTTTCTTGTCTATATCTGTATATTGAAAATGATCGTAACGTCCGTTCTCGATTAATTTAAATGGATAGCGATTTGCATATAGGACGGCTAAATATCCACCGAAAGAATGCCCTATAATCGACCATTTAGAAATACCTAGTTGGATACGTAGTTCTTCGCAATCTTCTATTAAATGGTTTATTCCAAAAGACTCCTCCTTAAAAATTTCTTCAGAGCGACATACTCCTCTCTGATCTATAACAACTAAACGAAAAAAATTGTTTAGACGATGTGTTTGATTCATGGAAAAGTCAAAACACCCTTCACCTGGGCCGCCATGTAAATATAGAATAGCTTTTCCTGTCATTTTCCCATGCGTTTCCACATATAATTCTTTATTATTAATGTTCAAGTAGTGAATTGCCATCGATTTTCATCCTCCCTTTTTCCATTCTTCTTATGCCTATAGAAAATGGGGGAGCTCGTGAAAATGGCAGTAACCTTGAACGTTAATGGAAGCCTTCTATTGAATACATGAAACATTCCTCCTGCCCCTTATATTTTGTTTGTATAGGAAAAAGGATTTATTACTTCCCAGCCAATTCCTTCAAAAAACTTTCTTAATAGCCACAAATGGTCACTGCCAATAAGAAGCAAAATACAATCTTGATCATTATCCTTTGTAATCTCTAGCACATTATTAAATATATACAATTCTCTTTTCATCCATTTATCTAGAAAGGGAATACCAATTTTTACACCCTGTTTATTTTCAACTAAGACAAAAGATAAATAAAGATCCTCAAGTCTATGTATATATGCGTTCTCATTCAATCGGCGAAATGCCTCTATTAATGAACTTGTTGCAGACAACACGGGACTAGCTTTATTTAAACTTTCCATTTTTTCAGATAGTTCTTGATAATTTTCCTTTATTTCATTAAATAGGTTTTGAACATCTTCTTGCCCTAATTCCCCTTCCCAATTTACACCATATACCTTATCATGGTGTAATTTATTCGCTAATCTAAAACCAATTTGTTCAATCTCATCTGAAGAATATTGATTACTTTCTTGATGAAATTTTTCAATAAGAAGCTGCTCATCTTTTTTATCCCATTCTAAGGCAATTTTGGAAGGTCTCCATTCTGCTAATAATTGAACTAATTCTTCGATCTCTTCGTCTTTCCTTTTTATCATATCAGCATTTTCCGCAAAATGAAAAGTGCCTACTAATATTATCTTCTTCACATCTCCACCGCCATCGTTAAAATAACTTATCGTTAATTATTGTTTTTTCCTCTTTTTGAAATTCTATTTTCTAATTCTATTAAAAATAATTCAGCGTTCTGCGGCGATATTTTTACACTGCCAAGGCTCGCTGTCATGTAAAATATTTCGATTGCTGATTTGGAAGTTAACAGTCGAAAACCAGTAAATATATCAGTCGTCTTAGCAACTTTAGTAATATTTTCATAGCGGATTTTACTGTGAAAAGGTCCCCCTTTTACTAGTAAATACTCATCGGTAAACACATACTTAATACCAAATGTAATCCATGCAAAAAAAGAAGTACATAAGATAAAAATGGTACTCATAATAATACTGGGCAATATGGTTCGTTCCTTCTCTATAAACAATGGACCTAACGTAACAAGCCCAATACTAAAAATAACGACTAACAACATGATAATAAAGAAGCGATCTACTTTCGAACGGAAAATCATGTTTTTACCCCCTCCTCTTATCATACGTATAAGGATAACAGTAAGTTTCAGTCAATTGTCTTTTCTTTTATGTAAGCATCTTGAAATAAAATTTGATTTTATTATTTGTTATGAATTATTGAAATTTCATTTTAGTTTTATTATAATCATCTCAAGGAAATCGTTTTCAAATCTAAACAAACTTGGAGAAGGAGTATTTACCATGGAAGAAAAGCTTGAGCTATTAACAACAGAATCTCGAAATGAGCAAACAATGCAAATCGATACGGCTGAACCAATGGAAATATTGCGTTTGATGAATGAACAAGATCAACTAGTGGCTCTTGCAGTCAAGGAAGTCTTATCTGATATAGAGGTAGCCGTCCAATACGTTTTTGAATCCTTCCAAAAAGGCGGTCGCCTTATTTATGTGGGCGCAGGAACGAGTGGAAGATTAGGCGTTCTCGATGCTGTAGAATGTCCACCAACATTTGGTACAGATCCCGAAATGGTGCAAGGACTGATCGCTGGTGGAGAAACAGCCTTTTTTAAAGCGGTCGAAGGAGCAGAAGATCAGCCAGAGCTTGGTATCAAAGATTTAAAAGCTATAAGTCTTTCAAAAAATGATACGGTGATTGGTATTGCCGCCAGTGGAAGGACTCCTTATGTTATCGGAGCATTGCAGTATGCAAGAGCAGTTGGAGCAAAAACAATTGCCTTATCCTGTAATAAAAATGCAGCCATCAGTAAAGAAGCAGAGCAAGCAATCGAAGTGATTGTCGGTCCTGAGGTGCTTACCGGTTCAACCCGGTTAAAATCAGGCACTGCACACAAAATGATTTTAAATATGATCTCCACTTCCTCCATGATATTGCTAGGAAAAGCATACGAAAACTTAATGGTAGATGTTCATGTAAGCAATGAAAAGCTTAAGGAACGAGCAATCGCTATTATTTGCAAAATTGCAGATGTCTCCTATGAACAAGCATTAGAAACATTGGAAGAGGCAAACTTACAAGTCAAAACAGCAATCGTCATGTTAAAAACAAATTCAAGCAAGCAAGAAGCAGAGCAGCTTTTAGCAAATGCTAATGGTTATGTAAAAAAAGCAATTCAGAAGTAATCTGAAAAGGTGGTTAAGATTGTGGTAGCAGGTGGTTTAAAAATTATTCAAAGCATGTTGGAGCAGCTCCCCGCTTCCGAGCGAAAGATTGCTGCATTTATACTAGAAAATCCAAATATGCTCTTAAACAGTACCGTTCATGAAATCGGCGCGCATGCAGGTACAAGCGGAGCCGCGGTTATTCGACTCTGTAAATCCTTAGGCTTAAATGGCTTTCAAGATTTAAAAGTTAGAATTGCTGGCGATTTAGTGAAGCCCCTTGAACAAGGATATCGCGATATTGAACCAGATGAATCCTTCTACTCTATTGTTCAAAAAACAACTAGTAACAGCATTCAGAGTATCCGTGATTCTGAAGAAATAATTAATTATGAAGAATTGGAGCGCGCTGTCCACACTATATCTGCTGCAAAAAATGTTCATTTTTTTGGGATTGGTGCTTCCAATATTATCGCTAAAGATGCTCAGCAAAAGCTTCTGCGAATTCATAAAAACGCTACTGCCTTTACTGATATACATCTTGTCGCTACATTAATCGGAAATGCAGGCAAGGATGATATTGTCTTTGGAATCTCCCATTCAGGCGAAACTCCCGAAGTAATTAAAGTCATGTCACTTGCCAAGAAACATGGTGTAAAAACAATCAGTCTAACAAAATACGGTCAATCTTCTGTTGCATCATTATCAGATATAAAGCTGTTTACTTCCTATTCAGCTGAAGCTCCCTTTCGAAGTGCAGCCACATCGTCACGTCTAGCTCAGCTATATATCATGGATATTTTGTTTCTCTCAATGGCAACAGTTCAATATGAGGACACTATTACCTCTATTGATAAAACAAGAGAAGCTATTCAATTTATTAAAGAAGGAAAGTAGCATTCGCTTAAATGTGTCTTCCCTATCTAGAAACAACATGGTGCCTGGACACATTTGATAGGAGTGCAAAAATAAATAATAGTGGAGAGAAGGGAATTTAAGATGGCTGGTGAAAACAATAAAATTTTAGCAGAAAAGATTCTCGAACAATTAGGTGGTCCTGAAAATATTGTTAGCTACACACATTGTATGACAAGACTTCGTGTCACACCGAAAAATTCTTCCTTAATCAATAAAGAAGAATTAAAAAAAGTGGATGGAGTATTAGGAGTTGTAGTTGAAGAAACACTGCAAATTATTCTTGGCCCTGGAAAAGTAAATAAAGTTACAGAAGCCTTTAGTAGATTAATCGAAGATGCTGGCGGGATTAATCTAAAAGAAAAGGCAGCAAGCACAAAAGCTGAAATTAACAAAAAAAATGCAACACCTTTTAAATTATTTTTGCGCAAAATTGCTAGTATCTTCATTCCTTTAATTCCTGCTCTCGTAGCGTCTGGATTGATAACAGGAATTACAAAAGCCATTGTCCAGGCCGGTGTGCTGGCAGAAGAATCACAACTTGCCATCATTTTATCTGTGATTGGCAGTGGATTATTCGGATACCTCGGCATATTAGTTGGTACAAATGCAGCAAAAGAATTTGGCGGTTCGCCAGCGCTTGGAGCTATTGCCGGTATTTTGATAATAAACCCCGCTGTTGCTGGCATTCATTTATTTGGCACAGATTTACTGCCTGGTCGAGGCGGACTAATTGGCGTGCTATTCGCAGCAATCTTTATCGCATTAGTTGAAAAACAGGTTCGTAAATATGTGCCAACCTCACTAGATCTTTTTATTACGCCGACTGTCGCTTTATTGCTTACTGGTATCTTGACTTATCTCATATTTATGCCGCTTGGCGGTCTTATTTCTGATGTCATTACAAAAGGATTAACCTCCTTACTGGAAATGGGGGTGTAGTTGCAGGATTTGTTCTTGGGGCAACCTTCCTTCCCCTTGTTGTCACTGGGTTACACCAAGGGTTAACACCAATACATCTTGAGTTAATTAATACAATTGATAATGATCCTCTTCTGCCAATCCTTGCAATGGGTGGTGCTGCCCAAGTAGGTGCAGCGTTTGCGATTTACTTTAAAACAAAGAAAAAACGATTAAAGAGAGCTATTGCTGGTGGTCTTCCTGCAGGGATTCTTGGGATTGGCGAGCCATTGATATTTGGTGTTACCCTTCCGCTAGGGCGTCCCTTCTTAACGGCATGTTTGGGAGCTGGAATCGGCGGAGCGTTTCAGGCTGCATTCGGAGTTGCTACTGTAGCTATCGGCGTATCTGGTATCCCACTTGCATTCCTTGTTGTTACCGGTCAAGTGTTTCTATATTTAGCAGGGGTATTAATTGCTTATGCTGCTGGATTTGTTTTTACGTATTTATTTGGCTTCAAAGATGAAATGGCTGGTGAGTTTGAATGATTGGCATTTCCTTTTATTTAAAGGATCCTTTAGCGGAAGAACGAATTACCCGCGCTGGAAAATTAGGAGTAAAGCGGGCATTCACCTCCCTCCATATTCCGGAGGAGTCTGGAGAATTAGCGACTAGAGCTAAAGCACTTATGACTCTAGCTGCTGAATCAGGAATAGAGGTTTTTGCCGATGTTTCCTTAAGAACTCCTAGTCATTTAGGATTAAACAGTTTAATGGAGTTAAAGAAGCTAGGGTTATTGGTCTTCGATTAGATGATGGTTTTGATAATGAAATGATTTTAACCCTTTCCCAAGATTTTAAATTGGCTCTTAATGCTAGTGCTTTCCAAGAGGAGGACTTGTCTGCACTTATAAAAGCTGGTCTGAATGCCAACCAATTGATAGCATGGCATAATTTCTATCCAAGACAAGAAACGGGATTATCCTTTTCTTTTTTTCAATCGCAAAATAAAATCTTCCAGCGCTTCGGAATACCTATTAGTGCATATATTCCAGGTGATGAAGAAAAACGTGGTCCTCTATTTGACGGGCTGCCTACATTGGAAAATCATCGGCACTTAGAGCCATATCATGGTGCATTAGAGTTATTTCTAGCAGGGGTTGAGGATGTTTACATTGGTGATCCTGGAGTAAGTGAAGCACTACTTCATAAATTAATCGATTTTGATCAGCATCATTATGTCTCCATCCGTATCCAGGATTATCAAGAAGGCGAGTTCCAACTTCGTCCTGATCTTTCCCGTGATGTTCTCCGCTTCCTAGGTACGAGAAGTCTAGAGAATATCTACCCAGAGAACACAGAAGCACGTCCAGCCGGCACAATCACAAGAGATAATGACCTCTATGGACGCTATCGCGGAGAAATACAAATCACCCTGTGCGATCTTCCAGCAGATGAGCGAGTCAACGTTATCGGAAAGGTAATTGATGCAGATATACCGCTTCTATCCTTACTAAAACCTAGTCAAAAAATAAAACTTGTTCCTTTTTCCTTCTAATTAGAGCAAAATCGTAAAGAGGCGAGTTAAAAAATATTAAAAGGTTGAGACATAACAAAATAATTAATGCATAAAGACGAACAATCTCTAAATTAGTGGTAAAACCAATTCGTTCCATTGCGCTACAGACACTCCCTTTCCGCGGGGAGCAACCTAAGCCTCCTCGGCTTCAAGCCTGTGGGGTCTTAGGCTTTGCTCTACTTCCCGCAGGAGTTGAGTGTCCTCCGCTCCATTTCACTCCGTTTTTGAAGATTATTTCGTTCTAGCATTTTTTCAAAAGAAAATAAAACGGAGCAGACTGAATACACGTAGACTCCTATGGGAGCTGCGAGAAAGTCCAAGACCCCGCAGGAACGAGGAGGCTTGGCGCTCGCCCCATGGAAAGCGAAGTGTATTCAGTCTGCGGGTGATTACCACAAACCATTTTTCTTAAAATAAATAAAAACCCCAAACAATTATACGAATATTTTCTAATATGTACATATAATTGTTCGGGGGTATATTGGGTTGAAATACTTATGTCTCATCCTCTTCTTATTTGCAGCTAAAGAACAACTTGTTTATACAGTGGTTCTTTCAATAAAACGAAAAAACATTTCTTCTTTCGATATTTCTTTGCTAATAGCTTGTTGAAATAAGTTCTTTCCCATCTCTAAAAGCGGAATTTCCATTGTAGATATTTCCATCAGCCTTGCAATGGATTCGTTATGATAACCTATTATCGCAAGCTCTTCTGGAATTTTGATTCCTTGTTTTTGACAATAGATAACAATTCCTGCTGCAACTTGATCACTTGTCACAATTAAAGCAGATGGAGGATTATCCATTTGCAGTAAATGATCCATCACCTTTTTGGCATCTTCAAAGTAATTACAGTGATCGATAATATATTCTTCACAATAAGGAAGTTGATGTTCCAAAAGAAACTCTTGATAGGCATTTGCACGTAATTGGCTGCTTGGACCCGTTTTTCTTCCAATACAGTAGCCGATTTTTTGATGACCCTTTTTATGTAAAAATGCTAAAGCTTCTTTGAAAATTTTATATTGGTTAACAAATGTCGAAGAAACTTCCTTCCCCTTTGTGTCTTCACATAAAACAATTGTTCCATAGGAAAGATATTCTTGAATTACAGACCATTCGCAAGTTCGCGAACAAATGATGAGGGAGTCAATTTGCTTTTGCTTCAACATTTGTAATGCCTCTAATTCCCTGCTTTCCATATAATCCGTCTGAAACAATACAAGTTTATAATTATTCTCCAGCGCTTGTTTTGCTATCCCTTTTAGCAGCAACGCAAAATAAGGATGGTCAGAAAAAGGAAGGACAACACCAATCATTTGTGTTTTTCCTTTACTTAAATGAACTGCATTAATATTTTGTTCATAATTACTTTCTTTAATTGCCGCTAATACAGCATTTCTCTTTTCTTTGCTTACATATGGATGATTATTAAGGACACGGGAAACAGTTGTTACAGAAACACCAGCCATCTTTGCTAGATCTTTAATGTTTGTCATACTTTTCACCTTTTCAAAACCCAATATCTTTTTTACCTTATATATTAAGAATACAGTTTCTGGTCTTTTCTGTATACCCCAATGAAATAACCTGCAAAAGATGAAATTTATGTTGCATCCATTGATTGTCCAGACGACTTTAAGCAAACATAAGCTAAGCTATAAAATAGAAGCAAAATAAATTTCTGCCCCGCTTCTCTTATTGCTTAAAGTGTAAAGGATGAAACACATACCAGGTTAATGTGAAAAAACAGATAAGCATGGTAGCTATGTATGTTATTCCAACGTATCCTATTTAAATAAGAGTGCCATTATGGCAAAATTAAGAGACAAATACAAATGTCCATTTTTTATTTTTTCGCGCTTTTCTATCAGTCTTGGAGTAATTAATCCATCTCATTTGATTAATTCTGGTCATAATCATTAAATCGATTTCCGCTTGTGCCTCACCCATAATCTCTTTAATTGTTGACATACTGAGGGAAAAATAGTTAGACGCCTCTTTAAATGGGGAATGATTAACCATCAGCTCCATAAACTGTTTCTCGCTTACAGCTATCTTCTCTAACTCTTCTTCTTTACTCGTTATGTATCGATAAATCTCCCGTTTTTTTTCTGGCAAGTTAGCAATCGCGCTTCGATAAAAAATTTGCACTAATACAGGATTAACGGAATTCATTTCTTATTCCTCCATTTTTTGTGTAGATAAAAGTCGTCAAACCAATAAGCTGACGACTTTTCTTTCTATTCATTACCAGCTTGATTTTTTCACTCCTGGAATTTGTCCTTTATGGGCATATTCTCTAAAAGCAATACGGGACATTTTAAATTTTCTTAAGTACCCTCTTGGTCTACCAGTCACTTCACATCTATTTTTCAAACGGGTCGGTGAGGAATCTCTTGGTAGCTTTCTAAGTGCTTCCAAGTCTCCTTTTTCTTTTAACTCCATTCGAAGCGCTGCATATTTTTCAACCATGGCTTGGCGTTTTTTTTCTTTTACTACTTTCGACTTTTTTGCCATTTCTACTTCCTCCAATACATTCGAATTATATAAAACGAAATGATTACGATTTAATGACTATAAAAAAATTATTTTGTTTCTCTGTGCAAAGTGCGCTTTTTTAAACGCGGACAATACTTCATCAACTCAATACGGTCTGGATTATTTCGTTTGTTTTTTGTTGTAATATAATTTCTATCTCCTGTTTCTGTACATGCTAAAGTAATTTTCACTCTCATTTTTTCTTCCTCCTAATAAAATTGAATTTTTTTACTCAAAAAAACGCAGGCAGTGGATCAATAAATTTAGTCCAATCCTTTTTCATTTCCATATCAGTCAATAAACAAGCATCTAGCTCTTCTTCCATTTGCTGTTGATTCATGCCAATCCCAATAAACACTAACTCTGTCATGCGATCTCCGTAAAGAGGATCCCAACGTTTTTGTAAATCTGGATCTTCCTCTAAAACTTCTTTCTGCTCGCTTTCCGAATAAGCTGCTATCCACATGCCCGCTTCTTGTATGGTTAAGGACGGTCCAGCTTGGGAAAGTAATCCGGCAATATCATTTCTCGTAGCCAACCAAATAAATCCTTTCGCCCGAACTACTTCAACTGGCCAGTCTTGCAACCACTGCATTAATCTCACAGGGTGAAAAGGTTTATTGCTACGATACACAATGGAAGAAATTCCATATTCCTCTGTCTCTGGAATATGCTCTTCATTTAATTCTTTTATCCAGCCTGCACCTTGACTAGCAGCGTCAAAATCAAATAACTGAGTATTTAAAACTTGATTTAAAGGAATTCTGGAATATTCACTTTCTATAATTTTGGCTTCCGGGTTAAATTTTTGGATAACTGCTTTCAGTTCCTGTAGTTTGCTATCCGAAACTAAATCCGTTTTATTTAACAAAATGACATTCGCAAATTCAATTTGATCAATTAACAAATCTGCTATTTCTCTTTCATCCATTTCACCCACTGCTTGCTTTCGGTCTAAAAGACTTTCACCAGATGCATAATCATGCCAAAAACGATGAGCATCTAAGACTGTAACCATCGTATCTAACTGACAAAATCGCGATAAATCAATCCCTACACTCTCATCTACATATGTAAATGTTTGCGCAACCGGAATCGGTTCGCTAATTCCGCTTGATTCAATTACGATATAATCAATATCACCTAATTGCACAAGCTTTTCCACTTCAATTAGTAAATCCTCCCTAAGTGTACAGCAGATGCAACCATTTTGCATTTCCACCAATTTTTCATCCGTTCTTGAAAAACCGCCCTGTTTCACCAATGAAGCGTCAATATTTACCTCACTCATATCATTGACAATCACAGCCACCTTTAGGCTTTCCCTATTGGATAGAATATGATTTAGCAAAGTAGTTTTGCCCGACCCGAGATAACCGCTTAAAACAGTAACAGGGATTTTCTTATTATTCAATACTCTCACTCCCAATAAATAAATCGTCATCATTCCGATTTAAACTTTCCACTTTAGTTATTTCTGATGAAGTAATAACTATTCTATAATAAAACGAAATGATTACGATTTGCAAGTGTTTATTATATACTTTTTTATTATGGAGTGAAATTTAGTTACAGAAGGGAAGTTAAAATTTATGTTAAATTCCCCTTCTTCTTCTATCTTTATTACTCTGCTATCTTTATACTATTAGTCTCTGTATCAAAAATTCTAGTGCGAATATCATCTTTAGAAAGCAATAAATCATTTCCCTCTTGATCAAAACAGTAAGCAATTGGGATAGAAAAACCGCCATTTCTATAGGAGCCATCAGCATGACTTGTTCCGACTACGATAGCATTTTCTTTCATTGCTATTTTTCTTGCTTCACTTGTCCATTCTTCGTATTGTTTCTCGCTAAACATTCCAACACCTATTGGATTAAAAATGATCTCAACCTTACCATTCTCTAAACCTGCTACTCCTTGAAATATCTCTCTGCATAATAAATAACCGAATGAAACATTTTCATCCTTTTGTTTAGACGGTGTATATAATATTTCATTCTCAGGCGTTTTTGCTCTTTCTATAATTATTTTCCCAGCGCGATTGGCTATAAATGCTCTATCTTTCTTATTTTTATCTTTATAACCTGTAACTATATATGTATGATATTTTATCGCTAGATTACATACTTCTTCGATATAATCAGCAGTAAAGTAACCCTCTGGAAATAGAATGAAATCGACTTCGGGAAAACGTTCTATTTCTTTTATCAATTGTTGTAAGCTGTTTTCCATTTTTGGTTGACTAATTAGTATTTTCATTTTCCCTCCTGATACATTTAATTGTTTTCTAGTAAATATTTAAATGTATGTATATTCCTTTCATAATTTAAATCTTCCATTACAACAGCACCATAATTAGTTACTATTTATTTGCATTATTATTAAAAAAGTTCTTCCTTTGATCGGAAACCTTCACTTAAATTTCATCTACTTAAATACACTCTTTATTTCAATTGGAAAGCCCTTTCTTTTCATGAGAAAGTTTTCATTGTTCTATTGCTAATTTCAACCTCCAACAAAATGATTAACTAGCTATGTTTCCGGTTGACCTAGCATGATATAAGTCGTTATATCTTTCAAAAAACCATAGATTATTCCGTGCCTTTATATTTCCTTCTTTTGACTTCTGATATAGTAAGTGTAAAACATAAGGCTACTAAGAAGAGATAAGTAATTTCTGAGTTGACCATTAACTAATTCCATTCTCCATATCTTTAAAATTTATCTTACTCATAATTTGTTGCAGCAATAAAATCAAAATCATCTGTTGAGCTAATTTCATTTTGATATTGAAAATTATATATTAAAATCACAGCATTATATGATTTCTTTAGATTTATACTTTTCTGGATTTTTGGGATGACAATTTCTTCATACGAACACCCTTCTAATAATGCTGCAATATCACTACTACTATTCTTATACACTTCCTTTTCTATCGTATCCTCATCTGTTTCATCCACATCAATCTTAAAATCGATAAAGAATTGGGATGGGACAGACTCGCCATCCTCATCATAAGTTAAATCAACATACTCTCCTATTGAGTCCTCATCGTTTATATTCCCTAACCAAACTGAAACGCACCCTTGTTTTTCCATAATAGTAGCCTCCTATTTTAGTCTTAAAGCATGAGGCAGAGACATAACTCCACCCTCTAATCTATTACTGCTAACAATTATCATGTGCTTTAACGGGGCTTCCTCCTACATAAACACGTTTGGATTGACATCTGATATAGTTGTTCTTAAATCTTTAATCTCTTCAGTACTAAATATATCCACACTTAAATTGAGGAACCTTTGAAACTAAGTTCTACTCATGTAAATCTCTTGATTTTCTAAGTTGACGTGCATTTTTCTTTCTGATTTTTTATTTTTAATCCAATGTATAAGCAATAATTTTTCCTTCTGGATAAGCACCATTCCAACCGCAAGGAAAGGCACCAAGTTGATATATCTCAAACAAATCTTCAAAAAAAGTGTTATTCTTTCCGTTTACCGCTCGATTAATGGCACAATTAGTAAGGTCTGCTACAACATCATTATAAAACATACTATATTTACATGAGCTTTTGCTCACATTACCAGCAATAACTTCTAATAATTCTTCCAATCCTTTAGGCTTTTCCTTTTCTGACATTGCGTAATAAGTCTCCCAAACTTCACTCATTTCCAGTTCTCTGATATCTTTCCAATTATACTCATCCTCACAAAAAATCTCATCATAAGCTAAATATTCTGCTTTTTTTATATCATTAATAATAACAATTTTATTGGTAATATTATTAGTAAGTTCGCTCTGGAAATTTTTCGAGAACCGAATTACCTCTTCAACTAAATTATTAAATACACCATCGTTCATTACTTTTATACCACCTTTCTCAAAGTCAACTCTTACCCCTTCCACCTGCATGTACCATGTTATCTCACCTAATTATCGTCTTATTTTCACAAACCACTTAAAATATAATGCCTTGATGGTACTAGGATCCTAAGCTCTCCTTTCTCAAACAAATTATTTTCATTTTGTTTCACTAAATATCAGTTTAATTTATTATAAATTAAAAAAAACCTTGAAAAGGCACTTTGCCAATCAAGATTTGTATTTTTTTTATTTTAAGGCACATACACAATAATTTCACCAATCGGGTATGTCCCCTTCCACCCACATGGCCACCCTCCTTGCTTATAAATCTCAAAGATTTTTTCATAAAAATTGTCTGTTTTCCCATTAACTAATCGATTTAATGCACACATCATGAGGTCACCCTCAACTTCCTCATTAATATCAATATAATCAAAAGGAAGAAAGTCGTTCGAGTAATTGTTATAGTCATTAAAAAAATCATATAAATCATCCTGTTCAGTTACTAAATCCAAATCATATACCTGTTGAACAATACTTCCTGCTTCCTGTGATTTAACATTTTCCCATACAGTATCAACTTCACTTGAGTCCTGAGACCAGGCAAGGTTTTGTGCTTCCTTGAAATTATTTATTACCTCTAAATTATTTACATGAAAGTTATTCATATTAAACATCTTATTATGACGTATAAAATCCATTACTTCTTCTACTAATTGAGTGTTTTCACTCAATTTCATTTAGATAACCACCTTTCTCTTAATTCTTCTATTTTTCTTACAATATTGTTATAAACGTTTTGAAAGCCTCTATATTTAGATAGGCTACTAACATCGCCAAAAAGTATAGGTAAAAATACAACATTTGCAGAGTCATTCATTTCCATTTTTAATAACTGGATGTTTATTTTATGGAGTAGGAATTTTATACTTTGCTTAATAACCTAGCCAACTTATAGAGCCGGGGAATCCCATTAACTCTAGTAAATTTTTTCCTAGGAACGCGTAAGGGAGGATTTCCAGAAGTACATGGAATAAGACTACTTGCATTATCTACAACTTTAGGAGTATCTAAAAATAATGGCCGATATCCTATCGCTTTTGATTTTTTGATTGCCTTGTTTCGTCTTCTTCACCGTTTCATATGCAATGCTATATCCGCCTCTTGCTTGACCTTGTGTAGATACTCGAATATTTCTGATAACTTCATAACATGTTATGCTTTAGGATTACCGTAACGCTAGCCTCTATATTAATCAAATCATTGTATGGGGCTTTGCGATGCAATCACCCCCTTTACCGATTAGTTCTCTTCTTTATATGCTAAGGCAATCTCTACTACTTCCTCTGGAGATAAATCCTCATCATTCCAAAAAATTAAGTCACTCGGAGCAGGATGAGGAACATTTTCTTCCAAAATTTCTATATATTCACTTACCTTTTCATCAGACTGCTTAGGATTACATATTTTTTTTACTAGTTCAACTAACTCATCTTTAGATAACTTTTCACTCATTTTTCTACCATTCCTAAATTACTGCCCTTTCTTTCCAAATTGATAAACAGGTTTTCACATATTTTAGTGTATTTTTGATAGTTTGAACACTTCTCTCCCCTCGTCTATAGGCTTTTATGTAAGTATATATGATTTATGTTTACCACCATGTTCTACAATAGAAGTACTTCCCTCTAACATCCTTGAAATATTTTGGTTTTTAAACTCCTTTGTAAGGTTATCATTTCCTATATTATCCCATTTCTCTTTCTCTAAAATTATCAAAGAATTAAATTGCTTACCTAACAGTTTATCTCCTTGGCATTACACTAATTGACTCTTTTTATATAAGTTTGGTGTGGGTTTGAAGACTTCTGTCTAATTTAAAGCTCTTATATTTTAAGGATCTTCCCATACGCGAGAGGTTATACAAATAGATTTTCAAACTCAGTAGACCAAAAGAATCCTGCTTCCATACACTTACTATCAATTTTCTCTAGTTCCCCTTTTAGCCACTCCATTACTACTTTAGGTATATCGTTATCAATATAGGCATCCTCTCCGTTAATCTCTATTGCTTTATCAATCATGGATACATAAGCTAATATACATTCTGCAAACTGATTCAGAGATGAATTAACAAATATCACTTTATAATTATCCCCATTAGTAAGTGACACTATGTTTTCATCCTTCTCCGTTATACAGATTGGATTCCCCGAACCAGTTGACCCTAAAAACCAATATTTTTGAAACTCTTCTGGCATATCAAATACATCGGTAATAGGTCTAAATTGGGACGTAGTAAATTCCAAATACGGCGGTGGAGTCTCCGGTAGACCTCCTATAGACAAAAACCTCTTAACTTCATCCGAAAAATATGTATTCATTAAATCTGCTTCTTTAAATTTGTTCAGTGGGCCATTCTTAATATAATCCCATTTATTAATAAATTCTTCTGGTGTCATCACTATTCTTCTCTCACCTTCTTGAATCTTTTATAAAGGTATCCAGCCTTCTTGCAGTTTCATCATCTATTCCAGTCTCTAATCCATTTCCACATTATGGATACCGACAGTAGAAGAACCACCACGTTTTCTAGGTTTGTGATTTTCAATATCCTTTTGACCTTTTTGACTTTCCCAGAAATAGGTTTCATCCTTTTCTACTATTCCTTTAAATAAATCTATACTTTTCTTTAGCGCGTGCAGAAAACACTTTATGTCCCCAATAAAAAGCAGTACCGTGAGTATACCAACTGTCTTGGTTATCTCGGGCAGCTACCTACATTCCATTGAATCTGTCACCATTATGAATAGTTGTTCACTGTATTCCAATAGGTATTAGGTTCATTTCATCTGGTGCCAAATCACACCTTCTAGTCTTCTTCCAATTACGGTATCTTAGCCATTCAAATTGTGCCTTGACATTACTTTAACCAGAGAATTTCTGGTACATCTTTAGTTTCTACCACAAGTCCAGCACCCTTGAAAACTACAAAACCAAATTCCATTCCATCTGCAATTGCTTTTTACTTTATCAATTTTCGCTTGTGGATAGTTAAATACTCTCCACCAATAAATGACTTATTCTGTGACCAAATTTTGTTTGCTGAATTTTTCCACTGTAATGTCTAAAATACCAGTTAATTTATTATAAATTAAAGAAGGCGTAAAAACATTCAAGATATGTTTTATTACCGTTCTTTAATCAGGTAGTAACTCTAAGTAATAATTATCATTTTCTTCCATCTTTCTTAAAAAGTCTTCAAGAGAAGTGGCAATTTGAACGTCATAATAATAAACTGGATTTCTATTATTATCATTCAATTCGATGGACATTAATGCTGATTCACTGCCTTCAAAAAATATTAGTTTATTATTCTCAAATTCTTCATAGATTTCTATGTCGGGATAAAACTCAAAATCATTAACTCTTAATCGAAAATCTCTTACAGAATAGGGACCCATAATTCGATTAATATTAAATTCTGAACCTTTAATAAAACCGTAGCCCACCTCTCTATAAAAATGAACTAACTCCTTAGGGAATTTTAAATTAAGTGCCTTCTCAGCCTCTTTTATTTTATTTTCAGTCACTGGATAAAAACTATTTTCTTGGTTTGTCTTAATAAATTCATAGCTCATTATTTTTTACCTCCTATACATAGGGTATTTGCTTTTGGGCCTTTTCCAAGCATATAGCTTGATGCTCATTTAGGAATATTAATTGTGTTGGCACAATCATTAGCTAACTCTTCTTTTATATTTCATCTACAAATTCAATGCCTAGCTTTTGTTTACAATCTTCTTTATAACTATATCTAAATCATACTTTAGAATAGAATCTTCTGTGTTTTTTAAAAGTATCTTGAAAATTGGTAGTAAGTATTTATTTGGCCTCCCTCTCACTGTCAATGTCCAGAAGTGATAAATTCCATCTATTACCTATCATCTTCTGAGGTTTATTTTTCCTTTACTCTCTTTCTTTCTCATTAAATAGTTTGTCTATGTAATTAATATTATCAAAAATCCAGTATCTATCCTCTTCAGGAATATCACTAGTAAAATCATCACGAATCCCTGACCAATTATTAGGAACATAATTTTCAAAAGGTAATAACTCAGGATAAAGAGAGAGAAGCTTTTTTGATTAAAGTCTATAAATAATGATGGCCTCAATTCTAGAATAGTACTTCCATAATCATGATGTTCAACTAACTTTTTTAATTCTGAAGACGGTACGAGATAATCAGTATATTCTTGTAAATAGAGACGATAATTCTTTTCATTTACAACTGAAATGTTATTTCTTAGAGAAAGAGCAAAGTCCATATCAAAACTAAATCCATTTCTTTCATATAATTTTTTATATTTTACTATATCTAGTATCCAAACATCTCTTTCTGTTAGATACCATGAGAATTGAGAAGAAGTTTTTACCCCGACTATTATATTTTGGGCATACTCCGGTTTTAATAACAACGAAAACACCACTTTTTCATTCTATTTTTGCATAATGTTTATATTCTAAATTGAAACAAATCTATTATTCAATGATTTCTTACCTACCTATGTTACGATTTATTTCTCTTCTTGTTAATAAAATAGCATATTGCGCATTTTCTTTATCTTGTTCTAATTCCTTTTCCATTATAAGTTTTCCATTGGCGTCCCATTCTTTATAGTTCAATTCAATCGATAACTCGACTTCACTTGTCGATTTAACATTTCCATTTTCATGCCAACAAATACTTTTTCCATTAACTAGTCCATATTTAAAGTACTCTTCACATTTTATTTTTCCACTTTCATAAAATTCGCGATTTAAACCATGAGCTAATCCATCTTTATAGAAACAAAAATAAATTAGATTCCCATTTTCGTACAGTTCGAATGCTAATCCGGTAAATGGCTTTCCACCTTCATCTTCAGGGTTATCAAGAATCTCGTCACTATATGAAGTAAACCATAAATCATCAAAGTTTACACCGTTTTTCAAGACAAAATCCTTTGTATATTTACTATCATTTTCCATAATTAAGCACCTCTAGTATATATTAAGATCAGGCTATGATGTATGCATAGTGTGGATATCTTATCTTTTGCTTTTTGTACCCTTTTGGCATGAAATTATTGAGCTTCCTTGCATGGATTAATATACCACAAATTCTTCCAGCTTCGCATCAGACATCGCCAATAATGCCTCATTAAAAGTAGAAACTTCAGTTTGAGGTCCATCACCCAGATTTGTTCTTAATCTAATTAATCATGTTCCTCCTATTTAATAAAAATGCTGCCAACTGTTAGTCTACTGAGGTTGTACTGTTACAAAAGGGAGCGACTTACGTTGAAACAAGTATATACCCAACAACGTTCAACCTCTTCACCCTACCGCTGCAGAAATTGTACATTATGTGACCTTTTTAGGTTATCCATTGTTTAGCGCACATGCATTATTATTCATTTTAGTTTAAATGCTTTACACTAATCAAAAGGAGCCCGTATCTTTAGTTAGTATTACAACCGTACTCCATAATGGTATTGCCATCATGGGGTCTCTATTTCAAGCAGTATTATTCATTTGCTTAACTAAGCATATTACATACAAACAAGCACTTGATACCTTAAATGCGATCAAGTGCTTATCTTGAGATTGGTTCTATTCAATCGGTCCCATAAATTCTGTAATAATAAGAATATGTTCTCTTATTTTTACCTTTTTTAGATTTTCTACTTTTTCAGATCCACCTAGACCTAGTAAAGGAGTGTATCCAAAACATTCTTCATAATCAGGTCTACCATACTTACTATAAGCTTTAGGGTATGGTTCCCACATTAATTCATCATTTATAAAGTCATTATCCTTTAAATCATCAAAAAAGAAGTTAAAGCCAGATGAAACAATGTGTACGAGTCCTTTCCTAAAGTTCAACAAATTAACATATTTATCTTTTTCCCACACGATAATATCACCCATCGAGGTCGTAAAAATTGGAATTGCTTGCTCGTACCTTCTATAACATCTTTCTAAAATATCCAAATACTCATCTGGATTAATTAATTTTAAAAAACCGTTTAATAATGTTCCAAAACCATATTTATACCATACTTCTATCAGTTCTCCCGGAAGTTTATCTTTATATTTTAAGATAATCCTTTCATCAACAGTATTATGTTTTAAAAAATTCTCAAAGGTATCCAATTAAAATGCTCCCTTAATTTAATGTGTCAACTTTACATTCAAATAAGTATTCTTTGGTGACTTCTTGACATATTATTTTCCACTATTTTTTATGTTGTTACGCCATAGGATGTTCTCTTACTTGATTCCATCGATTCAAGAACGATTACTGGATCGTGTATAATCGCATCGACCGTTTCTGTAGCACTTTTCAAGAAAGTTCATATAATAATAGAGTCATAGTTAATTGTATAGTTGTAATTCCTTTAAAATTTCTGTCCGCCAATCATTCGCAATATTCCCATTCTTATAATTATCCAATAAAAAATTTATTCTTTGAATATAACTATCTGCATTCTCTACACATTTTCCAAAACAATCCATAAAATGGTCTACTAATGTATCATTAACTAAAGCAATTGGTTCTGGATAATATTTGACACCTTCTCTTTCAAATGCTTTTCTACTAGTATAAGCAACTGCATCAATAACACAGTTCCAAGCTATGAAGTCTGTTTCATTATCTGACATCTCTTGAATTATTGTTATACTATTTTCCTCATTATCTAACAATTCATAAAGAATAACCCCTATATTTTCTTTCCCTTTTAGCCATTCCCAACATTTATATATAACTTCTTGGGCTAACATTTGATCTTCTTTGCGAGAAAATACCGACAAAACTTTTTCTGAGAGTCCAAGGAAAAATATTACTTTACCATCTTCTGTTAAACTACTAAAGTTAGCATTTTCCATAATTAACCTCCCACTAATGATTATTCTCCATTTTTAATCATTAAATTAAGCCTACTAGTTATTTTTATGTTTTCACCCATTTCTGATGTTACTTCGATTTTATCTTAGCGTATTTTAACCTCTCATTACATAAATGTTAATTTTCGTAACACTTTTTAAATGAATAGCAAGTACTATACGACCGCTTCTAGTAAGAATACAACTTATAATTAATAAGCTAAGCTAAATTAATAACAGAACACACTTTCACGTTACCCTATTGTTTATTGCCACGAGCTTTGTCATTGTCTTTAGTTTGCGTGTTTTGCAGTATCAGAAGTCCCCCACACCATGTAAATGTCAAATCATCCAATTTTCGTATTTTTTTATAAATCCTATATAAAATAAAACTCCATGATGTGCAGTACCTTCATGGAGTCTCTATTTTTCAAACATATCATTGCTCTTTTTGTCCAACTCAAATATCTTAATTGTATTTTAATTCACTTGCTTTATGTACACGTAAACCCCTTTCGTATAACTAATTTAGGCATTAGAGTACTCTAAACACGTTATCTTTCCTCTTTACACAAATAATTGTAATGACCAAATTCAGGAAATACATCCCAGTTTCTTTCAAGGATATCGCTAGTTTCGCGCTCCTCGACTGAACCGGTCTTTAAATCTCTCTTTTCCATTGCTATAAAGCCATCTTCTCGGAAGCCCAAAATCAAGGTGCTTACTTCCATGTCAGTTTCATCATCATATTCCCAATACATGGCTGTTCTTAAAAAAATCTTACCATCACTCATAACTTCAAAATCATAATTTAAATATTTACGAATCAGGTCATCATAAAACCCCAACGAAACCCATTCATTTGTAACATTTACAATATACTTAGGTTTCTCATCCTCTAATAATACCGCCGTATATGGTTCTTGTTTTTGATGGTATGTGTATGCAGTACGGACATCAAGTATGTTCCAAGGCTTCTTTTTGATGTCCGACCATTCGTCACAATAATAAATTTTCATAGTCAATTATACACCTTCCCCTTAATATCCCTAATAATAATCCTGCTTTTTGTTGCCTCATCAAGAATTGTTTGCTGAATTAGTTTATTTTGTACAGGTATTTCTAATATTAATTCACTTTAAGTCGCCCTTCTTTGAAAGCGTTAGAATTAAAAGTCCCATTTGTTATTTTAGAACCCCAAGAATGTTTTTTTGTGATTTCATTTAAGTAACTCTTAGCTGTTTTTTTCTTGCACTTCACTAAGTTGAGTAAATTTTCTCGATACTATTTCCTTGTTGGGTACATTTGAGTCAACTACTTACTTTTTGCCCCCTACTTCTTTTGCTTCCAACTCTACCTCATCATTATAAGGGAAACGAGGACGATTTTCCTTATTAAAATTATTACCTGCTTCCCAACGCTCTTTAAGCAAATCTAGTACAGATTTCTTTTTAGGAGTAACATCACCCGTACCCTTAGGAATATCTAAATTAGTACTTAATAAAAGGATGGCAGTCTATTTAACCACCACCCAAACTAATTAACTTGCCTTCGTTTCAGGCATTCTTGGCAGAATATAAGCCGTTTTATTTTTCATCATACCATAGACAATTCTGACTAATCTCCTCATAATACAGAGAAGGGCTTGTGACTTGGATTTCCCTTCACTTTGCTTTTGATTATAGTAAGCATAAAACACAGGATTACGAGGAATTTTATTCCCCTTACTTACTTGGACTTGTTGAACAGCTAGGTTGTAAAAAACATCATATAGCTTTCGGTTGCCTTGTTTCGTTTTCTTCATCGTTTCCTTGCCACCCGAACCCATCTTGATAGGGGCTATCCCTGCATATCTTGCTAATTTGTCAGAGTTTGCGAACCGGTGAATGTCTCCGATTTCAGCAATTAAAGCGGATGAAGTAACCGTATCAATCCCTGGCATGGTTTCAAGCTGCATACCTAACTTCTGAATAGTTACTTTTAATTCTCTATCTACCTTCTTGATTTCCCTTTTCTTAAAGCTAATATCTCGAACTATGCTTTGAATGATAAAGTCTCTTGATGTTTGGTATTCTCGTTTTACTTCTCCATCTGCTTGAACAAGTGTTAATATTTGCTCTGCCTTTCTAGTGGAACAAGCATTGTTACTCACTTCTAATAGGAACTTCCGTAAGTCCTCTACTGTTTCCCCCTCCAAATGAGATGGTGAAGGGTAGCTTTCCCAAAAAGCTAAAGCTGTTTTTCCATCTACTTCTGAAAAGAAATCCTTGTAACTTGGATAATGATAGTTTAATTGCATATGCAGTTGGTTTTTCAAGGATGTTTGTGTTTTCACTAAAGCATTTCTTCTACCAACAAGTTGAGCGATTATCCAATGAATATCAGATGGTGTAGCTTCAGGTAAATACGGTAGGTCACGTATTAAAACCCTTGCCACACATTGAGCGTCCCAACTATCATTCTTTTGTGTCATCGCATAGCTGTTCCGTTCTGCATTGGATAAAGAGGAGTTAACAAATTTCACAATGTAACCTTGTTCAAGCAGATACAACGCTAAATCTCGTCCGTAACCACCTACATCTTCTAATCCAAATATAGGGGTCAAATCTTCTGTTAAATACCTATTCACATACTCTAGTAAACTTGGAAAGATGGCTGGTTTATTTTGAAACGTCATTTCCCCTAGCTTTTCATTCCAACAATCCAATATCACCGCTGTATGTTGAAACTTGTGTAAATCTAGTCCTATATAAATATACTTATCTCTTCTCATCAGAAAACCTCACCCCTATATTCGATTGAACGGATAAAGTAAGACAGAGAATGTCAGCAACCTTAGGTCGAGCGTTAGTCTCTAGGGACTCGCAAGGGTACGAAAGCCTATCCATTCTCTATCTGTTAACCGTTATAAAATGGCTTGATGTTTGCCATCTGCTGTTATGTCACCATAGTGGTATAACCCACTATAAAAGGCTTTTCTATCTAAAATCCTTTTGACTTGGACTTTAGTAAACAACTTTTCTTGTTTTGTTCGATGACCTTCCTCATTCAGTTGTTCCGCTAGTTGAGTTAATGACCATGAAGGATACTGTTCCTTTAAGTCAAACACTCGTTGTACGGTTTTGGCTTGTCTATCATCTATGACAAGGATTTTCTTACCTTTTTCCACTTTGTAGCCTAATGCGACATTTCCACCTGAATAGCCGCCCTGTTGGGCTTTCTTATTCCGCCCTCTCCCTAGCTTTAAAGAGATTTCTAATCGTTGATATTGATCTAATAACTCCATTAAACCATTGATTAAAAAATCGCTAGGGTCTTTCTTATGGATACTGTATTGTGGTTGTTCAATACTCCGAATGTCTATTCCATACTTTTTCAATTCCCGATGAACTAACACTTTCACAATGTCTGACCGCCATAAACGGCTTGTATTCAGTGTGACAACATAATCCACCTTTTGATGGGTGAGATACTCCAACATCTCCTGAAAGCCTAATCTGTCCACTTCTAACGCTTCTTCGTCTACTTTAGCCCCACTGATACCTTCGTCCCTAAACAAGCGTAAAAGCGTGTATCCATGAGTCTGACAGTAAGTCTTGATTTCATCTTTTTGGTAAGCAAGACTGTAACCATCTCTTGCTTGTCCTTGTGTAGATACTCGAATATATCCGATAACTTTCATGGTAGTTTCCCCCTCCGTTACGCTAATCTCAATTAACGTAACGCTTAGCCGCTATAATTAATATAAATTCATTGTATGCGGCTTTAGCGATACAATCAACCCCTTTACCGATACAAGTTTGTGATGTATCGTAAAAGGTAACATGAATAAGAGGAAGGGAAGTACCATGCCTATTACAATCAAGCTAAAGGAAATCCTTAAAGAACGAGACCTTTCACAGCGTGAATTGGCACGAATGACAGGTTTGCGACCAAATACAATCAGCCATCTTTGTTCAGACAATGTGGACAGAGTGTATCTATCAACATTAGAAACGGTTTGCAAAGTGTTAGACATCGACATTCAGGAGTTAATCGAGGTGGAGTAGTCCTCTTGCTATAGTCATCGTTCTATGTACGTAAAAGTTGCGAAAAATTTAAAAGGCAAGGAGAAATCAAAGGTAAAGTATTGAGGTTAGGAATGGTGGTATCTGATTATTTATAGGTTATTTATAGGATATAAAATACTTTAGATAAGGTACACATTTTAAAGCAATTGTACGTCAATGTAAATCAATAAAATATAATATACGGCTTACAAGAGTTATTTCAATCCTCTGAATAAAAAGCAGTTAATTCGGCACTCCGTCACTAAAAAAACCCTCAAATGAGTAACATTAATTCTCTTTTGAGGGTTAAATCCATTCTACTTTAATCCTACTTTTACTTCACCATCATGAAATATTTCAATAACATATCCTGCAGATGGTGAAAATATCCATGTATCAAAACTTACAGCAGTAACATCATCTATAACTTTAAATACTTTATCTAAAGTAGATTGGATAATTGGTAACGTCCCTTCATCCCAAATTATATAAACAACATTACTGTATTCATCTATGTTTTGGTGTAAAAAGGAGATTATCTCATCGACTGTATCCACTGCAGCATGATTAGACACTTTCTCCCATTCAATACGCCCCCACTCAGCAAATGGAAAAGAACTTTCAAAATTGCTTAATATTTGCTCTCTATTATTATCAGATAAGACATGTACATCCTCATCCAGTGCTTCAATACACTCATCAAATAAACTCATCTAAAATCCCCTTATCTATTTAATTGTTTTAATAAAGATTTAAAGGTGCTTTCGTTACCCTCAAATGGGATAGCGATTTTTCGGGCATTAGCCCCTTTACCATTACGAAAATCCTCAATATTTATATGTGTCCCCTTATTAGGGTCATAATCTAATCTCCATCTTACTTTTCCGTCAGCAGACTGCCTACCAACAACTTGACCATATCCAACACTTGACTTAAGCGTACCTGTGTATGGCTGTGAGTTTGGTCCTAAATCTCCAACTAGGTCAAGTGCCTTGTTTCTAGCTTGTTCATATGTTTTGACCTTATCTAATACTTGTTCTCCTTTTCCTATACCCTTAGTAGTCCCCTTCCCTTCCACTTTCCTCAAAGAGACCGGAACGATGGAATCCATCCGCTTTTCTATTGTGGCTCTGCTCCACACATTGACAGGAGCCTGATTCGCTGTACTTAGTTGGAAGGACGGATGGGGCATAAAGTTTTGTCTAAAGAAGTGGGTGACTTCTTGGACATATTGTTTTCCACTATTTTTTATGCCATTAGGCCATAGGCTGTTCTCTTTCTTGCTTCCATCGATCCGTTGGAGCGATTCTGTTGTTTTTTGTGAAATGGCTGAACGGATTCCGTTGGTTTTATTTTTACTTTTTTCCACTTTTAACAGCTTAAGGTATTTTGCTTGGCCGACATATGGGAGGAAGGAAGTGGCTGCACTTCCCGATACATACATGATCCCTTCTTTTTCGGCGGTGTCTGTTATAGACTGCGCCATCGATTCAAGGACAATTACGGGGTCGTGGATAACCGCATCGAGTGTTTCTGTAGCACTCTCTATCCTTTTCGTAGAAGCTTTTTTTAGAAAATCTGGCTCTATAGAATCTGGAATGATTCCTGATGCGGCCACGATTCCAGCATCGACCACAAGCGTAATAAGGCCTTTGGCTATCTCATAAATCGCTACTGCGAGCCCCTTTACAAAATCCCAAGCTCCCTCTGCTGTTACAGAAATCACATCGCTTACCTTTTCAGAGAAAGTTGTATAGCGATCCTTGACCTGAGAGGCCTTGTTTGCATATTCATCATCTGTATTTTCATACTTTTTTACTTTTGATTCATAGAGATCCCACAGCTCTTCCATTTTATTTTTTAACCTGGATTGAACAGATTCCATGTTATTTCGAATGCTTTCCAGCTGTTGTTTATTATATCTGCTTCGCTCTCTTTCTTCCAGATCTGTATCGTCAAACAGACTAAATAGAAGGCTGGGGGACCGATACGTTTCCTGAATGGCACGGCTAAGTCTATAGGTTACTCCCCATTCAATTTGGGTGAGATTCCCCCAAATATCGTTCCGATCGACTCTCATCATGCTGTTTCTGGAAATAGGGGTAATATAGGCCGTTGTATCAGCCACATAGTTTTCAAACAATGTTAATAAATCCTCTATTTGCGTCTGGTAGCTTTGGATATTTTTCTTGGATTCCTGCATAAGATCTTCCCAGGCTTCCAGACTCTTTCCCGCGTTCCTCTCTGTATAGCCAGCTATCGTATTTAGAGAAGTCTGCATCTGATGAAGGGCCCGCTTATATGTATGAAGCTGTTCAATAATCTGATCCAGAATCCCATAGTTAATTTTTAAGTCCCGTTTCATGACTGACCGCTCCGAATGTCCTTGCCGATTTCTTCGTCTGCCTTTGTCATTTCTTCCAATATACTTTTACCGGCTGTATAGACAGCATGCATATTTTTTACTAACTCTTTATTTACATCATTATTCATATGATCCAGAATAGCATCCACTTTATCGATGAAATCAGAATGAAAGTTTTTCAACTGATTTCTTGTGCCTGTACGAAAGGTGTCTGTGTAACTACTAAACTCATCGATACTGGATTGCAGGGTTTGTAAAGTTGCCTGTAACTCACGGATATCCATCTTTATCTGTGCGGTTCCCAATGGTAAACTCCTCTCTCCTATTTTCTCATCTAAAAGGAACGGATTCAATAGCGACAATCAGTCGATTCAGTTCTCTAATCATTTCTTCTATTTTTTCCCGCATCTCTTCTTCGACAGAGGCATTTTCTAAGTCCATTTGCTCAAAATTTTTCTGTATGCCCTCTTTGGCATCTTCCAAAAAAGAGATCATATTTGATACTAAGCTAGAGGAAAAGCTTGACGTATAGTTTGCCATTATCTTTCACCAGCTCTTTCCATTTCCACTTGTAACGATTGCATGTCCTGTGCGGAAAACTCAATTGATGTCATCTTTTTTTCTACAACTAGCTCTTCTTTCATAAGCAGTTCAAATGCTTCTTCCATCTCATCTTTAAAACCCTTGTGGATGACATTTGTAATCAAAGGCTCTGTGAAATAAAGGATAGCATCTTTCTTCATTTCTCCTACAGGATAAACCACACCGCCGTACGGAAAAAACGTTTGATAGCCTGTTGGAACGGTATAACGTTTAGTGATGACAATTTTGGCTGCTGAAGAAGTTTGCTGTTCTGGCAGAAAGTAAAGTGGATTCAGTTCCACAACTGACCCTAATGGCAGCACTTCTCTCATTATTTCTATGCAGGAAGTAACGAAGGGGAAGAAAAGATGGTCCTGTAAACGATAATGGGACTGTCTAAACTGAATCACATGCTCCTTATCCTCTTTTCTATAATAAATGGCCTCCTGGTTGGTACTCTTTATATCATAGGAACGGAGTCCTTGCTTATAAGCAAAATAGAGTTCCCGAAAGACGAGCTCGTCCTCCAAATATAAGTCAGCAAACGCATGGATTGCCGTACGATATTTATCCTTTGATTCATCAGATAAAGAATTCATGAGCTGAGCTATTTTTTTCATTGCCAACGCCTTTAACTGTTTTCTATCATTCAAATGGCTCCCTCCCTATCATGTAAATATTTTACATACATATATTATAAATGAGGGAATGGGAAATGATAAGGTGAAAAATAGCTAAATACCAAAGACCTACTTATATTCCTTTATTTTCCTAAATAACTCTTCATTCAAATGCTGTCTCTGATAATTTTAAATCCTGAAAGACTTGACTCCCTCAAAGGCTAGTTTTGCTTTTTCCTACTAAATTTTCTAAAACCAGATTCTATCCTCCTTAGTATATTTTTTGAAATCCTGCAATCCTTGACCCTTATAAGGATGAGATGGATTTATTATTTTATTGGTTTTAAAACATATTAGCTCTGTTCTTTGGTAAAATATCGAATAGTTCAAAAATAAATTAGAGGATTTTTTTATGATAAATGTGATAAAAGGTTTTTTCGCGAGCTTTTTTGTTATCTATTTCTTTATGCTATCTTATTTTTAATAGAAAATAAGATAGATGAACTTTTTGAAGCTCTTATTTTTCAGTCTATTAGTGGACTTTTCATTATTTTAATCCAGACCATGATAATGGAGCTTTGTTTTAAAATAGAAGGACATAATCAATTGTTTGCCATAATGATAGATTTTATTGGTAGTATTTGTAGTTTTATCTATGCGATTACTCGAAATGATTTAAATGTGAAAGTTTAAAATAAAGAAAAAAGGAGTTTCTAAATGAGGGCTGCCTACAGCGTTCTAAGAGAGATACATAAGGGCATTGCTTTACCAACAGCAAAAGATTATGATATGCAACAGCGGCAATTTGAAAATTTCATCCTTTTTTTAGAAAATGAAGGATTTATTGAAAGAGTACTTAGAATCGATACCTTTTTCTCCCTAAAGCCAGCTAGATTAACGAAAAAGGGACAAGCCTTTTTAGAAAATACAATTACTTAGAGGAAACTTATCCAGATAAACAAAATATGATGAAATGGATCCGAGTAGGAAAAGAAGTGTACTCGAATGAAGCTGATGAGGAAGACTAAAATAAATTTAATAATAGCTCCAAGACTTCATTCACATCAAGGAGCTATCTGTTTACGCTTTTTATTTCCCATCATTATTTAAGCTGGTTTTTTTCCCCTTAACCAGCTTCAAAGTTGCCACAATAAGAAAGCTAACTATCACCAATAATAGCCATGAACTCACTTTCCCAACATGAACAAGGCTCCAAGCATCTTTTTGATTGGGATATTCCCATGCACTAAAATAAGTTGCAATGTTTTCCGCTATCCAAATAAAAAATCCAATCAGTACAAAAGAGAGTGCTAGCGGCATTCGATATTTAATGCCATTTACCTTGTAAAATACCCAGGATTTCCAAAATACGATTATGACTAATCCAGATAAATACCAACGAATATCTATCCAAAAATGGTGGGTGAAAAAGTTCAAATATATAGCAGCAGCAAGTGGCACAACAACTAAAAAAGATGGCCAATTTACTAGCTCTACCTTTAACCTCCGCCATGCCTGACATAAAAAACTCGCAACACTTGCGTACATAAAGCCACTATAGAGAGGGACGCCAAAAATTTTTGTAAAGCCCGCTTCTGGATAAGACCATGAACCCATATGAACCTTGAAAAGCTCAAGGGCAAGTCCAATCAAATGTAAAACGGTTATAACCTTTAACTCATCAATCGTTTCCAAACCAGTACGGACCATCACCCACTGCATAAAAAGACAGATAAGAAGCAGCCAATCGTATCTTGGTAACAAGGGAAGTTCTATCATTTTTGTCATTGCCAGTGATGCAAAAATAGCTATAGGAAAAACACAAGCTAAAGCTTGTTGCCACCCGAAACAAATAAGCTGCTTTAATGCTCTTATCACTAGATTTCCTCTTCATTTCTATATTCCAGTATATCGCCTGGCTGGCAATCCAATGCTTTGCAAATTGCTTCCAATGTTGAAATACGGATTGCTTTTGCCTTTCCATTTTTCAAAATAGAAAGATTAGCCATTGTTATTCCAACCTTTTCCGATAATTCTGTTACACTCATTTTTCTTTTTGCTAACATTACATCAATATTTATTATAATTGCCATTTGTATCACCTCAGACGATTAAGTCGTTTTCTGATTTTATATCAATTGCCTCTTTTAATAGCTTTTGAAGCACTGCTGCAAAAACGGCAATGACCATCGAAGCAAAAATCAGAACAAGTCCAATTAAAATAATTCCTGGCGCATCATCCCTTTCTGCTAAAAGGTAGAATAGCGGCAATCCCAACACAAAAATCGCGCTTATAGAAAGAGCACAGTTTTTTATTTTCTTTAGTGCATTAACGGATAACTCCGAGAATGCTTCATTCTTATCAATATAGTTTAACAGTTTAAATGCTTGATATAATGCATAGTAGAAAGGAATTGCTGCTGCATAAAAATCAAACATTATCAGATATTTTAAATAAGCATTATTTGGATACAACTCAGCAGCAAAATTTCCGATTTCTGGTACTAAGAAGATACATAAGGCCAGAATAGGTACGCCAATAAGAATAACAGCAATCTTTAAAAAGAGCGTTGATACTTGTTTCATCAAAAACACCTCACTAATTTATTTCTATTTTAAATTACCATATAATTTATCGTTTTACAATAAATTTTTATTAATAATTATTTGTTTTTTATTGTTTATAAAAAAACAGAGTAAAATAAAAAGTATCTCTTATGGAAAGAAATACTTTAACAATAGACTTATTTATCAATAAACTATCCTGTTACAAACATAAAGTCTTGTACAAATACGGAAACCGCCTTTAAATCAACTCGATGGCTTTTATACAATGCTTCTGCCTTCTTCAGCTCTTTCTTCACTTTAGGAGAAATTTTTTCTGCTTCTTTTAACGAAATGTCTCCAATTAATAGATCAATTGCTATTTTTTGTATGTTTTCTTCGCGAGACTGATGCAATATGTAGGAAATACAACTAATTTGGTCCATTCTTACACCTCTCTAAACATATTTTTATGAATAATTCTATGTTTAGACAGAAAATTCCTTCTTTTTCAAATAAAACAAAAAAGACAGTTCTCAGCTTCCTTTCAGAAACATTAATACAGTCCCTTTGCGACTATTTTTTGCCGGCAAATTTATGTGAGCCATCACAATTAGGCATTTTTTGGGAAAGGCCACAAATGCAGTCATTTAATCCCTTGCCATTTAGGATTCTCTCCATTGCCTTTTCAATCCTTGTTACTTTTGTTTTTGCTTGCTTTGGCTGGGAAAAATGAAGAATGTAAGCTCTTTGGCGCCCTGGTGTCAATCCTTCAAAAGCAGTTTTTAATGCAGGTATTTCTTCAAATTTCCTTTCAAGTTCTTCAGGAATACTGTATTCTTTGTGCTCTTTTACCATCACTTCCAAACCTGATTTTTCCACTGCAATTGCTTCAAGAATATATTCTTTTATGGCAGATTCCCTTTTCATTATTTCTTGTAAGTTCTTAAAGCGAATTTGCCGCGCTGCCTGGACATTTTCTGTTTGTTGGACTAGAATTCCTTGAGGATCCTTTAAGAGAGCACCTTTATGAAATAAAAGAGCACAATATTCTTTAAATCCATGAATGAGCACAATGTTTTTATTTTTATAAGTGTAGCATGGATGCATCCATTTAAATTCTTCCGTCAGCTCTTCGCACTCAAGAGCAAGCTGTCGTAGCTTCACATATTCTTCCTGCCACTGGCTATCTTTGCTTAAAAATTCCTCCACCTGTGGATTTAATTTTCTATTTGCCATACAAGTACACCCTTCTATTATTACTCTTTTCTCCAAAATGTCTTACAATCTGCTTTATCAGTAATATTAAAGTCAATCATTTTTTCTAATAAAGAAAAATTAACGGAATTGCTCCATTTTATTCGTACGAGCTGCTTCGTATGATCATAGCCTGCTTGTACAATTTCATCTGAAAATTGGATGATTCCCGCTCTTTCAGGTGCGACTGCCAAATGCTGCTTTGCAATACTAAAGCCAATTATGAATGTTTCATGATCCGTAAACATCGGCTGATTCCAAGCAATTTTCGGCACTAAACTGGGGAATTTTTTCATTACCCAATGCAAGACCTCTTCTGTTCGATCCCGATGCTCTGGATTATCAATCCCTGCTAAAAACTCTGCAAAAACTTCCATATTCATCCTCCACCATACACTCTATTGCCAATAATCTCATTTTGATTCCTGAGTCTATCATATCGCATATTCATTTGTTATTCTAGCTACAAACAAGGTTAAGATGCATCACTTTTGCTATAGGTATTTGTTCTTTAATCTCATTTTTTAACGAATATCCTTAAAAATATACTGCACTTAATCCAACATAAATTAATATAGAAATGATAATAAACACTGAAAAGAATAGCCCCTTGCCAAAGCTAGACCAGTTTTTCATCCATCCCCATCTGCTTTTATTTCTATCAAGCCAAAAATAATCTATAAGAACAGTCAATCCTATTATTATCATAACAACAATCGGATTCATTCTTCTCCCTTCTTTATGATCATTATATGAAAATGTAAAAAAGTTATTTACCGATCAGCTAAAATTCTCTTTTTCTCTATAAATTTTGTTATATTAAAAGAACAGGAAAATTCATTAAGTAATTTACGAACACAAGGAGACACTTTGATGAAGGAAATTATATTTGTAACAACCAACAAAGGAAAAGTTGCATCTGCTGAAAAGGAATTAAAAAATATAAAAGTGACTCCTATACAGGAAGAGTTAAGCGAGCCACGTACTGACGATATTAAAGAGATTGCTAAACAAAAAGTCTTGCAAGCATATGAAATCGTTAAGAGACCATGCATTGCTTTAGATTCTGGTTTTTTCATCGAAGAATTAAACGGTTTTCCTAGAGCATATGTAAACCATATGTTAGATACTATCGGTATTACTGGTATATTAAAATTACTAAAAGAGGAAAATAACCGTGCTTGCGAATTTAGATCGTGTTTGGCCTATTATGATGGTGAACAAATAACGTACTTTGCGAGCAAATCACAAGGAACGATAGCTGAAGAAATAAGAGGTTTAGATAATAATAATAAATGGTCTGATCTCTGGTATATTTTCATTCCCAACCATTTTAATAAAACACTTGCTGAATTTACGGAAGATGATTTCCATATATATGAAGAAAAGAAAGAAGAGTCCTGTATTCGTAAATTTGGAAAATGGTTTGAAGCGTTGTAATAGCGACAATATAATAAAAGCGGTGCAAAAACATTGTGTTCTTGCACCGAAAAAGCAAACAAGGAATGCTTGGATTCTATTATCTTCATAATCTTTGTTTATTTTATTATTTAACAAATGAACATATAAATTGTTTATAGCAAATCCTTATTTTTGTTATAAGAACGTTTTAAAGAAATGTAGTTAACGAAAAACCATAGCAAACCTGCGAACACTATTAACACAATTGTTTCCATCCATTCATTTATGTTGGCTGGCAAACCTAAAAAAATAGCATAAAACAAGAAAAATAAAATAACAAAACTACTTGTTTTCATCACAATACTTCTTAATTCTTTCTTATAGGAATCTTCTGTTGCAATATCTGCATACTCAATACCAGATAGTATATACCGCCCTAACACATAAAGGAGAAATATCGCAATAGGTAGTAATAGAGATGTTTTAGCATCTAAATTAACATAGTTATTCAAAATAAGCATTCCTGCAAGGATAAGCAAAAGGATTATTGCTCCTTCTGAAAAAAAGTACAAAATCCTTTTTTCCTTATATTCATCATTAGGTAATAAAAAAGATATCCAAGATCTCATGACAACTCGACCTCCCAAAATAAATCATCTAATGTTGTATTTAATTCTTTAGCAATAGCAATACATAAATTCAGACTAGGATTGTATTCTCCTTTTTCAATCAACCCGATAGTCTGCCTAGTGGCATTCACTCGTTTTGCAAGCTGCTCTTGTGTTAAACCTTTTTCTATTCTTGCTAGTTTCATTTTACTTGCCATATACTCACCTACACAATGAAATATATATTCAACAATTTGTTAGATTTATCTTACATTATACAACGATAGAATGCAATATAAATCTTACATTAAAAATATCTCTTTTTATTCGCAAACTCATCTACAATAGGAATCAGAAAAGACCAAATCCTATGCAATTTGGTCTAGTTTATTAGTATTCCATTTTTTTCATTCTAAGATTATTTTAACGGAACTTCAATTTCTAAATCTGTTAATATTCGAGGAGCTTCTTCTTGCATATATTCAATCGTTAGCCCTTGTCTGGGAATATTCATAAATTCTTCTTCGATAATATAATGATCCTTTTCTTTAAAAGTTTTGGATGTATTAGCACCATAATATACTTTTCCCAAATGATCCTTTAATGTAAAATAATTCGAATGTAGAAAAGGAAATTGGCTATTTAATTCATACGTTATTTTCATTACATTTCCCGTATACTTAACGCCAATAATATTGATTTTTCCCAAATCGTCTAAATCTAATTTAGTCCCCTTTCCTCTAAATGGTTTTTCAGTTGGACTATTAGTCTGATTATTATTGGCGATTATTGGTTGAATAGTCACCGAATCTGTATTTTTTTTCTCTAACCCTTCAAATGATTCTTGAATAGAATCCATTACTTCTAAATTACCCTTTATTGTGATTCCACCATAGCCATTGGTATTGGAAATCCAAGGAATTACTTCTCCTTCATTTGTGATTAGTCGAAACATCATCATATTATCTTTGAATTTCGTCACCGGACCTTTAAAGCTCAAATTAACAACAGTAGTGATTGGCGTTCTTTTGATCTCCTTCACAGTAAACTCACTCTCATTGCTTTGTCTCGTAATCATCGGAGCAATCGTTTTTACGTTTTCCGTTTTGCTAAGTTTAAATTCAAATTGAAAAATCTCATACTTTCCGTTTATTACTAATGCATAATAGGGATGAACTTCAATTTCCTTTGGTAATTCCTCATTTTGTAAAAAAATAACTGTTCCAATCCCAGCTACTTTATTGGCAGTCACCATTTCATAATTCCCATCTGTTAACTTACCTGTAGCTGCGCTTGCCTCTTCCTTAAAGGAAACATTAAAATTATCAATCTGATACTCTCTTATTGGCTCCTTTGATTCCACTACATAACTAAAGGAGATTCTTTCCCCGTCATAAATTGCTTCCTCTATCGTCATTTCTACCTCATCACTTTTCGATGTGGCAACAATATTTGATACTAATTTGCTTTCCTTCCCTTTCTTTAACCCTCCATCCCCATATGCTTTGAAAATTGAATCGATAAAAGGGAGAGAGGAAAGTGTGTTTGCAAGAGTTGGAGACAATTTTGGAAAAGTCAGCAGCATCGAGATAAATAAACAAAACGTGATAGTTGCTACGATATGCTTTTTATATAAAAGGAGTATATTAGGATGCGAGGCATTCTCTTTCTCCAACTTTTTCACTTCGAATATAACTTTCTGTCGATCACTTTCAGAAAAGTTTACATCTTCCATAACATCACCTAGTGTCTCTTTTATAACTTTGGAATCATTCTTCATCTGAATTCCTCCTTATGTAGAAATGGCAATAGATTTTTTCTACCTCTTCTCAGTCTCGTTTTCGCAGTATTCTTAGAAATTTGGAGAATATCTGCAATTTCATTTATATCTAGCTCTTCATAGTAGTATAAAAGGATTACTTCAGCATATTTTGGCGGAAGACTTAAAATTATATTTTTTAGCTCTGCTTGCATCGTTTGAATCATTACTTCTTCTTCTGGTGACGGCATAGTGGCGCTCTTATGATTTATATCTTTCTTAAATAAGCTAAACCGCCTCGCATAGGCACTTTTTATATGATCTTTACACTTATTGATTGTAATTCGGTAAAGCCATGTTTTTAATTTTGCTTCTCCTTTAAACGTCTTTAAATGGGTATAACACTTAATAAAAACAGTTTGCACAATATCTTTTGCCGTTTCTATATCTTTTACATATGTATAAGCCAACCTTGTCAGTTCATCACCATACAAAATCATAATTTCTTCTAACAGCTCTTCTAATTCATTCTCTTCTAGCTCTCTTAATAATGAATGTTCTAGTCTTTTCGAAATCACTTCTTCCCCCCCTTATAGATTCGCAAGTTAGACGATATAGATATACCATAGGATTCACTTTTTAAGCGTAAATAGTTTTCTTCCGTTATCATAGTACTCTTTATATCGTGATTACTTAATAAAAAAAAGCTAAATTCAGTTTAGAATTCAGCAAATAATTTTGCATTTGAATATTTTGTATTCAGTAACAAGATTTTCTTTAAACATAGAAAATTGCTCCTGTTAAGTATGATTCGTCGATAAAATAAATATTAGGTAAAATAAAAACTTCACTAGCAATGGGAACGCTTCGAATATCATATACATGCTCCTATCCTATTCGATTATCTAATATATAATATGAAGCATCTCTTCTTTTGTAAGCGTTATCTTTGCAATAATAAAAAAAACTCTCAAACAGAGAGTCTCCTTAACTAACTTTATAAAACTTATCAATTTTACCAGCTAAAATTCTTAAAAAGTCATTAATGGTCATATTTTCAATTTTTTTAGAATACCATGACAATTTATTCCCCATGTCTTCTCCATCATAATTAACATTTAATGGAACATACCCTTTTGTTTTGGAAGCTAAAGTATGATCGAAGGCAATGATTAATACTTTCCCCTCAGGTGTTTCTAACTTCACTTTATACCTTGGAAATTTGTAATCTGTGCTATACTTTACACCTTTAATCTTAGCCTTTGTTTTCATACATTCTCCTTTTCGAGTGTGTCTATTACTATTATAGCTTAAATGAAGATAATTAGACATCTTTAATTGGGATAATGGAAACTATGGGTATTTGGTCTTAAGAAACAACAAATATTTCTACCTATCTCACAGCTTTTTTCTGTAAGTTATTATTCAGTGTCCGCTATTACCTCTAAAGAGCCCTCCTCGCTGTAATGGATGATATTCACAATTTTGTAATAAGCTTTTTCAATGACAATTGTTTCTCCAATGGAGGGAGGAATTTGATAAATAACTTGCTTTGATTGCCAGCCCTTTACTTTATGCTGATATAAAGTATTTAGTCTCACCATGTAATATCGCCTCTTTCTATGGATGATCTAACAATTAGTAGCTATATGAATATGTATGCATTTCTAAATTTGTCCTTTCCTTTTAAATGAAAAAATCTGAAGCCGGTTTAGGACTTCAGTTAAGAAAGAGCGCATTCCATAAAAAAGCTCCATAAATATTCACAAAATCTCTCTCTCTATCCAATGTTTGGGTCTTTCTAAATAGTTTGGTATTTTAGTATGAACATCGCCAATAGCGGAATTAATTTGCGATTGTGTAAGGAAGAGCGCAGCTTCCAGGTTTGCTACCCTTAAGTCAGCGTCTCGAAGATCCGCACCAATAAAATCAGCTCCTCGCAAATCACTATTACTTAGATTTGCAGCAATCATCAGCTTGCCTCGAAAATTTTCTCCTTGTAAATCTAATCCTTTTAAATCGGCCCCTATAAGGTCCGATTTATTTTTCAACCTCTTTTTCCCTTTATTCGTCCTACTCCCTCTATACTTTATACTTGCAGCAATTAAGAGCTCGTTAACTTTCCTTCGATGGGAATTAAGATCAATTGTTAAAATCTCTTGCGGTGTTCTTTCCGTTAGTTCAACGGTTTCATCATAAATAAGTTGAAGTTTATCATGAAAAGAAGCAGTTTCCTTTAACGTAAGTGCTTGATTTAGATACCAGAGCATTTCATGTAGTTGTTGAACAAGCGGAAAGATAAGGAACATTTCTTCTGCATGCTTACCACTCCGCCAATCTTTCCCTTTATAAATGGTTTGGGATACATGCTGCCCTGCACCGAAGCATTCATATGATACACAGCCGCGGAATCCTGTTTTTCTCAATTTATCATGGATGGAACAAGCATTGTCTGAACATAAATTTCTGCATGGTATCCCGCTCTCTTTATTAAAGGGAAAATCTGCTGATTCTCCATATGGCAATGCTACACAACATAATCCAAAGCAATTTTGACAATCCGACTTTAATGCATTAATCATTTCTAAATCTCCTAGTAATTTATTTACAAGCTTCTCGGGGAATCAGACATACTATTTACTAAAATAATATAAATTAGAATGGATACTGGCATAGTGATTATAAAGATTAAGCGAGTACCTAGTGGCGTAATTCCAAAAAACTCAGCAATCCCCCACAAACACCATAAATAGCTTTATTATTTTGGGATTTCCTCATTTTGCGATTCATCCTATCGTTCCCTTTCCATCAAATAAGCATGTGAAATTTCATTATCATTTTCTCAATTCATTTCCTGGCAATAATCGTAAATTCCCATGGAATATTCTCCTTTTTCCATCCAGGATGTTCCTCAAATCGATCTAATGTAAACCTAGCCGTAATAACTGCATTAAGAATTTCGCTAAGTGTATAAAAGCGGAGAGAAACATCGTGAAAACCATCTTGCTCTTCTTCAGGGAAAAAATGTTTATATGCGATATCGCCTGAATGTATTTCCGTATCAAAATAAGTGTGCATCGCCGAGAAATCTTTATTCAAGCATTTCAGCAAAGGATGATAATCGCTTAGAATCATTGTGCCATCCTTTTTTAAAATTGAAAATAAAAGGGACATAAGTTGATCTAAATCATGAAAATAATGGAGTACTCCCCCTTCCAAATAGAGAATGTCAAACGTTTCTCCATATGTTTGTAAATCGATGTCATAAACATCTCCTACCACATAATTTATGGAAGTATTAGCATAATAAGCTAGCTCGTTCGCGTATTGTTCATTTTCCTTTGATATATCGAAGACTGTCACATCAGCTCCTAACAGTGCTAATGGCACTGCCTTCCTGCCATTTGATCCACATAGATTTGCTATCTTTTTCCCCTCAACATTCTCTAATAATGCTTGATGCTTTTTTAAACTTGCTCGAGGGTCTTTCCTTATTTCTTTCGCTTTTTCCTTTGGGCGGCCATCTCGCTTTATCCAAAATTCATAGGCACGATATTCCCATGCCGCTTTATTAGTCGCACTTTGCTCATTCATAAGAAAGTCCTCCCCTTAAAATCACTCCCACAATCTTTCCACTTCTACTAATTCATTTTTCATAAATTTCATTCGGTAAATATCTGGCTTTGTCGTATGAAGTAAAAATTCTAAATCAAACCGCCTATCGTAGTAGCTCATCATTAACGTCATTACTACACCGTGGGTTCCGATTGCGATCTTTTTTCCTGCATATGTAGTTAGTAACTGTTTTAAAACCTTTATTGCCCGTTTTTGACATACTCTATTAGACTCAGCTCCAGCTAACGCATAATCTGGATTCGAAAACGATTTACTAAGAAATGGATACAATTCATTATTAGTTAATGGAACAGTATCTAGACTAAACACTTTTTCTTTTAAATCTTCCATAATGAACACCTCTTTGCCCAAGGCTGCAGCTAAATCATTAATGGTTAAGATAGCACGTTGATAAGGACTGGAAACAAAAAGATCAATTTCTTCCTTTTGTAGCATTTTGCTTATACGTTCAGAATCCTCTTTTCCTTTTTCTGTTAACCCTCTTGTTCGTTCTGTTCCTTGGGCTTTTGGCGATTCACCGTGTCTTACCATGTAAATATATGTTATCATTTTACTCTCCCACATTTTCCCCTCTAATACGTAACCATTCCGTAGTTTTTTTCTTAATAAAGTTCTTTTCGATAAAGGTAAGAACCTCTATTTCCTGGCAGTGTTACGAATTCCTTTGCTTCTTCAAAAGACAACCATTTATAGCCACTATGCTCATTATTTAAACGTACATCTTGATTTTCCTCTATAAAGCTAACAAATACTGGGGTAATATATAGGGAGTTTTCTCCAGGCGAATATATTTGGTCAAATGTATTCGAACTATAAAGGGCTAGCTTGGTAATACCTGTTTCTTCCTTTACCTCTCTTAAACTGCTTCCTAAGCTTTTTCCCCCTGTTCTAGGCTTCCCCCTATGCAACACCACATATCTTAAATACTGGAGTTGCTCGTTTCAATAATAGAACTTTATCTAAAGACAACCGCTATCCCAGCACTGCAAATCGGTGTTTGTATCCCTTTCATTTTTTTAACTCCAAACATGTTTTGTAAAATTAAGTCTTTTTTTATTATAGTTCTTTTTCTCAAAAACTGGTAATATTTCTTGTATTTTATTTTTATAAAAGAGGGATAAACATACTAGTAAATTTCTTAACAAATAGGAGGTTAAAAGATGTGTGTATTACAGAAATTTGCCTTAATGCTAATCGTGATTGGTGCTGTTAATGGGGGACTTATCGGTTTATTTCAGTACGTTCTTGATGTAGCGATTTTTGGAGGACAGCATACAGGATTTTCTCGTATTATCTATATGTATAGGTGGAATTACTGGTTTATTGAGTCTTAGCTTATTTTTCTCATCTGAAAGCTTCTCAAAACCAAACTTTCAAAAGCGTCCCCCCTATTAAATTGGAATATAATCGTTATTAAACAAATTAAAACGGCAAACAAAACTATGCATTGGTTTTGTTTGCCGTTTTCAATTATTATCTTCTTATAAAATATTCGCCACTAACTGAATTCCACTTAGAAACAGACCGATAATAAATCCGCATACGGCTCCGTTTACCCGAATCCATTGCAAATCTTTGCCTACATTATTCTCAATCATATCGACAAGTGTTTCGTTATCCAGCTTATCCAGATTTTCTTTTACTAAATTGCCAATTTGATCATGGTTTTTCTCAATAAAATGAGAAATTTGGTGAATAATCCATGGATCAATCTTTTCGCCATTTTCTTCAATTTTTCCCACTAGCTGAAGAATAAATGGAAGAGCTTTTGTTTCCATAAACTCCTCATTTTCAAGAAGTTCGATTGCTTTCTCTTGTGCTTGCTTGAGGCTTGTTAAGATTGTATGATTGGACTCAAGCGAATCAAGGACTTTATCTTTCCATGTATAGATTCCTGCTAATACTTTCTCGTTTTCTGGAAGGCTTTCAATTTCCTTACGAATGTAGTGAACCAATGCTTCACGGTTTTGCTCCCCATCTTTTTGAAGACTACGCATTCCACTTAAGCAAAGATTTTGGACAATTTGCCCTAACTTTTCTTCTGTTAAAATATTCTGCAATGTCTTTAACGCAAATTGCAGCATGCCGCTTGCCTCAACATTATTTAACACATTCATCGAAACAGAACCAAGTTTTAGAGCTGTTTCTTCTTTTCGCAGCCAAGCTTCCGTTTTTACTAGAACATGATCCAATGCTTTCTTATCCACTTCTTCTGAAATTAATTGCTTTGTAAGCAGCTGTAGAATATTACTTATTTGTACATCTGATAAAGCTGCTGACATTTGCTTACGCACGAATGGAGTTATTTTTTCGACGTCTATATTTCTAATTGCTTGCTGTGTAGCTTTTATCATTGCTTTCTTTACTGGCTCTGTTTCTATTCTTGTTTTGATGGCGGCAGTGATTTTTTCGGTAAAAGGAATATTCTTCACTTTATCCTGGATACTTTCCTTTGATAACCAATCCTTTTTCAAAACAGTCACTAGCCCATTTACCATCCTATCCCTATTTTTAGGTAATAAACCAGTATGTGGGATTGGCAAACCTAAAGGATGTCTAAATAGTGCTGTAACGGCAAACCAGTCTGCTAGACCACCGACAAGTCCAGCCTCAAAACCGCCATGAATTAAATGTATCCAACTATTATCTTGAAATGGAAATGTCAGGATAAACCCCAATCCCATAATAAGAAGTGAATACCTTGCAAGCTTTCTTGATGATTTTTTTTCCACGCATTGTCCCTCATTTTACTTTTAAAATCGTTTTTACATCTTTTTAGATGTAGAACCTCTATTCAGTAGTATACCAATAATCACCTAAAAACAGAAAGAGAAAGTAGATTTTTAGCTTTTTTTTCTTATGGTATAACAAAAGCCAAAAGATCTGTTCGACCTTTCAGCTTCCTCGCACCGCTTTATAACTTGTCTAATGGCGCTAAAAATTCATTCATTACCTGTCTATACTGCTCAGGTTCTTCTATATAGGCCATATGGGCACTTTCTTCAAATACATGAAAAGATGCATGTGGAGTTCTGCTACTATAATATTCTGTTGATGCTGGTGTTGCTTCATCATAGCGCCCACATGTATACAATGTTGGTATAGAAATTTCTGCTAACTGTTCCGTACAATCAAATGTTTTTAAGTTCCCTTGTACAGTAAATTCTGAAGGTCCCCACATTATTTGATACACATGTGGATTTCTAAAGTGCTTTCCTTGTTTTAAATGTTCTGGATAAGGCTTTAATCTACACACAAAATGATCATTAAACACTTCAATCGCTTGTTGAAAAGCAGGTGTATCTGTCGTTCCGTTTTCTTCACAGCTTCTGATCGTTTCTTGCACCTCTAGTGGTAATAAAGCTAAATTTTTCTTTTGATCTTTTTCCCACAATGGTGCACTTAAACACGGACTGGAGAAAATAATGCTGCTAATTCCTTCTCGATTATTAAAATAAGAAGCAGCGGCAAGAGTTGTGCCCCATGAATGGCCAAGAATATGGACTTTTTTCAATTCTAATCCTTTACGAACTTGCGCGACTTCTTCGACAAACCTGTCTAATGTCCATAGGGAATCATCATCTGGTCGATCTGACTTTCCACAGCCTAACTGATCATATAATATGACTGGTCGATCGGTTGCCAAGTCCTTTAACCCCTGTAAAGAGTATGAGCTAGAACCTGGTCCTCCATGTAAAATAAGCAGTGGAGTCCCTTCTGCTGTCTCATTATGTATGATATACCATACTTTTCCTCCTGTAACCTCTATATATCCTTCTTTCATCCGCTTACTCCTTTTCGCATTTTACTACTAGTTTAGCCTATTAATTATTCCGATATCTTTTTTTCGATAATCTCCACGCGATTTCCAAATGGGTCACGAAACTCAAACCGTTCATAGCCTTCAATAGGAATAGAATCAGTTATTTCTACTCCTAGATCATTCAGTTTATTTTTCCAATCCAACATACTATCTACTTGGTAAGCAAGGTGGGACTTAGTTGAATAACGATCAAATCCTTCTTCTGTTCCAACATGTACATCCATATTTCCTAGAGATAGCCAAAAACCCCCTCTTCCTTGTAAGGATGCAGGCTTCGCTATTTCTTTTATACCTAGCTCGCCACAATAAAAATCCTTAGCCTTTTGTTCCATTCCTTTAGGAATGGTTATTTGCACATGATGCACACCAATTATAGTCATCTTCCTTTTCCCTCCCAGATCTTCGTCCTATTAATTTTATAATAGTCTAGCCAAATAAAACATATCGTAAATCTAATCATTTATGATTAGAAAAAATAATGGTAAATAATGGTCAATAAGTCATTTATCTCCTTAGATACTATGAAAATACGGCAAAGAATAAATCATATATAAAAACCAGGAGACTAGCGAAGGTACAAATTAGGTTTTATGTTTCCTTACCAAGTGAAAATCCCGCAAACAGCTTGCCTCCATATGGCTTTAATACTTTTTCCGTAATTTCTATAATTTTATCTTTTTCTCTGGTTCTATAAAAGCAATCAAATGCTTCAATAAACTCATCTGCAAATAGAGAATCATATTGTCGTAAAGCCCTGACCATCCATTTCGATGTGCCAATCCATTGCTTATTTACTCTTAAAACAAATTCATGGAGAAGAAAGCTTAATGTACTTGCAATGAAAATTTCCTCTTGTTTATTGTCCGCTCCTATCAAATCGTCTAGCACGTCTGTTATAAAGTAACGCTTCGTACGAATTGTTTCCTCTGACCATTCTTTCGGTCCCTCTGCCAGCATTTGTTTTGCTTCTTGTTTGATTGCTTGCAAAGCTCCGTCGTCTCTTAATATGATTCCTTCTGTAACCATTCGCTGCATAGAAGGTTTGGCTATATTATAGTCCATTAAGAAGAAATCTTTATAGGAAGATAAATTATGTACAAATACTTCAATTGGCCAACCAAATTCCATCATAGACTCTCTATAAGAGGAGACGATCTTTTCATCAAAAATGACAATATCAAGATCGGAAGTAGCTGTTGCTTGTCCCCTTACTACACTTCCGGCTAAAACAGCAGCATTACAGTTTGCATAATATGTATCTATAAAAAGGCGGGCTGCTTCTACTGGCTCTAATCTTTCCATGTAATTAACTCCTTTTCCTAATCATTATATTCAATCAATAGTTATTATTAATTCCTTGACAAATACTGCTGTTCCACTAATCTCCACATCTAATTGACCATTCCTCTCAGAAACAATAACAGATACTCTCCCATCATGACCTATCTCCTGACCTTGTTCAATAACAATAGACTTATTTTTCCATGCCTCATCTACATACTTAATATAATATGCCCCATCACTCCTGACGCTGTGCCCGTAACTGGATCCTCGGTTGTCCCAGAGTAAGGAGAAGAAAAATGCCTTCCATGCATAATTGCATTTATATCATAGGTTTCTAGGCAAAATGGATGAATGGATGCATGAGGAATTTCCGCTAAAATAGCTGGAAACAAGTCATTTTTAACAGCCATTTTTGAAAATACACGCAGTTCTTTAATAGGAATGAGGAGTGTCCACAGCCCCGTATTGCCATAAAGAATCGGAAAATTTGTATCTAAATCAGATTCTTTAAGACCGATTGCTTCTGCTAATGCTAAACGTGAACCTTTGAATTCTTTAAATTGCGGTGTAACTTGCTTCATCGTAATGGCAGGCTTAGACTGATCACGATGATTAATTTTAATCGGAAGCACTCCCGCTTTTGTCTCGATGGAATAAAGTTCTTTGTCTGAGAGCAGCCCCATCGTTTTTAGTGCAAAAACAGTAGCGATAGTAGCGTGACCACAAAGATTCACTTCATGTCCAGGAGTAAAATAACGAATATTTAGATCAGCACATTCTGATGGTAAAACAAACGCCGTTTCATTAAAACCTACCTCTTTGGCTATTTTCTGCATTTCTATCTCGGTATATTGCTCTCCCGCTAACACGATTCCAGCAGGATTTCCCTTATTCGGCTGATCAGTAAATGCATCATAATGTAAAACAGTAATTTTCTTCATTTCCATTTTCCTCCTACTAATCTATTTATCTCTTCCTTTATTATCTATCATATTCCATCCGCTTTGCTGTTTCCCTTCCTACTTCCTCGCCGTATAACTTCTCCACTATATGAAAGGACATATTGATTCCGGCAGATATCCCACCAGAAGTTAGTATCTTTCCTTCATCTACAAATTTCACTTCCCTAACTATCTGAACCTTTGGGAATTCCTGCTCTAAGCGATCAATATCCATCCAGTGCGTGGTAGCCTTTAAATTATCCAACAACTCAGCCTTCGCTAATAAAAATGCTCCTGTACAGACAGAAGTCATAAATTCCACTTTCCTTGATTGCTTTTTAATCCACTTAATGGAAACCGGATTATAAATTTCGATTTCTTCTGCACCATAGCCGCCTGGAACAATGAGAATATCCAGAACAGGATGGTTTTCAAAAGAAAAATCTGCTTCTATTCTAAGACCATTTCTTGCTAAAATAGTTCCACCTTTTTCTGAAATAGTATAGACATGGAATAATTTATTCTCCCCACCAGCTAAAGAAAAAACTTCAAATGGACCAGCAACATCCAATACTTCTACTTCATTGTAAATGAATATTCCGACAATTAGTTCCTTCATGTTCCCCCCTAAAATAGATATATATGTAAAATAAAGAAAAATCAATTAACAACTCTAGTCTTTACATCCTAACACGTTTTGCGAATTTTAAAATAATATTTTTACTAAATTTCTTATAAATAGGCTCTGTTAAAGTTTAAAGATGATATTTCTTATAAAATAAAGTTCCATTTTATAATATTTGCTTATTAAACTAAGGCATCTGTTAGTGACATACCCTATTAATTTTTTGGATTGAGTTAATGGTTAAAGAATAAATCGTATATGTGTCTTCTGTATTCATAATGGTTTCTGACTTTTCATCAACCCAAATTTCAATTATTTCTATATCCCCTATAACTAATGATTCATAACTGTTCTCTATTGGATAAATAGTTTTCTATACTTTTATGATAATTTTGTCGATTATCAACCTTTACTTCACTATTTTGCTTGCAAACAAATAAAACCAACTGATAGAAGATATAGGATAAGATTAAACTTATTTTTTTCATAAATGAAAGTTCCCTTAACAATCTTTGTAATTTAGGCGAACAAATCCCTTTCTCCGATTCAAATATATTACTAACCGATTTATCTCACCTCTTGTTAAACTAACCTCCTATAGAAAAAAGAGCTGACCCAAGCAGCTCTTTGATCTAAAAAATAAAATTATTTTTTTAAAACTGGAATCCAAATTTCGCTTTTCACAAATGGTGAAGTTAAATCTTGGGTTTTAATCGACAAGATTTCGGGTCCTTCTGTTACTTGATAATTGGAAGATGGAAACCACTCAGAAAAAATCCTCCCCCAAGTTTCCTGTAAAGTACTAGGAAAAGCTCCCGTTGATTCAAATATCGCCCAGGTTAAAGCAGGAACTTCAAGTTTTGAAAAGTTTTCAGGACATTCTTCTGTTGTTGTCACTCCTATATACTGATCAAGCTCTCCTTTTTCTTCCATACGTCCATCAGAAAAGTTTGTAGATGCTTGAATCATTCCTTTAGGTTCAGCATTAGAGAGTTTTTTTAATTGATCTATTTTTTCCATAGTCAAAGATTTCCACATTGCTGTAATTTCCGGGTTTTCCCCTTCAAAAATAATTGGAACTCTTTTCATCATACCAACTATGTTAAATGCTTTTTTTTGTTCAATTCGGTAATTCATTTCATTTCCTCCTCTAATTGATAATTGGAAGGTCATTGGTGGAAAGGCTTTTAATTGCTGTCCGTTGTTTCTTGCTTCTGATGGTGTTACACCATGGAAATTTTGAAAAGCTCTAGTAAAAGAGTCTGGAGAATTGTATCCATATTTAACCGCAATATCAATTATCTTTAAAATACTATTTGTAAGCTCAAATGCAGCCAAACTCAGTCGTCTACGGCGAATGTATTCTGATAATGTTATACCTGCAAGAAAAGAAAACATTCTTTTAAAATGATATTCGGAGCAATGAGCGATTCTTGCCACTATTTTAAAGTCTATTTCGTTCGTGAGGTTCTCCTCAATATATCCCATTGCATCATTCATGTTCTTAAGCAAATCCATTAAATGCCCCCCTTTCATCAATAGAATAACAGGAGTTGTATGTATCCGTCCGACATTATGTGCACCATTTTGTCGGTTTAATCCTATCTTTTACTAAACTGACCATTTCTACCATAAGAAAGATCTTACATATTACAGTTTACTTCCACTTTAGCACCACATGAAAAAGGCCTCCCTTTACATTAGGAAAGTCTCCTATAGTTTGAGAGAAATGATTCACAATGTTCTTTTTAAAAATTTTTCTTCTAGTAGGATTAAAAAGGAGAAGAATCTAAAAAGACCTTACTAAATTATCTGTAGATCATTGGACTTTTAGATTCATCTATTAATATAAAAAATAATAAAAGCTTCTTACTGTGGATAATAGGGCAATAAATTTTATTGTATTATAGTTTCTAATAAATTATAATTAAATTCTGAATATTAAAACACACCACTTAAAGGAGTATGAATATGGAAGAAATCGTGACTTTTATTAACGGGATACTATGGAGTACCCCAGTCATTTATATTGTATTAGTAATCGGTCTTATATTTACGTTTGTATCTAAATTTCTTCAAATTAGACATATAAAGGAAATGATTGTCCTCATGTTCCATGGAAAGAGTTCAGAGGCTGGAGTCTCTTCCTTTCAAGCACTTTCCATCGCATTATCCGGTAGAGTTGGGACAGGTAACATTGCTGGGGTAGCTACTGCCATTGCCTTTGGAGGACCTGGTGCCGTGTTCTGGATGTGGTTTATGGCTTTTATAGGAGCTTCTACAGCTTTTATTGAATCAACACTCGCACAGATCTATAAAGTAAAGCAAGATGGCCAGTATAGAGGAGGGCCTGCATATTATATCGAAAAGGGAATCGGATCAAAGTGGTTTGCATTTCTATTTGCAGGAGCAGCAATCATTTCCATGTCGATATTAATGCCAGGTGTCCAGTCGAATTCAATAGCAGTTGGCATGAAAAACGCCTTTAACATGCCTACATATATAACAGGACTATTGGTAGTTTTACTGTTGGGGTTCATCATCTTTGGTGGTGTCAAACGGATAGCAAATGTAGCTCAGGTAATTGTTCCGATTATGGCTCTAGGCTATATCCTTTTATCCATCGTTATCGTTTTAATGAACATTAAAGAACTACCGGGAGTTTTTACTTTGATCTTTAAAAGTGCCTTTAACCTTGAAGCTACATTCGGTGGCATGATGGGTATGGCCATTGCATGGGGTGTAAAACGGGGAATCTACTCAAATGAAGCAGGACAAGGAACCGGACCACACCCATCAGCTGCTGCAGAAGTATCCCATCCTGTAAAACAAGGACTTGTTCAGGCATTTTCTGTGTATATCGACACCTTGCTTGTTTGCTCAGCTACTGCCTTTATGATCTTGTTCACAGGAATGTACAATACAAAAGCCCCAAATGGAACAATGATTATTAATAATGTAGAAGGTGTAGAGGCTGGACCAGGGTTTACTCAGGCAGCAATCGATAGTCAAATCCCTGGATTTGGTTCTGGTTTTGTAGCTATTTCTTTGTTTTTATTCGCATTCACGACTATCATGGCCTATTATTATATTGCAGAAACAAACTTGACCTATCTGCTCCGTAATAGAAATAACCGATTTTTTTCTGACTTACTGAAACTGGTTTTACTTTTTGCCACTTTTTATGGGTCCACTAAAACAGCCAGCCTAGCTTGGGCACTTGGTGATATTGGTTTAGGCTTAATGGTTTGGCTTAACATGATTGCTATCGTGATATTGGCTAAACCCGCTTTCATTGCATTAAAAGACTATGAAAAACAGAAAAAGCAAGGTTTAGATCCTGTTTTTAATCCAGAAACATTGGGAATCAAAAATGCAGACTTTTGGGTAAAGGAAGAAAAAGATAAAGATAAAGCCGTTTAACAGCAGAAAGACCTTCTCCTAAATAGGGAGAAGGTCTTTCTGCTGTTGGAGTTTTTGGGTAATTACACTGCCTCTTCTATCTCCCCAAGAATAGAGGATTTTGTTTTATACCTTTTATTCTTTATGTCTAAAATCTCCAATAAAGAGGATTATTTTTATTTTATGAAGGAATGTACTTAAACTAATCTTCCCATAGCACTATAAGAAAAACGCTCTATTATTTGAAAGCTCCCAACTGTTTAAGTGCATTGATTCACAAGCTCCATCATCAAAAATACAAAAAAGTCTATGAATTTATAGCATTGCCTTATGTAAATTCAGTTTTTTACCCTTGCCTAGTATTAATTTTTGAATGATGAACTAATTCGTGATTTATAAAAGAAGAAAATCATTGTTCTATAGATTTGTTCAATAATATCAGGATTTGAATTGTATTCATCAGGGATAATCCTTACTTTTTGAATTACAGCCTCAACTCTCTTTAGTGCTTTAACATCTTCAGTATCTTTATGTTTAATTATTATTTATTATTAAACATATATAAGACATCATTTTCTAAAATTAATCTATTTTTTCCTTTAAGTGTTTATATCTCTGATTCACCAATATAAGTTCTTGTACAAACTTCATTACTGTTAGAATCTATATTTAATTTGCTTTCATTTTCACTGTTTTCTATACTATCCATTTGTACGTTATGGTTTGTAAAGTTAATTGGGGCTAAAAATTCAAGTTTTTATCTTTTTGCTAGTATTTCTTTTGCAACCGGAAATTCACCTAAATGCATATGTTTTTGAAGCAGTTGATTTGAAATTTGAATTGGATAATTTGTTTTCTCGTTTTGATTAACTCCCAAAACTTGTAGTAATTCATCATGGAATTCTTCTAAGGTAGGTATTTTACCTTCACGCATATGTTCTTTTTGGATTTTAAGAAGCAAAAATGGAATTTGGGCTTTTTCTTCTCCACTTAACTCTTTTTTCAAAACAATATAATTAATATCAGATAGTAAATCTGAAGATATAGTTTGGTCCTCAATAATTTTCATCAAAAGATTTTCTAAAAGTTCAATCTTAGAATTCAAGTTATAAACTTCTTTATCCAAACGTTCTACTTGGTTTTCTAAATTTCCAATCACTTCTGATGTCTTTTCAAAATCCATATTAACACCTTCTCTTACCTCTTCAATATTTTTACACTCTCTCATATTTTTTCTCCTCTCTACTCAGGAAACTAACCTCTTATTAGTACTTAATTTTATTTTATCATTTCATTTGGAAACTTACCCTTTTTATTACCTTATTCAATGAACCTCCCTCTTTACTTCCATAGGCAAAATTCCATTTACTACAGGAATACTGCACCCGTTCGTAAAGAGGATTATGAAACTTACATTCAAATTACCATTTCAAATTTTTTCCAATTATAATAATATTAAAGTGTAATTATTTTACAAAGGAGAGTTCTTATGACAACTACTACAAATGATAAAACTATTATTAAAGATGTAACAATTAATGCACCATTAAATTTAGTGTGGTTTGCCTGGACAATTTCTGAAAGAGTTTCTGAATGGTTTGCACCTGAAACTGTTGTAGAAGCTAAAGAAGGTGGTGCATATGAACTTTACTTTATACCTGGAAATAAGGAGGGTATGAATACGAAGGATTGTAAAATCACAAAACTTATTAATGAAAAAGAGCTACATTTTACTTGGAAAGGACCAGACCAATTTGAGACATTAATGAACAATAAAAATGAATTAACAAATGTAAACGTAAGTTTTAAATCAATCAATGAGGATTCTACCAAGGTTATTGTTAAACATATTGGATTTAAAGATAATGAGGACTGGACCGAAGCAATTAATTGGCACCAAATGGCTTGGTCAGGAGTTCTTGATAGTCTAAAATCTGCTCTCGAAAATGGCGAAGGAAATTTATGTTGCCAACCTTAAAAAAGAATATTCTACATACACCATCTATATTTTTAAGTATGTAAATGGTTTTTATTTCCTAAAAAGCACTAAGTACCTATCTCGTGATGTAGGAATTGTTGTTCAACTAAATCCCTCGTTAGTTAAACAAGCAGTAATGCTTATATCGTCAATTTTGATAACCTAAGTGTATCATACGTTTCCATATTTTATATTAAATTCCCTTTAATCAACAAGTCATCCATAGTAATAGGATTCCTTTGATATTGAATAGATTCTAACACCTAAAACCAAGCAAGATAATTATTCAGGTATTTAGTTGCAACTCCATTAGAACGTTGTATCCCTCCTTTAAGCCTTCGGTGATAATAGTTAACGTTCTGGATATGGTATAGTCTCTTTGTGCGAACCTTACCATCTGACTTGAATTGAAAAATATCCATCCCTTTTTCAGCAGCATATGTTTTAAAGGCATGCCAAGAATCGGTGCGTAAAACACTTGCATTTGAAAGTTTATGACCGATAGCTTTGTCTAACTGCTCATTTGTTAATCGACCCATTCCCAATACCTGCAAAAAAAGTCATCTCTTCACGGTTCTTGCGACTAAGACATAAACTTGTTCGTTACTTCATCTCCATCAACAATCATTGATTATGTGCCAGTTCCTTTCGAAGAAGATACAGTAAGTGCATCAATTAAATACTCTCATAGTCGGTGCTTTTCTGCTGGATTTAGTTTTTGTATGGCTTTAAGAATATCAGTTGCTCACACGTTCATCACCATTTTTATATAGTTATATCCATTACAGAATGTAAGTTCTTATAAATCGAAATATCAACAACAGACTTTAACAGAGCCTATAAATAAATGGTATAATATTTGTTCGAATGATTTAATTGGGAGGAATATATGATTCAAGCAATTGGCGTCGTTGATTTTCATTACAAGCCAATGAGAACAACGAAATATAAAGAGAATGTAACAAAGCGGATTAACGCAAAAACAAATAAATTCGATGACTCTTTTGAAGTTCTGACGATTTCAGAACCATATGATATGGATGGAGATATTTATGTCCGTGTTTCCTGCTCATTTACCATTTATATGTACGAAAAAGCCTATATTCGAAATCCCGAAGAGTATGTGGGTTCTGTATTTCCTACATTAAAAGAACGGATTACACCACATATCATTGCTACAAAGGTTTATAGTTTAACGAAAAGAAGATGATGTTTAAGGGAAGACTGATAAATTATAATAAACGCACCTAAAAAATAATATAATTCTTTGAAAATTCATCTTTAACTAACGTGGTATTTAGTAAAATTAGTATGGTGGAACTAATAACCTTAAGAATACACAAAATGTAAGAATCACGAGAAGAGACTACAAAAATTAGATCAACAAACAAAGTAGGTAGGATGCATGGAAGAAAAAAACAAAAAAATGGAAACATATTTTAATACAAAGGATATTGCCAAACGTAATGCCTTATTAAAGCAATTAGTATTTGACTTGCCAGATGACGGAAAGGATTTTTTTTAAAAGCATATAAAAAAGAGCGATATTTAGATATGCGACTTACTGCGATTCGAGGATATGCTGGCTTTGCAAGTGAAGAAGAGGTGGCCATTTTAATGAATAGGATGTTGGAAATCTTAACAAAGCGCCCCGAAAGTACTCCATATAATTATCAGGAATATGAAATCTTGCGGTCTGCTTTTTTGCTACCCTACCTGCTAGAAATATATCCTTATGACTGTTTCAAAAAATTTAATGAACAGTTAGAAAAACAGTACGATGCCATGCCCGATGTTTTCAAAGGAATGTTCACCTGCAATGATAAAGGTGAACATATCCAACTAGTTCCTCCAGCAGTAGTACAGAAACGGATTGCAGCTTTCCAGCGTGGGTAAAAGACGTCTCTAAGTGGTCCTTGAATCCACGAGCCGCTTTTGTCATTATCTCTAAGTAATATACAAAAGAAAATGATTTCGCCCCGCTATCACTTAGTATCCATGTTACTTTTAAAGACGTTCCTTTGAGCACAAACATATATAAATCTACGAAAATCAAAATTAAATAATCTTAATATCATTTCACATTAGCAAGTCTTGCTGTTGATTTACATATTACGCAAATGGTTAATCGAGCATGGTGCCATACGTTAATGAAAAATGGGAGGTTATAGCTTGAACGGAAAAAAACGAAAAAAGACTCCTTTTTTGGGAGCCTTTTAGACATATTAATAGACTTTTTTGAAATTTTTTATGGATTTTTCCGATTTTTATTTCGCTCACTTTTGAAATTCTTCTGAATGTACATATAAGGAGAGCGACAGAAGAAAAATGCTTTCTCTCTCCTTATATTTATTTCATCCTTTCTATTTCCTTCTTAATTTGCCTTAAAGTTATACAACGGCTTAATAATTTCTGCAATATCAATAGTCTCTGCTGTATGTTTAATTATCTCTTCCATTGGTTTATACGCAAATGGACTTTCATCTAACGTACTATTCTTCACGGAAGTACTCCAAACGTCTTTCATGGATGTCTCAAAATCTTTTAAGCTAACGGTCTTTCTCGCCTTGGTCCTCGACATCAATCTTCCTGCTCCATGTGGAGCGGATTGGTTCCAATCATCGTTTCCTTTTCCAAAGGCAATAATGCTGCCATCTCTCATGTTCAAGGGAATAATCACTCTTTCTCCTTTTCTAGCAGAAATAGCTCCTTTTCTTAATATCATATTTTCCATATCAATATAATTGTGAATAGTAGTAAATTGATCTAAAACTGCCCAATTCATCTTTGTAACAATAACATCAATCATGGCAAGTCGATTTAAATAAGCATATTTTTGCGCAATCTTCATATCATGCATATAGTCTTTAAATCCTTGCGACTCTAAATAAGCAAGTTCTTTGTTTATTTTTGGCAGCTTCATATTTTTTAAGCTTTCCTGAATTTCAGCATGCCTGCCCTCTTTCTTTAATTTAACAATCATTTCTTTTTTTATCCCGTCGATATTAACTAAGTTATCGTAAGCAAGTGTTTGGTAATATTCCGCTACTTGTGCACCTAAGTTACGGCTTCCACTATGTATAACGATATATACACTGCCATCAGCTGCTTCATTTAACTCGATAAAATGATTGCCCCCACCTAAGGTTCCAATACTGTGTTCTGCTCTTTTTTTATTTATTGGAGCTTTCACCTCATCTAAATCAATTTGTTCCTTATATGAATGAGCTTTATCTCTGATTGAGAATCCACTTGGGATGAACTTGCGAATCGTTTCATCTAATTCATCAAAATTCAAATTTGCTCTGTCTACAGTTAATTTTGCTACCGCCATGCCACAACCAATATCTACCCCTACTAGATTAGGGACAATTTTATCTTGAATAGTCATTGTTGTACCTATCGTACAGCCAACTCCTGCATGTGTATCTGGCATAATTCTAATCTTACTGTTCTTAGCAAATTCCTGATCACATAATTCCTTAATCTGTGCCTCAGCCACTTCTTCTAATTGATCCGTAAATACTTTAGCTCTATTATATTTACCAGTTAATTCAATCATTTGGTCACTTCCTTTTTAATTTTTTCACATAATTAGCTTGGTTAATCATTGACGTATAGCTTCAATCTGTTATACACTTAATATAACAGATTGAACTAGAATAGGAGGAATAAAAAGAATGAACTCTATTTATATTGGGATATCTCTGCAACTATTTCTTTCAGTAATAGTTCCAATTATATTAATGGTATATTTACAAAGAAAAAAAATGATGTCTTGGAAATCCTTACTTGTTGGTATTGTAATCTTCATTGTATTTTCACAAATTCTTGAAAAAATCGTTCATTTCATCGTGCTTAGCCCGACTGGCACTGAATTAAAATGGAGCAGTAATCCTTATCTTTTTGCATTATACGGTGGCCTTGCTGCTGGTATATTTGAAGAATTCGGTCGCTATTTTGCTTTTACAGTATGGTTGAAGAACAATCATCAATTTAATGATGGACTATCATATGGATTAGGACATGGAGGAATAGAAGCTATATTTATTGGTGGCATGTCAGCACTGAATTCTCTGCTCATTTCATCTATGATAAAAACGGGGAACTTGGAAACATTATTAGGTCCAGCAGCTAAACCTGAAGACATTAACAATATTAAAGAGCAATTTGAACAGGCTAATGTAATGCTTTTTGCATCTGGCGGCTTAGAAAGAGTTTTTGCCCTTGCGCTACATCTTGCATTATCCATATTAGTCCTATATGCAATTAGACAGCAAAAATTTATATATGTTATTTATGCGATTCTTATACACGCAGCTGTCAATTTCTTCCCAGCATTATATCAGGCGGGTACTATCACCAACCTACTTATAATTGAAGTTTTTCTAGGGATAATTGCTGTACTATCCATCCTGTTTATTGTAAAAATGAAACCAAAATTTGAAAAATAAATATTAGATACTCAGCTCTCCTTTTTATGGAGAGCCTTTTACCATTGTTCACCTTCCCATTCATCCATAATTGTTATATTTTCTATTGTTGCACCTGAAATAGTATTTCCACCATTTTCATAGCTATTAAGTGGCACTATATAATTATTTTTCTTATCAAATCCTTTAATTCCATAATATAGTCCTTCTCCATTAGAAGAAATAAAATCTTCCTCCTGATTCTCTATCTTTATTTGTGCTGCATTCCATATGGCTCCCCATTTATCTGGCACTTTGTATATACCATATGGTTTTCCACTGATTGATACGTCTTCCTCAATTTGAATTGCTGGTTCATACCATTCACCGCTCCAGCCACTGGTAAAATGTCGGTCTCTTATTAAATAGAAAGTAAGAGTTTCTATCTTATTTTTTGAATCAAGATTCCATAGAAAATAGGATTCTGACTGATTTCCCGCCTTTATCCTCCATAAAAGCGGTTCTCCAGTGGTTGTTACATAGGTTACTTCCCATTTATTATCTATCCATTCTAATAAACTATAGCCATATTGTTTATCACTAGAAAGATGGGGAATGAAAACATGCTTTTCATCTAATGCTCTTTGGTCAAAAACTATATTTATGCTAATTTCACCAGTATCTTCAATCATTTTTCTTATACTAGTTTCATTTGGAAGATCGGATGGAGAGCTTTCAGCTTCCTTTAAGAAAAGAAAAATAAATAAGCTTATAGCAATCATGACTACAACTAATAAATACCATACTCTGTTAAATTTCATCTATTCTGTTCCCCCTTTTAATACAGATTCAGAGGAGCGAAAATAGTACTGACCCTTTTCTGTTGAAATAAGCAACCCTTTTCCATCTCTTTCCATATAAATGGTAGATTCATAGCCAATCCCCCACTTTGGAGTCGCTCCTATAAGAATATAGGGAAAGCGTTCCATTGTCTGATGTGGCATCTGTCCTTCCTCTTCCAATTCTTCCTCCTTAATTTCTGGAAATGATTCATAATACCATTGCTGTGTATCCATTTTCCCAATCCCCCAAGAGGACAGACTTTCTATAAACAGCTCTTTATTAAGATCTGCTTGTTTGCCTGAAGGATGAATTAATAGAATGCCAGGATTATTTAGTTCAGCTAAAAAAGTCTCTACTTTATCAGTTGGATACAACAAACTTTGTACCAGAGAACTAAGCAAGGTTGTAATAAGAAAAATATAATTTCCAAAGAATCCAAGCCAAGCAAATGGTCGATACACCTTCCAACGTTCTTTCCGCTTTCCAAAAACCAATATAAGTATCCATACACCAAGTGGTAAAATAGCTATCTTTACTGGTGTTTCACTAACGATAAATGAAAAGTTAAAGCAAAATAAACCAATGTATATAATAATGACCATTTTCCATATAACAGGTTTTTCTGTTTGTTTTCTATACAAATAACATACTGCACCGATAAGTATGCCCCAACCAATTATAGTCATTATACTTGTACTTAACGCATTGGGAATCCAATAATCAAACATATACATTCTCCTATAAATCTATTGAATTAATCCTTATTTTAGCACAATTACCAAATAACAACATCTCATTTTGTAAAAATGTGAATGATATCATAATTGGAGAAATAGGATTATATTAGATGGTTTTAAAAGCATATGTTAAGATATTTTTATATATGTGAATGGAAAATATAAGGAGTGCACGGAATGGAAAATTGGATTATAGAAACAATGGAAAATTTTGGTTACTTTGGTATTTTACTATTAATTATGCTTGAAAATATCTTTCCACCAATCCCTTCGGAAGTTATTTTGACCTTTGGAGGCGCAATGACTGTAAAGACTAGTATGACCATAACAGGCGTTGTCACCGTATCTACAATTGGTTCTGTACTTGGAGCTATTATTCTTTATTTTATTGGTTCTTTATTGGATATAAGAAGATTGGAAAAAATCATTGAAAAATGGGGCCATATCCTTCGCTTAAAAAAAGCTGATTTATATAAAGCTGATCGCTGGTTTGATAAATTTGGCTATTGGACAGTCTTCTTCTGCCGCTTTATTCCACTTATTCGAAGTTTAATCTCGCTGCCAGCAGGCATGGCAAAAATGAACTTTGGTATTTTTCTATTTTTAACAACTATAGGTACATTCACATGGAATTTCGTTCTTATTCGTATTGGCGCTACAGTTGGTGATTCTTGGGAAGACATCGTTCATTATATGGACATGTACTCCAATGTAGCATACGTTATACTTGCTGTGATTGGTCTTGCAGTAATTGGTCTATACATATATAAACGCGTTATAAAACAAAAATAAAAGTTATCTCATGGCATTTGCCATGAGATTTTTTGTTCCTTTTCATTTCGACAATCAGATTTCCTGTTTTCTTTCCAATCCATTTTTTAATCCAAAGCGCTATCTTTAGAAAGTGTTATTTTGCCACCAATTTTAAACAAAAAAGGAATAAGCGCCACTAAAGTAATTCCTACAGTAAATGTGGAAATGACTAGCTCATGCCATCTAATTAAATTTATGGATAACATTTGATAAATTACGAATGAATTGATTGGAAGGTTAAGTAATAAACCAGTAAGAAGTCCGGGTGCATACTTTTTCAACCAAACAGTTGCAATAAGATGCGGAAAAATAGCATTTAATATCATAGAACCTAAAAATCCAACAAAAATCCATTTCGATAAAACTGATTCTGGTCTGTATAAAAAACTGATTGCAGACAGATAAGCTAATATAGTTACAAAAATAACAGCAAAATTGAATTCCCTTGAAGTAACAGGCTTTTGAAACTTGGAAGATTGCTGAGACCATTTAGGCAGCCAAATTGCTTCTTCTATATTATGAAGTGTAATCGCAAAACAAAATAGTAGTATAAGTGAATAATCCATATACCTTTTCTCCACTCTTAAAGTAATTTCCCATCTTCATTATCCGGGCTTAATTTTTATATTTCCAAATCCGTTTTATAGAACAATTCGTTTACTGGATGGGTGATGATTCTTACATATAAAAAACATACGAGGAATGACAATCATACCAAGAACGAATATCATTACTAGTAATCTTTTATCCATTATTCTCCACTGTCCATATGATATAGAAAGCACCTTGCCTTTCACATTTATGATAATAATAGATAGCTAGGTAGCTTTAAAAAGGCTCTTTTAAGTTTGAAGCTTGAATTACGAATGCTGTCAAACCAGTATCAGATCCTGTTTCATGCCATTCTCCTTGCTCCCAAAAAACTGCCTCCCCTTTCTTTATAAGAAGCTTCCTATCATCGATATCTCTAACCCAGCCTTCACCCTCGACTACATGGAACAGCTGTGGAACCGGTGCTTGATGATTAGCTAATATGCCTTTTGGACCAAGCGTGATAATACCAATATTCGTAGCTTCATCTGTTTTCATGATTTTACAATAGCTAGCAGACACAGAATTGTATTGTTCTATGCTTTTTCCTTTGCCAATTGTAATTAATTTCATTTATCATAATCCTTTCTTTTTATTGTCACAGGATAAATAGTTATTTATACGTTTTTATTTTCGTCATAAAATCCTCTATATCCTCACTAATAATCTGTTTAAATTTCACTGTATCCTTTTTATATTTTATCGTTATATATTGATTCATTAAATTTCGCTTTAACTGAATGGCTTCTAAATTGGCATAATCAAAACTTTCGATTAGTTCATTTCCAGGAATGGAGTCTGCACAGAAAATTAATCGTTTTTCTGTTGCTGCCAGCATACCCGGACGCACTATTTTTTTATAAATAAACACTTCCAATGAACATCTAAGAGATCCTTGTATCGTTTCATTTTTCTTTAGTTGTTGTTGCAATATTTGAACGTCTGCTATCATCCATTTCCTCCTCCTTCTCCTTTTATTACTTTACGGCTGAAGTCGGCAAAAGATTCCTAATCCATTAACCTTAATCATTAGGATTAATGATAGCCAGAATTTGATGGTCTTTCCACTCTCCATTTATTTTCACATTGCTTTTGGCTATCCCTTCTTTGTGAAACCCAGCCTTTTCTAATACGCGAATCGAGCCAACATTATGGGGCATCACTCCTGCTTCTAATCGATGTAGACTAAGTGTATGGAAGGCATAATCAACTAATTTTTTCACAGCAAGAGTCATATAGCCTTTGCCGTTACTGTCTTTATCAAGAACATAACCAACAATGGCATTATGTGCTGGCTCTCGTCTTACCATGTATAAATTAACACTCCCAATTAACTCATTGGACTCTTGTAGAAAAATGCCAAAATGATAATCACTGTCTTGCTTTGCATTTTCTTTCCATGTGTTAATAAGCTGTTCTTGAAAATGCAATGTATAGAACTCTTCCTTCCGAGCAGTCGAATAGTCTTTAAAAAAATCTCGATTTCTTAATTCTAGGTTCCATAGTCCCTCTGCATCCTTTTCCTCTAATAATCTTATGTAAATGGGATCTGTTGTTTGAACCATTTTTATCCACCCTTCTAGATCTATATTGTAAACAATCTGCATAAACGAAAAACAACGAAATTTTCCGAAAATAAAAAATACAATCATTTAATCTTTTTCATTTTAGACTAGGTTATAATAAATAGCTTCCTAGTAAAAAAGGTTAATCATAAAAATACTATACTAAAGGTCTTCTTTCCTTATGGTTAATAAAATTGATTGCGTAAAATTTATAATCCTATAAAAGATTGATTTTTTCCATTTTTTCGAGACGATTGTTGTTAATCTGATAAACATTATTTCCTTCCACAGCCATTAACCGATTGTTATAAAAATACATGCCCGTACCTTCATCTATTCCAAAATGTACATGTGGCTGAAACTTTATAACAGCTTTCCTTAAATGATTTTCATCCATCCATTCACTAAAATGAACTGCAATAACTGTATTTTTCAACAGCCCTAATCCTGTTTGCCACTTAAAAACTTGATCTTCATTGTCATTTGCTGAAATGATACAATGCTCCATACTAATAAGAGCTCCCGCAGAAAATCCAGCAATTGGTACTCCTGCTGAAAATTGTTCTTGGAGAATCCTTGATAAAGATGTCTCGACAATATACTTTGCATATTGTTCCGTATTACCTCCACCAATGATAATCCCGGCACTATTCTTTAGCAGCTCAACGGCGTCTTTCTCTGAAATAGTTAGCAAAGGGATAAATTGGAATTCTGTTATTCCATTTTCTATCAATTTTTTTGTATACTTAGCCATATACTCCTTCCAGTTTGGTCTATCGATAATTAGAAAAGAAATTTTTCCTGTCCGTACAGAAACCAGTTCGGAAAATTTTCTTGCCATTTTATAGGTAAATGGCGGGCCGCCGCCAAATAAGAATAAATGTCTATTCATTATTATCCTCCCATATTCTCTCAACCGTTAATATTTGCTTCCCTTCAAATATTAATTTATAAATATCAGGCATCTCTAAATTCTTCCAAAATGTATAATCATACTCCTTTGAAAAGTAATTCATCATTAAAACCATGATATTTCCATGTGTTCCGATAACAATTCTTTTATTTTCATATTGCTTTAGTATGTGAAATAAAGCTTGGACTCCTCTTTTTTGGGCTATTAAATTAGACTCTCCACCATCCCAGAAAAAGGTTTCCTCTCTCCAAACTTTTTCGATGGCAGTATTAAAATCAGGAATAGATCCTTTTGCCAATTTACGTTCTCTAAAATCGTGTATAAGCTTGATATCTGTTTGAAAATATTCTGCAACCCCTTCTATGGTCTGAATCGCTCTCTTATATGGGCTCGATAAAACAATATCGATAGCTTCCTTTTCCATTCGTTTAGCGACTTGTTTAGCAGCAGAAAGGCCTTTCTCCGACAAAGGCCTTTCTAATTCATCTGCCGAATATACGGAATGTGCATGCCTGACAAAATAAATCGTTGTTCTAGATTTCAAATTGTTCATCCCACCCAGCATTTTTTATTCATCTTTCAGAATAGAGTATACATTTATATCAAAGGCCTTTGCATTCTGTTCATAGTACTTTCTCAAAATACCTTCATGCTGAAAGCCAAGCTTTTGAATCAGTTTATTTGATGCTTCGTTTTCTAAATAAATCATAGCTCCCACCCGATTTAAATGAAGCTCTTCTAATGCATAGGAGACAACTTTTTGGACTGCTTCAGATGTATAACCAGAGCGACCATATTCAGGATTGATTTCATATCCGATTTCTGCTCTCTTATGAGAAAGAACTAAATTGTTTAAACCAAGTGTACCAATAAGTCGAGTAGTTCCTTTGATCTGCATGCCCCATCTAATTCCTCGTTGATTTTCAAAGTTATTAGCAAAATGTCCAATTAATGCTTCTACTTGTTCCATACTTGTAAATGCTTCTTGCCCATAGTACTGCATAACTTCTTCATTAGAAAAATAAGCAAATAAATCTCCAGCATCCTCTTTCTTAATCTCTCTTAATAGCAATCTCTCTGTCTCTAATATTGGAAACATCCTTATTCCCCTTTTCTCTGTACGTCTTTTGTTTACCATTATTTTCTTATTATAAGGGATAACTTTAGATTATCCTAGAGGGACTATTTTATATGCTTTCACTTCCCTTTACTTTTTTATTCTCATCCAAACATTCAATTAAAATAGGAAAAATTCAGGGTGTAAATCCATTCTCTTTTATAGAAAATGTCGAACTATCTATACGTTTATATGTAAAGAAGGATTTCTTTTTTCTTTTATTTTCCATTACAATTATTAATGCGTGGTATAATAGTTTGGTAAGCGATTAAAGGGAGGATAAACATTGGCGGCAATCTATTTTGTTTTTATTACGGCAATGATTTTATTGATTGTTCTTTCACTCATCTATTTTTGGTGGCGAACAGATAAATATGTGGAAAATCTTCAAGCAATTCGAAAATCATATTATGTTTTATTTTTTCTCCTTGTTTGTCTTGGAATCTTGACAAAGCAGCTGCAAATGTCTGACTGGACAATGATTTTGTCGTTAGCAAGTGCTGCCGTTTTCATTGATATTGCGGTTTTCCAAACACCTGATATTCTTAAAATTTGGAATACTGAATTTCAACATAGTAATTATATTCGAAAAACGATTCGCAAAAATGAAGAAGTATTAGGCTACAATGCTAAAAAGGTTCAGAATTTTACTGAAGTTATTTCCAAAACAGCTGATCATTTTATCGAACGTAATCTTCCCCAGCATTGGCCTCAATATAAAGATGAATTACGTACTTATTTAAACCTGTATGCAGACACATTTCAATTTCATATTGCGATTTTCCCTTTTGCAATTAGTGCAAGCGGGGATGATTTAAAGCAAAACTTAGAATCTGCTTTTAATAGTGTAGAAATTTGCTATAATATTAGCTTTTTAGACAGAGAAGTGAAAGAAAATATTATTCAAGATCTTCTAGCAGGGAAAAGTATCCCCTTAAAAGACCAAGAAAATAATATAAATAATGAGGATTTAGTCAAAAATGTTTTTATCGTTGCATATTATGGGGAAAGTTATAATATGTTGATAGGTATCAGCTCCCAGTTCGTCGAAGTGGATGGAATTGATGCTTCCCACATCCTTAACTTAGCACAAATTTTCGATTGGTACATGGTTTAAGGCTCCTTTTTACCTGCTTTGTAGTATAATAATATGTAGAAAAAAAGCATGAGCAAAATTTCACGATCTAAAGTTTTATAGTTTTGGAGATTAATAGCTTGTGCCGGATTTTATAAAATTTTCTATAAAGGAGGAATTGATATGGCAGAAAAAAAGAAAACTGCAATTGCTTCTACTCCTGCACCATTCAATAAACCAAAGAACCAGACAAAAAAATCAATGAATCCGAATAGGAGAAAGATGACTGTAGCAGTATCAGAAACATTTGAAGATATTCATGACATGAATAAGAAAGCACTGAACTTACTAGCTAAACGTGCCTAATGAAAAGAGTCTATAGAAAAGGAGGGGAGATTTCTACTCTAAAAAACCCCTCTCCTTTTCTAAGACTCTTCTTTTTTAGGCTATATATTAAAATCTTTTTAATGTCACGGCTTAATATTTCGCAATAAATGGTAAACGTATTAATAAATGGAGGTTCGGAAATTTGCCACTGATTTTTCCGATAGCAGGCGGTATCTTAATGACATTATTTTATTGGACGAATAACTAACACCATTTTTCTTTATTTTAGGAGTACTCTTATTTATTAAGCATAATCCTTAATGTTAAAGCTTTCACCAGTTTGAAGAAGGAGCTGGAAAATTAATATCATATATCGTTTACTTTCACTTTCTTGCTGTTATATTATATCCTGTCTTTCATTTTCTAAATTACTTGTATAAAAACACCAATTATACGGACAACCTATAAATAAAAAGTAACGAGGCAATTTTTGTATGACTTTAAAAAGAAAACAAATCCATAATCCCAATAGACGGCATATGTCTGTACCAGCCATGCATTTTTCTGTTTCCATATACAATAAACAGGCTTTAGCTATTTTAGAAGCGATTGAAAAAAGTAAAAGATGATCCTTTTCTTTTCATGGCCACTATTTTATTTTAGGTTCTTTCTTACTGTAGTGCATATCTGCTTGTAAATGCTTATCTACATAGGAATAAAACTTTTCCATTGTATCTTTTTCTTTTAAAATAGTTTGAAGCTTTTGAGGATCTTTCCTGACTACCTTATGTTTTTTTAATAGCTGAAATACTTCTGGCAAAATACTGATGTCTTCACTTTCTAAATGTAAAATCGATTGATCCTTTAATTGGATAATCATATTGACATGTAATGAGGAGCCTAAAAGATATAGATAAACAGTAGGAACTCGTTGCACATTAAATTCCACAGAAACAATGTCTTTATACCGAATGGTTCGTAAATTCCGTTTCTTTTTCCGTCTAAATAACCCGCATGGTGTAAACAGAATACCTAAATCATTAAAGCTTGTATAACATATGGGATAAAGTTTACTTGCATAAGGGGGATATTTCTTTCCATATACCTCGACAATAACTGGCAAGACTCTGTTTGTTCCAGGTGATACAAACTCACTCCACTTCATTTCCGCTCCCTCCTATTTATTAAATGCCTCCTTCAGCCCTTTTACCATTCGCTCTTTCGTTATCATCTAATTTATTCTGTTACAATCGATATATTGCCAAGCAAACACTTCTTTTCAAAATCCTATATTTAACCTAGTATATTCTATATATCACGAAAAAGTTATAAAGAATCATGCAATAGATAATTTATTCGCTAAGTACAAGCTATTTTCCTCTGAAAATACAGCAATTTTCTACAGCATATTTTTCAGCTCTCCCCTTTTTCAATCACCTTAAAAAGAGGAGAGAAATGACAAAAATCAGGAATGTTTTTGTCCCATTATCAGTTGATTTAGTTCTTCTTCTATTAATCCTAAATCTAAGCGCTCAAAAAGGGGAGCGACATATATTATTTCCTTAGGAAGTGTATATTGTATATGCCACTCTATATTTGTAATTCCAAGCATTGCTCTAATTTTACGCGCGGAAAATGGGAGAAATGGTTCAAGAAGGTGGGCGAGATTGACAATCATAAATGTACAATTTGCTAATGTCATTTCACCAGCCTCCTTATTTATTTTTACTTGTTCCCACGGTTTTTGTTGATCAAAATAGCGATTTGCAGACCGAATATAAGAAAAAATTTCTTCTAATGCTTTTTTGCTTTTTCCTCTTTTTATCCAATTACCAGCGCTTTGATAAACATCTTCTGTGCTAGCAATGATTTTTTGGGAAACTTGTTTATCAGGAACCTTGCTATTATAAGCTTTTTGAATAAACTTTAACGTTCGATTCACAAAGTTCCCATAGGCACCTAATAATTCACTATTATGGCTATAAATAAATTCTCGCCAAGAAAAGTCGGTATCCCTTGCTTCTGGAGCGTTTATCGTTAGAAAATACCGAATCGAATCAGGATCATATTTCTGTAAAATATAAGGAACCCAAACAGCCCAATTTTGACTGGTAGATAATTTCCTTTTTTCTAATGTTAGATATTCACTGGAGACAATATGGGTTGGTAGCGATTTTCTTCCCAATCCAAGTAAAATACTCGGCCAAATAACTGTATGAAACGGAATATTGTCCTTGCCATGAACATAGTAAGATATTGTTTCAGAGCCCCAATAATCATCCATATGAAGACCTTTTTCTTTACAAGCCTCCATACTTGCTGTTAAGTAGCCAGCTACCGCTTCGATCCATACGTAAATTTTCTTTCCTTCAAATCCTTCTAATGGTACGTCAATCCCATTAGGTAAATCTCTAGTTACCGCCCTGTCTGGCAGTCCTTCTCGCAAGTACCTTTTCGTTAAGGAAATTGCATTTTCATTCCAAAGCTGATTATCTTCTGCTTGTTTCACATAGTTTTCAAGCTCTTTCTGAAAATCGCTAAAAGTGAAATAGAAATGTTCTGTTTTCTTAATGACAGGCTCCTCCCCACAAATTTTACAGCGTTTATCTTTTAATTCTAGTGGATCTAAAATCGTAGAACAGTGATCACATTGGTCTCCTCTGGCCTTTTGCTTGCAATGGGGACAAATTCCTTCTACAAATCGATCTGGCAAAAATTGATTGTCCTTTTGGCAGTATGTCTGCTCTACTGTTTTTCTGGATAAATAGCCCTTTTTCAATAAAGTTAGAAAAATCTCCTGAACTGATGCATGATGATGTTTAGCGTCTGTTCTTGTGTAAAGATCGTACGAAAAGCCTAGCTTAGCAAAACACTGCGAAAATTCTTTATGATAGCGATCTGCTATTTCTTGAACGGATGAATTCTCTTGATGGGCGCGAATAGAAATAGGTGTCCCATTACAATCACTACCTGATACATAGAGAACTTCTTCTCCCTTTTGCCGAAAATAACGAGCTAAAATGTCTCCTGGCAATAATGCTGCCACATGACCTAAATGCAAAGAGCCATTCGCATATGGCCATGCTCCTCCTATAAATATACTCATATTTACTTCCTCCTTTTATAAAATTGCTTCTTCTTTTCATTCATTTGAAAATTATTCTTCAAATAAAAAAGCATAAAAAAAACGCCCTAATCTAAAAAGATTAGGACGAGTTAACCCGTGGTACCACCTAGCTTTACAAATAGTTCACAACTATTTGCCTCTAATCAGTACGTCTAAAAAAACAAGAGATACTGCTGCTGTTATAACGAGTGCCTATCTCGTCGTAGTCTACTCACGAATCGCTTTCGGTACGAAGCTCCAAGGTCATTTTCAATAAGGTTCATTTGCCTCTTTTCCACCATCAGAAGCTCTCTTTAAAATCTCCCCTTATTTACTTTTCCTTATCAACGCTAAACAAATTTATTAAGACTTATTGTAAATAGATCCCTACTTAATGTCAACATCTTTTGGTTTAATTTGCCCTTCATCTAAATGACAGCGCCTACATAAACATGCAGATCATTAGGAACGAGAATGTTTCCATCTTTACTGTACTTATCGAAAAGAAACCCTAGTTCTTCTACAAACTCATCATAAAAAGGATCGTCTTTTTGCGGAGAATAAGAAGCGGAAAGATTTCGACCAATAAAATGTTCTTTATTCATTTTTAATGGATTGGATACCGCATAATGTTCATATCCATTTGTGAAAAAATGCTGCAGACCCAAACGCTCAATATTTATTCCGCCACTGAACCCTTGGAAATTCGGACAGTATCTTTTCGATATTTTAGCAGTTTCCGAATTTAATTGACTCGTATGATCACGACTATTCCAAATGAGCATGACCTGACCATTTTCCTTCAGAATACGTTTACATTCCTTTTTAAAAACATTGGCATCAAACCAATGAAACGCCTGTGCAACTGTAATTAGATCTACACTATTATCTGCGATTCCCGTGTTTTCGGCTGATGCATCTAGACAGGTCACCTGTTTGAAGTCTTCCATTCTAGCTTTCAGAATAGATCTCATCTCATCATTCGGCTCTATGGCGAAAATATATGTGCCGATATTCGCAACTAACTCGGTAAAAATTCCTGTGCCTGCTCCGACATCTGCGATGACAAAATGATCATTCGAGCCACTATACTCGGAAATAAGCTCCTTAAAAAAACGTTTAGGATAACCTGGACGATAACGATCATACAATATGGACTTCCCTGAGAATTTAGCCTTTGAATTCATTGTATTCCCCCTCTTTAACCATTCTCTTTCCTTCTTCCCTGATTTATCCTATTCCCACCATACTAAATAAATATTCCACAAAGAATATTACATTCCTGCTATTAATTGATAGGAACAGCCCAGCTTTCATTCTCGCTTTTATGCTGGGCTGCAATCTTCAAATTTAGGCTTTAGCAACATAACTTGCCAATGCTTTTTGCACGTCATAAATGCTATTATCTTTTTTGAATTGTTTAGAAATGGCTGGCAATTCTGCACCAGAGATCCAAATTTTCAATTCAGCATCCAAATCAAAATGACCTGCAGTTTCTATACTGAAACGCGAAATACTTTTATATGGTACAGACAAGTACTCGACTTTTTTACCTGTCAATCCTTGCTTATCGACAAAAATTAGTCGTAAGTCTGTGAACACAATTAAATCTCTGACTAATTTATAAGCAAGCTCGATTGTTTCATTAGAACCGATTACGTTGCTTAATTCCTTTTCTAGTTCCTTCACATCTGTTTCACTTGCATTTCCCATCAGCCCATTTAAAAAGCCCATTTTATCAACTCCATAAAAATTTATGATTTATACCTTAATCTAATTATCCACTTTCTGTCTATTGTTTGCAAAATATACGCAAATATCTACTTGCCTTTCTTTTATACCTGTAATATTATTATTACATATGAAACATATAAAAAACGGAGACAAATTACTACTTATTCTTGAATCATTATCAAACCCATATCGTTTGAAAATTATCGCTATCTTGAAAAATGAAAAGAAATATGTCAGCCAACTAGCTAGAGAACTTGGAATAAGTAGACCTTTATTATATTTGCATCTTCAAAAATTAGAAAATGCCGAGTTAATTAAAGGGCATCATGAAATTTCTGAAGATGGAAAAGCAATGAAGTATTATGCGTTAATTCCCTTTTCTCTTCCTTTATCAGAGGAATTAATTGCAGACCTGGCTGACAGTGTCACGATTAAGAAAAGAAAGGAGTAAACCAAAAATTATTTCAGGAGGGAACGAAATGCAAGTATTCAGTGTGATCAATCTCTTTATCGTCAGTATTCCTATTCTAATTGTGCTTGGTTTCATATTTTATATAGCAAGATATATGAAAAGAGCGGAAACGCGCGCAGATGAAAAGTTGAACTTAGAAAAAGAAAATATAGCCTATCAAAAGGAACAAATAGAAGCACTAAACAAAGTGAAAGAAAGAATTGTAAACATCGAAAAATTGTTAAATGAGACAAATTAAAGGAGATAAATGATGAGCGTTCTTTTATTACTTTTACCAACTCTACTCCTTTACATCTTCATTCCAGCTTTGCTGATTTTTATCTTAGTACAATTTCTAAAACGAAAAGAAGCGAGAGCAATAGAAAGATTAAAGGTAGAAAAAGATAGCCTTCCATACATAAACAGCAAATGACCATTATTAATGACTTAAATAAACAACTTTATTCGATTGAAAAAATGCTAAAAGATGTAGAATAATCTACACCTTTTAGCATTTTTTTTATATCCATACATTATACACTCAAAAAAGGGAAAAATAGCATGAAGACTAGAAAGGAATGAAGTGATGTATGAAAAGACAAACATATATATTGGTACCATTTATTATCATGTTAATCCTGATAACCTTTGTTCAACCTATATCTACAGTTGCCATTAAATCACCAAATGTTGTTATGACAAAACAATATAAAAATATTGAAAAACTAAAATATCCATTTCTAGTTAGTGCCCCTAACAACAAAGCGCAGAATAGTGTAAACAAAATCTTATTACAACATATAAAAGCATCGTATAATCAATACATAAAGTTAATGAAAGAAATGGAAAAACTCAAAAAAGAATCGATCTGTAAAGAATCAGCATCTGCCTGTCAGTTCGAATACATAACCAACTATCAAGTGAAATACAACCAAAATAATAAATTAAGCATTTTATTTTCTGACTATCAATTTACTGGGGGAGCACATGGAAATACGGTGATAACAACCTATAATTTCGACCTCAAATCAGGAAAGCTATTAACATTGGATGACTTTCTACCTTCCAAGGAACATTATGGCAAAGTAACAACTTATGCAATAGCATATATGAAAAAACACCCAGAAATATTTTTCGCAGATCCAGAAGAATTCACGGATTTTAAAGTGACAAACGAAACGAATTTCTATTTAGCAGACAACGGAATTGTACTCATTTTCCAGCAATACGAAGTTGCCCCGTACGCTTCTGGCAATCCATCGATATTCATTCCGGCATCTGTACTCTCTAAATAAGTTAATTTAAAAAGTAAAAAGGTGCATTATTAAGTATTGCTCGAAGGGAAAAGCAACATCATCCGAAAAGACTTATTATGAAAAAGCTATTACAGAAACGTTATTTTTATAGCTAATTAAAAACACGGATAATTATAGAAGCTCGTTTGCAGGCTTTTATTAATTATTCGTGTTCGTCTTTTTATTGAATATTCAACTGCTATTTGTCTTTATTTTTTCTTTGTCTTTCTATTTCTGCTTGTAGGCGCCCTTCAGGAGCGAAATCTTTTTCCCAATTTGGCGGCTTAATAATTTTGCCATCTTCTTCTCTAAATCTTGGTTTACCATCTTCAAACAGCTTGCCCATATTTGCTTCTTGAACAATTTGGAAGAGTGAAAATGGTTCTACACCGGCAATGACAAAACTTCCTTGATTAAAATATTCTACATCCGTTAAAGCATCCATTTGTGCTACTAATTTATCGTCAACGGGTTTCTTTTCTGTAAGTATTTTATCAGCAGCTTTATTTAATCCCTTTAAAAACTGCTCATATAACGCTTTAAATTTACTTTCGTCCCCTTCTGCTGTTGCATATAAAAATTCTACTAACTCTTCTCCAGTCCAAACGGCTCGATTAACAGCTGTTTTTTCTGCGATTGCAGTAGGTTCTGTAGCTACTTCGTGTCCAAATGCTTCATGAAATTTTTTTACCATATGATACATTGTATTATTATCCATTATTACTCCTTCTCACAACTTCTGCCATTTCTTTCAATTAGATTAAGAAATGCTGATTTAATTAATCATAAATATTGTACCATTAGATTCCCTGTTTTGCAGGGGATTCGATTAATTTTAAAAAATTCCACAGCAAAAATCGTCTATTTCTTTTATATAACACCTTTAAAATACTATTATAATAATCTTTTTCAAATAGTGAAAAAACACTAATTTACTACAGTTTAATAGCCTGTTATAATACTAGAGGGAAAGAGGTGTTTAATCAATGGAGATATTTAGTATTCAAGAATTAGAAAAAGTAATACGTCATGTCGAAATTGAAGGACAAGGGGGAATTTTTCAAGAAGAAACAGGGAAACAACCTAAAGATTATCCGAAGGAATTCCTTGGTCGTATTGTTAATTACATTACTGATAATCAGTTAATTAAAAAAATCCAGAAATTAACCGATGATGAAGCACTTCACTTATTTGTAAAATCAGTATACGTTGTCTGTATTAAGGATTTACATAGCGCTGATGATATCCAAGAACAAGATCTTGTACAAAAAGTTTTTTCAGATTATTTAAAAGAAACATCGATGGCCTAATAATATATAAGTATATTTTGCAACATAACAAAGACTAGGATGGATTTCACCCTAGTCTATTTTTTCTCTATTTGTTCTCTTGATTGAATACGGTAAATATTACTGTATATAAGCTCTGTCGGATTTTTTTTGTATAATTTTTCATATTTTTTGTGGGCAATTAAGTTATCTTTCCAATTACGAGGAAAGACGATTTTCTCTTTTAATTCGTGAAAAATACTCATGATGTTCCCACCTTTTCAAAATGATAATCTATGTATACCCACCTATATTCCTTCTTTAAACCTAATATTCTTATCCATTTTTATATTTTTAGTGTAAAAAGTATTTTTTGCTAAAAAGAATCACACAATAGTTGTACTTCCCTTCTTCTTTGCGTAAAATAAATAAATAGTTATCTATTTTTTAAAGGACAGGAAGTTAATTATGACAAAATTCGGTTGGGTTTTAACGTTGGTTGGGTTTCTTGCAATCTTAAGTAGTATTCTTTATCCACTTGATGTTATTAGTAAGCAAACGGTCTTGATTCTTCTTTTCGGAGGAGCTGGAACTATGTTTGTTGGTTCAATGATTAGAAACTTATCCCTTCTAAAAAAAATCCCTAAATAACTGGATGGAAAAGGGGTTAAAGCTAATGTCCATTTCCATCCAGTCACAAGGCTGTCTCTATGATAGGGACAGCCCTTTTCAATCATAAAAGGAGGAAAAATAATGGAAATTAGACAGCTACATTACTTCGTGGAAGTGGTGAAACAAAAGAATATGACAAAAGCCTCAGACAAGCTTCATATTTCACAGCCTGCGCTAAGTAAAGCAATCAAAAGCTTAGAAGCCGAGATTGGTTTAACCCTAATTCACCGCTCCAATAAAACCCATGAGCTTACAGATGCAGGGTCAGTCGTATATGAATATGGGCAAAAAATTATTGCACAAGTGGAAGAAATGTCATCTACCCTGCACGATATGACCAATTTAACTAGAGGAAATATTAATATTGGCCTTCCGCCAATCATCGGAAGCTTATTCTTCCCAAAAATAATCGCCGCATTTCATAAAGCATATCCAAATATCCAAATAAATATAAAAGAATATGGTGCGGCAAAAGTTGTTAAAAGTGTCGAAGAGGGTGAATTTGAAATGGGTGTCGCTGTACTTCCCTTAGCAGATGAAGCTTTTAACATCTTCCCACTTGTAAAGGAAGAAATGAAATTAATTGTACCTGTATCTCATCGGTTTGCAAATAGACAAAAGGTGCAAATGAAAGAATTAAAAGAAGAAGAATTTATTTTTTACAGTGAAGAATTTGCCTTATATGAAATTATGCGCAAAAAATTTATCCAAGAAGGATTTGAGCCAAATATTATCTTCAAAAGCTCCCAGTGGGACTTTATGGTTGAGATTGTGGCAGCAAATCTAGGAATTTCAATCCTCCCCGAATCAATATGTAATCGAGCAAATAATAATCAAGTTCGCTTTGTTGACTTAGAGCCTATTACCAATTGGGAACTAGTCATCATTACGAAAAAGGATCGCTATTTATCCGTTGCTAGCAGAAGATTCATTGACTTTGTTCTTAACAATGAATAAAGTCCATATATCTTCTAATATCATTATAACTATTAGTTATATTAACTATAATTACTATGTATTTTACGAATAACTAAGTTAAGCGTATGATATTCATATACGAAAGAGATGGAAGATTTCATTCCATCAAATGAATATCAGAAGGTGATCTCATTGAAGAATATAGTGATAATTGCTGGGCAAATCATATTCCTTCATGTTTTTCTTTTTATCGGGATGGGAATTAAAATGATTGTTACAATACCAATTCCTGCTTCAATGATTGGATTAATAATTCTTTTTATTGGTTTAAAGCTTAAATTAGTGAAAGTGGAATGGGTAGAAAAAGGGGCAGCTTGGCTGCTTGCAGAATTGTTGTTATTTTTTATTCCATCAGCTGTTGGAATTGTTAATTACAACGAAATTTTAAATATAAAAGGAATTGAAACAGTCTTACTAATTGCAATAAGCACATTTTTTGTTATGGGGGCTACAGGTTTTACTGCTGAAAAAATATATAACAGAAAGAGACGTTTTAGCAAATGATCAAAATTATAATTCTTACCATTATTACTTATGTGCTTTATCGAATAGCAAAAGCATGTTATAAAAAATATAATATGCCGCTATTTCACCCATTGTTAGTTACCCCTATCTTGCTGATCTTATTTATTACTGTTTTTCATATTCCAGCAACGACTTATATGGAATCAGCCCAGCCATTAACCCATTTATTGGGTCCGGCGACTATCGCTTTTGCTGTTCCTATTTATAAAAATTTACATTTATTAAAAAAGCATTTTTCCATTATTATTGTCAGTGTAACAACAGGCACTTTAGTCGCCATCTTTTCATCCTATTTATTATCTATTTTGATTCGTTTAAATAATGATTTTATTATGAGTATTTTACCACGTTCCATAACTACCCCTATTGCTATTGTTGTTTCAGAAGAAATCGGTGGTTTGCCAACATTAACAACGATATTCGTCATTATAACAGGGGTTCTTGGAGGAATTATAGGTCCATATGCAATAAAATGGCTATCCCTTCGATCTCCCATTGCAAAGGGCCTAGCGCTTGGAATGGGAGCGCATGGAGTTGGAACATCAAAAGCAATGGAATTTGGTGAACAAGAAGCGACCTTCTCGACATTAGCCATGATATTAGCAGCGTGGATTACTGTCCTATGGGGTACATCCTTAATTCCATTAATGCTTAATTTGACTGTATAATTAAGCAAGTTTTTGGTACAAGAAATAAATTTTAGCTTCGCTATTACTATCGCAGCCTTCATACACTTTGCTCTTCACATGATAAGCGAAGTGTATGAAGGCTGCACTCTTTTTCCAACTAAAAAAGTTTTATCCATTCAGTATTAAAATTGAAAAAATGGTGCTAGAGACACTCTCCTGGCTTTAGGAGTCTAGGTGTCTCTAGCACCATAGTGTATATGATAAAAATGATCCAAAGAGCTCAAACAAAAATGTTTGCATTTATATATTTATTTGCGTTTATTTTAAGCTGGAATATATTTATTTAAGTCCCAGCTTAAAATAAACGCAAATAAAAAAATCTCCATCGGTGGATAAGACCTCACAAGATTATCCACCCAGAAAATCTTGTGAGGTCCATCCTATTTTGGAAAATTCCTTTTTTATTTTGAATATATACTATTATTATTAACCACTTGAAGCTCTCTAGTTGTTTTTACCATGTCACTTCCGCAGATTGGGCACTTTGGTGTCTCACTGCTTTTAAAATTATCACGGATCCAACATTTACACGTATCTGATGTACAATCCCAAACCACCACTTCTTCTTTAACAATTTCTTCATTATTTCTTCTACCAAATCCCATTGCCAAATGAAGCACCTCCAGGAAGCTAATTATTTGTTAAAACTTTAGTTTTCCATCTCTGTTCATAAAAAGTAAAACATTACTTCTACAAACTCATTCAAGAACTACAAAACGAAAGTCTTAACAGGATAAAATAAAAAACACTTGTAAACCAGAGAAAAACATTAAAAAATCCCTAAACAAGTGTAAACAAAAAATATAATCTAAAAACTAAAATCTAATATTAAATATACCATATACTAATAAAAATGTCAAACAGTTTATTATGCCATACTTTCTACCTCCAATGCAAATATTATTTTAAAAACTACTTTATTTTTTTTAAATCGATTCGCCCCCTAAAAGGAATACAATTAGCTATTCTGACTTTAATATGATATTATTTTCAAAGTGAAAGTACTATAATATTGTTTTGAATTTATTGGAGGTTTATAATAGTGAACATTAAAGAATATACAGTTGAGGAAATTAAAGATCCTACCGGCATCCTTGCTGGCCAGCGTTTTGAATTTTTCCTTACTGTTGAGTTTGATGAGGAAGATGAATTAGCAAATGAAGATCATTTACAAATAAAAATCTTATTTTCTGTGGACGACAATGGTTCCCATATATTGAATTATCATTTTTATGATAGCTTAGAAAATAAATATTTGGATTATGGTTTAGAGGAAGATGAATTAGCAGAAATACAAGCATTTTGCAAGCAACATTATTTAGAGGATTAATATTAAACCAATTCCGTTCAAATGGAATTAAGCTAATAAAGCTGGAGAAAATAATCTCCAGCTTTTCTCTTTATACTTCTACCAATTTTCCATCCTCTACAATATGGTGCATTAAATGAGCCAGATAGTGAATAGGACCAAAGTCTTCTTCTTCCTCTTCTTCGCCTTCTTCATACTGGAGATCATTTAGGTGCAGGGCAACAAATTGATAAAAATCTTTTAATTGAAAACTAAAGCATGCTGTTGGTTCTTCCTTTTCTTCTTCATATTGCAGGACTAAGTATGATTCTTTACCTTGTTCGTCTTCAGCGTCAAAATATATAAAGAATCCGATATTTGTATCTAATTCAAATAATTGACGTGTACCGCCACTGGTAACACGATTAAAATCATCTTCACTTAGTTTTTGCACAATCATTTGGTCTACTCCATCTTCTACATGAAAATTCACCGTAAATTCTTTCATGTTATGCACCTCTTTCTTTCTCTATATCATTTAACAGATCAAAACAAACTGAACTTTAAACCCAATATGAATCACAACTCAATGATCCGCTAAGAAACAAACATCAAGCAAATTCATTTAGGCTTGATGAAAGTATTCTTTCTTATTTTATCCAAATAGCATTCATTTAGCAAAAAAAAGAGCCCCGTAGGACTCTTCCTTACATTTTATAGTTTTGTTACATTAACAGCCTGTGGTCCGCGGCTGCCTTCTTCTATATCAAAATTAACTTCTTGACCTTCGTCTAAAGTTTTGAATCCTTCTGTTTGGATCGCAGAATAATGAACAAATACATCTTCTCCGCCATCTACTTCGATAAATCCAAAGCCTTTTTCTGAATTAAACCATTTTACTTTACCTGTTGCCATTTTTTTATTGCCTCCTAGATTTAAATAACAAGGATATATCCTATCCTTCATTTACCTAGTTTCCCCAATTTATTTCATTTAAAACGTTGAAACATCAAATACCAATATTTTCTTCCAAATAAAAGGGAAACCACGGTATAAAGTAAGCTATAAACGATTACTTACTTCTGTTACGACTTCTAGGTCTTCTATCACCAGAAGAGTTCGGGCGTTTTCTATCATAGCTGCCGCGTTCTCCCCCACGATCAGAACGACGTCTGCGATTACCGCCGCCAGATCGGTTATCTTTTTTCTTTGAACGCAATGGCTCAACAGCCGTTAATTTAACTGGTGTAGCATCTGGCTCTTTTGTAAGAAGCTTTAATGCTGCTGCAAGAAGTGTTACAGAATCGGTTTCTTCTAATAAGCCTTCTGCAACTCGCTTATACTCTGCATAGTCATTTTCTTCAATTGTTTTTGCAATTTTACTAATTGTTGCTTGTTGGTTTCCAGCTAACACATCTGTTAGAGAAGGAATTGGCTTTTTCGTCATTGATTTCTTCGTAACATTTTCAATAATACGTAAATGATCAAGTTCTCTAGGAGATACAAATGTTACAGCTAGTCCTTTTTTACCAGCACGTCCTGTTCTACCAATTCGGTGAACATAGCTTTCTGGATCTTGTGGGATATCAAAGTTATAAACATGAGACACACCGCTAATATCAAGGCCTCTAGCTGCTACATCTGTTGCTACCATGATATCAATGCTTTGTTCCTTGAAACGGCGAATAACTTGGTCACGTTTACCTTGTGGAATATCACCGTGAATTCCTTCTGCAGAGTATCCACGTTTAATAAGGCCTTCTACCACTTCATCGACACGTCTCTTCGTACGACCAAAAACAATAGCTAGTTCAGGTGATTGAATGTCCAGCAAACTGCATAACACATCGAATTTTTGACGCTCTTGCACTTCGATATAATGTTGCTCAATGTTTGTAACAGTCATTTCTTTTGCCTTCACTCTTACTACTTGAGGTTCAACCATAAATCTTTCTGCAAGGCTTTGAATTCTTTTCGGCATTGTTGCTGAAAACAATAATGTTTGACGAGAATCTGGCGTTTCACTTAAAATCCTTTCAATATCATCAATGAATCCCATGTTAAGCATTTCATCCGCTTCATCAAGAACAATCATTTTTAAATCTTGTAAGCGAATTGTTTTACGTTCAATATGGTCAATTAATCGACCAGGTGTAGCCGCAATAATTTCCGGCTTCTTTTTTAGCCCACGAATTTGGCGGTTAATGTCTTGCCCACCATATATTGGCAATGTACGGATTCCTTTTACAGAGCCGATACGATTTAATTCTTCTGCTACTTGGACTGCTAATTCTCTTGTTGGAGCAATTACTAGTCCTTGAACTGCTTTGCCAACCTCAATTTTCTCTAGTAAAGGCACACCAAAGGCAGTTGTTTTACCAGTACCTGTTTGAGCTTGTCCAATCATGTCCTTACCTGATAATGCAATCGGAATCGCCTGCGCCTGAATTGGTGTTGGCTCTTCAAATCCCATATTTGATAATGCTTTTTCTAAACTGCTGCTTAATTTAAAATCTGAAAAAGTTGTCAATACTTTTTCCTCCTTGTTATTGTACTCCGTTGATTGATATTCCTTAGAATATAGGGCCAGAAATGTCGTAGGATAGGATCTTTATCATTTTAAATGAATGGATTCCACTAATTTTAGCGCATGATTACTCTTATATAGACCTTAAAACACCGCCCTATTATTAGGGACATTATTTGTTTAGAAAATACCAACCTAGAGTGTATTGTTTTATTTTGTTATAAATATATACTCTCCATTTTATTTCACTTTTTTTCATTTTCCAAAACATTAAGGTAAATAGGATCAATTAAAAGCCTGCATACCATACTTTAGTGGGAAATTATGTGGTTTTTTAACGGATGAATATAATGAAGTTGATGGAGAATTTTTATCTAAATGCCAATCTAAGCCATTTATTTTCGTTATTCTTCCTTTCACTGAAAAACAAAGCTTTATGTGAAACATCATTAAAAAAGGTGATGCATTTTGAAAGGCATCACCTTTTTTTGTTTTTTTTATTAAGCTTTAGTTACGTTAGAAGCTTGTGGTCCACGGTTACCTTCAACGATTTCAAAAGTTACGTCTTGGCCTTCTTCTAAAGTTTTGAAACCTTCTGTTTGAATTGCAGAGAAGTGAACAAATACGTCTTGACCTTCAGAAGACTCGATGAATCCAAAACCTTTTTCTGCGTTAAACCATTTTACTTTACCTGTGTTCATTGTAAAACCTCCAAAAATGTGTTACACACTAAGCACCTAATATAACTTTTAGGAATCGATACGTCATTTAACATGAAAAAGCCGTAGCTGAAATGATGTAGAAGAAAATCGCCTACATACGTTGCAGCTACGACCACCTTATCCTTAAAACATATACCGAACTTAATTGCGTTACATTTATAATATAATTTTTTTGCGTTTTTGTCAATAACGTTTTCAAAACTTAAGAAATTTCATATTCTATTGTTTGATTTCATTATTACTCGATTGCTGCTTCTGCAGAATCAACCGTATGCTTTAACAGCATACTAATCGTAACTGGTCCAACTCCTCCAGGAACTGGGGTGATGGCAGAAGCTTTTTCTAAACAAGCTTCATAATCAACATCTCCAATATTGCCTTTATTATAGCCAGCATCCAAAATAACAGCACCTGGTTTAATCCATTCACCTTGAATAAAATTAGGTTTTCCAACAGCAGCAATCACAATGTCTGCCTGTTTGACATGATCTTCTAAATGAACCGTTCTCGAGTGGCAGGTTGTCACCGTTGCATCTTTATTTAAAAGCAATGCAGAAACAGGCTTCCCTAAAATCGGACTACGCCCTACTACTACAGCGTGTTTCCCATTAACTTCTATATTATAATGCTCCATAATTTTCATTATAGCTGCTGGAGTACAGGATGGATATTTACCAAATCCTAAAGCTGTTTGCCCATATCCAAAACTAGTAACACCGTCTACGTCTTTCTCAATCGCAATTGCTTCAAATGCTTTCCGTTCGTCTATATGGCTTGGAACGGGATGTTGTAAAAGAATGCCATGCACCTTTTCATCGTTATTTAATGAATGAATCGTTGCTAACAATTCTTCTGTCGTTGTTTGTTTATCTAAATGAATTTTTCTTGAATCTATGCCGAGCTTTGCACACGCATTTCCTTTCATTCGTACATACGTTGCGGATGAAGAATCATCGCCAACTAATATCGTTGCCAAGCATGGAGTAATCCCTTTTTCCTTTAAAGCACTTATTCTTCCTTTTAATTCGTCCTTTACTGCATTTGCTACTACATTTCCGTCTAAAATTAATTTTTCCGACATGTATATACCTCCTGGTAAATTATAAAAAGAAGTGCTTTATGCCCTTCTGCCCAGACGACCGGCTATACATATACACAGCTCCCATATGGTTATTTCCATTTATGTCGTCAGTCACTATGTATTGATAAGTTCATTTGTATCATATCATAGCTCCCTTTTAAAGAAAATAATCTTCCCATTATTTTCTTATAATAATAGAGGAAAGTACCAGATCAGCTTTATCAAATAAAAAAGGACCTTTAAATCTGATGATCAACTCAGATTTAAAGGTCCCATTCGTGTATTCATCGATTGAATACAATTAAGCAATGCATATATTTAAGGAAATACACATCTATTAAAATGGTGTAATGCCTAAAACAACGAAAGCCCTACCTCTCTTTCATCCTTACGGTTCCTAGACCGTGCCAGTGTGAATTTAGGGTGAATTGTGCAGAACACAAAAATACATTTTCGAAAAAATAATGGAAGGATTAATCCGCATTAGGAAGGATTTAAATGTGTTTTTGAAGATAAATGGAGTGTAATTGTTTTGAATGCTATTATATAGTTGTTCCGTTTACTTATAAATTTCTTGTTACTTTACACAATAATTCTACAAAATTCTGTTAAACCTCAAATACATACAAGGAACATCTTATCGCAAAATTTGCTTATAGTCAACCATTAGTTTCCCTATTTTTGTAAAAACATTATTTTGTGGATGGTAAAATCGTTATTCTTACTATTATCAATCTCCATTTCATACACTTAATTACCACAATTTGATCAGTGCGATTCCTGGCGTGTTGTTAGCTAGAGGCGACTGCATGAATCACATAAGCGCGTCACCTCCAGCTAACCAACCTATCATATATTTTAAGAAATTTCGTTTTAATGAGGATAGCCTTATTCCCTATTAACTTTCAATTATCCTGCGAACGGTACAGTTGCTTTGTGTATTTCCTTTTCTAGTTCGGCTGTTAAAGTGTTAGTCCTTTCGACGCTCCAATCATAATATTCTGCCATGTATTCAATTACCGCATCTTTTACTTCCTTTACTTTTGCAATATCAAATAGCAGCATTCCTGTCCGTCTGAGGAGTACATCTGTCGGAGTCATTGCAAATTCATATTCCATTGCATAGTGAATTCGTGCAAGTAGGACCGGAGAAAGTTCTTCATGTTTCCCGCTTAAATCCTTCGCAAGTTCATAAAGAATAGGAGCATTACTGCCATATAGTCTTGCAATTTTTTCTGCTTCCTCTTTTAAGAGTCCTCCATTCATTCCTTTTGTTAAGATATCCTGGATATACGCAGAAAACCCTTTTGAACCACCGACATCTCCACCGGAAATTGGCATTGTCTTTGTCATACATTGTTTAAATGATTTCCCCGTCTTCTCTTGCAATCTAGCGGAAACAAGATTAACAACTGTTTCAGCCATTTTACGATAACCAGTTAATTTCCCTCCAGCAATAGTAATAAGTTTACTGTCAGACTCCCAGATTTCATCCTTTCGAGAAATTTCGGATGGATCTTTTCCATCTTCCAAAATCAACGGTCTCACTCCCGCCCAGCTTGACTCCACATCTTCTGCGGAAACAGAGATCGAAGGAAACATAAATTTAATTGCTTCTAAAAGATAATCTCTATCTTCTTTCGACATCGATGGATGAATGGGATCTTCACTATAAAAAGTATCTGTTGTCCCAACATATGTTTTGCCATCCCGCGGAATGGCAAAAACCATCCTCTTATCTGGTGTATCAAAATAAATTGCTTGTTTTAAAGGAAATACAGATTGATCAATAACTAAATGAACCCCTTTTGTCAGCTGAAGCGTTTTTCCTTTTCGGCTTCCATCAATCGTTCTTAATGTATCAACCCATGGTCCAGTTGCATTTACCACGACATTGGCATAAATGGGGTAAACCGCATTAGAGATAAGATTTCTAACTTCTACGCCTTCTATTTTACCGTTTTTATCATATAGGAAGTTCTCTACTTTCGTATAATTTATCGCCGTTGCACCACAATCAACTGCCTTTTTCATTACTTCCACAGTCAGGCGACTGTCATCTGTGCGATATTCCACATAATATCCTCCACCTTTAAGCCCATCTTTCTTAATTAATGGTTCTTTCGCAAAGGTTTCTTCTTTCGATAGCATTTTTCTACGTTCCGTCTTTTTCACTCCAGCAAGAAAATCATATACTCTTAAACCGATATTGGTGGAAAATTTACCAAACGTTCCTCCTTGGTGCAAGGGAAGTAACATCCATTCTGGTGTAGTTACATGTGGTCCATTTTCATACACCACTTCTCTCTCTTTCCCTACTTCTGCAACCATCTTCACTTCGAATTGCTTTAAATAGCGGAGACCTCCATGAACGAGCTTTGTTGATCTGCTTGAAGTTCCTGCTGAAAAGTCCTGCATTTCTACAAGAGCAACTTCCATTCCTCTTGCTGCGGCATCTAAAGCGATACCCGCTCCTGTAATGCCTCCCCCGATAACTAACACATCAAATTTATTATTCATTAACTGTTGTTGCATTTTTTCTCTACTACTTGGCTTCTTTTGCAAAGTAAAACCCTCCCTATATCTTAAAAAACTTGTTAGTTAAATAATTTCCTTACGTTATTCATTCAAAACAATTTGGTTCGTACATGATCTAAACACAAACAAAAAGAGACCACAAAGCTACATTACCAATTAAACGATAATGCTTTGTGGTCTCTCCATTTCTCCAGACAAAAAATATTAACTTGTTTTTATTATATCATATTAATCTATATATTCATAGTATTTATACTATTTTATTAAACTTTTAAACAGAAAGCTATTCCTTTTATTTAAAAGCCATCGTGGCTTTAACAGCTTTCTTCCAGCCAGTATATAATGCTTCTCTTGTCTCTTCCTCCATTTTTGGTTCGTAGGAACGATCAAGGCTCCATTGCTCCGCAATTTCCTTTTGATCTTTCCAAAAACCGACAGCTAAACCAGCAAGATAAGCTGCTCCTAATGCAGTTGTCTCATTTATAACAGGTCTTTCTACAGGAACATTTAAAATATCTCCCTGGAACTGCATAAGGAAATTATTTCGAACGGCTCCTCCGTCTGCTCGTAATGTTTTGACTTGAATATTCGAATCAGTCTCCATTGCACCCAAAACATCTTTTGTTTGATAGGCAAGTGATTCTAGTGTCGCCCGAATAAAATGCTCTTTTGTTGTCCCTCTCGTTACCCCAAACATTGCCCCGCGAACATCACTGTCCCAGTAAGGAGTCCCAAGTCCAACAAATGCTGGTACAATATAAACTCCATCTGTAGAATCTACTCTGCTTGCATAGTCTTCGCTATCTTTGGCATCTTTTATCATTCTCAATCCATCTCTTAGCCACTGGATAGCAGATCCGGCCACAAAGATGCTTCCCTCAAGCGCATAATTCACTTTTCCATCTATTCCCCATGCGATTGTTGTTAACAAGCCATGATCTGATTTTACTGCTTTTTCACCTGTGTTCATTAGCATAAAGCAGCCAGTGCCATAAGTATTTTTCGCCATTCCCGCTTCAAAACATGCCTGACCAAATAAAGCAGCCTGTTGATCTCCTGCCACTCCTGCAATTGGTATTCTATTTCCGAAGAAATGCCCTTCCACTGTATGAGCATATATTTCAGAAGATCCTTTTACTTCTGGCAGCATAGTCTTTGGAACTGTTAATATTTCAAGTAATTCGTCATCCCATTTTAAATCATAGATATTAAACATTAGCGTACGTGAAGCATTTGTATAGTCTGTTACATGCGCTTTCCCACCAGATAATTTCCAGATTAGCCATGTATCAATTGTACCAAATAATAAATCCCCATTTTCCGCTTTTTGTCTTGCTCCATCCACGTGATCTAAAATCCACTTTACTTTTGTACCTGCAAAATAAGCATCAATTAAAAGTCCTGTTTTATCACGGAAAAGCTGATTATACCCTTGTGCTTTTAGTTCTTCGCAAATTTCATTTGTTTGTCTTGATTGCCACACAATAGCATTGTAGACGGGCGCCCCAGTATTTTTATCCCATACAACTGCCGTCTCCCGTTGGTTGGTGATCCCGATACCTTCTATTTGTTCCGGCTTAATATCCGATTCTGATAAAACTGTCGCAATAACTGCCAAAATAGAACCCCATATTTCATTTGCATTATGTTCAACCCAGCCTGGCTTCGGAAATATTTGTGTAAACTCTTTTTGTGCTACATGGACAATATCCCCTTTTTTATTGAAAATAATTGCTCTAGAACTTGTTGTCCCTTGGTCTAATGATAAAATAAATTTTTCCATAAAATAAAACCTCCCATTAGTAAATGATTATGCTACTTTTTTACCAATACTCTTACTTTCCCCTTTTGTCTTAAAAAATGCAAGTAATAATACAATGACAGTAATCGCTATCACAATCCAAAAGCTTGATAAGACAACCCCTTTAAAGATATACGTATAAAAAACGGCTGCTAGGGATCCACCTAGTATGGGACCAACAACTGGTATCCATGCATAGCGGAAATTCGATGATCCTTTGCCGGCAATTGGTAAAACAAAATGGGCAATTCTTGGACCAAGGTCACGTGCTGGGTTAATGGCATAGCCAGTTGTTCCCCCTAATGACATCCCAATTACAACAATAAGCAAACCTACAGCAAGCGGGTTAAGTCCCTCAGCGAAGCTATTTGCTCCAATAAAGAATAACCCAAGCACTAACATAAACGTTCCTATCAATTCACTTAATATATTTCCAAAGGTATGTGGAATAGCAGGACCTGTTGAAAAGACTGCTAATTTTGCTTCCGCATCCTTTGTTGCACCCCAATGCGGGAGATAGTGTAAATATACAATACATGCACCTAAAAAAGCGCCGATCATTTGTGCCAAGATATATGGCAATACTTGATTCCAAGCAAAATCACCTGTTATTGCCAGCGCGATGGTAACTGCTGGATTTAAGTGGGCCCCACTGATACTTCCGACAGCAAATGCTCCCATCGTAACCGCCAGCCCCCAGGCAAGAGTAATCACAATCCATCCTCCCCCATTAGAGAACGCTTTCTTTAAATTCGCACCAGCTACGACTCCTCCCCCGAATATAATCAAAATCATGGTTCCAACAACTTCTCCCATAAACGCAGACATCAAAATCCCCCTTTTCCTTGTTTCACTCTGTTTTATTCTGATAATTATCTTAAAATGAAATACCCCTAAACTACCATCATACTAATATTTATTTTTAGCATAATTACAGAGTGATTGTCATTAAAACATGCAAAAAAGGAGAACACGACAGATTAAGCCACTAAAATTATGGTGACTACTGCGTGTATCTCCTTTTCTCCAACACATTAAATTAACTTGTAAGGTAATTGTAAACGCTTCCTGACAGTCTGTCAATTATTTTTATCGTTTTCACTATAAAAAAATTATTTACTTTATTTTTTGCCATAATTCTTTTTTTGAAGTAGTTATACTAGTAGCCCCTGCTTCAATTGCATTACTTATATCCTTATCCGAGCGAATCAAACCACCCGCAAGAATAGGTACATTTAAACTCTCTTTTATTTCTTTAATCATCCAAGGCATTGTTCCTGGAAGCACTTCAATATAATCAGGATGTGTTCGTTGAACTAGCTTAACGCTTTTCGCTATTGCATGACTATCAAGGAGAAATACCCTTTGGATTGCTATCACGTTTTTCTGCTTTGCTTTTAAGATAACCGATGATTTTGTAGATATAAGTCCATATGGTTTAAATTCTTGACAGATAAACTCTGTTCCAAAATCATCACTTTTTAATCCTTGGATTAAGTCAACATGATAAATCATTTTCTTATTTGCTTTTTTTGCAAGCAAACTTATATGTTTTAACTGTGAAACATGTACTTCTAAAAATACGCCAATTTCATAATCACTTTTTAAAAATGCTTCAAATTCCTTCATATTGGATGATGCTGGAATAATATGCTGATTCATTTCATTTCCCCCAAAAATATTTCATTCTTCTCCGCTTAATTATTATTCATTCTGCATTCACACTAGCGTTTCGATTTAAATTCATATAGTCGAAATGCTAATATGCAAACAGCAGAATAGGCGATACCTATTGAGTAGCCACCAACAACATCTGTTGGATAATGGACACCTAAATATACTCTGCTTGTCCCTATTAAAAGAATAAAAAAACAGGCAATTATGTAAGCCAGCACTTTCTTCCCAGTAGATTTAAGCAAATGTATACATAAGTATGCACATGAGCTGAAGAAAATTAGCGAACCCATAGAATGTCCACTTGGAAAACTATAGCCTTTTTCTATTATAACAGGCAATATATCCGGACGCTCTCTTTTAAAGAACCATTTAAGAAGTGTATTTAATAATGCACCAAAACTATTAGTTGAAATGAAAAAAATAACTAAAGCATACTTTTTCTTCCATAGTAAAAGTACTGTAATAACTAGTATCGCGGCTGCAATAAACAGACTAGATCCTAAAAAGGTAATTCTTTCAACCCATATTGTTAAATCTTCTGAAATGAATGATTGCGTAAAGTGGATGATTGTCTCGTCAAATGAAATAATATCAGAGCTCTTTACATGTCTTGCAATAATATAAAATAGCCCACTAAAAATCAGGATAATTGCTAACATTATACCGATATATTTTGATGTTATTCTTTTCTCCATGTAAATCCCTCGCTGTTATATTTTAGTGCTAGCTATTCCTAAAATAGTAAAAGCTAGCACCTTGTCTTTTTCTTTTTTAAGCTTCTTTTACAACTTTCTTTCTTGTTGTTTTTTCTTTTTTTCCTCAGTTTTCTTAGGCTTTGTATTATCAATAGATGCTTGTAGTGCAGCCATTAAATCCATGACATTAGATTCCCTTGGCTTATCTGTGCCTGTCACTACCTCTTTGCCAGCTTTCTTCGCTTCAATCAATTCAAGAAGAGCTGTTCTGTATTCATCAGTATATTTCTCCGGAGTAAATTCTGTTGTTAATTGGTCAATTAATAAAATCGCTGTTTCCAATTCTTTTTTCTCGAGTTGATTTACTTCCGGAACATTTGGTACATCGTCCACTTTACGAACTTCATCAGGAAAATGTATGGTTTCCATTACGAGGGTATTTTCATACACCCTAATAATTGCCAGCTGCTCTTTGGAACGAATAATAATTTTCGCAATTCCAACTTTCCCTGTCTCAAGTAAAGCTTGTCTTAATAAGGCATAAGCCTTGTTCCCCCCTTCACCGGAAGACATATAATAGCATTTTTCAAAGTAAATGGGATCAATCTCTTCCATCTTCACAAAATCAATAATTTCCACTGCTTTATCTTCATTCTCTTTACGCAAATTTCCCAAGTCTTCTTCATCAAGGACAACATATTTTCCCTTTGCATATTCATATGCCTTCACGATTTCTTCTGGAGCAACTTCATTTCCACAAGCAGAACATTTTTTTTCATATTTAATCGGGGCATGACAAGCCTTATGAAGTGTTCTAAGCTTAATATCTTTATCTTCTATTGCCGAATGCAGCTTAATCGGTATGCTAACTAGTCCAAAACTTATATTTCCTTTCCACATTGTATGCATATTTATTCTCCCATCTCATTAGTTGAATGCAAAAGCAAAATTCATCATCGCTTTACTTCTATCTATTTATACATTGTGTCACCGGTTTTTTTTCATACTATTTAATTATTGGTAACAGACACTGTTCATACTTATGTACTTAAATAGTTATACTAGTAAGAGATAGTCAAATCAGGAGGATAGACAAATGCATAAAGCTGCATTTTTTATTAGTAATTATCATAAAAAAACAGACTCATTTGGTGTCAGCGTCATTGGAAATGAGAACATAATCCCTGTAGGCTCTTTTCAAAATGGCTTAAAAAGAGCAGAAAAAACAGCATTATTACAGATTATAAAAGAACATGCTATAAAGGAAGATGACAACTTTTATTTTCTAGATCCCGGAATTTGCGTAGAATTACAGTTTTCCTCTTTTCAACAGCATAGACTAAACAATCCTGTTTTTATCCAATTTTTATATAATAAAGATTGGAAAGACTGTACATTAGAGAATGTTATCGCAACAGAGTCTACGCCTATTACTCATGCTGATAAACCTCTTTTTCCCAATACCAAGATTACGAAACTTGATTATATTTTATATTTAAAAGAAGTCAGTCCATATTTACTTCCTTTTTTAGAAAATCGCTTATTGACTACAATTCGATTTCCCCATGGTTTATTTGGCGAATCTTTCTATCAAAAACAATGTCCAGACTACGCTCCTTCTTATGTGGAAACATATAAAAACGAAGACATAGAATATATTGTTTGTAATAATGTAGAAACGCTTATGTGGCTCGGAAATCAATTAGCGTTTGAATTTCACATTCCTTTTGAAACAATTTATTCTAATAGCATGCCTTCTGAAATTGTCTTTGATCTAGACCCGCCTTCTGTGGAACATTTTTATATGGCTATTAAAGCTGCAAAAGTTCTGCAACAGATTTTGGAACGATTACAGCTTTTATCTTTTGTGAAAATATCAGGAAATAAAGGAATTCAGGTGTATTTACCACTTCCAGAAAGAACATTTACTTATGAAAAAGTACGTTTATTCACAGAATTTATTGCTAATTATATGATTGAGGAAAATCCAGAGCTTTTCACCATAGAACGATTAAAGAAAAACCGCAGAAACAGATTATACATTGACTACATCCAACATAGTGAAGGAAAAACAATTATCGCTCCCTATTCCATTCGCGGTAATAAAGGCGGATATGTTGCATGCCCAATTGCATGGGATGAATTAACAGAAGATCTTCATCCTAGTCAATTTTCAATGGATGTTGTATTACAAAGACTTCAAAATGGGATTCATTCTTTCGCTGGTTATTTTGAGGCAAAAGAAAAACAACCTTTCCAGCAAGTACTAGATGTGTTAACAAATATACAAAACGAGGAAGGGACAGGAAAACATCTAAATAGATAATTGCGAAAACGAATTATCAAATCCTTGTATTTAAACATAAAGACAATAAACGCCCAAACAATGGTACGGAATTTTTTCTGTCTAATGTTTGGGCTTATTTCTAAAATACTATTAGATATGCGTGTTGTTATTCTAATGTGCATTCTTCAATGGGAATAGTGACAAATGACTCGATGACTGGATGCCTTAATGTTTTGCCTTCTGTCCATTCTAAAAAGGAGATTTTGACAGTGAGTGCTGGTCGCAGCCAGACTCCATCTTTCGCTTCCTTAAGATTAACAAAAGAACTTTCTTTTATAATGATTGGCTCAATCGCCTTGGAGACAGCAGCCCAGTCGTTTGCGGTCAATTTACTCGAACCGGCACTTCCAATATAAACCAACTGTCCTGACTCATCAAATAACCCGAGGTGGAGAGAATGAACCGTTTTATGTTTAATTGTTACTCCTCCCACTATAGCAATTAAATCCTGCTCTTTTTTTCTCTTAAGCCATCTTGCATCTTTTCCGCCCAGAACATAGGAACTGCCAAGATCCTTGCAGACGATTCCTTCCAACTGATGTTGTTGACAAACAGTGAATAAACCTTGCATATCAGCAAAATTTTCAACAAGTCGAACAACTTTCGTCTCAGCTATTTTTTCATGCAATATTTTTTGTCTTTCCAGTAACGGCTTATCTACTAACCACTGTCCATCGAGGAACAGGATATCAAAAACCATATAGGTAATGGGAATCTCTTCTTGCAGACCACTTAATCGCTCAAGATTTCTCACTCTGTCCCGTTTCATTACTTCATAAAAGGATGGTTTCCCATCCTGCAAAGCAATAACTTCCCCGTCGAGAATACAATTTTTTGCCTGTACGAAGGAACTAGTCTTTAGTAATTCAGGATATTGCTGCGTTCTTTCGTTTTTCTTTCGATTAAATAATTTTGTGTTCTCTCCATCATAGTAGGAGAGAATTCTTGTTCCATCCCACTTAACTTGAGCTATCCATTGATCCCCTTTTGGAATTGCTTCTGTTAGTAGTGGTTCAAACGGCTTTATTGGTTTCATGTCCTTTATTCCTTTTATCCTTACCATTTGCAAATAGAAAAAAATTATACAAGATTTTGTCTAGTTTTCCTCTTTTTGGCGCTCTTATCCTTGCTATTTTCCTGCTAAAAATGCAGGTTATTGTCCATTTTCTAATCACTTTAAAATCTTCTCAAGACGGTAACAAAAAGGTCAGTTCCTATTCCACATAACATAATGTTGAATAGACCTAACCTTTTCCTCCCATACTAACCAACTACTGTTCTCTGCAAATTTATTTTAAATGGTTTTCGACATATTGTTTTGCTTCTTGTTGCAGTTTTTTATATTGAACAGCTTCTTCCTCAAAATAGGACTTATTCGATACGGAAAAACTTTCCATCGCATCCCATTTAAACGATACATCAGCACGATAAACATAAGTGGCATTGCCAATTAAATCAATACGATATTGATCATTACGATGATGAACATAACAGCGGACTTTGCCTCCATTATTATACACATCTACATAGGTATTTTCTTGATTAAACCCATTTAGTATGGAAACAAGGGTTGAAGCAGACATAGCAGTTCCGCAAGCATTTGTAAACCCTACCCCTCTCTCGTATGTACGTACATAAATGTTACCTTTTTCTAATATCGATACAAAGCTAACATTTACACCGTCTGGAAAATACTCATTCGGACCATTCACATATTTACTTAATGTTTCTTGAATATCAGAATCAAGTACTGCTTTATCTACAAGTGTAATTAAATGTGGATTAGGCACAGCTAAAGCAGTAAATAATAAATCATTATTTAATCCCGGAATTTTCCCATTTATTAGTGTAGTCGATTCTACCTGTAATGGCAGGTCCTTTGTTTGAAAAGATACAGGAGATATTTCTACCAAATATGTTGGAATATTAGGATAAATATCTGCTTCGTTTTTCACCTCTAAATTAGCTTTCATTGTTTCAATCACTGCTTCCTCTACCTGAAGAAGTTCACAAACATATCGAGCGACACAACGAATCCCATTTCCACACATGGAAGCTTCGGAACCATCGGCATTAAAAACTCTCATTCTTGCATCCGCAACTTGACTAGGCATTACAAAAAGAATACCATCCGCCCCTAAAGAAGAACCTCTATTACATAACGTTTTAGCTATCTCCGTTCTTTCTTCTTCGGAAAACTGATAGGCGTCTGAAATTTCATCTATTATTAAAAAATCATTGCCACTTCCATGACATTTTGTAATTTTTATATTCATTTCATAATTCCTCCAAGCTGAATTTGTTTCTTATTTATTTTACTGTTCCTTTGTCTAACCTGCAATCAATTCTTCCTGACTAAAAAAGAGAAAACCTTAACAGCTTATAATCAAGTCGTTAAGGTCATTTCCATTCATCCATATAAATAATCATCATCTAATAGCTTCTTTGCCCATGAAATAGATTCTGCATATACTTTAAATAATTCTTTTTCTTGAATATTTAATTCTTTACAACCAAGTGCAATTCCGGGCCAGTCAGCTGTTTCTGCTGCAATGACCAATTGAAGCACGTCTTGTTGAACATTTTTCTGTCCTGATAAAGCTTGTACAATTGTTTCATCCAATGGTAGATCGGAAAGAATGCTATCCATATCCCTGTTCATAATGGTATCCATAAGAGAGAACATGCCCGTCAAAAAAAAACTTCCATATTCTATCCTTCCCGGTACAAGCTTTGCTACTGATTCGCACATTTTAGAACGTATTAAGCAATTATGCATCACTTCTAAAGAAATTCCATTCTTCCAGTCCTTTTCCCTAACTGTAAGAATATAAATCCATTTTCGAAGTTCTCTAAGCCCAATATATATAATGGCATGCTTAATACTAGTTACTTTTTGTTTTACTCCATATTCTAGTGTGTTAATTAATTTTAAAAGCTTATAGGATAAAGAAATATCCTGTTCAATCAATTTAGAAATACGGTTTATGTCTGGATTTTCATCATGTAGTAGCTCAAGAATCTTATAATACGTCGGCATATAGGTTGGCACATCATGGGAAGACATAATGAATGGTCTTGAGAAATAATAACCTTGAAAATAATGATAGCCTCTATTTCTTGCTTGTTTATACTCCGAACTTGTTTCAAGTTTTTCAGCAATTAATTCAAGATGATGCTTTTTAGCAACATCTTCTATTTCTGCTCGCACTTCTTTTGTCGTATTTTGAAAATCGACTTTAATCATATCTGCTAATCTTAGCAAAGAATAAGAGTATGGGTTACTTTTCTCAAAAATAAAATCATCTAAAGCTAGTTTGTAGCCTAATTGTTTGAGTTCTAAACAAATATCTATTATTTTTTGGCTTGGAACAACTGTTTCTAGAATTTCTATTACAATATCCCTTGGGTGAAAATATGTAGGAAGCTTAAGTTCTAATAAATTCTCCGTAAAATTAATAAAGCAAGGTTTACCATCTGATAATTTATCTATTCCAATATTAAGAAAACTATTAATAATAACATCTGTCGTTGCCTGATCACCATTCACATTGGGGAAGGAATTAATATTGTTATGTCTATAAAGTAGTTCATATCCATAAACTTCTTCGATTCGATTAAATAGTGGCTGTCTCGCCACAAAAACTTCCATTTATTTACCTCCGTCAATCTTTTTACGCTTAGTTATTGTCATTTTAATAAATTTATAAGTAGAAGGTTGTCGAACCTTGCTTGTAAGAAAATAATTTTTTCACAAAAAAATGTCATCATGAAAGTTTAAGGATTATCTAAGTTGTATTTAAAGGGAATGAAGAATAGATTCTTTGATTCTAGGACCTTGATAATAAAAATGATAGTTTATCTAGAAAAAAGAACTTTTTTGCATACTATTTTTCTAAAAGGTTTTTTGAAAAAAACGGGGAATTCTAAAAATATATAGAGCAGTCTGACATATCGTTAAATAGAGTAAAGCTGCTAAGACAAAAAGCATATACTCATACACAAACGAGTGATGTCAGACTGCTAGTGACAACTTCTGAAATAAGAAAATAACTTCAAATTTCAGAATGGACGTGTCTTAGATTAATGTGTATATTGAAGTACAAAATTAATCAAAAATAATGAGGATATGAAATACAAAGGCAGTGAAACTTCTTTCGCTTTCCCTAATGCAATCTTTAAAATCGGGTAAAGAATAAACCCAATAGCCATGCCATCTGCGATACTGTACGTAAACGGAATCATCGCAATAATAAAAAAGCTAGGAAAACTTTCACTTAAATCCTTTAAATCCAGATTTCGGATATTCTGCAGCATTAACCCTCCAATAATGATTAAAATTGGTGCAATAGCACTGTCTGGGATTAATTTAATGACAGGAATAAAAAATGCTGAACAAATAAACAGAAAACCTGTCGTTACAGCGGTTAAGCCTGTTTTCCCACCAGCAGTCATACTTGCAGAGCTTTCCACAGTAGCTACCGTTGGACTTGTGCCAAATAAACTAGATAGAAAAACAGAAATAGAAGTAGCTCGAAAAGCTTTTTGAAATCGCTTAGGTTTGTTTATAAATTGAACATGATTATTGACCAATCCAATATTTTCAAACACAAGTACCATTGTAAGAGAAAATACGGCAATCCAAAAAGGAATCGTTACAAGTTTATCAAAAGACAGATGGCCGAACACACTCCTGTATTCTTGAAGGTGAATCGATTGGCTACTTCCTGCGTTTACATTGATCAGTCCAAACAGCCAAGCAATGAAAGTACCAACAATAATCGTAATCAGAAAGTTTCCCTTCACATTTCTTAAAAACAGAATAATACTTATTAAAAATGTGAGTACTGTTGCCAATACATGTAAATCATTAAAAGATCCTAAGGCAATAATTGAATTTGTTCCTCTTTCTACTATCCCGCCTTTTTCCAAACCAATTAGCATTAAAAATAGACCTAATCCAACGCTAATCGATTCTTTTAACGAAACAGGAATAGAATCACTTACAATTCTAGCTAGTTTGGTAAAAGCCACAATCATAAAGAGAATTCCAGAAACAAACACTACTGCCAACGCTTCTTGCCAGGTTAGAGCCATTGAATTTACAATGGTATAAGAAAACAAAGCATTGATACCCATACCAGGTACAAGCAAAACGGGCACATTTCCATATAAGCCCATTAAAAAACAGCCAACAACGGATGTTAAAATGGTTGCAATGATTGCTGCTTCCAACGGAATACCTGCTTCTGCTAAGATTAAGGAGTTTACTACCACGATGTATACAACAGTAAAAAACCCAATAATCCCTGCAAGTACCTCTTGTTTAATGGATGTTTGACTTTCCTTTAGCTGAAAAAATGAAAAAATATAATCTTTCATCAGATATACCTATTTAGTTGTATCCCTCTCCCTACCCGCTTCCCTATAAATACAATATAAGCATGCCAATGATTGACATGACTTTTAGCATTCAATAAGGTAGCCACAAGAAATTATGATAGCAGATTACCAATGTTTTGCCAATGTTTTTCAGGAGAAAATACTCATTTTTTCCTACTTTCCTTTTAGTGGTTTATTATTATTTAGTCAGTTTTCATTAAATCAGCTTATCAAAGGAAAACTTTCTATGCTCAACTCCCCCCATATTAATGATTCGTATAGGCGAATAACTTTGTTAATATCGCATAGAGGTGAATAACCTCTTTATCAGACGCGTGGTGATCAATTGTCAACAGCGGCAGATTAGGATCTTGAAAACGTTTTGCCCATTCTTTCGGCATCCAGCCCTTTCTTAACTGAGCTAATTTATGACCATCTTCTTGCTCAAACTGGTACTCCATGTGACCAAAGGTTTTTTTCATTATGATTGTGTCTTCCCCATAAAGAAATTGGTTCACTAATCGTTTTTCGGTCTTTATTTCTAAAATTCTGCTGATTATTTTTTTATCCTTATTCTGTATATCTATTCTGTCTCTTTTTAAGGTAAAAACATATTGGAGATCCCCTTGCGTATTATAAAAGCCGTACGATTTTGTATAAAATCGATCGAATAAGAATGGTAGATACCAACGAATGACTGAGAATTTTTCATCTTTTATTTCCCCTATCTCTTGTCCTTCTCTATCAAAAACAATCATTCTTAAGGATGGGGCAGGTAAAAAAGATAAAACTACCGTATTGGATTTTAAAATGGATCTTGCCTGTCCTACGGAGAAAAAATTATCCATTTTCTCTAAACGCTGTTTATGTAAATAAAATTGACAAAAGCAAATTACACTGTACATTGCAAATGGGACTAAAAGGTAAAGAAAAGTAATACTTGAATGATTCAATAAAAATATGCCTATAAAAAGGAATAGAGGAATACAACTAATTAAACTAGCGTTCAAGGAAGATATGGCTGTATATTTATAGTATTTTTCAATATTCATCATGAAGACTCCTTTATATCCATTCTTGTAATGAAAGGTTAGCGCGGCTGTGCACTTATCTTTCTCATTCTTCTTATTCTATTAATTTCTATTGAAATCTATGATTAATTAGAAGAAAAATTTTAAAAGAGTCTAATCTATTAGTAAGTATTGATTGTGGAAATATAAAAACCGAAAAATGACAGCCTATTCGTTAAAAAGCGGGTCACCGAAATTGGTCGCTGATTTAAACGAATAGGCTGTCATTTTATAAACAGTTAATGATCTAACAATGATTATTTGATAAAACGAATCGTTAAAGGAATATGATAATCCTGGCCTTCATAAGCCTTAATGGCAGCGATAATTGTAAATACAAATGCCATGATTCCGATTATTGGTAAAATAATAAATCCTATTAAAAGAAACACAAGAATCCATGCTATAAAGGAATAAATGGCATAAGAAATTAAAAAGTTAAAATATTCTTTACCATGATAATCCACAAAAGGCGAATCCTTTTTCACGAGCCAGATAACTAATGGCCCGATAAAAGTAGTAAAAAAACTAGACACATAAATCAACATCGCAAAAACTCTATCATCATTTGATGATCTGTCTTTATTTAAATCCATGAAAGAAACCTCCAACTAAAATAATAATTGCTATGTTATTATATACGATTATTTCATATAAATGTTTCATTTTGAAATAATTTATGTCCAATTAATTGGCGGAAGTTTTCATCCCTCTTTGTTATAGTGAAATAATTTACCTTTCTTTACATCATTTCATTAAAATTTTACAATTTGTTTGTATTTTCCTATTTTCAATTTCACCGAAATTTTGTATGATATAGAAAAGTAATTTGTTATCATGAGATAATAATTAAAGATGGGAAGGCAAATGGTGCGCCACCGCTTTGGTTCTAGTGGGTTCGATTCCCACCCCGAAATTTTTTTTCAAATGGATTAAAAATTTCGAGGGTGGGCTTTTTCTTTTTCATGAATAAGTTCTGCCCTCAACTGGAGGGATTATTGTGTTAAAAAAAAGAGATCTTGAGGAATGTCAAGCGTTATATCCTTTAATGACGCACCCTGATGTCTTCCCTTTCGTGCGTCAAAAAGCTTATTCATATGAAGAATACCTTTTTCTTACCAAGCAGACAATAGAAGCGGAAGAAAGAGGAGAACTTATCTCTAGAACGATATTAGATGAATGGCAAAATCCGATTGGTACCATTAATCTATATGATATAAACGAAAATATCGGTTTCCTCGGTACTTGGTTGGGAAAACCTTATCATGGCATGGGATACAATCAAATAGCAAAAGAATTATTCTTTGCTGAAGCATTTTTTGAGCTGAATATTGAAAGTATATTAATGCGAATTAGAAGTAATAATATCCGCTCACTAAAAGCGGCTGAAAAGCTTCCCTATGCGGTTTCAGCAAATGAAACAAGAAGTAATCTGTTACAAATTTTAAATACTTCTGGAATCCCTTATCAACTATTCGAAATTCCTAAAGATTTATTTACTCTATACACTTTACGTCAAAATACGGAAGAGACGACAAATGATTGTAGAGAGGCGTAATTTAGCTCCGATACTAAAATAAGATCAGTCGATAGAAAAATAACTATCACTGATCTTATTTTTATTCTTCTATAATAATCTAACGAAAATTGGATGGAGAAATCCTCCATGTATTCATTCTCGCCTATGAATGAATATCATAGTAAATTATCGCTTCTTTTTATAACTTTGATAATTCTTGTTTCCACCAGAAAGATTATAGATATTCATAAATCCTAAATTACGTAGTACGTTTTGGGCAGCATTTCCGGTTACACCACTATTACAATAGGTAACAGTGAGTAAATTTGGATCTAGTTCCTTGCATTTCTCTCGCAAATCACCCAAAGGGATATTAATAGCTGTATCCACACATGAAGCATTAAATTGTTTTGCAGAGCGTGTATCAATAACTTGAATAGCCTCTCTCTTTTCTATCTTTTCACTTAAATCTTTTGGCGTGATTAATTGATTTTTCTTCTCAATAGCATTCTGTAAAGCCATTCCAGTATACATAACAGGGTCTTTTGCCGTACTAAAAGGCGGGGCATATGCAAGATCAAGATGAAATAAATCTTCCGCTTTTGCTTTAAATGTAATGGCTGTAACAAAAACATCTATTCTTTTATCGACTCCTTCTTCCCCTACTATTTGTACACCTAAAATTCTACCTGTTTTGCGATCTGCAATTGCCTTAATGACTAATTGTTTACCACCCAAATACTCAGCTCTTACAGGCTTGATATTATGGAGAACTTCTATATCATAGCCTTCCTCCAATGCTTCCGTTTCGTTCATACCAGTTTGTCCAACAGCTAAGTCAAAAACACGAAGAATAGCAGTTCCTAAAATGCCTCTATGTTCTAAAGCCCCCCCTGTTATAACATCACCGGCTATTCTTCCCATTTTATTTGCTGTGCTTCCTAATGGCCGATATAATGATTTACCGGTAATGAGAGAATAGCTCTCTGCAACATCCCCTACCGCATATACATTAGGTAAGTTAGTTTGCATCCTATTATTTACGGCAATAGCACCAGAATGTCCTATATTTACACCGATTGACTCTGCTAAGTGAACATTAGGCCTAACCCCTGTTGCTAAAATAACCAAATCTGTTTCTATAACATTTCCTGATTTTGTTCTTATTTCGTTAGTAGTTATTTCACTAACTTCCTCATTCAAAAGAAGGTTAATCCCTTTTTTTACTAGATGTTCTTCTACATATGTAACAATATCTTGATCCATATGTGATAATATGTGATTACTGCGTTGCACTAATGTAACCTCTAACCCTCTGTTTGTTAGCTGTTCAGCCATCTCTAAACCAATATACCCTGCACCTATAATTGCAGCTCTTCTTGGCTCCTTCTTTTTTATAAACCTGTCAATAGCACTTGTATCTTGAATGGTTCGAATGTGGAAAACATGGTCTTTTTCTACCCCCTCAATTGGTGGCGTTAAAGGTGATGCTCCTGTTGCAAATACTAATACATCATAAATATCCTCTATCACTTCATCTGTATCCAAGTTTTTCACTTGGATCTTTCTACGATTTACATCGATAGCGATAACCTCATGCCTGACAAAAATATCTACATTATATCTTTTCTTAAACCAAGCTGGATTTCTCGGTGTTAAACTTTCTATTTCATCAACTTCTCTGCCTAAGAAATAAGGAATCCCACAACCGGAGTAAGAAATGTCATAATCGGCATTATAAAGTGTGATTTCTGCCTGCTCGTCATTTCTCCGTGCTTTTGCCGCTACTGATGTACCTGCCGCTACTGATCCTATGATAACAATTTTCATGATCACCCTCCTAAAAATAATAGTGTATTTTATGATTTATCTTTGCCAGTACTGTTCCCATAAACGATTTTTCTTATGTCTATTAAGAAATGATCGATAGCCATAAGTATAAACCAATTAATGTAATCAAAAGGGTTGGAATGGTTAAAATAATTCCCGTCTTAAAGTAAGTTCCCCATGAAATCTTGACCCCTTTTTGCGACAATACATGAAGCCATAATAAAGTTGCTAATGAACCTATAGGCGTGATTTTTGGTCCTAAATCAGAGCCGATAATATTAGCATAAATTAAGCCTTCTTTTATTACTCCTGTTGCATTTGTATCCGCTATAGCTAAAGCATCAATCAAAACAGTAGGCATATTATTCATAATAGAAGAAATAACAGCTGCAATAAATCCCATACCGATTGTCGCAATCAACAAGCCTTGGTCGGCAGCTACTTGAATAAGACTTGATAACAAGCCTGTTAACCCTACATTACGTAGTCCGTAAATGACTACATACATTCCGATCGAAAAGAAAACAATTGACCATGGAGCTCCCTTTATTACATTTCTGATAGATACTGCTTTGCTTCGTCTTGCAAAAATAAGAAATACAAGAGCAATGCCGCCAACAACAGCGGATACCGGAATCGCCAGAACTTCACTGCCTAAATATCCAATTAGAAGAAAGGCTAAGATTATCCAGGAAATCCGGAACATTTGTCGATCCTTAATAGCTTCTGCTGGCAACCTTAGATGGTTTAAATCATATATTTTAGGAATTCTCTTATGGAAGTAGAGATATAGAACAAGCATACTTGCCAATAAAGAAAATAGATTTGGTATAATCATTCTAGAAACATATTCAACAAATCCAATTCCAAAAAAATCAGCAGAAACAATATTTACTAAATTACTGACGACTAGGGGTAAGGACGTGGTATCCGCAATAAAACCACTTGCCATAATAAATGGAAGAACCATTCTTTCTTCTAACTTTAATGCTCGAACCATCGACAGCACAATCGGTGTTAAAATAAGCGCTGCACCATCGTTTGCGAATAATGCTGCCACAAGAGCACCTAAAAGGGAAACATAGAAAAACATTTTTAGCCCGCTTCCATTGGCCATTCGAGCCATATGTAGTGCTGCCCATTCAAAAAAACCTATTTCGTCTAAAATAAGGGAGATGATGATAATGGCGATGAATGCAAGTGTTGCATTCCAAACAATTCCAGTCACATCTGCAACATCATGAAAATCTACTACCCCGACTAATAAAGCTAATATCGCTCCCCCGCAAGCAGACCAACCAATAGAAAGGTTTTTGGGCTGCCAAATCACAAAAGTTAATGTTAATAAAAAAATAATAATTGCTAAAAATGTGTGTAGCAAATCAAGACTACCTCCATTAGTTACATAATATTTTAATGCCTTTTTCTTTTAACCTTGTCATTTTTCCATGCTGACTTGGTATATGCTGTAAAAGTTCATTTATCAATCCATCATATTGACTTGCTTTATTTAATGAATAGAAGACCCATTGACCTTTCTTCTGTTCTTTAACAATCCCTAAGTCCCTCATTTTACGTAGATGCTGGCTGATAGCTGGCTGCGACATATTATATATTTCTACCAATTCGCATACACAGCATGCTTGTTCAGACAACAAACTAACAATTGATAACCTTGTCTTATCTCCAAGCAGTTTTAACACATCTGCTGACTCTTTTAAAGATAATACATTTAAAGATTGGTCTTTGTTACTCATTTTATCCACCCTCATTTATGTATTATAAATAAGCATATGCTTATTTATTTATGAATCAGGTAACAAAAAACATATAGGTACTTAAAAGTATTTGCTATCCCATTATCTACACCAATTGAATAGAAAAAAGCGGTGCTACCCTTTCATATTTTTAACTTTCATGATAAGGGGAATACTAATACTTTGCAAGTAAAAAATGAATGCGATTCCTCTTCCTATTTGCGAACAATTTAGAAGTTTTCGTTTTTTTCTCTCCTTCAATCTCCTTATCTATGATATAATACGAAACGTTATTGTTAAGAAAGAGGACAAGCAGATGAAACAAACATATTCTATAAAACAAAAGCTTTCTCAAATGATTATTATTTTATTTCCTGTATTGGTTACGCAGGTTGGTATTTTTGCATTAAGTTTTTTTGATACGACGATGTCTGGACATTATAGTCCTGTTGATTTAGCCGGAGTAGCAGTCGGCAGCTCCTTGTGGACGCCAATATATACAGGACTTAGTGGTATATTGCTGGCTTTACCTCCAATTGTCTCCCAATTAATGGGGAAAAATGAGCAAAAAGGCGTATCTTTTTCTGTTATCCAAGCAGCATACTTATCTTTTACTATGGCTATCGCCTTATTAATTATTGGTTATTTCTGTTTAGATTCAATTCTTGCAAATCTCGGCTTAGAACAGGATGTCTATAGAGTCGCATATCATTACTTAATCGCATTGAGTACCGGAATTATACCTATTTTTCTATACTTTGTACTGCGTTCTTTTATTGATTCTCTTGGCCAGACGCAAATTTCCATGTTTATAACGTTAATTGCAATACCGATTAATATTCTCTTAAATTATGCACTGATCAATGGTATTTGGATTTTTCCTGAATTAGGTGGAGTGGGCACTGGGTATGCAACAAGTATTACTTATTGGGTTATGCTCTTTATTGCGGTTTATATCGTTCATAAAAAACACCCTTTTGTAGCTTTTCAGTTATTTAGCCACTTTCCGACTATATCATGGAGTAAATGGAAAGAGATATTGACAATTGGCGTCCCGATTGGTTTTTCTGTATTCTTTGAAACAAGTATTTTTAGTGCAGTAACGATTTTAATGAGCAATTATGATACAAATACAATTGCTGCCCACCAATCAGCAATTAATTTTGCATCTCTTTTGTATATGGTTCCCCTCAGTATTTCTACCGCATTAACCATTCTAGTTGGTTATGAAGTAGGAGCTAGACGTATGAAAGATGCCAAAACATATAGCTGGTTAGGTGTTGGGCTTGCTATAAGCATCGCATTTATAAGTGGAATGATTCTTTTGACGTTTCGAACTAACATTGCTGGTATTTATACAAATGACTGGGAGGTTCTCCAATTAACAGCCCACTTTCTTATTTACGCGATATTCTTTCAACTATCTGATGCAATTCAAGCACCAATCCAAGGAGCTTTGCGAGGGTATAAAGATGTAAATGTTACCCTTCTCATGAGTTTTCTATCATATTGGGTGATAGGTCTACCTAGCGGATATCTTCTTGCTGCCTACACTAACTTAGGACCCTTCGGCTATTGGATTGGTCTCATTATCGGCCTTGCAACCGGTGCAATTTTCTTAACAAGCCGACTATTTAAAATTCAAAAACACAAATTTAGTGATAAACAATACGGAAATTAACACCGGGGCTGAGACAAAACTAAAAAGAATATGCTTAAAGCTGAATAATCATTTGTTGAATTAGACGAATGATAAATAAAATCTATTTTTGTTTCTCGCCCCATTTTATAAGATTAGTGAAATGGAGTGGAAGACACTCGACTCCTGCGGGAAATAGAGGAAAGGCTGAGACCCCGCAGCGCTGAACTGCACCCCAATTGTTAGACACTATCTACAATAATTGGAGGTGCAGTTTTTTTGTCCAAATTTACTGCGGAAATGAAGCTACAAGCCGTAACTCGCTATTTAAGCGGAAAAGAAAGTTACAGAGAAATTGGAAAATCAATTGGAATAGATCACAAATCGATTGTTAAATGGGTAAGACAATACAACTACAATGGTGCAGAGGCATTGATGAAACGTTGTACAAGTTATACACAAATGTTTAAACTAGAAGTACTACAATATATGACTGAAAATGGTACTTCTCTATGTGAAACGGCAGCTATTTTTAATATCCCAGCGCATTCCACTCTAGCTGTTTGGAAAAGAAAGTTTGAAACACAAGGGATAGAGGCCCTTCAGTCACAGGAACAGGGGCGTCTATCCATGAAAAAAGATTCAAATAAACAAAGTTCTACTGATCGTTCTTTTGAAGCACTAGAAGATCGAATAAAACAACTGGAAATGGAAAATGAGTATTTAAAAAAGTTGAATGCCTTAGTTCAAAACAAGGAAAAATCACCAAACAAGACAAAGCACAAGTAGTCTATGAGTTAAGGCATAAGTATTCGGTGAAGTCACTCGTAAAACTCGCTGGCATTCCACGCAGCACCTATTATGATTTAGTAAAACGAATGAATCGACCTGATCCAGACACCGATATAAAAGAGAAATCCAAGCCATTTATGAAGAACATCAAGGTCGTTACGGATACCGACGTATTCGGGATGAGCTAGTGAATCGTGGAAAAAAAGTAAATCATAAAAGGTTCAACGAATCATGAAAGAGCTGGGTTTAAAATGTCTAGTGAGGATGAAAAAATATAAATCTTATAAAGGCACAGTTGGTAAAATTGCGCCAAATCATTTAGACCGTCAATTTAGTGCGGACGCACCGAATGAAAAATGGGTAACAGATATTACAGAATTCAAGTTATTTGGGGAAAAGCTGTATCTATCGCCTGTATTAGATTTATTTAATGGGGAAATTATTACGTATACCATCGGTTCTCGACCAACGTATTCATTAGTTTCGGACATGTTAGAAAAAGCATTAGAATCCTTACCAAAAAGGCATCAATTACTCATGCATTCCGACCAAGGTTGGCATTATCAAATGAAACAATATCGCAACTTGCTTCAAGCAAAAGGGATTAAACAGAGTATGTCACGTAAAGGGAACTGTTACGATAACTCTGTAATGGAAAACTTCTTTGGGATACTGAAGTCAGAACTCCTTTATTTTAAGGAATTTGAAAGTGTGAACCACTTTAAACTAGAATTAGAAAAATATATAGAATACTATAATAGAAAACGGTTAAAGGGAAAATTCAAAATGAGTCCGGTACAATACCGAACTCATTTTCAACAAGTTGCCTAATGAAATAACTGCGTCTAACTTTTAGGGGTCACTGCACGCAGTGAGGAGGCTCAGGTTCCTCCCCGCGGAAAGCGAGTGACTGAAGCGCAATGGAACGAACTTGTTTTTTAGCTATAAGAAAGATAAATCAGCGAAAAGAAAAACCCGAACTATTACGATGTTTTATTGTATTATAGTTTGGCTTTTTCTTTATGTAAAATTCTTTTGTCCCAACCCTCTTTCTGGAAGATCAAGCTTTTCCTTTTTGATTTGAAACTGTTCCCCCATCTTGTCATTCATCTAGAAAGTATTTCCTTCAATTTACTAGGCAAATACACACTTTTGTCATGTGTGAATACAATAAAAAATAAGCATATATTTGTAAGTAAGAAAGGATGAATTTCCAATGTTCCCGTGGAATTTATTCCCTTTTAATAAAGACGCCAAAAGTAGAATGGACCAAATGAATCCGCAAGATATCCAAAAGTATGTGCAAGAAATGATGGATAAACTCATGCCTGAATCTCTGCAAAAAATGGAACCAGAGAAAATGTTCCAAAGCTTTTCAAAAGAAGCAAATTTTCGTAAAGATAACATTAACCATGCCGAAAAATTTAATTATATTGTTTTTGAGACGCATCATCATGTCTATGTCCGAATTCCTATCCTCGATAGCAGTTGGTTAGAGCATATTAAAATTTTCTATACTTCCAATCAACTAATTATACAACATATTCCCTTATTTGAAGATAAGCATACAATTACCCTTCCAGCAATTGTTCGTAAAAAAGGATCTGTCGCACTTTATAAGGATGATATTTTGGAAATAAGAATTCTAAAGAATATTGATATTCACTATTCAGAGATTGATGTTACAGAAATGAATTAATAGAAAGAGGAGAATTTATGAGTTTTGATAACTTAAAAAAAATCTATCAATTTTCAGAGAATAGTCATAAGAAAGACTACTGGAAAGATATGTTTGAACCAAATGAAAAAGAGTGGTTCTCCCATCCAGCTGCATCCATAAAAAATAGTGATGCTTTTCCTGCTTGCGATTTTTATCTATTTCATTCTCGATATTATATTGACATAGAATTACCAGGGATAGATATGAATCAGCTTTCGATTCATTTAAATAACAATCAACTGCGTATAGAAGGTCATTATCAAACCATCATTCCTGATTGTGCCTATCTATCAAAAGAACGGCAGAATAAACATTTCATTAAGAATATAAAAATACCCGCATATGTAAAGGAAAAAGAGATCAACAAGAAATATGAGAATGGAATATTGCAGCTTTCCTTTCCCTGTAAAGAAATGAGAAAGGAGGGAATGTAGACTTCCCTCCTTTCCTTTATCCTCTTTAAAATGACTGATTATAATTATAGAAATAATTTATCATAGCAATAAAACGGTTTGTCTTTCCCTTCAAAAAATGTCGAACCAACCTTATTATATCCATTCTTCACAAATAAGTTTTGGGCCTTATCATTTAATGAATATGTATCCGTTTTTAAGTAAAAAATATCTTGTTCAATCGCATACACTTCAGCAAATGCTAATAAATTACTTGCAATGCCGCCTCCACGGATATCAGAATCAACGACTAATCGGTGTATAACCATGTATTCCTTATTATCATAGCTCCAATTAATTTTCTCATAACTTTTACCGCCAATTTGATCTATTGTAATGGATCCAACGACTTTATCATCCATAATAGCTACAAAAAGATTATTGTTTTCGATATCAGCCAGGAAGCTGGCTTCGTTTGGATATTTATGAGACCATTGATCATTACCTTCCTCTTGCATAATAACTAAAGCCTTTTTTACTATCTCCATAATTGATGCTAAATCATCTATATGTCCTTGTCTAATTTCCACAAATAATTTCTCCTATACAATAAATTTATCACCTGATGCCCTATTCTTTAGTTTGCTTTATATAAAAGTAGATATTCAGGAAAAATCATTATATAAATTTCTACTCAAAAATACCACTATTTTGTTTAAAAATAGCTCTCCTTTCTTGAATTTCCATTTTTCAGATAAAAAGATGTTTGAAATACAAAAAAATACAGCCTCGTCATCAATTAAAACGAAGCTGTATTTATAAACTTGCAGAAAAGATATGCTTATTTACCAATAAATTGTTGAGTCCAGTAATTACCATTTTCTACATAACCAACACCAATATGGGTAAATTTATTGCTTAAAATATTCGCACGATGCCCTTCACTATTCATCCATGCATTTACTACTTCTTCTGGGGTTCTTTGACCTTTGGCAATATTTTCTCCTGCTGCTTTATACGTTACACCAAATTGTTTCATCATATCAAATGGGCTTCCGTATGTTGGGCTTGTATGATCAAAATAATTATTTGCACTCATATCTTGTGACTTTGCTTTTGCAACTTTACTTAATTCATTATCTAAAGTAAGTGCTGGCAAGCCATTCTTCGCTCTTTCTTTATTCGTTAAATCTACTACTTGCTTTTCAAATGCGCTGACGGAAGAACTTGCATTAGCTGAATTATTTTTTGTAGATTCAGAAGTAGTATTTTGTTGTGTTGTTGTATTAGGTTTTGAATTTGATTGCTGTTGTACATTATTAGTTTCTTTTGGTTTTGCTGTTTCTTTCTGTGTTTCTTTTGGTTTCGCTGTTTCTTTTGATTTTGCTGTTTCTTTTGGTTTCACTGTTTCCTTTTGTACTTCTTTTTGCATATCCTTTTGTTTAGTAACAGGATAAGATGCTTGTTGTTTATCCATTGATCCTATTAATTCATTCAAAACTTTATCTATATCTATATGATAATTAGAAGCTATATTATGAAAAATTTTATTTAGCTGTTCTTCTGAAAGATTGTGTGCTTGATAGATTGTTTTGGCTTCCTGTGGTTGAACAGTTGAAGCTTCCGCTTTATTTGCGAGTGGAGTAGCCATCAATAACGTTGAAGCTGCTGCCACTGATAAAATTAAATTCTTCTTTTTCATTGTTTATTTCCTCCTTGGTTGTCCAAATCGAAATAGTAATAGATTTTGTTGTTTCGACTTACAACAACATCTTATCATATGTTTTTTTGTCATATTTCTGGATATTAAAACCAATAGAAGGAAATAGGAAGCATTTCTCATGGGTAAAAAAGGAATATATAATAGGTTAATAGCTATATCAACTAATTTTTTCTCTTTCTTTCTTGAAAGAGAATATGGATAAAAAAACCTTTTTTTCTATTTTTTTTAAGTATAACTATATTTTAGAGTAAATTACATACTTGACAGACTTTTTGGGACTGCCTTTAAATAACATTAAAGACAAACAGTTTACAAAAATTTAGTGTTTGTTACAAACACTCATAATTCATTCTCATTTCTTCTATATGCATAAAAAACGGTAAATTTGGAAACCTAATATGGATTAATATACCTTATAAAGAATGGAGTAATGATATGAACAAACCGTATTGCTGCCCCAATTGCAAAACAAATCGCAGTCGCTTTAATATTATTCAGCAAGTTCCTCAATCCGTTAAGGTCGATCCGCAAACTGGTCAGGTTTTAGAGGAATATTCATCTGAGAATTTATCCCCTTTCCATATGGGATATTCTGGTCCAGATTATCGAGTTCAATGCGCTGCTTGTGGTTTGGTTGAAGATGAAAAAACCTTTATTAAATTTGGAGAAATGAAAGGATAAGAAATAAATTTACTCAGTTTATTATTTAAACAATAGTAAAAAACCCCAGCACTACAAGATTTAAAAGTGCTGGGATTTTCTTTTATAGGAACTATTCAAATGGATGAATCTTCAACCTTCACCTTCCATCCTTCTAATGGTGAAGTCCGAACTAATACTAGGTCTTTTTTTATATTTCTTGTTCTGGCATTTTTCATATATACATTACACTCAATGGCAAGAGTAACTTGTAGTGCTTGCTCATAAACCTTTGGCTTAACTTCATTTAAACGATTTATCTTAATATTCTCTATCAAAGCTAGTTCTGAAGACCAATCTTGCTTCGTTGTAATGTATGATAAAATGGTTGCATCCTTTTCTTTTATCCCTGCGATAAAGGCTTTGACTGCATCGTTTGGATTCATTTGTTCTATGTACTGTCTTAATTGACCTGCTGCTTTATAGACCATTAATTTATGAGAAAAATCCATCTTCTCTGTTTTATGTGTTGTGCTTCCTAAAAAATGCACACAAAAATGTCCAGGAAAGTTGTTTGCTAAGGCACCTGCTCCATGGGGCATGCCATGCATAGATGCTGCGAACCATTGATCATTTACCATAATGAGAATCGCTCTTCTTCTCCAACTCCATTTCCCTTCATAAATTTCTTTCATTATCTTTGTATCTTTTACAGTTAATGGCTGTACATCTGCATGTTGGCTGCCTGCTCTCCGTTGTACCTTAAACTGATTACCTGTTTCAATATCTAAAATCGTAAACTTGCTATATTTTGGAATCATCTCATTAATCACGTTCCATGATAATAATTGAATATCAAAACTAATCGGAGAATAAATATTTTCTTCGGCTCCCTTCACTAAAGGTACAGGAATTATAAGAATATAACAAAGAAAAAGTAACAGGAAATTTTTTTTGTTCACAATAAACCACCTTCAATATGATTTTTACTATTGAAAGTTTGCCCTATTTTCTTCTCTATACTCTAATTTATCTTCATTTGTTAAAATGTCATACCATTTATAATTGATCCAACGCTGCCTCTATCTTCTTCCAATCAACATTTTCTCCAATGAATACCATATTCAATGGCATTTTCATGTCTTCTCTCATAAATAAAGGCATGCCGTATGAATACTGAAATAAGTCTGGATGTTTTGCTTGGTGAAATTGAACATATCCCTTTATGCGATAAATCGTATCAGGCAACGCTCTTAAGAAATCTTCAAATTGGTCTGCTCCAATGCTCTTTTGAAATGTATACACAAATGTACTTAAATGCAAGCTATGGATGGAGGTTTTTTCGATATCCTTATAGACATGGCTTGCCATTTGGAGTAATTTTTCAAAAGGGAATTTGGAAAAATTAGTCAGCACACTTAAAGCATGTGGATTAATCGATTGAAGCTCAAAACTAATTTTGGCTTTTTCAGCTTCAGTTAACTGATCTTCTTTATTAATAATTAATATACTTGCGTGCCTTGCTTGCTCAAGAATAAGTTGTTGAATTGGTGCATTTAACGCTGATCGCTCAAGCCACTGTCTTCCATCTATAACTGTTATGATTCCTTTAAACCGTAGACGATTGGCAAAAAGAGGAGAAAGAATCCCATCTATCGTTTCAACAGGATGTGCAGCCCCTGTTGTTTCAAAATAAATAACATCTGGTTTTTCTTCCACTAATAAAGTTTGTATTTGCGCTTCCACTTCATCTTGGATTGTGCAGCATACACACCCACCAAGTAACTCTTTTAATGGAATATCACCATCTATTTCGTTGGAGTCTATGGAAATCCTGCCTAATTCATTCATTAAGACAGCCACTTTTCTACCAAGCTCTTGTTCCTTTTTTAATATTTCTTTTAATAATGTTGTTTTTCCACTGCCTAAAAATCCAGAAAGGACGTATATATCTGTTTGTTTCATCTTATATCTTCCTTTATTTATATTAATTTTTGCGAAAAGGATCATGCATACTTTCACTACTTGTCATACAATGGCTTACTTTTAAAAGCAACCTAAGAAAAAGAGGATGACAATTGTCTGTCACCCTTTTTCATGAAAGTCTTATTTTTTCATTTCATCTTTTAATACTTCTATTGCTTTTTTCATTTGTGTATCTGATTTTTGAAGTTTTTCCCGGAGTTTATTCATTAATTCTGTTGTTGTTTTTCCAGTAATAATTCCATCTTCTTTTAATTTTTCTTTCTTTTGAAATTCTTTTACAGTCTTTTCCGTACTATCATCAAAATAGCCATTTGTATTGTCTACATCATATCCTAATGCTTTCAACATTTCTTGCGCCGTTTTAACTTCTTCTGAATTACTGCCTTTTTTCAATTTGCTTTCTGGATTAATCATTGTTAGGCTTGCATAACTTGGAAGTTCTACTTTATAGGTTGGCTCAATCCCTTTTTCATGAATCCAGCTACCGTTTGGTGTTAACCACTTATCGACCGTAAATTTAATATTACTTCCATCTGTGAAACTTTTTGCTTGTTGAACAGTTCCTTTTCCAAACGACTTAACGCCAACAAGCGGAACATTGGCAGATTGATTAACAGCACCAGCTAATATTTCTGAGGCACTTGCACTTCCACCATCAATTAACACAACAAGTGGAATGTCCATATTGCTGCTATTTTGCGAAGTAACTTTTTCTACGGTTCCATCTTTATGTTCGATTTGATAAATAATTTCCCCATCTGGAACAAATAGACCAGCAATTTTCTTGACTTCTTCTAGTAACCCACCTGGATTATGACGTAAATCAAGAACTATGCCTTTCATACCATCTTCTTGATATTTATTTAAGATATCAACTAATTCCGTTGCTGTATGCTCCGAGAAGCTAGTTATTTGGATTTTGGCAATTTTGTCTTTACCCATTTCTCCATAAACAGTCTCAATCGGGATCGTATCTCTTGTAATCGTCATTTTTAACGGTTCACTTGCACCAGAACGTTCTATTTCTAATTCAACATTTGTTCCCTTTTCACCGCGAATTAAAAGAACAGCTTCTGAAGAACTCATTCCTTGTAATGACTTACCGTCTACTGTCAGAATTTTATCATTCGGTTTTATGCCTGCCTTTTCAGCTGGTGATCCTTTTATTGGCGATACTACTACAATGCTATCATTTAACTGCTGAATTTCTGCTCCAATGCCTTCAAAGGAGGAGGAAATACTTTGTTGAAAGTTTCCAGCCTCTTCTTCATTCATATAATCAGAATAAGGGTCATCAAGTGCTGTAAACATACCGTCAATAGCACCATTCACTAAATCCACTGAATTTAAATCTTTGTAATAGTTATCCATTAATGTATCATACGCTGTATAAAGTTTATTGAATTCTTCCCTCTGATTATTCACCTTAACTGCAGGTTCATCACCAAAAGAAAAGGCAATTGTTGTAATCCCAGCAGCGGCAATAACTACTACAAATAAAAGCATGACAAAATAAAACTTCTTAATTTTTATATACCCTTGCTCACTTTCTTGCTCTATTTCTTTTTCTGTATTATTGTTACCATTATCCAAATGCTTCACCACTTTCGTTTCCAAGAGAGTTTTACACTATGTATGGAAATAGAATACCATGTTTATTTTTACTTAATCAAATGTAAGGAAACTTATTCTATTAATAGGGAATAGAAAAGGAATGATTAAAGAGATATTCCTTTTCTGCACCCTAGCTTATATTTTTCGTACAACCTTAAAATATTCTTCTAAAGTCCAGTCATTTTCATAAATATCTTTTGCAGATTTTTTACCTACATATCGGAAATGCCACGGTTCAAATTTATATTGCGTGATTTTCTCCTTCCCTTTTGGATAACGAAGAATAAATCCATATAAATGAGCATTTTCCTTTAACCATTTTCCCTCTTTTGTTTCACCGAATCCCTCTGTTAATAAGAAGTCGGCACTCTCACTTGATATATCCATAGCAAGCCCTGTTTGATGCTCGCTATTTCCAGGGTATGCAACGGCTTGTACTGCTTTCTCTTCTCCTACCCGGCTAACCTCTGCATCATAAACCTCGGTTTGACGATTATAAGAACGATATCCAGAAACTGCATAAAGTGTAATGCCACTTTTCTTCGCACCGTTAAACATGTCCTCCAATGCCTTTGCCGCTTCTTTTCTCATATAACTTTTTTCAATATCTTGATTACCGAATGAAAATTCAACTTTAGGTCTCACTAAATCCTCTGGAGCATATCCATCTGGTAAGCCAAATTCTTTATTGACGAGCGAAACAATATTTGTCGGGTTTTGAATGACCTTTCTACCATCTACTTCTTTTATGTCATTAAAAAAAACAGACTCTAGTGTCCAAGGTTTTTTTTCTTCTTCTGATACTTTCTCTGGAGCTTGTTGTTCCTCATCCTTGACCTGATCTTCTTTGTTAACTGGTTGTTCCACTTCTTGCTCCTTTTCATTTTTATCCCAAAAAGAAACTTTATCTTGTATTGATTTTAAATCTACTTTTTCACACCCCGTTAACATTGCAATCGCTAATGCTAAAGAAGAGATGGCTACTGATTTCTTCATTTATGTCACCTTACATATCATTAAATTTTCTAACTACTGGATTTTATAAAGGTATGCAAAAAGCATACCTTTTTCTATTATTAATTATTTTATTGCTGCTTCTAATGCCACTTCAATCATTTCATTAAATGTGGTTTGTCTTTCATGTGCTGTTGTTTCTTCACCAGTTAAAATATGATCACTTACCGTTAAAACAGAAAGTGCTTTACGATTAAATTTAGCAGCTATCGTGTAAAGTGCAGCTGTCTCCATTTCTATTGCTAAGATTTGATATTTCGCCCATTTTTCCAGCTCGGAATTGTCGTTATAAAACATATCTGCGGTAAAGACATTTCCTACCTTTAAAGATAGTCCTTTGTCCAATCCACTATCATACGCTTTCTTAAGCAAATCAAAGTCTGCAGTTGGCGCGTAATCTACTCCCCCAAATGTTAAGCGATTCATTTGAGAATCGGTTGAAGCACTCATTGCAAGAATGACGTCTCTTACTTTTACATCTTTTTGGATAGCGCCACATGTACCAACACGAATTAAGTTTTGGACATTGTAGCTGCTAATTAATTCATTAATATAGATAGAAATAGATGGAACACCCATCCCTGTACCTTGTACACTAATTCTTTTTCCTTTATATGTCCCTGTATAGCCAAACATATTACGAACTTCATTATAGCATACTGCATCTTCTAAGAAATTTTCAGCAATATATTTTGCTCTTAAAGGATCCCCTGGAAGTAAGACTGTTTCTGCAATTTCCTGTTCTTTTGCACCAATATGTACACTCATTTTTATTTCCTCCAATTGACACTCATTTCATTGTTTCTATCCAAATATTACATGCTTATGAAAACTTCACTATTTGTACTATATCATATTCTAATATGCTGTAAAACATATTTAATTTTAGCATAACAATTTTTCATAAGGTTATACTAAAATTAGTTTTCCTACACTAAGTGAGGCAAAACTATTTTCATCCTATTTTATAGGAAAATAAAGTATTCTTTCAGGAGGGGGATTATAATGGGCAAAAAACATCGAAATAGGATTAATTCTCCAAAGAAAAATAATCATATACCAAAAGAGGCTATTATTGCTGAACAGGAAGCGCATGGAAAAGAATACTCTGCAACCGGTCGCAAACGATAATATGACATTTCAAGCTTTCAGAGTATTATAAAATTATGTATAAAAAAATGGTGAGATTTCCTCACCATTTTTATTATCTTTATTCATCAATTTCTTCGTCAATAATGCATTTGTCTAATAAATATTCGAATGTAATGTCAGCCAATTCTTCAATTTCACCTTCACTAGGAACGAATCCCCTTTTTAATAGCTCACGAAAGAAAAACTCTGCTATTTCCTCAGTATCAATAATTACGTCGATTTCTTTCATGCTTATCGCCCCCTTTTTTAAAGAATATATGTGACATTAAGAAAAAAATGCTTTCACAATAAAATTATCTGACAAAACAGTCTTTTTTTCAAGAAATATTATCTTTAGTCTATAGAAAATTAATTGGAAAAGTAGACATGTTCAGCAGCAGGTCCACATATAGTTTAAATAAAAAAGGGAGGCATCGAAAAATGAATAAAATCCAATACCTATTCGAAGAAATAAAAATAGATTTAAATGAAGAAAACAGTGAAATCCTCACTATCTTTCATTCCCTTTTACAAAAGCTTTTTGCCCTTCTAGTCATTAGCAGCATACCGATGTTTATCTATCTATTATTCTAGATTTTCGTTTCATTGTCTTTATCAGATCTACTGCTGACCAACTTGAGTTTTCGAAGAGTTAACTTCATAACCTGTTCATATTCGATATCTTTGAATAAAGAATATAAAATACTGTAATCATTATAGATATCTAGCAATCCGTCAATGAGCTCTTTCTTCTCCTTACTTCTTTCTAATAATTCTTTTTCTGTCTGCTGGAAAGAGCTATTTGACTTTTTTAACTCAATGGATTTTTGTTTTTTATCCAATATATAGAGTAGTCCTAATTTTTGTATAAATGAATCCGCGCTATCTGCATCTGCTACCAAGGTTAATTCATCTTCCCCTGCTTCTAGCCATTCTCCATCACTTACTCTAGAAAGCTCATAAATTACATCTTCCCATGCATCGTTTTTATATCTCCAAATTTCTGTTCGAAAACCCATTATTTTAAAAAGATTGGATCCATATCCTTTCACTTTTACTAAATCACCAATAAAGAAACGATACTCAATATCAATTTTCTCTGAATCCATAATTTCACCATCATACTCAGAAAGCATTTGCAAACTGGATTCCAAATATAAACCTTCACTTTTATTTACTTCATATACATGCATATGATCCAAATATTTTACGTCCGTGATTTTTCCTACTGTTCCGTATATCGTGATCACAACAGTATCACCAATTTTGAATTTAGGTTTTTTTCGATTCGCCATAATAACAAATCCTCTCTAAACAAGATTGTGTGGCATTGCCTATTTATGCGGTTTTCCCCCACACTCTTGAGTAGAATATTTGATCTATGAAGATGGGGGATATTAAAGGAATATAATCCTATCTTCAGTTACCATGTAATTTCCATCCTTTTTCGTCTATACTTTCACTTATTTGGTACTACTATCATATGCAATAAATCACTATTCGCGCATAAAAATTCTTTGTCTTCTGAATTGTGTTATTTATCCAACATTTCTTAAACGGTTTATTCATTATATGTATATATGTTAATAGGAAGAATACTTTCCAATGTTTAAGTACGGGCTGCAGCTCTTCCTTTTTTCTTAATATTTTAAGGAATAATTAACCTTTTAGGTTGGCCACAATATGAGAATAAAAAAACATCCAAACAAATTATCGTTGGATGTTATCAATAGCTATAATTCTTCTTTTCTTCTTGAAATAAATATTTCTCCCATGCCTCATCAAATATACGCATGCTTGGAAGATAATGACCATTTAATTCTAGATAATCGCTTATTTCATCATAATCAAAACTATTTTTGGGGAAATCATGATCAAGATAAGCTTCATTCGCAAATTCGCTAATTTGATCATTTGGTTCGGGATGTCTAAACTTCATAAGAAAATGATAAAAGGATTTAGTCATGATCTCACCTTCCTTGATCGATAGATATAACGTATACTATACATAATTGAAAATAATGGTGCAAGTGATTTAGCTGAATTTAAACTCATTCTATAGCAATTAGCAGGAGAGCCTAAATTACTAATCTTTCTAAATACAATAAAATTACTGGTTACCTTGTACTTCTGGAGGGTAATTTAATGAACAGAGTTGATATTCGTTAATTAATAAGGAGGGTAATAAAAAAGCAAAATGAAAAAGGGTTTGAAATATTTTATTTACTCTCTCATTTTTATTGTCATAATCAGCATGACATATGTATTGGTTCATTCTGAACAACCGAAAAGAAATGTCTACGATAAAATTATTGATGGAAAACAAGTGAACTATTTAATTGTTGGCGATAGTATTGGCAGGAGTTCAGGCGCAAGCAACAACCATCGAAAATGGTTTCACCTTGTGGAAAGGAGCTTAACAAAAAAATATGGAGGCTCATTTAAGAAACAGTTAGTAGTTCAAAGCGGAGCCACTGCATTTGAGGGATTATATAAATTGAAAAATAGTTTATCTAATAATATTGATTTAGTATTTATTGTATTTGGAGAAAATGATCGAAAATATATGGATGATAAGCAATTTTATTTTTTTTATCAATCTTTATTAGAAGAGGTTGTGTACCGTTATCCGGATGCAGAATTAATAACAATCACAGAAAGCAGTCTGGATAATGAGGATTTTGTGAACGTTATAAAAAAATTATCTAAAAATTTTTATGCAACAAATATTGATATGAGACTTCCTTTTCGAGAATCTAGATTATCGCCTGAGCGATTAACAAATGATCTTGTACATCCAAATGACTATGGGTATTATCTATATGCTCAAGAAATCGTTGATACGCTGCAAAAAGCAATTCACGACAAAAAAACAGTACTAACTTCTACTATACCTGTTAATGAGGTATCTAGTTTGGAGATGAAAACCAGTTATCCTATTGAATCAATCGATCCTTCTTTTCGAAAGAAAGATGGTTATTATACATCCAGTAAGATTGGCGCTAATATTGAATATCATTTTACTGGTCCTTTTTTAGGGGTAAACGTAATCAGAAGCGAAAAAGGCGGAATGATGGATGTTTTTATAGACAATAACTATGTAACTACTATTTCCACATGGTGGCCATTTAAAAAAGAAAGATCACTTTATGTCACGAGCGGCCTAAAAGATACGGACCATAAAGTTACTTTTCAAATTTCTGCACATAAATCAAGATATAATATAACCGATCAACATTTGATCCAAATATCTTCTATTATCACTAATTAGCAAAAAATTACTTCCTTGAAGAAAAGGGGATGCCTTGATAGGTATCCCCTTTTCTTTTATTGAGGGTGAGACATAAGTATTTCAACCCGATATAACCCCGAACAATTATGCGTACATATTAGAAAATATTCGTATACTTGTTTGGGGGTTTTTATTTATTTTAAGAAAAAAGGTTTGTGGTAATCACCCGCAGACTGAATACACTTCGCTTTCCATGGGGCGAGCGCCAAGCCTCCTCGTTCCTGCGGGGTCTTGGACTTTCTCGCAGCTCCCATAGGAGTCTACGTGTATTCAGTCTGCTCTGTTTTTTCCTACTAATTTTAGTTTGCTTAAAAACTAAATAAGCTTTAAAAAAGGAGTGAAATGGAACGAAGGATACTCGACTCCTGCGGGAAGCAGAGCAAAGCCTAAGACCCAACAGGCTTTAGCCGAGGAGACTTAGGTTGCTCCCCGGCGCATCGTGTGTCTGTAGTGTGATGGAACGAATTGGTTTCACCATTGAATTAGAGATTGTTCGTCTTTATCCAATATATATTTTGTTTTGTCCCATCCCCTTTTCTTTTATTATCTAAATAAACTTAAATATTTACCATATCCTTTTTCTTCCAATTCCTCTTTTGGAATAAATTTCATTGCTGCTGAATTCATGCAGTAGCGTAAGCCTGTAGGTTGCGGACCATCATTAAATACATGGCCTAGATGAGAATCAGCTTCTTTACTTCTCACTTCGGTACGTATCATTCCATGACTTGTGTCTTTCTTTTCTGTTAATTCTTCTTCATCAATTGGTTTTGTAAAACTTGGCCACCCACAGCCAGCATCATATTTATCAAGTGAACTGAATAATGGTTTTCCTGAAACAATATCTACATAAATCCCATCACCGAATTCATCCCAATATTCATTACGGAATGGTGGTTCGGTTCCATTGTTTTGAGTAACTTCATATTGTATGGGCGTTAATTTTTCTTTTAGTTTGTCTTTTTCCATTACTGATCGCTCCAATTCTCGTCAATATATGCTGCACGTCCTGAACCAATATGATAACGATTATAATGTTCAGGATTCTTTCTGTAATAATCCTGATGATAATCCTCAGCAGGATAAAAAGTTGATGCTGGAAGAAGTTTAGTCACAATCGGTTTACTAAATCTCCCACTTGCTTCTAATTGTTGTTTAGATTTTTCAGCTGCTTGCTTTTGATCCTCACTATGGTAAAAGATTGCTGTTTGATAGGATTGCCCGCGATCATAGAATTGACCGCCTGCATCAGTTGGATCAATTTGCTGCCAATAAATACTAAGCAATTTTTCATACGAAAAAACATGTGGATCATATGTAATTTGGACTGCTTCATAATGTCCCGTCGTTTCTGAACAAACTTCTTTGTAGGTTGGATTCTCTTTATGTCCCCCTGTATACCCAGAAACTACTTTGATAATACCTGGCTCCTGATCAAAAGGCTTAACCATACACCAGAAACATCCTCCTGCAAATGTTGCTACTTTTACATTTTCATCCACTTATATACCCCCCTGAATAACTTTCTCTCACTTATATTCCCACATCATCATGATTTCACACTATTAGCTTAATGTTTATAAGAGAAATATGCAAAAATTAAGTCTCTAAAAGGAACGTAAATCCCCTGATTCATAAGACCAAGGGATTTACAATAAAAAAGTAATCAAGTAATAATTACTTTATCTTAAATTGGTTATTCCTTTTTTTCCATATTTTCTTTTGATCTGATTGCGCTTTTTTATCTTGTCGTCTTTCAAGAAAAGCTAGTTCCCTTAACAGCTTTTTGTAGCTGCGTAATCGTTCTTCTTCGATTTTCCCATTTTCAATAGCAAGCTTTACTGCGCAGCCTATTTCCTTTTCATGCTGGCAATCTCGAAATTTACAATACGCTGCAAACGCTTCTATTTCAGAAAAACTATTAGCAATACCTTCCTCACTATTCCATAATTGCAATTCCCTCATTCCAGGAGTATCAATTAATACTGCCCTATTCGGCAACAAGACCATCTCTCGGTTTGTTGTCGTATGCCGACCCTTTGCATCTGTCTCTCTAATTCCTTGGACTTCCTGTTTTTTGAATCCACATAGATAATTTGTCAAAGTAGATTTCCCGACACCGGATGAACCTAATAAAGCGACTGTCTTTCCAGGAGAAAGGAATGTTTTCAACGTTTCTAATCCAATATTATTCACAATACTCACTGCTATAATAGGAACGCCAAAAGCTACTGATTCTACTAAAGTAACTTTTTCATTAATATCATCTGCTAAATCTGCTTTCGTTAAAACAACGACCGGACTTGCTCCACTTTCCCATGTTAAAGTTAAATAGCGCTCTATTCTTCTTATATTTAAATCTTCATTCAATGAATTAACTAAGAAAATAGTATCAACATTGGCTGCTACTATTTGTTCTTCGGTACTATTACCTGCTATTTTTCTAGAAAATTTGCTTACTCGAGGCAATATGTTTGTAATGGTTCCTTTTTCTTCAGGAATTCTCGGCGAAACAATTACCCAATCGCCTACTGCAGGTAATTCTTCTCTTGATTTTGCTACGTATGCTAATTTTCCGGAAACTTCACATAACAGCTCACCATATTCGGTCCATACTCGATACATTCTTTTGTGTTCTAAAGAAATTCTGCCGATTATTTGATTTTCCTTTGCAACCATCTCAAATGCTTCTTTAATATTTTCGTTCAAACCAATCTGGGTTAATTCCATGTATTGACCTCCAAATATTTGTAAAATAAAAAAACATGGTGCATACAGCCCATGTTTTCCCTACAAACATTTAGAAGTCCCTACATAAGAATGTATCATCTATCTATTCATGACAAATCTCATCTATTGAGGTAACCGTTTGGGCTGTATGCTATATGAATAATTGATTTAAAAAATGTAATTTTGCTCATAAAACATCAGCCCCTTTCATTTATTAATTTTATTATATAAATATTCAAATAAATTGTAAAGCCTATTTTATTAGGCACTCTCCCTAATCTTTAGCATATTCTATTTTCAAAAGACTCTTTTCTATATCTGTCAGACTGCGTTTACTTTTAAATCATAATGAAAAATAGGATAAATATGAACACGAGGAGGAAGTTCGATGACGAGAGATCATTTTCACTCCATACAGGAAGCCGGAATGTATAACGTATTAAGTGATTACTATAAATATACGAATCCTGAATTACATGTATATTATTATCATAAGCATCTTCAAAGCTTAAACCATGCTTTAAAGAAGGAAAGTAAGTCTGCTATTGTTTCGGATATCCAGAGGCAAAATGAGTATGGAAAAGTCAGATTCTTACAAGCTACTAATAACTTGCCAACTGTTGATATTTACATGAATGGTAAATGTCTGTTAAAAGAAGTATCGTTTAAAACGATGAGTAATGAATTAACATTACCTACTGGAAAATATCAACTGGATATATATGAAACTGGGAAGCAGATTGATCCATTATCTAGTCAAATATTGAAGATAGATAGTAATGTATATCATACTTTTGCTTTTGCCGGCAATGAAAGAAACCTAACAATACAGTTATTTCCTGAATTTCCAATTGTACCAGCAAACGAAACAAAACTACGGATCATTCAACTGGCAGAAAACCTGCCAACCATTGATATCGCCGTTCAAAAAGGAGATATCGTATTTCCATCTATACCTTATAAAGGTGCAAGTTCCTATTTAGGGTTGTTTCCAATGACTGTCTATTTAGAGGCAAGAAATGCAGAAACAAAGGAAGTACTAAAGAAATTTCCTGCTCTCCAATTAGAAGCCGATAAAACATATAGTGGATTTCTTATCGAAGGAACCGATGAAAAAACTTGTGAATTATTAATTTTCTCCTGTTAACATAAAAAGGCTATTCTTAAATCTCCCACCAATAATCATTTATCATCTTGGACAGGAGATTTTTTAGAAATAGCCTTACAAATATTACTTATTCAGTTGGCAGCAATAAATTAAATTGAATGATATTTTTCTCTAAATCAAATGTTTTCGCCTCTACTAACATTCCGTTTTTCAAGTCCATCTTAGTTAAATGAACATATATTTCTTCTTCATTTGGCTGAATATCAACCCAATCTGGAAAATTATATTGATTTTCAATAAAATTCATTACATAAGATACGGGTAACGGCAGATGACCAATACTTATTTCTTTCTGTTTTAATAATAAATCCCCATTTTCTAATGCTATTGGTTTAAATGTTAATTTCATTTGAATATCTGTATGAAAAATTGGCATCGTTCCATATAGCTCTACTTGATCCGCTATATTTATTTCATAATGAATCGGACCATTAAGCCCTTCTTTTTCTAGAAAATGATTAATTAACTTCGTCAAATCCTCTCGATTTGTCGTAACAGCAAATGGAACTTCTTCTCCTTGCTGCTTTATTATCGGTGTCTTCTCCACTGGTTTAAATATCATTATCGCTATATATATGATTCCCAGTACAAGAGCACCTGCTAATGTTAAAAATGCTAGTTTCCACTTATTCTTAAACAACCTTTTCTCCTCAATTCTCCGTCTGCAAATTCTCTAGTATATCAGCTAGTGGTGCTGTTAACATCTTTTCGTAGATGGCTTCAGCAATAAGCTGATACCCCTTGTCATTAGGATGAAAATAATCTTCATACAGTAAATCTGACGTTGGATTTTCAAAAATATTCTCGATACTAACGAAATATGTATGCTTATATTTTGCTAATACCCCTTCACTGGTGCTATTCCAATCGGCCACAATTTGATTCATTTCTTTGATATCAGAAAACATCTTGATAAATGGGTTATAGACCCCAACTAATATTACGACAGCTTTAGGATTGTATTCTCGTATACTAGCCAAAACATTATTGAGATTTTCTTCATACTCGCTTAATTGTGCCAAAAATGAATCCATTTGCAAATTGGTAATATTATTCCGGACGACTTTCATAATATCATTTCCGCCAATCGTAATAATAACACCGTCTGCTTTTTTAATTGACTCACTAACTTCCTCTGTTTTAATTCTTTTTAATAACTGATCAGACCTGTTGCCTCTTACCCCATAATTCAAAAAATCCGCCTTATTTACTCCTTTGGTTTCTTCAAGTAAAGTTTGCAGATATGGAACATATCCCCCTTTTCCAGTGCTGTCACCAACACCTTGTGTAAGAGAATCTCCAACAGATACTATTGATAAATCTTTTGGTAAAAAGCTGACTGGTATATCCTTTTTATTCATAACTACCATATCTTTTTCTGTATTATAGAGTGTCTGATTGGAGCAGGAAACAAGCATTAAAAGAGAAAATAATAAAACAAGAAAGGTAAATGGTTTTTTCATCTTTTCACCTACCTTCATTTTTTATAGTATAGCATATTGAAGAGAATTCGAAATGAATTTATGCACTTATTTTTTTCCAATAAGCTCCCAATATGCATCCTAATCACTGCGAAAAAAATTCTCCCATTAAAAACTTTTTTCTTTTATGAAACTCTATATTCCATCTATATATAAGAAGAATTACTTTTTTACTCACTAAGATAGAGAGGGATGAAAATTCTAAATAACGTGCCCCTACCTTTTTCACTTTGTACTTCAATATACCCTTTCATCTGCTCAACCATCTGATAACAAACCATTAAACCCATCCCAGTACCCTTTTCTTTTAACGAATAAAACGCAGTACCTAATCGGTTTATCTCTTCTTCTGTCATTCCAATTCCAGTATCCTCTATTTCAAATACCCCATATTCCTTTGCTGGATAAAGGTTAATGGTTATCGTTCCTCCATTTTTCATTGCCTCAATTGCATTTTTTAAAATATTTATAAGTACTTGCTTTAATTCATTATTATTAGCTTCTATGTATACTTGTTGAATATTCTTTTTAAAGTGGATACCTTTACTCATCATTGCATAAGAGTGCATTAAGTCAATAACTTTGTTTGCCAAGTCTCTTCCATTAACCTTTTGTGATTGTTCCACATCAGGCTTTGCTAAAGACAAATAATCATTAATAATTGTTTCTGCGCGATTCATTTCCTCAATCATTAATTTAATATATGTTCTTTCTTCTTCACTCATATGTTCTTTTGCATAAAAAATTTGCAAAAAGCCTTTGACGACAGTCATCGGATTTCTTATTTCATGAGCAACGGATGCAGCAAGCTGACCAACTGCATTCATTTTCTCCGCTTTTTGTAATTCTTTATTAATTTTCAAAAAATCTACAATATTATCCATTTGCCTAAGTGCTTCTTCCATTGTAGTGAGTTGAAAATCCTTTGATATTGTTCCAAGCTCTTTAGCAGTATTGGTTAAACGATAAAAAAGAGACGCAAGATTATCAACAACTTCATTATAATTTTTCATCAGCCCTTGTAATTCTTTGTTATCATTTATATCCATCTTAACATCAAAATTCCCACCACTTATTTCATTCAAACCTACCATCATTTTGTTAATAGGGTGAAGGATTTTATTTAACCATTTTCTTATATAAATAAAAAGGAAGATAAAACTAATTAAAAGGAAGAATATCGTTTGAAGTGCGAGTTCTTTCAGAAAATAAAACTGGTCATTGAGCTTCCTTTCCATCCCGACAACGCCCATCAATTGTCCTTTTTTATCATTAATAGGAATGAAAGAGCTCATATAATGGTCTTTATTAAGTTTGTATATGTTACTGTGCTGAATTTCATGCATGGTAATTGTTCTCTTATATGTTGGCATTATTTTATCTGCTATAGTATCAACATAATGAATTCCTATTTTTTGATTTTGTTGAGAGATGACAGCTATATGATTTTGCTTCTCATTTTCTGCTAACACCGATATATACATGAGTTTCTTTATTTCGGAATTATTTTTATTAAAATCTGAAGAGTTGATCATATTTTGTAGTAGCTGCTTTGAATCAGTCCTTTTCGCTTCCCGCATTTGCAAGGAAGCATTATTACTTAATAGAGTTAGGATTTCTTCCCCATCCTTTTCAAAATTTGTCTTCCACTCTTTATACTGGCAATAAAAAACGAATGTTACAAAAAGCATGAGAAGAAAAAAAGGCAGAAAAAAAGAAATAACTTGATATTTATTCACAAACGGAATAGTATAAAATTTTTTTATCATACTGGCCACCTATTTCTTATATTCCTTAGTCTACAAGAGACATACGATATTTGAATTACTTCTTCTAATTACAATTGAATTATATATCGTTATTTATTTATGTTCGTAATCTTAATTTATATGTTGATTCGACAATTTCGCTTAAAATCCCTTTAATTACCCCATTTTTTATTTAATTCACTAATTTTAAAAATGAAGGGTCATGATAGGTCTTTCTCCTAACGAATAAAAGAAGTCTACTTTTACCCTCAAAAAATATAAGCAGATCAGATACAAGTAATTGGACAGAAAAAAGCCAAACAATCACAGGAAATTTCGTATGACCGCTTGGCTTTTATTCTTTTTAAATTGTTGTTAAAAAAGGTGTAATAAACACTACATTCTATTTTATGGAGCAGCAATCTGCCTTTTACTGAATCCTACAAACAATAAAAGAAGGATTATTCCATATAATAACTAAACCCGATTGCTCCTGGTCCGGTATGTGTGGAAATGATAGGAGTTGTATAGTCAATATCAACTCTATTAAAACCAGTAGCCTTTTCTATTGCCTCTTTTAATTTAAGCGCAACATCTAGGCTTCCTGCGTGTGTAATCCCTACCCCTTTGATTTTTTTTCCGATGCTGTCTTCCGTAAAGGCACTAGCTAAAAACTTCACTGCTTGTGAACGACTTCGTACTTTTGCCACAGGTGTATATACACCTTCCTCTAGAGTTGCAATGGGTTTTATATTTAATAAAGAGCCGAGAAAAGCTTTCCCTTTTCCAATTCTTCCGCCCTTCATTAAATTCTCTAATGTATCTACTACAACAAAAAGTTTCGTATGTTTTTTTACATGATTTAATCTTTGCAAAATTTCAGCTGCATTATGCCCATTTTTCACCATTTCTGCTGCTTCTAATACTTGAAAAGATAAACCTTTAGAAATAAATTCCGAGTCTACAACAAAGACCGTTCCCTTTGTTAATTGGCTGGCACTTTTAGCTGATTCTACTGTCCCACTCATTCCACCCGTCATATGAATAGATATAATATCATATCCTTCGTCTGCAAGTTCATCATATTTTTCCACAAAAGTGCCAACAGATGGCTGAGAGGTTTTAGGTAACTCATCTGCTTCTATCATCTTATCAATAAATTCCGCAGGTGATATATCTACTCGATCCAAGTATGATTTATTATCAATATAAATAGATAAAGATACTACCTCAATTTCATATTTTTCTAAAATTTCTTGCGATAAATCTACCGTTGAATCTGTTACAATTTTGATTTTTCTCATTTCACACTTCCTATTAATCATTTCATTTTTCAATTAAGCGCTTACTTTATTATACATTTATTTTTATTATTTTCCTATGCTACTGTGTATTTTATTTTATTGAGCATATATTACCCACTATACCACAAATTAAGCATTTCGTAACCTGTGAATTGAATCACAATCCATGGCGAATTAACTGACTACAAAGACTTTATAAACAATAATAATGATACATGATCAAAAAACCATGCGCATAATAACCACGCATGGTCCTATTAAATAGATATTATACTAGTAAATGGAATAAGTTAGAATCTCTATTCACTTCCGTATACGGAAATCCCTTTTTATCCATTCTTTCAATTAATTCTCTGTAATCATCCCTATTTTTCAGTTCTAAACCGACAAGTGCAGGTCCACTTTCCTTATTATTCTTTTTAACATATTCAAATCGGACAATATCGTCATCAGGTCCCAAAACATCATCTAAAAACTCTCTTAGAGCACCAGCCCTTTGCGGAAAATTAACAATAAAGTGATATAATAATCCTTCATATAATAAAGAGCGTTCTTTAATATCCTGCATGCGATCAATGTCATTATTACCACCGCTAATGACAACCACAACATTTTTGCCTTTTATTTTTTCCTTATACAAGTCTAGAGCAGCAACTGGGAGAGCTCCAGCCGGTTCGGCGACAATGGCATGCTCATTATATAAAGACAAAATAGAGGTACATACTTTGCCTTCAGGTACTAATACGATATCATCTACATAATCTCTGCAAATTTCAAAATTCTTTTGTCCAACACTTTTGACTGCTGCTCCATCTACGAATTTATCAATTTTGTTCAATGTTACTACTTTATTTCTAATCAAGGCTTCCTTCATCGAAGGGGCACCAGCTGGTTCTACACCAATCATTTTCGTTGCTGGAGAAACGCTTTTCATGTATGTACTTAACCCTGCCATTAAACCACCGCCTCCGATACTTGCAAACACAAAATCAATCGGGACGTCAATATCATTCATCATTTCTATTGCCATTGTGCCTTGTCCGGCAATAACATTTTCATCATTAAATGGATGGATAAATGCTCTTTCTTCCGCTTCTGCACAGGCAACTGCTTCTACATATGAATCATCGAACGTATCACCTGTTAAAACAATTTCTACATTTTCTTTGCCAAACATTTTAACTTGTGTAACCTTTTGCTTTGGTGTTGTTGCAGGCATGAATATTTTCCCATGCACATTTAAATAACGACAAGAGTAGGCTACACCTTGCGCATGATTTCCTGCACTTGCACAAACTACTCCATTTTTCATTTTCTCTTTTTCCAGCATCTTCATGGAATAAAAAGCACCCCTTAGTTTAAAGGAACGCACATGCTGTAAATCTTCCCTTTTTAAATAAATGTTGCAATCATATTTTTCGGATAACCGATAATTTTTTTGTAAGGGAGTATGGGCTACTATGTCTTTAATACCTTGGTATGCAATAATAATATCCTCTAATTGCACCCATTTTTTCATTACATTTTGTTCCATTTCCACACCCTCATTTCTAACAATTTTAATTTGTACATTATACCATGAATTATTCTTTTATCACTAACAAAATTTTAAATTTTCTTTTTTTTTAAACATTTTTGATTGCGTAAAATTATTGACTACGGCATATTCGGCAATTGTTTGTTTTTATGAAAGAAATCCATTACAATTAAGGGATAAGGAGTGAATAAAGTTATGAATTTTTCGATTAAAGATTTCTCATTAAAAGAAGAGATTGCAAATAGTATTACCCATGGGATTGGCTTTCTGTTAAGTATACCGGCGCTAGTGATGCTGATCATTAATGCAGTTGAAACAGATAATCCCTGGAGAATCGTCAGTTTTTCTATTTTTGGAGCAACTATGATTATCCTATATTTATGCTCCACCCTTTTGCATAGCATTACCCATGAAAAAGTGAAAGATTTTTTCGAGATCCTCGATCATTCTTCAATCTATCTTTTAATCGCAGGTACCTATACTCCTTTTGTTTTAGTTGCTATCCGTGGCGGGTTAGGCTGGACACTATTTGGAATCGTATGGGCATTAGCCATTATTGGTATTGTCTTTAAATGTTATTATGTAAAAAAATATATTGTTACTTCAACCATCTTGTATGTTATTATGGGCTGGCTGATTGTGATGGCAATCGTCCCGTTATATCATGCCATCGGCACCACTGGCTTTATGCTTCTCGTAGGGGGCGGCCTTTTATATACTATTGGAAGCATCTTCTACGTTATGCAAAAGATTCCCTATTTCCATGCTATTTGGCACCTATTCGTATTAGCAGGGAGTGCCTTAATGTATTTTTGTGTGTATCTTTATGTATAGCCGCAAGTTTTAACAATCCTTGATGTTCCGTTATAAAAAAGATGAAGAAGTAATCAAATCTCTGTTTGTCTACAGTCTGACCTATCATATCAATATGATAGGTTTTTTATTTTCTTCAAAAAATGCTATAGAAAAAATGGCAGGTCTAATCACCTGCCATTTTTAATTTGAAGATAAAAACTGTTTATGGAGCAAGGATGCCTAACCATGCAAAGATAATTGAAACAATGATAATTCCCATTAACAGCCAAGTTGTCTTTATTTTTTTACCAAGCAACCAGTAAATTAAGAAGGTAACACCAATGGGTAAGAGACTAGGCATGATTCCATCTAAGATATCTTGTACTTTCGTCACTGCATCACCAGTACCAAATTTCAGGGGTACTTTTACAACAACCATTGTCGCAATCATTGACCCTATTGTCATTAAACCTAATATCGCTGTGGAATTTGTAATTCTCTCCATTAAACCGGACTTTTGAATTTTATCTAATAAACCTGCTCCTAGTTCATAACCTTTCATCATTCCAAAATATCTCATTCCAAGTGCTGGGATATTGTATATCAGTAAAAAAAGAATGGCACCTAAAAGACTTCCATTTAAGGCTAGTGATGCTCCAATTCCAGCTGCAATAATGCGAAGTGTTCCTAAGAAAATTGAATCTCCTATTCCTGACAATGGACCCATCAAACTTACTTTGACATTATTGATCGAATCGATATCAAAGTTTTTGGGATCCCTTGCTCTTTTTTCTTCCATTGCTGTTATAATACCTAATACTAACGTTGAAAAATAAACTGTAATATTAAAAAATTCCATATGCCTTTGTAATGCCTTTGCTTTCTCTTCTTTGTTATTTTTATATAATTTTTCAATTATAGGTATCATGGAGGAGGCAAATCCCATATGGCCTTGTCTTACATAGTTCCAGGAGATTTCAAAAGGCAAAGATCTCCAAAAGACTTTCCTTAAGTCACTTTTAGTAATTGTCGTAGTTTCCAGCCCTGTCTTTTCACCAAGTCCTTTATTAGAAACATTGCTCCTATTAGAAGTCATCATCCTCTACCTCCATTTCATTATTTCCGACAGCCATCTGTTTTTCACTCGTTTGAGACATAATGAAAACAATACAAACAGCTAATATAGCTACAGCAAGAACAGGCAAATTGAGATAAGCTGTTAGGATAAGACCTATGAATAAAAACGGAACAATTTTTTTATTCAAAATCATCCGAAGCAGAATGGCGAAACCAAGCGCAGGCAGAATTCCCGCCGAAATAGATAGTCCATCTTGAATAAAGGTTGGAATCATATTTAAAACATTTTCCATTACATTCGATCCTAAATAGAATGAAAGCGTGGTCAAAATTGCTAAAGGAAGATACATTCCAAATATACCACCATACCAGTGCATTCTGCTTACCCCTTTAAGATCTCCTGCAGCCGCATACTTATCTGCCTTATTTGCAAATAATGGAACAATAGCGATAAAAAGAAAGTTGCGGAGCATCATAACAAGCATAGCGATCGGCAAACCTAATGCGACTGCCATCCCGGCATCTTTATCCCCAATAATGGCAAAAGCAGTACCGAGAACACTCCCCGAAACGACTTCAGGAGGAAGTGCTGCTCCAACACCAACGGCCCCCATAAACGCTAGCTCCAGAGTGGCACCAATTATACATCCAGCTTCTAAATTCCCTAAAGCCAATCCTACAAGTGGTCCTAAAACGATCGGTCGTGTTTGTAATGTTTTTCCTGTAAAATAATCACTATATCCAAAACATGCAATGAGAAATATTAATATAACCTCTAACACCATTTATCCCTCCTTATTAATTCTTATAAAAAACACTCAGGAAACAAAATGCTTGCATATAAAAAAGGGTAGGAACACCCTTTTTTATATGCATTACAGTACATTTTTGGCCAAAATTTTCTTATCATTAGGAATTTGTCTTATCTCAATTTCCACATTTCGCATCAACATTTCTTTCAGTAATTGTTCTTCCTCTGGTAGAACATTAATTGCTTTCGAAACATTTCTTGATCCTTCTTTTGCCTTTATTCCACCTAAATTAATTTGCTTTATTTCTGGAATGGCTTCCGATAACTTAGCGGCATCTGCAATAGATTCAACAACAATAAATAATTTATATTTATCGGTTGCTCCGCTTTGAATTGCTTTAATCGAATCCTCGATATTTTTTATGACTAATTTAACATTAGCCGGTTTAGCTAACTTCATTGTTGTTTTTTTTAGGTCATTTTTCATTAGTTCATCATTGGCAATTAAAATGCAATCTGCACCGAGCATTGATGTCCAAGAAACAGCAACTTGTCCATGTAATAAACGATGATCCACTCTCGTTAATAAAATCATAACCTTCCCTCATTTCTAAAACTCATCATCTATATTTTGAGAATCTTCTAGGATTTTATTGCATAAACAAATAGATTCCTTGGATTCATCTATTGATTCAACAATAATTTGTCCTGTATCCTTTTCTTCAAATTGTCTTGATAATAGGGTAATTAATAATCCTAAATTAAGTCCTGATACTACGAAGACTTTCTTATCCATTCTATTAACATAATTCATAAATTCATTGTTAACACTCCCCCCTAAGAGATCGGTTACAACAATTAATTCATCTTCTGGTTTTAAGTTTTCTAGAATGAAAGATATTTCTTTGTTCAAGTCAAAATCTTCTGTCATATATGCACAAAGAAACTCTACATTGGGCTGATCACCCATGATTAACCTCAATGAACCGTAAATTCCTTCTGCAAAATTGGCGTGCGAGGCTAATAAAAATCTCCTCAAATAGATTACCTCCTTCTCAAGCTGACATACTGATTTATTCAATAATAGTTTTCTAGAAAACTATCTTAATATTCAACTTTCCACATATATCTACGGGTCATATAATCATTTTTAGTAGCATAAGATAGTTGTCTTAGATATACATTATTTAAAATAGGGGAAAATAAAATATGGTTGAAATATTCAGAAACCGAGTCCTTTATTCTATTAATTCCTAATTCTTTAGCATCAAGGACATATACTTTTTCTCCACCATATCTCTTTAAAAACTTAATTACTCTTTCATCTGCAGAACGCACTCTGCCCTCAGAGGCTAATAAAAATACCGAAGTGTTTTTATCAATAGTTTCAAACGGCCCATGAAAAAATTCACAGCTATTTACAGTAGGGGAATCCTTTTGCACCATTTCCATTAGATTGCATATAGAGAATATATATGCAGATCCCATTGCTGGACCGCTCGCCATAACGTGAATACTTTGTTCGTTTTTGTTTTGTTCCGCCCAAGCTTTTGCCAGTGGAGTTGTATATTCCACAGCATCTCTATAAATAGTATCTACTATTTCAAAGCCTTCCATCGCATCATCGTATCCTTCATAATTTTCCAATAAATGCAATAATGTGATAGCAATCTGTAAACCGAAACTGGAATTGACCCTCTCTGTTTTACTTGAATCAATCGCAATACTCTCATATTGGATGTTATATTCACATGTTTCTGTCAATCCAGATGGTTCAACATATAATCCAATTGTTGTAGCACCAAGTTCTTTTGCCACTCTAGCAGCCTCTATTGTTTCAGGAGTTCCTCTCATTGAACATAGTACTGCTAATGTATCCTGACCACAAAACTTTGGCGGAGCATAAACAAATTCATTACTGGAAAACATTTGTGATCGAATGGTTGTTGATTCTCTATCCATAAAATATTGTGCTGGATAAAACCCACCATTAGATCCACCCGCTGCAATCCATACAACATTTTTAATTCCACCATTTTCTTTTTTCTTCTCTAAAATCTCTACTAAAATTTCGTTAACATTCATTTTAACAATCTCCTTTTTATTTTGTGATGTCCTATGATGTCTGCCTAAGGACAAGATCATAATAGCATATACTTTCCTCCATGTAAACATATTTTAGATATATCTACATACAAGTTTTATCAAAGTAACTGTTTTCATTTTGTTTCACCCTGATATACTCTTCTATAATTAGATACAACATCATACAACTTTAGAAATATCTCATTTGCACTTGTATGCATTTTTAGGTATTATATAACTAAAATTGTTAGTGAGGCATTCATATGGAAAATTTAAATATAACTAGTAGTAAACCACTTTACCACCAATTAGCGGAAACAATTAGAAAAGATATTTATGAGGGGAAATTTAAACAAGATGAGCGTATTCCTTCAGAATTCGAATTAAGTGAAATGTACGAAATAAGTAGAAGCACTGTAAGAAAAGCCATTTCAATTTTAGTAGAAGAAGATTTACTTGTTAAAATACATGGGAAAGGTACATTTGTAGCTGCCCCCATGCTCGAACAAAATAATCGAGTTTTTATGAGTTTTACTAGCAACGTGGAGACACTTGGAAAAACTTTAACAACTAAAACACAAAAAGTTTATTATCGTAAAGCTACGGAACAAGAAATAGAATTCTTTAATCTAACAGAACCAGAAGATATTTTAATTATCGAAAGACTCCGGATTGTGGATAATTTACCGATTGGAATTGAAACAGTGTTTTTCACCAAAAAGTTTGATTCATTAAAAGATGAAAATTTGAATGGATCCCTTTATGCTGTTTTAGAAGATAAGTACAGTATCACCCCTTATACAGGCAGCAAGACAATCGAAATTTGTTATGCAACATTAGAAGAATCTAACTTATTAGATATACCTCGGGGCTCTGCTCTCATGTTGGTAAAAGATAAGGTTTATGACACACACAACAATCCCTTGCATATTTCCAAACAAGTTTTGCGTGGAGATAAATTTAAGTATGCAATAAAAAAAGACAATTGATTTTCTAATGGTTGCAGGATAAGGTTTTTAATGTTTAACCTCCCAAAATATAATCAAGTCCATTTCTATCATTAAAAATCTGGATTTGAAAATCGTTTATTCAGTCTGCGGGTGATCACCACAAACCTTTTTTACTTAAAATTAATAAAACCTCGAACAATCACACGAACTTATCTTGTACGTATAATTGTTCGGGGTTAATTAGTTAAAAAACACTTAAGTTCATTCTTCTCAACTTTATCGCTAGTTAGGATACTTATGTCCTTGTCTTTCTATCCCTTATCACACTCTCTCATAAACTAAAAAAGTATGCGGATAAATATTTTGCTCATCAACTTCCCCTTTTTTTTCACTTACCAGCTTCCATTTCTGCCAATTTAATGCCGGAAAAAAGGTATCTCCTGCAAAATTATGATCAATTTGTGTTATATACAATCTGTCTGTTTTCTTAATTGTTTCTGCAAAAAGCTCTGCACCGCCAATGATAAAGATCTCCTCAGCCTGTTTCTCTTTGCTCCACTCATAAAATTCTTGAACAGAATGGAGGATTGTGCAGTCTTCACACTGATACGCAGGATTTCTCGTAATAATTACATTTTCACGATTAGGCAAATTTCTGCCGATTGAATCCCTTGTCTTTCTACCCATTACGATTGGATGCCCAGTTGTTACTCTTTTGAAATACTTCAAATCATTCGGTAAATGCCAAGGTAATTGATTATTTACTCCTATTACATTATTACGATCCATAGCAACAATTAAAGAAATCATACACTTACTGCTCCTTTAATATGAGGATGTGCTTCATAATTGATAATTTCAAAATCATCAAACTCAAAAGAGAAGATATCTTTTACATTTCGGTTAATTTTTAACTGTGGTAACGGCTTAGGATCTCTCGTAAGCTGCAGCTTTACTTGCTCAATATGGTTCGTATAAATATGCACGTCACCAAAAGAATGTACAAAGTCTCCTACCTCTAAATCACAAACTTGTGCAATCATATGTGTTAGTAATGCGTAGGAAGCTATATTAAAAGGCACTCCTAGAAATACATCTGCTGATCGCTGATACAATTGACAAGATAATTTGCCATCTGCTACATAAAATTGAAATAAACAATGGCAAGGTGGCAATGCCATTTTCTCAATATCACCTACATTCCATGCACTTACAATTAATCTTCTGGAATCAGGATTTGTTTTGATGGCATGAATCAATTCTGAAATTTGGTCAATTGTGTTTCCTTCTCTAGTCGTCCATGAACGCCACTGATGACCATAAACAGGACCTAAATTCCCTTTTTCATCTGCCCATTCATTCCAAATTCGAACATTATTATCTTGTAAGTATTTCACGTTAGTATCACCCTTTAAAAACCAAAGTAATTCATGGATAATCGAACGTAAATGGAGTTTTTTTGTCGTAATTAAAGGAAAACCTTCGGAAAGATTGAAGCGCATTTGATATCCGAACGTACTAATAGTTCCGGTTCCTGTACGATCTTCTTTTTTTACACCATTTGTTAAAATATGTTCACAAAGATCTAAATATTGTCTCATTATTAAAACACCCTTTTTTTGTTAATCAAGCTATTTAATAGAAGCGATATAATGATATGTTTTTGGAGCAGATTCAAAAAGTTTTTCCTTGTCTGTTCCGCCAACATAAAACATAGCAAATGTTTCGGCGAAATATTCTTCCGCATACTGAAGAAAATATTGTCTAGTTGGAAATAGACTCCTTTTTTCTTCATTCCATATTGCCTTATAACGTTCTGATTTACTTGCATTTTTTAAAATTTTATAGTCAATAGAATGAGCTAATTCATGATACTCTAAATTAACTGAACTATGACCTTTTCCTTTTTCGCTTGCACCAATCTTCACTAGCACAACCTTGCCTCCACCAATACCAGGTACATCATCCCATGTTTTTTGGGAGTTGTAACCTCTAGGAATAATACCGGCAAATTTCTGCGCCGTTTTATTATCTGTTAATTTACCTGTAAACAATTTCACCTTTATTCCACTAGATTGTATCTTATTTAATAGAGTAGGTGGTAACTTATTTAATCTTTCAATAATAGTAGCTGCTTCTGCTTGGTCAAAATGTGCATCAGGCAGTAAAATAATATTCCCTAAATTTTCTTTTGCCTCGGTGGAAAGATGTGCTTTAATAACTGTTAGATCAGACAGGTTTTTTAAGCATATTTCATTATTAGGAAGCTGTGAGTTTCCCATAAGAATACTGGTTGCTGCTATCATTCCTACTGGTGCCAATCTTTTGAGCCATCTCATCCTTCTTCCTCCCCAATAAACTGATTGCGCTTCCTGCCCATTACTTATTTAACGGATAAGAATAATACTAGTCTATTAAAATTATAGCATGGGGAGTCAACGCAAAATACTAGTTAATATTGGGTGATAACTCCTAAAAAAATCCAAAAGAATGAAACATAGAGAAATCAATGCATACTTCTATGTTCATTCTTTTGGACATATGTCAGCGAGATGTAAAATCAAGAAAAAGTTTTACTAATTTCCCTCATTAAACCTCTAAACCATAATTCCGACATAGAGCAGCAAGTCCTCCAGAAAAGCCGCTGCCAACAGCGTTAAATTTCCATTCTCCGCCGTGTTTATAAAGTTCGCATACTATCACAGCTGTTTCAACTGAAAAATCTTCCCCTAGATCAAAGCGTAATATTTCCATGTTGTTATCTTCATTTACAACACGAACAAAGGCATTGGACACTTGTCCGAAATTTTGCCTTCTTGCTTCAGCATCATGGATGGTTACCGCAATCCCAATTTTGCTTACATGTGCAGGGATTTTTGTGAAATCAATAATAATTTGCTCGTCATCCCCATCGCCTTCTCCTGTGCGGTTATCACCTGTATGTTCCACACCGCCGCTAGGATGAACAAGATTATTATAGAAGATAAAATCTACATCATTTATTACTTTCCCATTGTCATCGGCCATAAAAGCCGATGCATCTAAGTCAAAGCCAGCCCCACCATCATATTGGTTGATATCCCAGCCTAATCCAATAATTGCTCTAGTTAATCCTGGATTTGTTTTAGTTAAATCAATACGTTGGCCTTTAGAAAGATTAATACTCAATTTCTATTCCTCCCTCGTTGAATAATAGATGGATTGTAAAAATTCGATTGCTATAGTCCGATCATGAAAATGATTTAACCACATCTCCTAAACTACCTGCATTTGTACCTGTGCCAACAGCTGCAAACTTCCAATCCTGTCCATGTCTATATAACTCCCCAGCGATTAAACTCGTTTTCCCAGCATAATCATCTGATAAATTGTAGTGAATAAGTGATTGGTTCGTCAATGGGTTAATAATTCGAATAAAGGCATTTTGTATCATCCCAAAATCTTGTCTTCTCTTTACTGCATCATAAATATTCACAACAAAAATGAGTTTTTGTATATGTGCAGGAACTTTACTTAAATCAACGCGGATTTGTTCATCATCTCCATCCCCATCACCTGTTAGATTGTCACCTGAATGGATTACACTGCCATCGCGACTTTTTAAATTCCCAAAATAAATAACATCACTATTCGCTTGAACTTTACCTTGTTCATTTACCATGATTACAGATGCATCACAGTCAATACTTGCTGCCTGTCCTCCACCAAAAAGAGAACCGAATAAGCCCCCACCCTTGTTTTGTTGAACAGGATCCCAACCAAGTCCAATTAAAATTTTACTTAATCCAGGATTCCCTTTTGTTAAATCAACTCTCTGACCTTTTTGTAAATTAATCGCCATTATTCCCAACTCCTATGTATGATATAATTTCATTTTTTATAAAGTCCTCTTTTTAAAATAGAGCTATTACTCATTTTCATAGAATATTAACTTTAGAAGGCCCTCGATTAATATTTATCTATTATCTTATGATAAGGGTAATAAATTAGGATGATACTTATTTAAGAGTAGCTAACGGATTTATTTTCCCGGACGATCAGTCGTATCGGAAAATAAATCCATTTGAACTCTTTCATGCTGTTAACACTAACCACAATTCATAAAAAGTGATTAAAAATATCTATCCCTTATACCATTTAACCTTGAAGTTTCATTTGCTTAAAGTTATTTTGTAATTCTTCTAATTTCTTTGTGCCTTCTTCTCTTAATCGCTTATTTTCTTCTTCAATTGTTTTTGTTTCTTGCATTCCTTTTATAATAATATTCCAAGATTCTTCAATCGTCTCAATCTTAATGCTAGGACTTCCTGCAAGCCTTGCAATATCAACACTCTGCTGGGATATATTTTGAGCGTTCTTGACAAGCATTTCGTTTGTTCTTCTATCCAGCTCACTCATGCTATCTGCAACTAATTTTTGTCTTTTTGCAGCAACAGCTTGGATTAGCCCATTTTTGAAAATTGGAATTGTAGTAACAAATGCCGAATTAATCTTTCCTATTAATTTTGTATTCCCTCTTTGAAGCAAGCGTATTTGCGGTGCTGTTTGCAAGGCAACCATTTTAGCCATTTCTAAATCATAAACCCGCTGATCAAGGAGTTCTATTGCATTTCTAAGGGAGTCAAGCTGCATTCCCGCTAATTGATCTCCAGCAGTTGCTTTTGCTTCAATTTGCGGAAGTACTTGCGTCTTTAATTCTTCTGACTTCATTGCTCCCGCAACAGCATATTTTTCGAGCGTCAAATAATATTGATAATTTTGCTCATACATTTCATCAAGCATCGATGTCGAATCAACCATTTCATTTTGATATTTGGAAATTTCAACATATACTTTATCAATCTCTTGTCCCATAGACTGATATTTACCAAAAAGTTTTTCCATAATCTTTTCGCTTTTTTTAAACAGTTTGCCAAAGAAACCTTTTGACGTATCCTCAAAATCTTTTTTATCAAATTTATCCATGATTCTGCCGAGCTGTTTTAATAATTCTCCAGAATCTTCTACTTTAGTTGTTCTCATATTGTTAAGGATTTTATCGGAGAATTTTGAAATTTGCGTTGCCGGCTCTTTACCGAATTCAAGTATCTGTATTTGATCTTTTTCATCAATAGACTGGGCCAACTTTTGCACCTCTGGCTCATTTCTAAGCGCCAATTTAATTTCCGATACTTTTTCTTCTGTTAATAATTCTGCGACTTGGTTATCCGCATTGTTTATATTTGATGGTTGCATATTCATCCATTATCTCCCTTTCTACTCTTTAAAAATCCGCCAAATAATCCCCTTTTTAAAAAGGATGGTTCTTTGTATTCCATGTCGAATACAACGTCCTCCAGCCAATGGGTATCGAATAAATTGTCTTGCATAAAGTTCTCCATATCAACATGACCAGCTGGATTATAAATAATAATATCAAGACCCAATGCATTCATTAAAACTAACATTGCTGCATCTTCTCGCGTAAATACGCCATTTTTTTCGGTTTTAAATAATACAATACTTGGTACTTCTTGTGAGTAATCAAATTTCTGCAGCATTTTTAATAGTTCATCTGGTATAAGTAAACATTGAGAAAATAGAAAAATTGCTACATCTTCATTTGATTCATTCGACTGTTTTATAAGTACTGGGTTAGAACACACCCTTGAAATTGCAGCTGCTATCCCTTTTTGTAAGCCTAGTGGCAGCTGTTTATAATTCCAATAATGGGCACTCATCAACTTCTCCGGATCGAGTAAGCCGTTTCTTCCAAGTGCTCCCCGATAATGGTATCGGTAATCGCTAATAATGGCCCTTGTAAACGGAAACTCTTTAATTAATAGCGTCTCATCTCGATTGACTATTTCGTGAATGCGATCCCAGTATTCTTTTCGATTTTTACTTACACCAAATATTTTAGCAAAAATAGCCGGGATATGCACTTCTCCATTTTTCACTTCGAAATTTGGTCGAATCATAGCCAGCTCTTTTTCCAGAAGAAAAATTTCATCATATGTAGTTTTTAGGGTAACAGAAAACGGGATATAATCCCTAAATTGCCATGGTTTATATAGGTTGGATCCTTCATGATGGAGTATACTCTCTATTTCCTTTGATGCCCGATATGCTACTGTCGCTGTTCTTTTTCTTTCTTCTGTAGGAAAACTTTCAGGCTCTTTTCTTTGTGGATATTGATGCTGAAAAAAAAGCTCCTTATCCAGTTTTACTTTTTCCAAAATATCTTCCCCATTAGGATGAACCATGACAATATCACATCCAATAGTAAGGAGATAATAGATAAAATAGGACTGACTTTTATTCGCATCCCCATACCAGAGAAACTTAGGCATATTTTCACTTAGTACCGTTTCTTGTAAGGCAGGCTGTAAATGATTAATCGACCATTTTACAATATCCACTACTAATCTTCGTAAATCCTTATTTTTTATGCCGTTTTCTTCTATTTCTACAAAATGCTGAATTACTTTAATAAAGCTTTCGCGCAATTTCCGATGAATAGCCGGAACTGAAGATTTTATCAGTACATTTTCCCCATCAAGAAACGCAACAAATCGATTAATGGACAAATTCTGCTCATTCATTCGATTAAATACTTTTTGAATAGATTGAAAATGCTGATTGTCGATTGTCCTATCAAGTGTTTCATCTGTTAATAAGTGTAAGCCAGTATTATCTTTATATATCCAATTAAATAGCTGATTATAATATTCATCCTCGTCTAATGATATTCCTAGTAATTTAACGACTGCCTGCCCAAAAGTAAATATACGATTAGTGGTATCATATAATGGTCTTTCTTTAATAGGCTTTAGCAAAAGATTAAACCAATTTTCTTCAGACAATGGAAGTATTATATTATTAACGGTATAAAAGTCTTTGTTCATTTTCTCCACTTCCTAATTTTAACCCAAAGATAACTTTCTATCTTTATCATAGCATAGCTCCATGTGAACACTAAACATTCTACTTTATATTTATTTACGAATTTTTAATAAAAAAGTTTCATTTTTTGTAGTCAGAAAGGAAACCTTTCGTAAGATTTTTCTTTATATTCTCCAATTCTGTGTTTTTAGCACCTAACCTTCTGGGTGTGCATATAATACAGTACATTAGGCGAGTAGGTGCTAACTATGAGATCATTTTTTCGAAAATACACGTATCATGAAATTGAAACAGATTTAAATTATGTACAAAATGTTCTATCTTCCAACATGTATGTTTTTGTTGATTTAATCTTTATTTCTCTAATAATTAGTTTTTTTATGGCCATCTTTTTCGAATCTATCTTATTTGGGATTATTATATTTGTTTGCAGCTATTTATTCTTTGTCGCCATTTATTGTTTATTGCTCAAATTGATAAAAGATTCACCTGATGATCTATAAAATATATTTACCTTCCAACAAAATCCATCTTTTTAACGACTCTAAGGCGACCAATTATGGTCGCCTTAGAGTCGTTAAATAATAAATTCCTTATGAACCTTTCTTATGATTTCTTCTCCAGCAAACGCACCTTTTTGACTTGTTGCTTTATGAGAAAATCTACTTGCTCCACCACCTATTAGCTCTCCATGCCTAGGAATAAACGCAGTTTGGCATATATTTAGAAAAGGTAGATCTAATAAAGAATCTCCAGCTCCAATTGATTGCTCGATTCCTTCTCGTTCCTTAATATATTTTATTGCCTCTCCCTTGCAAACAGGACTTGGCATAAAGTAAAGTTTTCTTCCTTGTAAAGAGATATTCCAGCCGTTTTTTGCTGCAATCTTTGATAGTTCTATTTTTAAATCAGCGGCTATTGTTGTATTTAACACATAATAAAAGAAAAGATTATCAGCAATTTTCAAATCTCCCGGGAGAGAATACGCTTGGAGCATTGCCAATATTTCCTCTTTTTCACTACATTCCACACCAAGCTTCCCCTTTAGCCTCTCTTCCCACTCTGTCATGATTTCTCCATTATAGTGTATTCTTGCTCCGTTACTGGTTACACAGTAAGATACTGGTACCTCTCTTTCAAAAATAAAAATCCGCTTATATTGCTCATATGTTCTTGTTGTTACTGGAATAAATAAATAGCGGGAAGCAATCTCTTTCAATAAATTATAGCTCACCTTTGTCATATAGGAGACATACTTCCCATTCTTCTCTTCGACCCCAATCATTGATTGATTCCAAGGAGTTTCCATTTCTTCTAAAGCACGTTTTGAATAAATTAATGTTCGATCTAGGTCAGATGCAAATAATTTCATCCCTTTTGCACAACCTTTTTAATCAAACCGCAGCATGTATAGCTCATATGGGGATATGGAATTATTTCTACGCCTCTTTCTTTGGCAAGCATAACGATATGCTGCACATAAGGACTGTCAGGATCTTTCATTAATATCTTCCATGGTATTCTTCTTAATAGGACTCTTGTAGTTTCTCCAACTCCGGGTTTTACATAATGCGTGCTCTCAATTTGAAATTCATCCTTAATGGCTTGAACTTCTTTCATCCCCCGAAAATCAACCGATTGATCAAGAAGATTCTCATTCATTCTTTCTACTACTTGCTTTGGATTAATTTTTTGTAGAGCTTCTGTAATTTCATCTAAATAAATATTCGATACATCATACGGCTCTAATTCCTGATAATATTTCGCACCATGAAAATCATCCATTTGAATATATCTTTCATTTAATACGGTGCGGCTAACAAGCCCAGAAACAGTAGAATTTAAGCAAGCGCTCGGTATCAAGAAATCTTCTCTCGTTCCATAAAGCGTGGTACAGTATCCTGGATCTGCCAGTACAGCTAATGTATCATCTAATTGAACATGATATTTATTTAAATAACTTTCACACGCTTTTGTTAATTCAATTGAAATGGCGCCTTTACCTGTCCAGCCATCAATAAATTGGATAGCAGATTCTTTATGTGATTTTAATATATACTTAATAGCATTTTCATCTATCCCTCTGTCTCTAATGATGGAAATACTATAGTGCGGTAAAGAAACATGATATTTTTCTTTTATATATCGTTTGATTAATATCCCAATAGGAGTACCTGCTCTTGCTAATGAAACTAAAACCGTTTGTTTTCCATGTTTACGATATATCTGCTCTGCAACAACGGCAGTACTAAGTGCAACCTTATTTTTATATACATGCAGTGTCTTCCAAAAAAGCTGTAAATAATGTTCTGGTGGATTATATTCGATTGGTAATGTTTCGCTATAATGTGCCCCACTTTGAATCTTTTTTTCTCGTTCCTCGGTGGAACCTTCTAAGAGTATTCCATTTAAATTTTTCAAAAGAAAAATGACATCTTCACTATTATAAGATCCGAATTTCGCTTGCTGATTTATGTTTAAATGCATCTTTACCTCCCACTAAAATAAACAACATTAATCTTTTTTACTTGTACTGCTTTTAAAGCTGTTAGCAGTTCTTTTAAACTATCTTCTTTCACGTTTCTCTCGAAAAACAGAAAAATGTCATCATATTGATTAGGCTTTATATTATACAAGTAATTTACAATCTCTAAATCTTCTGGATTCGCAAAGCAATATGCTGTTTGAGCTCCATAATACTCTTCATCATTTGGATAAATTGGACTTCTTGTTGTCGATTGATAAGATATGTCTTCCCCCATGAAACTAGCTAACTTCATGGGTATATACATAAATTCCCCTGTTCCTACACAAAGACTAGTTCCCACCCTCTTCTTCTTAAGCACCTTTGCAGCTTGTTTTATCCACTCATCTGTTCCTTCTTCTGTATATATACCAAATCTTCCAGTATCCTTTAAATATTTGAAGTCATTGCGCTCACCTGCAAGATTTGTGGAAATCAATGGTATAATGCGAGCTTTCACATAATTTTCTAGACTAATATATTCTACAGATGGAGTTCCAACATTTGTTACCAAACTCTCCATTATGGGTGGAAGATTTATTTGCTCTCCAACTAATTCAAAGCATCCTTTCAATAAGCAGACAGAATGAACCGTTATTTGCAGTTCTTCTTCAAGAGCTTTCATTTCTAATTGCCATTTATTAGAGCGCCAGTCAAGAATGGATGCCACCGTATATTTATCTCTTGGATATTTTCTATGAAGATCTCGGATGATATTGATCGCTGTTTTTCCAGTTGTGAGTTCATCATCAACGAGGATTATTTCCCTATTATTATCAAGAATGTCTTTTTTCACGTAACATCGATGGGAAGTAGCATGTGAATGTTCTTCTTCAAATGAGATGATAGGATCCAGCCCGTTTATCTTTTCTCTTGTGGTATGAAAAAAGGATGCTTGCTTAAAAGCCTGGAAAAAAGAGTGACCTAGTGCAGTTGCTGTTTCGGCAAACCCTATAATAATAGGATTGGATACTTCTTTTTGGATAAAGGGCTTGTCCACAAAAGGCAAAGAGGTATCATGATAAATTTCCAATAATCTCTCCCTTTGCGGTGAATGCTTTCCGGTCATAATTTCTTCATATCTCGCAGCAAGCATAAAACCTGTTAGCAGACCTTTTTTTGGCTCAATTGGCAAATGCTTTCCCAGTAGTTTACTGACAAATAAAAATGCCCGTCTTTTATTGATTCTTGCAGCCATTTTAAAAAAGTCCTCAATAGGAAGCTGAAATGGATTTTCTTCGACATTAATATCCATCTGTAAATGATCAATGATTGGTAATGAAATTTTCTTGTTTAAGTAAGTCAATGTATGTAACTCCTTCATGGAACACCCCGTAAACCTTTGATTTTAAAATAATTTTCTGCGCCCAATATAAATGAGGCTTAATTTCATTCATTTTATTGGAAAAGCTACTCTTTACAACACCAATTTCTCCATTATTGCTATCCATAATATTTAATGCGTCCAAATATTCTTCATAGGGAACTACGTTTAATGCTTGAACTGGCTTTATATGGGTCGGATGAATAATGGTTTTCCCTGTTAATCCATTTGTTATATCCATCATAACTTCCCTTATTAATCCGTCCATATGTTTATCAATTAGCTGTGTTCGCATGTTCATTCCAGCTTTTCCATAACGTTTTCGAAAAGGTGTCTCTCTTAATTGTGGGATTAAAATTCTTTCTTTCGTCGTAAAATACTCCCAGACTGGTCCCGAAACGACATAGGCACTATCTGCACGTGTAAAGATATTAATAATATCTGAAATACAGTCGCGAATAATGGCAATATCATATATGGTTGTTTCTGGGCTTCTACGTATCCCATATAATCCACAAAAATCAGTTGCTCCTATTCTAACATTTAAAATTAAGTGCTTATAATGATCAAGCACATTTTTGATAGAGAGGAGTTCATTCATTCGCGTTTCTTTTTCAATTATTTTCTTCGTCTCCAGTATCGGCATTGCATATAAACAGTATCCGAGCTTGTTATATTTTTGTAATTCTTTTAAGATAATTTCTCCTGCTTCTGCTTCAAATTTTGGGATTACTATACCTGTTAATAAAGCGATCTTATCACCAAGTATATCCATTAAACTTAAAAACTGTGCAATAGAACGTATTCTGATAAAAATCAATGGCAATTCACTTTTTAGCAGAAGTCCATTTTGTATGGCTTGATTAATATCAGTTAACTCTTCTACTAATTTTCTTTCTGCTAAATCCACCTCATGATCGCCAATTGAATCCTCAAGACAAATAACCATAGAGGTTAAAGCAGGATGTTTCTTTCTCAATAAATCCTGATAAATATTAGGTCTAGTTGCAGGCATATACAATGTTGAAGCAAGTGCATAGGATAATACTTCTTTCTCCGAAGTGCTAAACACCTCTTCTGGTAACTGGAAGAAAAGACGTTCCAATTGTTTTTCATTTAAGTCAGAGAATAATTTCATTTCCTTTACTCCATTCCAGTATTTTCATTCTATTTATATACTATTCTGAAATTTTGTTAATAAATAATTTATTTAAAGCAGGATAATTATTACTATTTTACTATAAAATTCAATATTTGAGTATTACTTCTTATTGAATGACTTTAGGATGAAGTCGTCTGATATACAAAAGATATATATAAAGGAGGATTTTCGAGAAGTGGTTTCAGTATTGAAGTATTCTAATTAACAAAATAGAGGATATCCCTAGTACTACTACTTTAAAGAAACTAGAAATATCCTCAGAAATTATTAAGCCTCGCCTTGTTGTTCTGCTTTCTTTTTATTTCTAAAGTGAACAATGAAAGTGGCTCCAAATGCTATTACTAGCAATCCGAAGAAATAAATATGTTCGATGTGAATATCAAAAACGCCTAATAGCATCTTCGCTGCGATAATCAAGATTAGAATATAAGCAGTTGCTTCCAGCTCTGGAATTTTATCAATTAATTTAAGGAAAACACCCGCTACACCACGCATCATAAGGACACCTAGAATACCGCCAAGTAATAATACCCACACTTGGTTACTGACACCAAATGCTGCTAATACACTATCCACCGAAAAGGCAATATCCATTAATTCAACAGAAATTACCGTTCCCCAAAATAAGCCAAATGTGCGAATAAGAATTCCATTTTTATTGATGCCTTTATTTTCTTCTTCTCCGTCTTCTGCCTGATTCGCAGCTTTTTTACGATCTACGAAGTACTTGATAGAAAGATACGCCAAATAGGCCGCTCCCAGTATTTTCACCCATGAGAATTCGATTAAATAAACACCAATACCGATAGCTATAAAGCGGAATATGTATGCACCTAGTAACCCATAAAACAATGCTTTTCTTCTTTGTTCTGGTGGTAAATGCTTAACCATAACGGCAAGAACTAATGCATTATCCGCTGATAATAAGCCTTCCAATATTACAAGTGTTCCAATATAGCCCCAGCTGACTGGATCTGTTAGTACCTCTCCCCACATTTGCCAGTTAAAAAACTGTGCATATGTATCCATAATCGTTTCAAATATTCCCATGAAAAAAGGTTCCTCCTAAAATATGCTTATAAAGTCTTAGCCAATTTGCAGACCAAAGTCTGTTGCTAATGCAGCTAAACCACCTTGGTATCCACTGCCAATAGCACTAAATTTCCATTCATTATTATGACGATATAGTTCCCCAACAACTAACGCTGTTTCTATAGAGAAATCCTCCCCTAAATCGTAACGAATCAATTCCTCATTAGATTCTTCGTTAACAATACGTACAAACGAATTAGAAACTTGTCCAAAATTTTGATTTCTTGCTTCTCCATCATGAATAGTAATGGTAAAAGTAACACGTTGGATATTAGCTGGAATACTTTTTAAATCTACGATAATTTGTTCATCGTCTCCGTCGCCTGCTCCTGTACGATTATCTCCGGAATGAACAATCGAACCATTTCCACCTGTTGGATTATTGTAAAATACAAAGTCAGCATCATTTGTTACTTTTCCATTCTCGCCAAGTAAGAATACAGAAGCATCTAAATCAAAATCAGTTCCGCCATCATACTTATTTAAATCCCAGCCTAAACCAATAATTACTTTTGATAAACCAGGATTGCCTTTTGTTAAATCTACTTTTTGTCCTTTGGATAAACTAATTGCCATAATCTTTCTACCTCCAAGTTTTTTCAGTATAGTTCCTTTACGTAATCATAGATAAAAAAGTTTCAATTTTCCTTTTTAGCTCATCCACTTTGGCGGAGTATTTTTATCCCAGTAAATTTCTCCAAGTGCATAATGAGTTTGGAATTGATCATGATACGTGTGGTAATGGAAGTTAAAATAATAACCTTCCTGTGGGGGACGATCCCTTCTTACATGAAATCGGATAATATCCTCGTTATCTCTCGTAATATGAAATATCCGTTCACTTGTACCTGCAGCAGGAAATTCAGTTACTGTTAAATAACTTAACTCTTCTTCTGGAAAAATATGCGTTACTTCATTAATTGCTTTTTCCATATTTGGAAGAACAACTAAACGAAATTCATCTTCAATTACTGGTTTAATTTTTGGCCCGAATTTTAAATAGCTTTGTGCTTCTGCTTCCTTCATCATTTTGCTGATAAAATCTTCTCTTGAGAAATTCCCCTCAGTACTATCAACAAATATCGCTTCATCTTCGATACTTTCTCTAGCAAATGGTACTTCTCGCTCATCAATTGGTTTCTTATCATTATTATTATTATTTAAAAAGGTTGCTGGTGATGGTGAAACAAGACCAAACGTTAAAATAGAAACAAATACGACCAGGCTTTTACGAAGCCAATTAGGCATTTATTACACCTCGCTTTCCGCATCCTGATGTTATTATAAATCGAAAAAATATTTATAGATTAAGTATATATTATTTACTATCTAATCTTCTACTATTATCCTTATCATTGAGGCTATTTTTTTATCATTTTTTTATCATTCTTTTTTCAACCAGATTCCGTAATGAAATTTTGCTGTTTTTCGCTTTACCTGTTCAAATTGAAATCGGTTAAATCTGCTGCTCCTAAAATGATCTTTCCAAACGACTCTTTCTTTCGCCACTCGCTTTGCTTGATTGATTAATTCTACAGACACTTCTTCATAATGTGCTAGTTGTTTTAACGGGTTGATTCCAGCAGATGAAATAGTTTCCTCAAACATAGGATCAAAATATACGCAATCAATACTATTGTCTTCTTTTCGAGCAAGTGCTTCTAATGCGTTAATATGCTTGACTGTAACTCTTCGCATTGCTTCATCGATAGCAGGATTACTTGTCTCCCATTCTTTCAAACCTGTCTTAACAAGAAATGCTATCACTTGATTCGCTTCTAATCCTTCTACGTTTCCACTACTGCCCACCACATAACTTGCAACAATGCTATCAGAAGCAAGACCTAAAGTACAATCTAAAAAACTTTTTCCCTTTGCTAAATTTGTCGCAACAATAAAAGGATCATTTTCCTTATTCATCAGCCTTTTTATTCGAAAGACTGCTGAATTCGGATGAAAAAAGAAAGGCTCCTCTGTATTTAATGAACAGAATTCAAATCTATTTTTTCCAATTATCAGAATATCTGATTGATATTGCTCTTTTAAGTGTTGAATAGATACTTTTTCTCTCCTGACATATCTGCAGTTGAAGTCTTTGGCAATTCTATCTGCGAGAATTTGCATATCCTTATTTGTCCTACCGGCAGTTGTTACAATCATATTTTTTCTCCTACTTCTATGTAATACTATATTCAATGCGAATCATGTTAAAATTAGGTCTTCATTATAAAATAGATAATTTTAAATTATCTATCGACGAATATAAATCCTATACAAAAAGAACTAAAAAAGAAAGTCCATGAGAAAAAGGTAACCCTTTATTCTCATGAACCAAATTTTTTAGCAATATTGTTCAAAAGCTGATACAAGATTTTCCATAATTGCTTCCATTGAATTTCCTTCAATATCATAGCGATGAATAAAATGAACAACTTTATTATCTTTAATTAATGCCATGGACGGAGAAGAAGGCTCAATATCCCCGAAGAATTCGCGCATTTTTGCTGTTGCCTCTTTATCTTGGCCAGCGAATACTGTTACTAGTTGATCTGGCTTTTTTTCAGATGCAAGCACTGCCTGAGTTGCCGCTGGTCTTGCTAAACCTGCAGCACATCCACAAACAGAATTAACAACTACTAACGATGTACCTTTGTTTGTTTCAATAAATTGCTCCACTGCGTCTTCTGTCAGTAATTCTTCAAAGCCTGCTTGGGTTAATTCTGCTCTCATCGGTTTTACTACTTGTTTCATATACTCATCATATGCCATTGACATAAGTAATCCCTCCATTATATACGTATATTCTATTCCTAAATATACATTAGAAATGTTTTTCGTACAATCTTTAGCATTAGGAAAATATAGTTACAGCTTATTTTCGCGCTTCGGTCATTTGTTTCCAAACAGAACCTTTTGCTTCTTCCCCTAGTTCAATTCGTTCAATAGCTAGTTTTATTTGTAAGCTCACTTCAAATTCTGGATCGTCCTCATGAGCCTTAAGCGCAGCCAATGCTCGCTCATCTCCAACTTCATACAAGAACATAGCGGCTCTCCATCGAACAATCTTGCTTTTATCATCTAATGCATGGATCATTTCTTCCATTGCTTCGGGAAACCCTAAATCGGATAAGCAATCTCCTGCAGTGCGCCGCACCGTTACCGTTTTATCCTTTAGTGCCTTATATAAGGAAGGAAGAACAGCTGTATCTTCAATCATTCCAAGATAGACAGTCGCAAGTCTGCGAATAGATGGTTTTTCATCATCTAGTGCTTTCGTTAGCACAGGGATATCATCTACTGTAGGATCTTCGCTTTGTTCTAGCTTTTGATATCTAACTTTCCAATCTTGATTCTCTAAATCTGCAAATGACAGCTTTGTTCGCACTCGTACCTGTTTATCATTTGCTTCTGTTTGCGGATTTTTTGCATGCTCAATAATCGCATTAATTCGCTCTTGTGGGTATGCAGCAACAAGTTCTTCCACCATTACATGCCCAATTTCCTCAAATTCACCGTAGCGCACACCGAAATCTTTCCATTTACGTGTCATTACTACATTATCTTCAGGTGTACGAACTTCCGATACAGCTTGAATAAAGGTGTCAGGTAAACCGAATCTTCTTTCTTCATTGCCATCCGATAATTTAATTTGCATAGGAATACCTTTATACATTTGAACTTGAACATTTATCTCCCCATAATGCTCATTTATCTCTTTTGACACCTCTGTAGCCTCGTCCTCCCCAAAGACATTCCGCACTTTTGAAAGTAATTCTTTCCAATCATAGCGGGCATTTCTTTCAACCGCTAGGAAATCAGCTACATGGTAAACCCCTTTAATCCCTTCAATGGAAAGGATATTTTGAATTAATTCAGGTGCTTCCGCTGAATTATCAAGCTTATAATTATTACTTTTTCCCATTGGCAGCTCTTGATCTAAATTAATTTTCATCGTATTAGGACTTGGTGTTGGTTCTATAGAAATAATTCTCATATTCCATCCCCCTCTTTTTCAACATTTATCTTATCATGCTTGATGCTATATCGAAAATAAACAGCTTTTATGACTTATCAGCGATTTCAGATAAATAGCTCCAGCGTTCAATTAGGTGTTCTAATTGGTTATTTAATTGTTCTTGCTCGCTCATTAACTCAGCTGCTTTTTCGAAGTCACTGCCTGTCTCGGCTAATTCTGTTTCTATAGTAGCTAATCTTACTTCGACTTTTTCGATATCCTCATCAATGGTTGCCCATTCCCTTTGTTCATTATAGCTTAGTCTTACTTTTTTCTCCTTTGGTTCCTTTTTAGGAAGTGGTATTTCTGTTTTCTCTTTTATTTGTTGTTCTTCTTTTCTCTCCACCTCTAAATATTCGCTGTAATTGCCATAATAGGTGTCGATAATACCATTTCCTTTTAAAATCAACAGCTGTTCAGCAACCTTATCAAGAAAATAGCGATCATGGGATACGGTAATAACCACGCCGTTAAAATCTTCTAAATAATCTTCCAGAACCATTAATGTTTGTGTATCTAAATCATTTGTCGGCTCATCTAATAAGAGTACATTTGGTTCTCCCATTAGTATTTTCAACAAATAAAGTCTTCTTCTTTCCCCACCAGATAGCTTTCCAATAATCGTTCCATGGGTATGAAGAGGGAATAAGAATCTTTCCAGCATTTGGGCAGCTGTAATGACTTTTCCATCAGAGGCTTCTATTACTTCAGCCGTTTCTTTTAGATATTCAATCATTCTTTTAGATGTATCCATATCTTCATTTTCTTGCGTATAGTAAGCCACTTTTACTGTTTGCCCAATGATTCTTTCGCCAGAATCGAGGGATGCCTTGCCTGCTAAAATATTTAAGAAGGTCGATTTACCAGTCCCATTTTTTCCTATTATTCCAATTCTATCCCCTGGTTTTACAAGCAAATTATAATTATTTAAGATTATTTTATCATGGAAACGCTTGTTTGCCCCCACCAATTCAAAGACTTGCTTGCCTAATCGACTTCCTTTCAAGGAGATATCTAATTTATCTTTAGCTTTAACATTAGCTAATTTATCATCTAATGCGTCAAAGCGCTGAATTCTGGCTTTTTGTTTAGTAGAACGCGCTTTTGCCCCTCTTCTAATCCATTCTAATTCTCTTCTAAATAAATTCTTTTGCTTATCAAGAGTAGCTGCTTCATTTTCTTCCCTGATAGCTTTCGCCTGTAAAAAGTCACCGTAATTGCCTTTATAGCTATACAAATTGCCCCCATCTAATTCAAACATTCTGTTTGTGACACGATCTAAGAAATAGCGGTCATGTGTTACTAATAAAAGTGCTCCTGTGTATCTGCTTAAATAATCTTCCAGCCATTTAACTGCCTCAAAATCAAGATGATTTGTCGGTTCATCTAAAATAAGCAAATCTGGTTCTTGAATCAGAACTTGTGCTAAAGCAACCCGTTTTTTTTGCCCACCTGACAATTCACCAATCTTCTTATTAAAATTAGTAATTCCTAACTTCATTAACACCGTCTTTGCATTTGTATGAACTTCCCAGCCATTTAAAGCATCCATTCTTTTTTGTAAATCAAATAATTTTTCATGAAGCTTATTGTCCTCTGGATCATGGTTGATTTCCATTAACATTGCTTCATAATCTTTAACTAATGCTAAGACCGGTGCATCACCAGCATATACTTGGTTTAATACGGTAAGATCTGGATTTAATTCTGGGCTTTGGGCAGAATAGGCGAAACGAAAATCCTTCGGTGCTATGATATCTCCTTCGTCTGGAATATCTATTCCAGCAACTATTTTTAATAAGGATGATTTCCCAGTTCCATTGATGCCGATTAAACCTACCCGTTCTTTTTCACTTATTGAAAAAGAGATGTTTTCAAATAACTTTTTCTCTCCATATGTCTTTGTTACATTTTCAATTGAAATACTCTTCATTTTGTACATTCCATTCTTTATAAAATTCTTTTAGAAAGCTTTCCATAAATTGATGCCTTTCCACTGCCATTTTTTTAGCACTTTCAGTATGTAAAAGGTCTTTAATTTTCAATAGTTTTTCATAGAAATGGTGAATAGAAGAGGAGTTGTTTTTTCGATATTCTTCTTCTGTCATCTTTTCCCTTATTGCACTATGTGGATCATAAATAGGACTTCCTATACTTCCTCCATAAGCAAATGTACGAGCAATGCCAAGTGCTCCAATCGCATCTAATCGATCAGCATCTTGGACTATTTTTGCCTCCAGACTTTTGGGAGTTATCCCATTTCCTCCTTTAAAGCCAACTGTTTCGATGATAGCTTTAATCTGTTCCTTCTCTTGATTCTCAATTGGAATCTGCATTAGTATATTTGCTAATCTTCGTTGCCCTTCGCTTTTGGATTTATTTAATTTTTCATCTGAAATGTCATGCAATAACGCAGACAGTTCTATGATATGAGAATACTCAATTCCTTCTTTTTCTGATAGTAATAAGGCTATTTTACGTACTCTATCTACATGATACCAATCGTGACCACTAGCATCATTCTCCATCTCTTGCTCTATTATATTTTCTACTTTCGTAATAAGCTTCATTTATTCTCACATCCAGCAATCTATTATGTCCATATTGTATCATGAAAAGTAGTTTTTCGAATATGAAAGAACAATCAATATAATTACGAAAGCCGGAGTAGAAAATTCAATCATTCTACTCCGGCTTTCGTTTCATTATTCATTTCCTATTTTTTACTTAAAAAGGGCTTTATTTTTGGAAATACCTTTAATGCTGTTCGATAAAATACGTCTTCATGGTAAGTTTCTGGAATGAGCTTTTTTATAAACTCTATATATGGTTCAAATGGGGCTAGCGGCCAATCTGTCCCAAAAAGCAATTTATCATATGATTGGGCAAAAACTAATGCATGGCGTAAATGATCGAGAAAAATCCCTTCATGTGCTTCTTCCAGTTCTTTTTTTGTTCCAACGATTAAACCAGATAAATCGGCATATACATTCGAATTTTTATAAATAATTTCCGCACCAGTCAATGTCCAAGGATCACCGAAATGTGCCATCATAAAATTCACATTACGATGTTTCACAGCCACTTCATCAATTGCAAGAGGATGACTATATTTTAAGTATCCTCTTTCAGAGTATGTATCTCCAGTATGGAACACAACTGGTAATTGATACTTTTCTGCTAGTCGATAAACAGGTTCATATACCTCATCATAGGCATAAAAAGGGTAGTAGCCTAAATAAATTTTTATTCCCACAACATGTGGCTTTTGAATCTCCTGCTCTAATCGTTCTTGTGCCGATAAATCCATATCATATGGATTTATCCCAGCACAGCAGACGACATTGTCTGGAACCAATAAGTCCAAATCTAATCCCATTGGGGTCTGGGCCTTATAATCAGGAAAGCCCATCTCTGGCGTTTCTGTAACCCCCATCCCAATCGCAAGGACAATATCAGCCTTCCTCATCTCTTCTTTCAAACCTTTATAACTATAATCTACAAAGGAAAGATCTCGAGCTGTCTCTTTAAACGATCCAATATTTGAGTAGTGTATATGGGCATCAATTATTTTCATCTACGTATTCCCTTTCTGAAAATGCTATTTGCCTTACCTTATTAACTAAAGAAGACTGTAATTCCCCCTCGGTAAACAGAAGATAGGTTGGTTCTGTAAATAAGCGGTTCTCTGTTCTTCTGCACTTAGCATAGGAAATCAACTGTATCACATCTTTATTACTATAGAAATCTATACCTTTTGATTTATCACTTGCAATATAATAACACTTTTCTTGCTCTAGCGATAAATAGGAATGACCCTTTATATTAACTTCTTGCTCTTCTGAAGCAACCATATATTGTTTTGTACTAACCTTGTTATCCTGAATATGGAGTACAGCTTTTTCCTCCTCATTGCAAGTGATAAATAGGTTTGTATGCCATTCTTCTTCTGCCATACGTCTGCCTGCATCATCAATTATTTCTACAAATGTAATGAGCAAAGGAATGCCTGGCATTGTAAGGAAATATTGTTCATACTTTAACCCATTCCATTTCTCATGATGCCTTATCGTTGTTACCAGCTTCACACCAGTCCATTCGTTATGATGGATATCTTTTAAACTAGTAAATGCACAAGCTGTCTCTTCCTTTAAGACAGAAAATACATTTAAATCTGGCGGACCATTTTTAATGCCCCCACACCACGGATTCCACCAACTTTTTGCGATAGGTTTAGGAAATGCATGATCCAACCATTCTTTCCCATTTACTACTAAAGAATAGACGCCTGGATAGTAATCAGGAGAAGCTTTAAAAGATATTATTCCATTCGAAACATGGTATATGGTAACTCCTTCTTCTATTATCACTTCTGTTGTCATGTTCTTACTACTTGGTACAAAAAGTAAATCTTCGGTATCTATTATTTTTGTCGGCAAAGAAATGGTTGTTTTCACTGTGTTTAGCCCTAATTGAAGATCCCTTTGAGGCTGAATTTGGTAGACTTCGGATGCTTCCGTATCAATTCTCTGTGAATCTCCTTGTCTTTCATTCATTGTTATGGTCATTTCACCTTGTATTGCTTGATTACTATAATTCTTTATTCGTACTTTTAAGTCATTATCTCTATCTATAATAAGATTTTCCTCATTAAATTCAACTTTAAATCCTGAGATAACAGTACTTGCGTGCTCTTTCTGTAGCCCTTCTGCTGCTAACTCCCATTGCTGCCAATTACGATAGGCACCGATATTCACTCTAAGAGGCGAAAAAGCAACGGATTCATTTTTTCCGAGCATGCGTGTGGATTCTATATGCACCTTCCAATTATCCATTTTAACGCGGGCTTCTTTAGCCCATGCAACACCGAATGGGCTAGAATTTGGAGAAGAAAAATACCAATTCCCCGTTATATCCTTAGAATTTAATTCAAAAGGTTGTACGAGGTTCCATTCATTAAAGGAAACAACTTCCCCATTTAAAGGGAAATAGAGATTCTGCCATATGTCAAAAAAAGTTTCCTGTACACTTATTTCTTTTTCTTCCAAACTATTATTAGCAATGGTTATCCAACGTTTAATCAACCCTTCCGCAAAGAGCTGATTTGTTAACATAATATCTAGATATGGAAAAGCATTAGACTTAAAGAATAGTTCCAGTTTAATACTGTTTCCAGTTTTTTCAGTACGAACTTCATATGGCTTTTGTTTAGACAGCTCATTAGAATAAGGCTTTCCAATAGACGGTGCAAACAGAGCAAAGTCTGTATGAGCAATTTCTGTCGTAAGATCCATTTTGCTTACGGTAAGTTGATGTGGACCGTTATAAACCTGCCAACTCTTTTCTTGTTCTACTACAAACTGTTCACCAATCCCTTTGAAGGCAAGCGCAATTTCCTTTTCAAACGTTAAAATTCCCTGCTCATTCTCCACAATTTCTCCGATGATTTTTTCTTTAAAACTACCACAACTCTTCACTTGAACCGGAATGCGAATCCACTTTTTCGCTTTTTTAGCCAGATCGAAAGAATACTTATCCCCTTCAAAATGTAAGCGGTCATTTTTAGGAATGGTGAAATATCCATAAATATCTTTTTCTAAATTATTTCTAATCTCTAAATCTAAGTATGTGTTCATTCCTTTCGCTAAAATGGCCTCTATTTCCTTTCCCTCAATCGAAATAGGTGCTTGTGGGAAAACCCCCAGTTGTAAGCCTGTTTCTAGTCCATTGATTCTAACTGCAACCTTTAATGCCGGAAAGGTTTTTCCATTTACAGGTTCTTCTCCTTTTTCAATCACAAAAGAAGAAGAAATCGTTATTTCTTGATTACCCTTTATCTCTTGTGATCTTTGAAAACTGCATTGAATTCTGTCCTGATTATCTGCCAATACTTCTAAAGAAATTGGGCTTGCTGTTTTATTTTTTATCTTTAAATAGACCTTATGCTCTATTTCTTCTATGCATTTATGATTATCCATTGTTAATTCAATCTGAAAATCCTTAGTTTCCAAAGAGCAGATTCCTCTACTTGTTTTTTCAAATTTTACAACAATCGTCTCTGTTTCTTTTTGCCACACATATTCATAATGTGTAAAGCCTCTTTCAAACACCCCATCTGGCTTTATTTCAAGATTTCTTTTTAAATCTGCATACCAATCCATGTTTTTTAAATAACTATTTATTACTGCGTCATTTCGAACTGTTGGGATAAAATTCATTAGATGTGTATATTGGTCGTTATCCTCCCAAAAGAAACCGCAGCGTTTATATAATGGAACTGCCTTAAGATTACCTGCCCAAGTATATAAATCCAGTCTTGGCCATTTTAATTCTGTCGCTGCATTGAGTGCATGGAGCAAAAGCAGCTTACCAATTTTCTTGCCATGATAATCTGGACGAACATTTAATAAAGGAACATACAAGGCTCCTGCATCTTCTTTATAAACAGAAAAACCACAGTACCCTACTACTTCTTCTCCTATAACAGCTAAGAAGGTATCGATATTATCTGAGCTTTGCTGTTGATCGCGTACTTGTTCTTCTGTTTTTCCTGTTCCTCCCCATGAATCTTTACTTTTTGTCCACATGTCGGCCACTTTACCAGCAAGATCATCATGATAGCTTACTATTTTAATTTCCTCTAAACCCTTGATTGTCTTTTCCACTAAGAACCCTCTTTCCTCTTATTTTTCATTTTTGTTTGTATTGATATATTTTTATTTGTATTCATCCTAGCTCCTCCTTTCTTCATTGCAGGAATGTTTTTCCAGCATCCCTATTCTATCGTATTATTATTAAGAATTTTTGTAAAGATACCATAATAATAATTTTTCTAATAATTATGTATATCCAACAAAACTAGACAAAGCTCGTCAAAGGATTTTTTTTTCTTTTCACGAAAATTATAAAGACAAGGGTTTTAAACGTCCTTCTTGCCATTGGTCTGTTTCGATTATTTTATAATGAGGGGTGTATAGAATGTTAAGCGTACAAAAAAAAGAACTTACGATTAAGGAAGAAAACAGCAAATTATTAAGTGTGAAGGAAGCTGCGGAATATATTAATGAAGGTCCTGGTGTTGTTCGAAATTGGTTAAGAGAATTGAAAACACTCATACCAGTCATTATTGGCGAAAATGGCTACCGATATTTCGATCAAAAAAGCTTAGATATTTTAGTAAAAGTTAAACAAATGCGTAATGAAAAACAAATGTCTTTAAGACAAATTGAAGATGAGCTGACAAGGCCTTTACCTGCCTCTATCCCCATTGCCACTGAAGCTACGGAAAAAATTCTTCAGGATTTACAAACAATCAAAGAAGAATTAGAACTCCAAAAAAATTTCAATCAAGTATTAGTACAGCAACTAAAAAAGCAGCAAGAGCATATCGAATTTCAGCAAGAACATATTGCCAGTCAAGAAAGAAAAATAACTTTATTAGAAAATCCAATTGTTCTAAAAGAAAAAGAGGAACAATACTATGCTAAATCTAGAAAGAAGAAGCTGGCCGATCTAAATGAGCGGGAAACGAAGGAGAAAAAAAGTGGATTTATCCGCCTCTTTTCTTATCGTTAATCGTTCCTTATCATAAAAAATAAGGATCTTCAGCCTTTAGTGACAGGGTGTTCGTTCACTAAAAGCAGAAGATCCCTATTTTTTTCTGTTATCGGATAAGCTTTTCAATATCTGCTTTTATCTCGCTAGGACTTGTACTTGGTGCATAGCGGTCCACGACATTTCCATTGCGATCAATAAGAAACTTCGTAAAATTCCACTTGATTGCTTTCACACCTAATGCACCTGGTGCTTCTTTTGTTAAATATTGATAAAGAGGATCTGCTTCTTTACCATTCACATCAATTTTAGCAAACATCGGAAAAGTCACACCGTAATTCACTTCACAAAATGATTTTATTTCTTCATTTGTTCCCGGGTCTTGACTCATAAATTGATTACTTGGAAAACCCAGAACCACAAACCCCTCCTCTTTATACATTTGATACAATTCTTGCAGCTCTTTAAATTGAGGAGTAAAACCACATTTACTTGCAGTATTCACAATTAATAGGATATCCCCTTTAAAAGTGCTTAATGCCTGCATTTTTCCATCCATCGTTTTTACTTTAAAATCGTAAATGCTCATTTTACACTCTCCTTATACAGTTAATAATGAATCAATCGATTGAAGTGCAGTTAAAGTTTTTTCCATAAATTCCATCATCGTAATCATATCATCTATCTGTTCTTCTGTGATTAAACGATTAAAATCAATCGTAATATGATTCAGAATCGTTTGCTCCGCCTCAAGTGGCTGATAGCTGATTTCTTGCCTAATCTTCAAATCTTTTCCCCATATCTCTTCCACTAATTGCTGTATCAAGGGATAAAGAGTTTTGTCTTGTTTATGTCGTAAAAAAAGATGAATATATACGGTTGCACCAATCCACTTTTCTTTTTTTACACTCGCTAAAAGTTCAGCCGATAAATTTTGTAAATCAGCGGATAATTCAAACATTAGCTTAGCATTTTGTTGATTTTTCAATCGAAAAGTAATGGTATAATTTCTTGATAGCTTACTACTATTAAATACATCATTTCGATCTAAGACAATAATATCCCCATCTAAATCTTTATCATATATCAAGCCTTCCATTACTGTTCTCATATTTTCAAACGCTGTGGGATCAAACATCCTTTGTTCTCCTTTTTCCTTAATACATCCGGATATTAAAACAATCCAACTGCTTTACCGTCTTCATCAACATCCATGTGTAAAGCAGCAGGAGTTTTCGGTAAACCTGGCATTGTCATGACTTCACCAGTGAGTGCTACAAGGAAGCCCGCCCCAATAGATGGCTTAAATTCACGGATTGTAATTGAAAATCCTTCTGGTCTGCCAATCAATGATGGATCATCGGATAAAGAATATTGTGTCTTCGCCATACAAATAGGAAGATGCCCCCAACCAAATTTTTCAAAGTCGGCAATCTGTTTCTTTGCTTTTGAAGAATATTCTACCCTATTCGCTCCATAAATTTTTGTGGCAATCGCAAGCACTTTCTCTTCTATTGTAGTATTAAGCGAATATAAATGTCGAAAACTTTGTTCTTTCTTTTCGAGAATCGCTAAAATCTTTTGAGCAAGTTCTATACCGCCATCTCCACCTTTTTCCCAAACCTCTGTTAAAGCAACAGGAATTTGTGCTTGTTCACAAAGCTCTTTCAACACACTAATTTCTAATTCAGTATCTGTTACGAATTTATTAATAGCAACAACAAATGGTAAACCGAATTCTTTAATACTTTCTACATGCTTTTGTAAATTAGCAAAACCCGCTCGCAGCGCTTCTATATTTTCAACACCTAGCTCTTTCTTCTCGACTCCTCCATGCATTTTTAAGGCACGAATTGTCGCAACTATCACGACGATTTCAGGATCTATCTCTTTATTCCTAGCCTTAATATTTAAAAATTTCTCTGCTCCTAAATCCGCACCAAACCCAGCTTCAGTGACAACATAGTCTCCTAATTTGACAGCAGCAGCAGTTGCTATGACACTATTGCAGCCATGGGCAATATTGGCAAACGGACCGCCATGAATAATCGCTGGAGAATGCTCGATTGTTTGAACCAAGTTTGGTTTAATTGCGTCTTTTAATAGTAATGTAAGCGCACCTTCTACCTTCAAATCTCCCACGGTTACAGGTTCTCTGTCTACATTATACGCAACGACCATTCGAGCTAATCGAACTTTTAAATCCTTAATATCTGCAGCCAGACATAATACAGCCATAATTTCAGAAGCAACCGTAATGTCAAAGCCATCCTCTCTCGGAACTCCTTGTAATGGACCACCTAAACCAATCACTACTTTTCGCAGCGCACGATCATTTAGATCAACTGCTCTTTTCCAGACTATACGGCGCTGATCAATACGACATTCATTGCCTTGATGTATATGATTATCTACTAAAGCTGCCAACGCATTATTGGCTGTTGTAATAGCATGAAGATCTCCAGTAAAATGCAGATTAATATCCTCCATAGGTAATACTTGCGCTTTTCCTCCGCCTGCAGCCCCTCCTTTGATCCCCATTGTAGGACCTAAAGAAGGTTCTCTCATTGCTATGACGGTTTTTCTCTGTAATTTATTCAACGCATCTCCTAATCCGACTGTAACAGTTGATTTGCCTTCTCCAGCAGGAGTTGGATTAATAGCCGTCACAAGGATAAGTTTACCTGATTTATTATTTTTCAACTTATTTAAGGTTGATGCTGTTATTTTCGCTTTATATTTTCCATATAATTCAAGATCATCATCTGATAAACCTAGCTTTTCGGCAATATGTATTATTGGTTTCATTACAGCTTGTTGAGCAATTTCGATGTCAGATTTCATTTTCGTCTATACCTCCATGATTATCCTCTGGTAATTTCAGTCTTCCTTTAACATTGTACATTAAAAGAGACGTGATACATACACGTTTCGACAAAATCATTATCTTACAAATATACTTAAAAATAATCCATAAATCCCTTTTAACATTCCTTCCTTTCACAAGATTATATAATATCTTTCAAAAATTCAAAACATTATGATTGCGACATATTCCAATCAAATTTATAATAAGCTATGATATTGATGGGAGAAAGTAATAACTAATTTATCGTGTAAATGCGATTGATATGAAAAAAACGGCAGTGACACCACAGACAATACAGAAAAGACGATTATAACTATAGGAGGAGACATACCTTTATGCCTATAAGAATTCCTCAGCTCTTGCCAGCACGAGAAATACTTGAAGATGAAAATATATTTGTAATGGAAGAAGGGCGTGCAAGAACCCAGGATATTCGACCATTAAACATATTAATATTAAACTTAATGCCTCAAAAAGAAAAAACGGAGGTACAAATATTGCGTTTGCTTGGGAATACTCCTTTGCAGGTCAATATCTCCTTTTTGAGAACAGCATCGTATGAGTCAAAGAATACAAGTTCCTATCATTTAGAACAGTTTTATCGCGATTTTGAAGCAATAAAAACAAATAAATACGATGGAATGATTATTACAGGAGCGCCTGTGGAATTAATGAGTTTTGAAGAAGTTGATTATTGGGATGAATTAACCAAGATAATGGAATGGTCGAAAACAAATGTAACGTCTACTCTGCATATTTGCTGGGGAGCTCAGGCAGCTTTATTTCACCATTTTGGCATTAATAAGTATGAGTTGGAACAAAAGTGTTATGGAATTTACTCCCACCATGTCTTAAATCCGGCAGATAAATTAATGCGTGGTTTTGATGACAGCTATTTAGCTCCCCATTCAAGACATACTAATGTATCAATTGAAGAAATCAAAGCACATCCAAAACTTGAGCTATTGTCTGCTTCTGATGAAGCTGGCGCCTTTATTATTAGTGGAAATAAAGGCAAACAAATCATGGTTACCGGTCACTTAGAGTATGATTCTAGCACACTTGCTGAAGAATATAAACGAGACAAAGAAAAAGGTTTAAATATTCACCTACCCCTCGGTTATTTTCCCGAGAATGATCCTAATAAAAAGCCATTAAATAGTTGGCGGTCCCACGCTCATTTACTATTTTCCAACTGGCTGAATTATTATGTGTATCAAGAAACACCTTATGAGTGGAAATGACACACATCAAGTAAAAATAGCTGGCACATAAGATTCCAACTTAAAATAAGAGGTTGGGATAAAAGTATTTCAATTTAATATAACCCGAACAATTATACATTCATACTAAAAAGGATTCGTATAATTATTTGGGATTTTTATTTATTGAAGAAAAAAGGTATGTGGTAATCACCCGCAGCCTGAATACACTTCGCTTTCCATGGGGCGAGCGCCAAGCCTCCTCGTTCTGCCGAGGAGGCTTAGGTTGCTCCCCGCGGAAAGGGAGTGTCTGTAACGCAATGGAACGAATTGGATTCACCACTAAATTAGAGATTGTTCGTCTTTATCCATTATTTATTTTGCTTTGTCCCACCCTCTTTTTAATGAGAGTTTATTTAACTGTTATTGCTTCCACTATTCGAAAAATATACTTCTTCGTATGGCTGAATAACGACGAAGCCCTCTCCCAAAAATTTCATTTGAATGGATTCTCCGCTGCCTCTTCCAAAAAATGATTTAAGAGTAATGTCTGTTACAAATTCTGGTTGTAGACTTCCCGACCAAGCAACTGTCGCATTAGGATCTGTGAATACAGGGTTATTTGGAGTAACTCTTAATGTTAATGGTTCGTAATGTGACGTAATCGCAACGATGCCACTTCCTGACAGGTTAATATTAAATAAGCCGCCAGAAAGCATCCCGGCAATTCTTTTCATTAACTTAATATCCCATTTGATAGACGGCTCAAATGCTAGTAAATCATTGCCATTTACAAAGATAGAATCACCATTTAAACGGAGAATGGAAATTTTCTTTCCTTGATCAGCTAAGTAAAGTTTACCCGTTCCTTCTGCTTTCATTAAAGAAGCACCTTCACCAGTTAACGCTTTTTTAAACATTTTACCTATTCCGTGTTCCAAAATACCTTCGCGAGTAAACCGAATATTTCCTCGATAAGAAACCATACTTCCTGCTTTCGCCCAAATTTTATTTGTTAAATTAATTTCAAGCATCCTTTCTGTTTCTAGTTCGAAAATTCCTTCATTTTTATCTTGCTGCTCTGTCTTAGCTAAAAACTCCTCTAAGTCATATCTCCCCATTTTCTCACCTCTTCTAAAATTGTTAATTTAAGGATATCATTTAGCTAGTTGCATGAAAATAAAAATATAGGGTAATGTTAAATATATTTTCTTCTATAATCTATCACTGCATCCGGCAATTCATGATAATTTCAAATGGGTTTGTATATACTATTTTATATACATTAATTGGCAAGAAAAAATCGTATGTGATTACGAAGAAAGGAGCTAATTATGGAAAAAATTGTTGCAGTAGAACGAAATTATATGGGAGACATTATTAGTTTTAAAACATCTAATGGTAGAGTAATTTCCTATCGAAAAGCTTTGCTTGATATCGAAACTGGGATAATTGACGGAGTAGAAATTATGGAAAATGAAAGAGAGCAAGAAGATTTACCCTACTCGATAATAGATAACTTTGACAATTATCCACCTATTTTTTAACCGTTTTCCAATAGACAATAAGGGCAATTCTCTGTAGGCGTTTATTCTGCTTTATTAAAGCACACACCTAGAGAAAATTGCCCTTTCTTTATTCGATTGAATCGTTTTTTTGCTGAATTATTTTTAACTCTTCTACATGTTTTGGATTCTCTTCAAAAAATTGCACTAAATCACCAATACGATCAATAGAGTCCCAGCTTAGATGATGTTCTATTCCTTCTACATCATCATATATATTTTCTTCTTTCACCCCAATAATTCTTAATAATTGCTCTAAAAGTTCATGTCTATACACTAATCGCTTGCCGATTTTCTTTCCTTTTGGGGTCAAAACCAAGCCTCTATATTTTTCATAAACCAGATACTCATCCTTATCCAATTTCTGAACCATTTTTGTTACAGAGGAGGGATGGACAGATAGGCCTTCGGCAATATCTGATACTCGTGCATATCCTTTATCTTCTATTAGGTTGTAAATGCGCTCAATGTAGTCTTCCATACTAGGTGTCGGCAATTCAACCCCTCCTTTACCAGGATTAATCCTTTTTTCTATTCTATTCCATCATGCTTGTCTACGTTATATGTATGTAAATACTTGTTTAAACAAAAAATTCACCTCTTTACAGAGGGAATAAACGTTTTAGAATAAGCTAGTTAAAATAGTGTGGCATAAAAGTATTTCTTAAGCATTTTACTATAAAAAAAATAAGGAAACAAGATTCTTTCTAACATAAGCTTCTTAAAAAACTCGTTCCCTCAAGTAAATTCCATGTGCTTTTATCTTTCTATTTTAGCACTGATACAAATTTGTAGCAAAATCTATTCGGGAAATTCCATTTTCCAACTAAAATACTCGTTATCCTGATTCTTCTCATATTTCATGATAGCATCAAATTTATTTCCTTTTTTGCTAATTAATCCTTTAACTGGCGCTTTCCCATTCTTGAGTAGTGCTTTAACCATCGTTTTCGTCGGCTTCTTCTTCATGGTCCCAAGAAATTTATCATTTTTCCAAATGACATATTTACAGCCATTTTTCCAGTTACTGCAGCCAAACCCCTTTTTTCCTTCTATAACAGCATGACCACAAAGGGGGCATTTCCCCAATACTTCTGTTTTGCCCTTGGTATATGTAACTTCTTGGATAATGATATCTTCTTCCTTCTTTATTGTTTCCACCGCGTTTGTTGTGAAGCTGCTAATTATTTGCAAAAATTGTTGTTTACTAAATTGTCCTTTTTCAATATCATAAAGTGTTTTTTCAAGTCTTCCTGTGAAATCTAAGTTAAACAAATCTTTAATTGGAAAGATTTCGACCATTCTTCTTCCTAACTCCGTACAAACTAAGCTTTTATTTTTTGCTTCTATATAACCAATATCTTTTAGTTTTTTTATCGTTTCAGCACGAGTAGCTGGCGTCCCAATGCTAAATCCGCTTAAAATGGATAATACATCTTCCTCTGTATCCGCATCAAAATTTTTCCCGCAAGTTTCCATCAGCCGAAGCAGTGTCTTTTCCGTATGTTCCTTTGGCGGCTGTGTAGTATGGATGCTAGTGGATGCTTTTTGTGTTAAAACCTCTTCTTGCAAATTTACTAACGGAAGCATAACATCTTTCGATTGTATATTTTCAATTTTTTTCCAGCCCTCTACTAATTGAACTTTTCCTTTTGTTACGAATCTTCCTTTTAATTCCACTTGATTCACGCTTGTGATGATTCTCGTCTCTTCTACCTCAGCAACAGGCATAAATTGCATTAATAACCTATTTTTTATTGCTACATATACTTGTTCTTCCTCTTGGCTTAATTTTTTGGGGAGAACATAAGTAGGAATAATTGCGCTATGACTTTCCACCTTTTTGTTATCAAAAATTCGTTTGGATGGCACAAATTTCACTTCATTTTTAAACGGTAAATCTGCGGCGAGGAGATTTACCACTTTTTCTGTTTTCGCAATAAGACTTTCTTCTAGGGCAATACTCGCAGTTCTTGGGTACGTGATATATTTCTTTTCATAGAGACTTTGCGCAACTTTTAATACTTTATCAGCTGTCCATCCCTTATATTTGCTAGTTATATAGCCTTGAAGATTAGAAAGATTAAACAAAAAAGGCGGATATTCCTTTTTCTTTTGTACCTTCTTATCTATTACAACTGCTGTTTTGCCTTTAATCTGTTCTTCTATTTCTTTCAAATATAGTTCTTCTTTAAACTTTTCTTCTTTGTTTTCTAGATAAGTACCTGTATAACTACTTCCATTTTCCGTTAAAAACGTTGCTTGCAGTTTATAATAATTTTCTGGAACGAAATTTTCGATTTCTTTATCACGATCATAAATGATTTTAAGCGTTGGCAATAAAACTCTTCCAATATTCAATGCCTTCCCTTTGCCTTTTTGATATTTCAAGGTTGCCACAGAGGTTAAATTAATACCAATTAACCAATCGGCCCATTGTCTGCTAACTCCGGCAGCTTGAAGAGGTCTCAGCTCTTTATTAGAACGAAGATTATTTAATCCATTCAATACTTCATTCGGTGTCCATTCATTCAGCAATAGTCGGTAAACTTCTTTTTCCGTTTTTAAATTATAAATAATACTATCTCCAATTAGCTGTCCTTCTCGATCATAGTCACAGGCAGATATGATTGAATCTACATCTTGTCTTTTCATTAACCTATGAATAATTTTCAGTTGTTTTTCTGCTCCACGGTCGGGCTTGTCTCTATCTTTCGGATCAGACTTTACTTTATATTGAAATTTCGGAGGAATAAATGGAAAATTTTCTAACTTCCATGTAGACATTTTTTCATCATAGTCTTTCGCATCATTTAACTGCAATAAATGGCCAAAAGCCCATGTAACAATATAGCCATTTCCTTCAAAATAGCCATCTTGTCTGTTTTTTATTTTTAAAGCATCTGCAATGTTTTTCGATACAGATGGTTTTTCTGCCAATATTAATTTCATCTATATCACCTTTTTTCATAACTTACGTTCCTTGTTATTTTATACAAAATAATATTATAATCGCAAAAAAGATAATTGTATAGAAAGGGGAAAAGCAGTAGAAATGCAACTAGAGGATAATAGAACCTACATTATTCATACGAAAGAACAAAAAAGCGAGAAACTCTTATCACTCTAAGAAACTCTCCCTTTTTTATTTTCACTTTTCAAGTGAAATGAACCCTCATTTTTGATATGCTTTAATCACGATAAAAAAGCAAAAAATGGAGGGGTTCTATATGAAAAGTGTACTAGAAACGAACTTAAGTTTCAATAAAAGAGTAAAGGTTAATTTTGAAGGCGGTGACCTTACGTCCGATTCAGGGTTACTTTTATACAAAGAGTTTGATGAAAAGCTCGGTATTACGGAAATGATTAACATTAGGGAATATCCAAAACCTGCGGGTCAAAATAGAGTAGTTTCATGAAGATGTAGTCAAATTTGAAAAAGACGTAATCATCCAAGGGAGAAGTCAGTCGATTTCCCGGGCACGAAGACAATTGATATGAACTTTTACTGAATTTCCTGAAGAAACAAAAATAAAAAAATTTCTTAATATGGTAGTATTTCCCTATATACAACTTGCATCTAATGTCGATATTAAATTTATACAAAAAAAATTTAGGAGGAATAGTATGAAAAAGATTCTCGGAATTATTGCAGTTGCAGTATTATCATTTTCGTTTGTATTTTCAGTAACTCCTACTAAAACCTTAGCAGGACCGGCAACTCCCCTAACAAACTTGCAAATAATTGGTATTACATCAGATGGCAATGACTTCCTGTGGGAAGATATTGAATTTAATCAACTTAGTGCAAGTATTCCTTTAAAAGGAGAATATGTTTATCTAGCAATTTATGTTGAGGGTACTGAACGTCAAGGTTGGTTGAGAATTAACAGTGGTGGAACAGATATTACTGCTCAGACAATTAAAGCCTTGCCAGATGAACCACTAGTAGGATCAGATAATATTGTGTATGGATGGATTAAGTATTATGAAATACCAAAGAACTTGTTAAGCTCAGGTGCAATAAATATTTCTGCCCTAAATTACTATGATAACACTACATTCTATGATAATATCAGCTTTTTAATCGAATAAGGTAAGGTGATTATATGAAAATTAATGACAAAGCATCCTTTCATGCATATACACAGTTATCTTTAGTTTCAAGGTTCAAAAAACACATGGAAACAGGAAACAAGTATGGTAATAATACTGTAGAAGAAATGAAGAATAGAATGGGTTTTTCTACTTTTAATGAAGCTATTAAAGATAATAAAATAATAAATAAAGATTTAGCTCGTGACACTTCAAGCTTTCATAAGGGTATTCTTGAAGATAGGCTCAAACATTCTGGAAATACATTTTATTCAGGACAGGTGTCAGAAATAGTAAATAAAGCATTTAAACTTGGATTAGTCGGAAACAATGAATATTTAATTTCTAAATATAAAGAGAGTATATAAATACAACCTACATTATTCATACAAAAAAGCGAGAAACTCTTATCACTCTAAGAGACTCTCGCTTTTTTATTTTCACTTTTTTAGTGAAAAGAACCCTCAATTTTGATATGTTTTAATCACCACAAAAAAAACGAAAAATGAGGGGTTCCATATGAAAAGTGTACAAGAAACGAGCTTACATTTCAATAAAAGAGTAAAGATTAATTTTGATGGCGGCGATCTCTTGTCCGATTCAGGATTGCTTTTATACAAAGAATTTGATGAGAAACTGGACATTACGAAAATGATTAAAGAAAAAATCAACATTTCAGATTCTTCCTCTCATCACACTCATTCTAATCATGATGTCATCATGCAAAAAGTGTATCAACATCTCGCAGGCTATCATACAGACAATGCAGCCGATGACCTTCAAGTCGAACCAACGATGCTTCGCGTTTTTTCTAAAGAACGATTGGCCTCCCAACCTACCATCTCACGATTAAACTCAAAAGTAGACGAAGAAACCGTTAATCAATTTCAACAGACTATCCAATGCTTATTTGATCGTGTACAGCTGGTGAAGCCAAGTGACGGCTATATCTTCGATATAGATTCTGCTAATTTCGAGACAACAGGAAATCAAGAAAATACCGCTTATAATGCACATTATCGGACGATGGGCTTTCATCCTTTGTTCTTATTTGATGGGCTTACGGGTGACTGTATCAAGGCTGTCCTCCGAAGTGGAAATGTGTATACGTCAAATGGCGTGGTTGAATTTTTGGAACCTGTTCTGATTCACTTTAAGGAACTGTATCCCCACTGTCCCATCATCATTCGCGGAGATAGTGGGTTTGCATCTCCAGGGTTATATGAATTGTGTGAAAAATATGACGTGCATTTTGTGATTCGCCTAAAAGCGAATGCCAAATTAAATGGGTTTGCCCAAGAACTAGAAGCACAGATTACAAAAAACCTTGAAATCACATCGAAACCTTGTGTCTTTTATCAAGAAATGAACTATAAAGCTGCATCATGGCATACTGAACGAAGAGTCATCATTAAGCTAGAAAAGCCAACTGATGAACTCTTATTTACCTATACATTTATTGTGACAAGTCTTTCTGCCAACGCCAAAAACATAGTAAAGACCTATCAAAATCGAGGAACGATGGAGAACTTTATCAAGGAAGGTAAAAATGGTTTTGCGTTTGATTGGTTGAGTAGCCATTCTCAAAAAACAAATGCCATGCGTCTCCAAATGTCCGTGTTAGCTTATAATTTCCATAATTGGTTCCGAAGAATTTGTTTGCCAAACAAAGTGCGAAATCAAACGATGGAAACGTTACGCAGTCAACTCATTAAAATCGCGGGTAAAGTTATACGATCTTCTCGTTATATCACGTTCAAATTATGTAGTAGTTGCTTATACAAAGATGCATTCTGGCAAACGTTACGAAATATCCAACGATTACAAGTCAAAATAGAATAAGTCCTGCAGATATAAACAATTTTTGTGAAACGCGTTCTAACAAGGGAGAAGTCTGTCCAATTCCAGCTCATGAGGTTTCTGATTTTATGAATTTATCCATTTCCGAAGGAAATTGTGGTAAAAACAAAAAGCGAAACCACAAAGTGAACTTGGTTTTCAGGATCCTAGTCAGTTTGTGGTTTATTATTAGCAGCCAATCTATTCCATGAATAATTTGGGATAGAAGTGTTTCAATAATTTATAGAGATTACTATATTTATGCTATTAATTTACCAATACAAAAGGGAAGTTTGCCTATCCATAATAAATAGACGGAGAACATAGCAAATGAAATTCTCCGTCTTTCCTTTAGATAACTAATATGCCACCTTCAAGGATTTTTTAATTTGTAAATACTGTTCTAATTCTTTTAAAACAAAAAAAACATGCGCCTGTTCTTCAAATGAATCCCAGTCAGCAGGCAGTTTATCATGCTTGATCAGCTCTTCTACTCTTTGGAGTTTACTTAAAAATAATACGGCCGTATTTCCTGAATGGACACATAAACTAAGTTCTTCCAGAAAGTCTGCCACCAGCTCTCGTTGATTATCTAATGTCTCTACAGATAAAATTCGATCAAAAAGCCTTGATATAATCTCTAATTGCTTTTCTCGGATTGTGAAGTAATGATAATAATAATTCTCTTTTCGAGTAAAATGATTTTCTACATCACGATAGGCGACTGATTTTGCACATTGTACAATATCTGATGCACGCTTTAATTTTGAAGCATACTCTTCTGTGATTTCATTTGTCCGCAAGTAAACAACCATATCCATCAATAATGCTTTAAAATAGGACTCAATATCCTTTTGATGTACTTTCATTTCCTTATCTAGACTAGGCATATAGCTATTAACAAGTAATGCTGCTCCAATTCCAATTACGATCAATGCCCATTCATTAAGAACAACGTCCCAAGTCATATGGTTGGTGGAATATATATGGAGGATAATAACAGTACTTGTTACAACCCCTTCATTTACCTTAAGTAAGACAGTGGTTGGGATAAATAATAGCAATAATAAACCAATGATATACGGTTCATACGCCATCCCCTCAAAGAAAATATAGGAAAATGGAATGGCAAGCATACATGCGATAAAACGTGAAAATGCACTATGCAAAGACTTTTTCTTCGAGTTTTGAACACAAAGTATGGTTATAATCGCAGAAGATACATAGAAATCTAAGTGAAAAAACTGGGCGATAGTTATTCCTATACTTACCGCAACTGCTGTTTTAAAGGTTCGATAACCAATTTTATATTTTTTCAGATTTCGCAAAGCACTATGCATTTGCATCATCAATCACAACCAGTAACTAATAAATCATCCTGTAAAGAAGCTAACCTCGTATTTATTGCAATTTTATCACCAGGTTTTACTAAAAGTTCCACCACAGATCCACTAAAAGGAACACTGACATCTTTTATTTCTCCTGCTAATGTTCTAATAGTCAAAATTGGTTCCCACTCATAGAAATAAGCTTTTTCCTTCATTAGAATCTCACTAACAGTGCCTTCAAACGGACTAAGGATCATCTGGTCTTCTCTGGAAATTTCATAATACGGACTTTGACTGCTCTTTACAATCGTTTCAATCATTTTAATAAATCTTCCCTTTTATTTATTTTTTTACTTTACTTGTTATAGGTTTATTTCATTGAAAAATAAACTTAGTTATATATTAGTAATCATGTTAATAAAAACATATTTCCCCCATAATTCAATGATTTAAAGGTTAATTTTTGCTTTTTTTTACAGGAAATTTTTGCTTGAAAAAATCCTTCCGAAAGCCTGTCAGAACTGAATCCCGCAGGTACAACAATGAAAGCGCAAACAGGTTGTTTTTAAAATAATTTCTGTTTGTTTTAATGAAAAAAACTAGCTGTCAGCTAGTTTACATAAAATACTTCCTTATTTTGCTGTCTGTTTGGATATACCAATTTTCTTTTTCAATAATGTTTGATACCGTTAAAATAAGAGATGGGATTTTTTCTACATTGAATACGATTAAGCCAATTTTTTTTACCATAATGACAAAGGACTCGCCATGTGAAAAACTAGGCAGCACACTCCCTAATTGAAGAATACTTTTTACTATCGCTTCCTTACTGTCTTCCTCTAGAACAATATTTGGGGTAAATCGCAAAATCCAATTTTCCTTTTCCATTGAAAATCGATACATTAAGCCACCCTCTTATTCTATTTCCTAAAAAAACAAAACTGCTATTTCATCATATGTGGAAAATCATTATTTATGTAACCTAATAGTATGGGTAAAAACCTCTTTCAGATCCCTCCTTTTTTCCCCATCCAAGTATTTATATTTTCATCCATTTATTTTAAAATCACACCAAATTTAATCATCCTATGTATTCGTTTTCTTTTTATTCAGCTAATAAGAAAACCCTTCCAAAAATTTAATTAAGTTTTCCGAAAAAACGCTTAGAAACCTTGACTACATATGGGTAATCGTGTATATTATAGACATCATTTAACAAAATTCAGAATAATTATTTTCTATTATTATTTTGTTCTATGAAAATATTTATTTTATAGGCACAATTCATGTGTCTTGAAAGGCTTAGGAGGAAATTTATTATGCAAAACGGTAAAGTAAAATGGTTCAATAACGAAAAAGGTTTTGGCTTCATCGAAGTTGAAGGCGGAGATGACGTATTCGTACATTTCACTGCTATTCAAGGCGAAGGTTTTAAATCATTAGAAGAGGGACAAGAAGTTTCTTTCGAAATCGTTGAAGGAAACCGTGGACCTCAAGCTGCTAATGTTGTTAAACTATAATTAATAATAATATCTATTAATAATAGTATTCAGGGGATTTTGCAAGGAATTTTCTTCTTGCAAAATTCCCTTTTATTTTTTGCTTATGGAAAATCACCCCATCATTTTGAACTCGATAGTTTTTCCCCATATTCCTTTAGCTTATTTCCCACCGTACATTGCGAAATACAAAAGCGGTGAGCTCCCCTTTTACCATACTCTACTTTGTTTTGTCGGTATAGAAAACAATCTTTACAATAATCTTGCATTAATTCATCTGCTTCTTTCATCCATTTTTTCCTTTGCAAGCTTCACCCCTCCTTTCTTCTTACTGGCCGATTAGAGCAATTGCATTTTACTATAGATACGTTTCCCTTCTAACGCTTGAGTTGCCAGTTTATCTGCTTCCTTATTGTCGTTTCTGCTAATTGAAGTATAAACCATGCTCAAACGTAAAGTTTTGATTTTCGCCTCTATCCGATCGAGCCAATTATTTAAATCATCTTCATAGCATGGCCACTCGCCTTCTAATTGTTTCAGTACTACTTGAGAATCCCCTTTCACTTCACAAGTAACACCCTTGACTTCCAATTCTTCTAAGAGATTTAATGCATGACAAAGAGCAGCATATTCAGCTTCATTATTGGAGAGGATATCATGAAATAATTCATTTGCCCTAACTCTAAATTTCTTCTTTCCTTGATGAAAGAAAAGTACGACACCGATTCCCGCCGTTTTTGTTTCCTTATGGTAACCTCCATCAAAATATATCGTAAAGTCATGAGGCTCTTCTTCTATTTCTTCATTTAGTTTCCGTAATTCTTTTAATGTCCAGCTTGTGCCTTTTTCATCATAAAAAAGAATATCTGCTACATCATTACGTTTTTCCAACTCATCCCCCGCTTCGAGAGCCAGACTTGATTGGATCCAATCTGATGTAAAGTAGATAAAATCTTTCTTTTTCTTCATTTGAAATTTATATTCTAATTTGTATTTCACAACGGAACAACCTTTCTACATATAGAATGACGTCAATAAGAGCGGGATTATTCTTACTGTCCGTTAAGGAAAAAACTAATTCTCTCCACTAAAAGATATAAAAATCCACCAATCCTTATGTTTTATAAAGATTGAAGATGGAGCCCAAAATCCTTTTGGCTCCTCCCTTCAGCTGTAGGATCTCTCACTTTCTCCCATCTACCGTAATCAATTGGACTTCTCAGTATTTCACTTCTTACTGTAACTATTGCAAAAGCAACGGACTTTTAGAAACCAATCTTTTCATTTATAATATTATACATCTTATTTCTTATTTTGTTTTTCTTTTCCACCTTGATGGAAACTTCCCACTCATAATAAGTCGATAGAAGTTTAATGATATATATACAATTTATACGATTAGTATGAAAATAAAATAGTCACAGATCGTACATAATCATTGCTTAATCATATCAAAATTTTTGGAGGTAGCAAAATGATTGAAGTTTATATAGATGGTGCTAGCGCTGGAAATCCTGGTCCAAGTGGTGCTGGTATCTTCATAAAAGGTCATGGTTCTGCAGAAAAATATTCATTTCCTCTTGGTTCAATGAGTAATCATGAAGCGGAATATCATGCATTGATAAAAGCCTTAGAAATCTGTATCCATAATAAATATCTTTCCGTAAGTTTTCGTACTGATTCGGAACTCGTAAGTCGCGCAGTGGAAAAGGAATTTGCGAAAAACAAAAAATTCGCTCCGCTATTGGAGCAAGCATTAAAGCTTATCAGTCAATTAGAGTTATTCTTTATTAAATGGATTCCAAGTAATGAGAATAAAACAGCAGACGAATTAGCAAGAATTGCCATTAGAAAAAATAAATGAGGAAGTTTTCACCCATTCTGTTTAAGCCTTCCCATCAAAAGTAATAAAATATACATAGCTTTCAAACTGGATTTTTTTAGAAAATAGTGATTTCAATCATAAAATAAACCTAATAATCAATGGGAAAGTGGCTGGAGCAAGTCGCAGCTTGGTAAAAACCATTAATACTTGTAAGTAGTGCTGCTATCATACAACTGGTTATTTATGTTTTTCCTGAAGTTAGTCAAGTAATAATCTAGATGACTGCATATGATTAATGAAACAGCATTTAGACTATTAAGGTGCAAATAACAGCTGTATAGCGCGAAGGATACTTCTAAAATACTTAAAAAGAGCAAAAACCCATGCGATTATACGAATTTTCTTGCTTTCTCGTATAATCGCTCGGGTTATCTGATAACTGGATCGAAATATCCTCTTTTCTGGATGGAAAATAATAGCCCTCTTTTTCTAGAGGGGAAATAAGTGATTTCTTTTTATAAAGCCGATTACTTCTTTTTTTGTTTTCAATTCGTTGTCGTTAAACATCTCGAGTAAGGAAACAAAAAAACTGCCATCAAATTTTTTTTGTATTTTTAAAGTACATTCAATTGCAGTTATGACAAGTTCATCTGTAGCATTTGTATATGCTTTACCAAAATAAATAAAACCTATCACATCTTCACCAAAGGAAAAGCCTTTACTTTCTAAAAAGAGCAAAAATTCCTCTACCGTTTTCAAACTTAACGTACATTCCCCTCTATCCTTTTACCTATATGTTACTTTATATCACGACAATTTTCTAGCTTTTTCAACATTTTTCTGTCTCTTTCCAAACGTTTGTCACCTATTTTTCTTATTCTAGTTATACAATTAAAAAGGCTAGAGATCATAAGAACTTTATTTCTCTAGCCTTTCGTTTACCACCGCAGTAATGAACGTTTCTTTTTTGTAAATACATGGCCAAGAAAACCAACTAGTACCCCTAATAAAGCTCCTCCTAACACCTCTTGAGGCTGGTGGCCAAGCATTTCTTTCAGTTTTTTTGGCTGCTGCTCCTTAAAGGCGATATTTTTGTCTTTATTAATTTTATCGACTAACTCGCCTAAATCATTCACTTTTAAGGTTAATTCACCAGTCTGTCTTCTAATCCCTTGTGCATCATACATAACAATTAAACCAAAAATTAAAGACATAGCAAAGTCAATGGTTGGTAAACCACGCTTTAATGCAATAAATGTTGTAAGGGAAGATACGCCTGCCGAATGAGAGCTTGGCATTCCGCCTGATTGAAAAAACAAACCTTTATCCCACTTCTTTGTTTTTAAAAATTGTATAGGTATCTTTAGAAACTGTGCCATCCCAATACTAATTAAAGCAACATAAATGCCCTTATTCATCTTCATCACCTCTTTTAAATAGTCTCTTTCTTTATGGATGATATTATTCTTGGTTGTTCATACTATGAATGAATTTTTATTTCCACAACTAGTTGATGAGGTGAATACAATGAGTAAAAACCATGGAAACAGAGGAAAAACAGCTGGAGGAGTAAATCCACAAGGCTACGGTCAAGACGCCGATATAACTCCATCTCCAAAAAGTAAATTGGAAAATGCAGCGAAAAAGAAAAATACAAAGTAATGATAGTCCAGTAATTCTCTATGAGGATGGGGCTGTATTAAAGCCTCATCCAGCTTCTCTTATTCTTTTCCCCCTTCTTACAAATAGACATAGAACAAAGGAACAGAAAAAAATATTGTGTAAAAAATGTAAATGTCTAGTTTCCCTTTAAAAAACAAAACGAATAAAAAAAGATTATACGAAACATTCCATTAACATTCCGCCTAATCTTTTGGGTTAATCTTTTATTAAAATAAAGTAAGTGCCTCTTTCTTTTCTACATAATGATGAAATCTTTTAAACTCTAGCTCTTCGAATTTTTTTACTGCAGTTTCTGGATTGATATTTAAGTAACTGTCTTCTAGCAAACAGCTTACTGGTACGTCACATTTAATTTCTGCTAATTGCCTGCTTAAATGAAGCATTTCAAGATCCGCTTCAATCTTTGTTCGTTGTCCCTTTGTAAGAAGGGATAAATTAGCTAGAATTCCTTCGACATTCTCATGAACTTGCAGCAGCTTCAATGCTGTTTTTTCGCCAATTCCTTTAACTCCGGGGTAATTGTCGCTTGTATCGCCCATTAAGCCTTTTAAATCAATCATTTGTTTTGGCGTTATTCCTTTTTCTTCTTGAAAACTAGAAGGTGTATAAAGCATATAATTACCATAGCCTTTCTTTAATAGAGCTACGGAAATATGGTCATCTAATAATTGCAGGATATCCTGATCTCCTGTAAGAATAGTGACATTTGCTTCCCCCTTCATTTGCTTTGCGATCGTTCCTATACAATCATCTGCTTCAAATCCTGCTACGCCTATATTCGGTACATTAAAACTTTCGACAACTTCCTTTACTAAATCAAATTGTGGAATGAGTTCAACTGGGGCTTCCGAACGATTCGCTTTATACGAAGGATACATTTCTGTGCGAAATGTTGTACTCCCCATATCCCAGCAGACCGCCACATGAGAGGGATTAAAATGTTCAATCGCTGTAAAAAAATGTTTTACAAAACCATGAATCGCATTGGTTGGAATTCCTTTTGTATTGACCATAAATTGACCTGTTACTGCTGTAGCAAAAAATGCACGAAATAATAGCGCCATTCCATCTACTAACATTAGGTTTGCCTGTTTCTCCTTGTTCAAAATGCATCTCTCCTTTATATCCATTAGTTCATTATAACAGAATCTCCAAAAATTGTGGCTGGTAGCTTTTTCTTTTTCTATTACTTACTTAAAAGAATAAATATCCGCTTAAGTATATTGACAATATTTCGTTATTGTTTTATAGTTGATTACACAACTAATCAACCAATCAACGTTATAAGGAAGGGGTAGATCGTGAAAGCTGTTTTTGATGATTCAAAACCTATTTTCCAGCAAATTTCAGATATGATTGCGAATGAAATCGTCGAAGGTGAGTTATTAGAAGGTGACCAAATTCCTTCCACCACCGAAATTTCTAAATTTTATCAAGTGAATCGTGCAACGGTGCAAAAAGGACTCGCTGCATTAGTGGAAGCTGGATATGTATATAAGCAACGGGGAGTTGGAATGTTTGTTTCTAAAAATGCTAAGCAAAAGTTGCTTGAAAAGCGCAAAGAAGAATTCTACAACGATTATTTAAAACCAATGTTTGAGGAAGCAAAGCGTCTTGAATTAAAAAAAGAAGAATTACTAAAAATAATTAAGGAGGATTATAAGCATGATTAAACTTGAAAATGTCTCTTTTTCATATGGAAATACGCCTGCTCTGCGGAATGTAAGTATTGAGGAATCAGAACCAATCATCATGGGTCTCTGGGGTCGAAATGGTTCTGGTAAAACAACGTTTATGAAACTTTTAGCAGGCATGGAGGATATTGATGCTGGTACGATCAATGTAAGTGGGATTACCCCATATAATAATACAGAAACAATGAACAATATCACTTATATACAAGAAAATCATCCATTCTCGATTCTCTGGAATGTCGAAGATGCCTTACATTACGGTGCATTATTTAACAAAAACTGGGATGCAGAATTAGCCGAACATCTGGTTTCTCTATTCGAACTACCACGAAAAAAGAAAATCAAGAATTTTTCTAAAGGAATGCAAACGATGTTACAAATCATCCTTGGTTTAGCTAGTAAATCACCTGTAACGATTATGGACGAACCAACAAATGGACTGGATGCTCATATGAGAAAACAGTTCTATGACGCACTTTTAAATACGTATGAAGAAGATCCACGTTTAATCATTCTATCGACACATCATATTGATGAAATGGAAGCATTGTGTGAAAAAATTGCCGTCATTAACGAGCAGACAATCGTACGGTTTGAGGAAACAGAAGAATTAAAAAGTCGTGGAGTTCATTTATCTGGATTAGCTTCAGCAATTGAGCCTTTAATAGAAGGATATCCCATTTTAGAGAAAAGAAAACTCGGAAAACAAATGACTGTGATGATGGACGACATCTATTCGGATAACTGGATATCTAAAGCAAAAGATGCAGGTGTTACTATAGAAAAAGCTAAATTACAGGATTATCTTGTTAACTATACAACCAGAAAAGAGGGACAAAAAATATGAATACTTTTAGAGGACCATTCCGATTAATGATGCGAGAAATGAGCATGACATTTTATATCAACGTTTGTATTACTTTTGTTCTGTTTGTTTTTTATAATATTTTAGGATATATAGGTGTAGCAGAATCTGGTTCCTTCATTTTGTTCGGTCCCCTATTTGTCGTTTTCCTTTCATTCCCATTTATTAATTTTACTAGTTATCAATATATCCTTTCATTAGGCGGGACAAGAAAACAGTTTGTATTAGCTTTCTATCTTTCCGCAGTCATTTATAGTGTTTTGAGTGGAGTAATCCTTAATTTATTCTATCTTTTCACTACACTATTAACAAGCGGCAATTATCTTTTTCACTTTGCAAAATCCATCCACACCACAAACTGGCTTATTTATTTTTGGATAGATTTTTCTTGGATTTTCTTTCTATTTAGTTTGGGAATGCTAGCAAAAACGGTTTGGTTTAATTATGGAACGGCGTTTTTACTCGCTGCATCCACGTTACTGCTAATACTCGGAACGATTGCTGTTATATTTGGTGATATGAGCATCTTCATAACCACATTTTTTGAACATCATTTAAAATTTGTTGCCATTTTATTTGGATTATCAATTGTTTTTCTTTTATTGTCTTATTCCTTAATGAAAAATGCACCTTTAGAAAAAGGAGGACGGTTGAATTTCAAACAATTTAAACGAAATAATGTAGTCATTCATAGGTAAACAAACACTATAGATAAATAATAGAATATGAATATTGAGGGCAGCATCTATGAGTCTAACGAGGCATTCGGATCCGCCACAAGGAAATAAAGCCAAACAATCACTTAAAAGTTTGATTGTTTGGCCCTATTTTTGTTCATTTCCCATAAAATTAAAAGTTAGTCTCATTCTTTATATTTTTTCAAAGAGAATTCTCCTCTTTTTCATCTTTCAAGTCAATTGGCAAACAGGTTTCAACTTCATTTTCTTCATAAGAAATCCAATCACTAAAACTGCCTGGATAAAGCTTGACCTTATCAAGTCCAGCCATTTTTAAGGAAATAAAATTAGGAGTAGCAGTTATGCCAGAACCACAATAGACAATATATTCTTTATTTGCATCTAGAGAAGAGAATCTACTCTTTTGCTCCCTTTCTGCTAAAAAGAAGCCGTTTTCTATCCCTTCTGTCCATACAAAGTTTATTGCTCCTGGAATATGTCCCTTTTTCTTATCAATTGGCTCTATTTCTCCTGTATACCTTTTATGCTCCCTAGAATCAATCAATATCTTATCTTGGTCTTTTGTTTTTACTAATTCTGAAACCTCCTCATAAGTGGCAATCATATGCGACTGAATCAGAGGAGAGAAATTACTCTTTGAAAAAGCAGGGACTTCTTGTGAAGTAGGATAATCCTTCTTTAGCCATTCCTTATAGCCGCCATCTAAAATGTATGTTTTCGAATGACCTATATAGTTCATTAACCACCATAGTCTCCCGGAAGATGCCCCATCCCCATTATCATAGGCAATGACTATTGTATCCTTTGCAACACCTATGTTTTCTAACTTATGAACAAATTCTTCTATATTTGGCAATGGATGCCGTCCCCCATGGTTGCTTATTGGAGCGGAAAGATCTTTTTCCAGGTGAAAATAAACACTATTTGGGATATGACCTTTTTTATACCACTCGATACCGGCATCAGGATTCTTTAAATCACAGCGACAATCAATTACCCTAATCGTATCTTGATCTATGTTTTTATTTAACCAATCAACACTTTTTACAATTTCCATCGTTATCCCTCCACGACTGTTCTCTTTTCTAATTCGTTTGTTGCGCAAACTCTGTTTGTACTGATTCTTTAATAATCCACTCTAGTTTTTCAATATTTTCATGTTCAGTTAATAATGCCGTTTTGCCATCATAATATTCGGCTACTTGTTCTTTCAGATTAACAAGAAGTATATCGATATGTTGTGCAAACAATTCTTTATAAAAAGCAAAAAAGGAGTTAGTTTGTTCCTTTATATATTTGTTACCATGCTCATCCACCAATTGTTCCATTTCTACTCCCATATTCTTTCGTTCATTCTTTTCAAAAAAACTCTTCGGATTTTTGTAATATTTGATGCCAATTTTATTAAGAATAGTATCTAATTCTTTAAAAGGGGCATGAAATATTATATTAGAATCTAACTCTCTTTCTATTTCTTCTTGTAAACGAATTTCTTTATTGATAGACTGAATCAAATGCCGAACTTCCTCATAACCCTCTATTTTTTGTTTATAAAAGAGTTGATCTAGTCTCACGTTTACTGCTCGTAACTCTTGTTCAAATTCAAAATTCAACTGAATGAGAAACGAAGTAGTCGCAAGTGATATTTCCCTTTTCTTATTGTCTCCTCGTAAGATTGATGGATGATAAGCTTCCTTCATTATCTCATGCAGTCGAAACATCACTCTTTGCTTTATATAAAACAATTGCTCCTCTACTTCCATTTTGAATTTTTCCAGAGCATGCTGGAAATCTTTACTTTCTATTTGAGATAGAATGGTCCATTTTTCCTCCTTCAATCTCGATAACTCTTGTTCTGCTACTTCTTTTTTTGCAAAAGTTGATTCCACCAATTTCTTTAATAAATCTATTGTTTCCACGTAATCTTTTTGAGCAGATTGAAGCATCATAGACAGCCACTCATGTTCGATAAAGTCATACATTTGTTCTTCTGCTTTTTGCATCCACTTCCCGTAAACATCATGCTTATAATAAAGACTAGAAACAGGAAGAATTCTTGGCGAACGTATCCCATATAACTGCAATTGCTCTTGCAGATATTCCTCTACTGCTGCTTGCTCTTCTTGATCCTTTGCTAAATCAATTGCATTAATGACAAAGAATATTTTATCCTTTTCAAAGGCATCCTTTAATCGTCCAAGCTGCATTAAAAACGCACGGTCTGCTTTGGAAAATGCGTGATTATAGTAGCTGACATAAAAAATACAATCTGCCTTTTTCATAAATTCAAAGCTTAATTCCGTATGTCTGCTGTTAATGGAGTCTCCTCCTGGAGTATCAACAAGTGTTATTCCTTTTCTCGTAATCTGACAATCAAAATAAACATCAATGGATGCCACGAAACAAGAGGTCTCTTCTATTGCCACATAATTTGAAAGCTCTTCTAATTCAATATTGGTCTCACTGCCTAAATAATGGCGATGGTCAGAATACCCTTTCAGGAAAGCTTGAAGATAGCGAAATTCATTAGCATATCTCTCCATTGGATTTGCCGCGAGCGTGTTTATTATCTTTTGTGCAGCTTCTAAAGAATTGGCCTCTTCCTTCACTAGCTGTAAATAGTCATTTATTTCTCTAAGCATTTCTGACTCTGACTTCCATTTTACAATAACTGTTTTATGTGGATGCTCTTCATCAATTGGTAATATTCTGTTTATGGTAGCAGTTGTTGGGTTTGGTGATACCGGCAAAATGGGATAATCAAGTAATGCATTGGCAAATGAAGATTTTCCAGCACTAAAAGCTCCAAATAAGCATATAGTATATGTTCGATTTTCAATAATGGCAGCTTTATGGAATAAATTCTTCGCTATATGCGCAAATCCCTTTACTTGTTGAAGCCTGCTGCTTAAAAAGCGCAACTGTTTTAATAATAAATCTGTATCCATTTCCTTCCTTTCGTTTTGTTTTTGAACTTCAGCAGGTTTTAGATTCTTTTGTACGTTTTTTGTTTTGGAAGAGGATAGTGACCGATAAGTTATCTCTTCCTCGCTTGTATCAAGTAAACTTCGCAAAATGCTCTCGTCTACGTTTTGTGCTTCACAAAGATGTTCCAGCTCTTCTTTCCACACTTGCCATTTAGTCTCTACTTCTTCTTTTTTCACCTTACAGTTTACAAATGCTTGCCATTTCTTTTGTTCTTTTAGAAGGTTTTCTTTTTCAATCTGTAATTGTTGCTTTCGTTCTTCTTTCCACCTATTAAATAGTTGGGTGATTTCCTTCCTGAAAGACTGCTTCAAATCATTTTCAACTGTTTCACAATAGACTAGAACATAATTTTCGGAAAGCTGTGCGTTTTTATTTACTAACGCTTTTAATGTCTGGATACTTAAAATAGATGTCAGTCCTTTAATTAGCGAAAAAAACTCTGCCTTCCCCTGTTTCTCAAAAAACTGAGATAATGGTGTTATTAATTGAATTTGAACAAGCTTTTCCAATTCTGTGTAAAAAGTTAAAAGTCTATCTTCTCTTTCCTTTTGCGTTTTGCTTTTACTACCAAATAGGCCAATTTTAAAATTTTTCTGTTCTGATTCTAGATATGATTTAGCCAGTTCCCGAAGATTATATGGCATGATATAGGCATTCTTAATAATTGAATGCCACTCATTTTCTAATGACATTACTGTTTTATTTTCAGTTTCATCCATTGTTTGAATGGCTTTTTTGGTTGACTCTAAGCTTGCTTCTAAAGAATGATACTCTTCTTCTGTTAATTCTGATAACTGATCTTCGAAAGGAGCGATTATTTCAGCATTCTTTGTTTCTATAAAGGAAATATGATCTTTATATAGCTTTTGAAAAGATTCTTCCAAGGAGTAAGGCAGTATTAACTCTTGTTCTTCCATTTTTCTTATAATATAGGTCTTTAATTCTGCCAATCCTTGATAGAAATAATTGGTTTCGATTAAGGTTGTAAAGAATATTTTCTCTGGCTTTATCCCATAGGATAAAAAAGAATCATATACACTTTGCTTAAAATCTGCAAACGAAATTTCTACTTCTCGATGTTTATCCATCTGATTAACAATTAACACAAATTTCTTACCTGAATCCACAAGCTCTTTTGTAAAGTCAAAGTTGATTTCCGACTGAACATGATTATAATCAACTACATAAAAAATAATATCTGCAAGATGGATACTAGATTCTGTTGCTAATTGATGAGCTTGATCTGTACTATCTATTCCTGGGGTATCCATTAAAATAGCATTCTTTATTAGCAGCTCCGTATCTAATTGAACCTCTAATTCCTTTATATCCTCCACTCTTTCTGTTGCCTGTAGAACTGTTTTGATATCAAGCACTTCTTTATAGACATCTGCTTGATTAGAATGATATAAAACTTTCAGCTGCTTGCCACCCTTTTTTACTCGGATAATATTAGCTGTTGTTGGAATAGGACTTGTTGGTAAAACTGTTGTACCAACTAGGTTGTTAATCATGCTTGATTTCCCGGCAGAATAATGACCACAAAAAGTTGCAATAAATTCTTGTCTTGTCGCTTTTTTAATAAGCTCTTGCAATCTTTGCGCAGTTTGTTGATCATCATATGCCAAAAAATATTGGTAATATGCTGCCCATTTATGTAATGTGTCTATATTCGTTGAAAGCATGATATACTCCTTTTCATCTATGTATTTCTTTTATTTTAACTATTTTCCACATAACAATAAAGTAAAATAAACTGAAAATTGAAAGCGAAGACAAAATAACTTGGTTCATTTTCCTTGTAATTTAAGTACTGACTAATGTGTGTGACGGTAAGATAAGAAATACCCTTATAACTTTTTCCCTCACTATAATTTACATAATAAAATAAAAAACTGTTTTTCCTTTACAGCACTATGTACCTACCTGTAGGAGTGCTGTAAAGGAAAAACAGTATAATCCTTTTTATATGTTATTTCCTTTATTTCGTTGCATTTGTAGTATTATGTAAAACATATTTCATAATAAATAAATAACTGATAATCGTTACACCAATAGGAAAAGCTATCATTCGTTACACCCCTATCATTTTACCTGAGAATAATTCTCTATCTCAATTAAATAATATCATTATTGAAAATCATTTTCAATAAGAAAAAAGTTATCCAATTTTTAGTATTTTTTCTTATAAAGTCTGTTAAACCAACAAAAATAGGAAATATGTACCACGAAAAATAACCTATTTTCATAAAAAAATATAAACAAAATAGGTCTAATTTATGATAAGATATTTTTATCAGACGGATGGGGGAATAGTTAGTGACATTAACAAAAAGTACTACTGAAATTTTAAACGCAACTATAGAAGCTGTAAAAGGTGTTATTCCCTGCGAACTACAAATTGAGAAGCCAAGTTTAACTGTATCACCATTTATTTTACAATCTTTAGGGGTTTTAATAGGATTAACAGGTGATTTCCGTGGTCGAATTATTATTGACGGAAACGAACAGGTTTTTGGTAAGATTGGCGAATCCATGTATGGGATGTTCTTGGAAGGGCCAATGCTAGAATCATTCTCTGGGGAATTAGGTAATATGCTTGCTGGAAATTTATCTACCTTTGTATCTCAAAGTGGAATTGAAATAGATATTACACCACCTACTGTTTTAGCAGGTCAAACGAAGCTTTCTGGGTTTGATAAGGCTCTAACCCTGCCGATTTCGCTTCAAAATATTGGGCAATTAAACATTGTGCTAATTTTAGAGATTTAAAGTATTGTTTTGACAATCTTTTAGCTTGCCACATTTTTTTGTCTCATAACTTGTTTGTTATTTTCCACATGATGATAGATAACTCTTATTGCATATTATCATAGAACAAACACGAAAAAAGCAGAAGTAAATATTTCTTCTGCTTTTTTCACAATTTACTTACTATCTGTATGGCTTTGTACTTCTATTTTTATTAGATTCTCCGCTTTATGCCCACAGCATTTGCATTTTGTCTTTTCTTTATAGATGGTCAGGCAGTAGCTACAATAATAATTCACCATATATATCACACTCACTTCTTCATAAACATATATTAGTATATTTATCAATTGTGGAATATGTGCCGAAACGAGAGAAGTTTACCCGCTTAGCTTATATTCTGGTTTATTGAGAGCTACCTTATAAAAATCCCTCCATATCGCGATCGGAGGATAGATCTATTAAAGTTCAAGCTGATAAACATCACTATATTTTTTGTATAAATAATCAATTAAATATTGGGCGTTTAATCCTTCCCCTGTTACATCCTTTAATATTTCGAGCGGTTTTTTCATTTTCCCAAAACGATGAATTTTTTCATTCAGCCACTCTTTAATAGGAAGCAAGTTACCCTGCTCTAATAACGCATCGAAATCAGGTATATCTTTCACCATTACCTGCTTTAGTTGGGCAGCATACATATAGCCTAGAGCATAGGATGGGAAATATCCAAAGCTTCCCCCTGCCCAATGTACATCTTGGAGAACACCCTCTCCATCATTTTCAGGAACTACCCCCAAATAAGTTTTGTACTTTTCATTCCATATAGCCGGCAAATCCTTCACTTCGAAATCACCATCAAATAAGCCCTTCTCCATTTCATAACGGATCATAATATGTAGTGGATATGTTAGTTCATCTGCTTCGATTCTAATCAATGAAGGCTTTGATTCATTAATTGCTCGATAAAAGTCTTCCACAGTCACTTCATCAAATTGACCATTAGCAAATGATTTCAAAGCTTCATAATTATGCTTCCAGAAAGCAAGATTTCTTCCCACAAAATTTTCATAAAATAGTGATTGGGATTCATGAATACCCATTGAGGTACCTGTGCATAATGGTGTTCCGATTAGCTCTTTCGAAATATTTTGTTCATACAGTGCATGACCTGCTTCATGGATCGTTCCAAAAACTGCCACTCTAAAATCAGATTCATCGTATTTAGTTGTAATTCGAACATCTCCAGGATTGATTCCAGTCGCAAATGGATGCACCGTTTTATCTAGACGTCCAGCATCAAAATCGTAACCTACTTGTTTTAATACATCAAGACTAAACGCCTCTTGATTTTCTGCTGGAAATGGGTGAAATAAAAAGTCAGTAGTCGGGCTATTCTTTGAAGCAGCAATTTTATGTACTAACGGGATAATTTTATCTTTTACATTTGAAAATACTTCATCTAAAATCGCAACCGTCATGCCTGGCTCATACATATCTAATAAAACATCATATTTATTTTCTTTATGTCCCCAATATTCAATGAATCGTTTATTCATCTCTACTAATTTTTCAAGATAAGGCTGAAACAAGGAAAAATCCGCTTTTTCTTTCGCTTCTTCCCATACACTTTCCGCTTTTGATTGGAGCATCACATATTCTTTATGTTCGTCTGCAGGAATTTTTTTATTGCGATCAAATTCCTTTTTCATTTCTTCCACTGTCTTTCTTGTAATTAGTGATAATTGATCTTGGATACTTTCCTCAGACAGGACAGTAAGATAGGATTCTAGCTCTTCAGAAGTTGATAATTCAAATAATTCAGAGGATAGGACACCAATTACTTCTGTTCGTTGGTCTACTCCCTTTTTTGGAGCACCTGTACGTAAATCCCAGTAAATTAGAGCAAGTGCTTCATTGTATGCCCCTATCTTTTTCACATAATTTAAAAATTGTTCTTCCATTTCTTTTTGATTAATAGACAATATACTCTCCTCTTTTCTTATCTATATAATTTTATCTTAACATATTGTTTTGCGTTGAGATAGAAGTATTCCAAGCAAATATACAACCAAACAATTAGATGAATGTACTTAGAAACTTTGTATAACCTAAAAAAGTTTTATGGTATCACGCACAGAATCGGACAATCCTATAAGAAAATAACCATACAAAAAAACTCATAAGATTATTCATGCATTGTTCGATAACAACTTAGAATTTCTTATGAGTCATTTTATTATTTAACCAATTACATTGCTGTTACTGGTAATGCTTCGATTACAGCATTCTTTACTAGGTCTGCTACATTGGTATCCATACATAAATGAATGGTACCTTTATCTTCATGTGTACGGATTAAACGACCAACACCTTGACGCAGTCTTAATACCATATATGGTAAATCGACTTCTAGAAAAGGATTTTCCACATTTTCCCGTTTGCTTTTATAAACCGGATCATTTGGAGGGAATGGCAAAGAATAGATAAATACGTTTTCTAATGATCGCCCTGGTACATCTAGTCCTTCCCATAGGTTTACTGCACAAAGGATTGATTGTTCCTCATTTTGAAATTTTGAAACAAGGGTACTAATTTCTCTTTCCCCTTCAAAATATATCGGCAAAGAAAATTCCTGTGGCAGATTGTCCTTAAATCTAGCTAAATCTTCTTTACTATTGAAAAGAACAAGCGATCGACCATCTGCTTTTATTAACTCTTCATAACAATATGCTTGTTTTTCTTTGTCTTCATTCTGATTGAATGACTTAATATATACAGCCATATTCTCTTCATAATCAAACGGAGAATCAACAGAAAACGATAAATAATCAGCTGCGCCAATACTTTTGGCCATATATTCAAAGGATTTATTCTCAGATAATGTTGCCGAAGAGAAGACAATCGGTTTTTGTTGACTAAATACTTCTTCTTGCATAATATCTTGTACAAGTCTTGGCATAATAACAAGTGTTCTTTCCCCGTTATTTTCCTCAAACCAGGTTATTCCGTTCATTTCCTTTAAAAATAACCCTAACGAATGAGAAATCTGCTCTAAATATTCTTCTACAACTTTTAAATCGTACTCATTGATAACATACATTTCACTTTCAAAGACAAGCTCTTCCTCTAGCTCAGAAATATAGCCTGCTAATTTTTTACCGGCTTGGATTACTCGATCCGTTTTTTTGATTTCCTGTTTATCTGAACCCTCTGTTTTATAGGAAGCATCTGTTAGTTCTCTAAAAAACTGTTCATTTTGATAAATAGTTTCTTCAATAATATTTAAGGTTTTCTCACGTACATCGTTTGCCATTAAACGCGTTAAGAGATTTTCTAAGTTTTGCTCTGTCAATCGGTATGTTAATGCACTTTGGGCAGCATATTCTAATAAATGTCCTTCATCAAAAACAACACAAGCACTATCAGGTAATAAAGGAAGCTGTCCTTCCCTTTTTCTAGCTTCTTTTGTCCAAATATGCTCCATATAAAAGTCATGAGAACAAATGATTAAATCCTTAGCATTACGATAGTAATCTCGATGTAATGTCTGCCCACAGCGATGTCTTTTATCACAAGTAAAACAATCTTGCATGGAATCCCATGCTACCCCTTCCCATTCCTTATCATTCAAATCTGGATAGTCTTTTCTGTCTCCATAGGGTGAAAAAGATTGTAATGAACCTGTTCCGTGCACAAAATCTGGAAGGCTGTCATAAATCGTATTATACGTATCTTCGAATGTAATTTTTTGATCCAGTTTAGTTAAGCATAAATATTGATTTCGTGATTTAGCTAAACGAACATCAATATTTAATCCAAGCGCCTCCTCTAACTTTGCAATATCGCCTTCTTTTTTAACTAGCTGTTCAATTAACGTCTCATCTGAACAAGCAATAATGGCAGGCTTGTTTACATAACGGGCATAACAAATGCTATATAATAAATAGACAAAGGTCTTTCCAGTTCCTACTCCAGCCTCTGCAAAAATTGTTTTCCTTTCCTTAAACGCTTTTTCTAATTGATAAGCCATATATACTTGCTCATCACGTAGTTCATAACCTGCTTCTGGAAGAATGTCATAAAAGACATCGCCAATCCATTCTCCCAGCTTCTCGTAAAATGATTCAGTTTTTGATACTTCAAATGGCATGCTATTTTGCATGTAAACCCCTCCGACCTACGAATTATGCTGCTTGTCTTTAATCTTTATCTATTTAATAAGCAAAGAATAATTTGCTTAATTTTTTCATGACGAACCTTAATCATAGTCAATTTGACTGCAATATTCAAGTGAAAAGAGGGTTGCCTTCAAAAGAATCAGGCACCCTCTCTTACATCATTTCATTATTATTTGTTTTGGATTATAACAGTTTGCTTTCTCTTACCCTCTATCCCTTGATAAGGAATAAGTCATGGCCTGCTGAACCATTTGTTGTGCTGTAGATAATTGCTGTAAAACAGCTTGATCGGCAATACCTTCTTCTTCTATTAAATTCACTGATGAGTTTAAAGCACCGATTATTTTTGTATAATCTATATTACTATCTTTCATAAAACTTCCCTCCAGAAAATTACGTATAGAATAAATATATACTGTTACTCAAAAAATATACTTATTTATCAGATGTAACTTCCTAAAAAGCAGACTTTATGTATTAGTCTCTTTTTCGCTTGCCCCAGTATTGATAATAATCTGTTCGAATGAATCCATTGAATAGTTTACGCTTTTTCGTCGCTTTCCTGCCATAATGTGTTTCAAACTCTTCATCACTTGTAAGCATATAAATAGACCATGTTTCAAGTGGTGCAAATGCTTGGCCCATTTCCTGATACATTTTTTGAACAGACGGTTTATCGCCTAACCGTTCTCCATATGGCGGATTACCCACAATAACACCATTCTCTTTCATTGTGGTAAAATCTCTTACTTGCATTTGCTTAAATGTAATAAGGTCTCCCAATCCTGCTTCAAAAGCATTTTCTTGCGCTATTTGAATCATCCGATGATCGATATCTGTGCCAATGATTTCCAGTGGTTGATCATAGTTTGCAATTTCTTCTGCTTCTTGACGTACCTCTTCCCAGACTTCACTTGGCATCCAATCCCATGTTTCCGAGATAAAATCACGATTAAAGCCAGGTGCAATATTTTGCCCAATTAAAGCTGCTTCAATTGGAATGGTACCAGATCCACAAAAAGGATCTACAAAAGGTCGATCCGCAGTCCAATTGGTTAATAAAATTAAGGCAGCAGCAAGTGTCTCTTTTAAAGGTGCTTCCCCTTGCCCTGCACGATATCCCCTTTTATGGAGTCCTTGTCCTGAAGTATCAATCGTTAATGTAACGATATCCTTTAAAATAGCAACTTCAATCTTAAATAACGCGCCGTTTTCCTCTAGCCAACCTGTTTTCTTATAATGAGTGCTTATCCGATTAACAATCGCCTTTTTAACAATTGCTTGACAGTCCGATACACTAAAAAGCTTTGATTTCACAGATTTACCTGAAACAGGGAATTGTGCATTTACCGGAAGATATTCTTCCCATCTTATTGCTTTCGTTTTTTCAAAAAGCTCATCAAAGGTTGTGGCTTTAAATTCAGCAACTTTAATCTTTACACGATCAGCAGTACGAAGCCACATATTACTTTTTGCAATTGCCTTTTCGTCGCCTTTAAATAAAACTTTACCATTATCAACCGTACATTCATAGCCTAGCTCTCTTACCTCTTTTGCAACTATTGCTTCAAGTCCCATTGCTGCAGTAGCAATTAAGTCAAAATTTCTCATAACGACTCCTTTATCATCCTTTTAGCTGTATTTTCTTATGTATCATTATTACTCTTTCTGTAGCTTCAAATTAGTATGTATATTCCATATAAAAAGGATGACCAGATTATATGAATGACATACTGATTAGAAAAAATTCTCCCAGCATATCAGACACAAATCTACGTGTCACCCTTTGTCATGTTATTATCATCATAATCAATATCACGCTCTATAAGCCATGTTCTGTTCCTTTGTACTCATGCGACTTTTTATCTCGTACTAAGGCGGTAATCATCTATCTACAGAAATTAATTTCTGTCCTTCTCTTCCGTTCATTTCCTCAGAGAAAGTTCCCCTACCATAATTTGGGTTTCTCGCTCGTGGGGTTTACCTCGTTCCACCCTTGTCATTTCTGACAAAGCTACGTCACTGTGGCACTTTAAAAGTATTCATACCATATCCGAAGACTTAGGTATTTTCCCTGCCGTCAGCATTAATATGCTGCCCTAGCTTATTTTTTGACTAGGCACGAACACTACAAGCATCTCAGCTTGTGCGAGCATGGACTTTCCTCTACAAACAATGTTTGCAGCGATTACCAAAGCGTTTTATTGATACAATAGCTATTATAGTTGTTTTACCTAGTTAATGCAATGGTTATTATAGGAATTTATAATCTTTCCAACTACAATAATGCACAGTCTATTAAATAACATTAATCATATAGCTTACTTCCAAATACATGCTTTTCTAAATTAGATAATCTTTTTAAGATATCGAAGTTTGTAGTTCCAGCGGTCGTTGGAGCAGGCTGTCTACGACTAGCTTCCTCTGCTAGCTTCTTCAAACGTAAATTCTCTTGTTGCAGTTCTTCAATTTCTTGGTGAAGGGTTTCATAATCTTTAATAATTAAATCCAAAAACTTATCAACTTCTTCTGGTTTATAGCCTCTTACACCTGTTTTAAATTCTTTTTCTAAAATATCTTTTGCTGTTAGTTTCATTTTATCTGATAGCATTTATCGCTCACCTCAGTCGATTACCATTTATCTCAATTATTTTTTCAAAGAAACGCCATTTTGTCAATAAATCTATTAATACTCGTCCTGAAACCTTATTTCTTCAACAATATCTTGGAGATCTGAAAATTGAATTTTACGAATTTCATACGTGTTTTGCTCTTGATACTTTTGTGCTAGCTCATATAAGTACTTAGGACTGCCAGGTTTCTCTTCATCATAAAAAAGCAGTAATGCATCACTTTTTTTTAGTAAAAAAATATTCTTATCTTTTAATTGCTGGGGACTCTCATAGGGCTTCTTCGAAACAGAATCAACAAAATCAGCTTGCATGATTATTTCTTCATACCATTCTTGATTAGCCTCTTTCCAATTCTGTTCCTGTTCAAGGAAAGGCGTAATCACCCCTAGTTTTAAGTCTGGGTATTCTTCCATCTGCAAATCATATACTACTTCTGCAGCCCATAGCTCTGTTCCAAGCTGGCCACTAATTAATACCCACTCAAGTCCTTCTTCCAGCATTGCTAGCAAGTTCTTTCTAATTGCTATCTTTATGTATTCGGCTGCTAATTCGTCTCGCTTAAATATTCCAATTTCGAAAGGCTTATAGCCAGAAATGACGGCTATTTTCATAATAATATAAGGAACTCCTTCACAATTACCGTAGTTACTTTAAAATATATCATAAATATATTAACCCATAAAGAATTTATACTTTTTTAGCCAAAGATTGCTTTTCCCAGCCAGTCTAACATTACAGATTCATTATATGATAAGTATTTGATAAAATGAATGAAAATAATCCACCTAATATATTTCCACTCATTTCCAGATAAAAAAGAAATGCTACACTACTTCTTCCTCGTATTCTCATTAATCTATAGCTTAAGGCTAATTTGTTCTGTTTTATAGCAAAAAACTCCGTATAATAATGAAAAAAACAGACCCGAAATGACAAAAGAGGACCAGAATGAAAACATTCCGATCCCTTTTTGTCTACAATCATCTACAAGGAACTGAAAAAGCCTCTTGCGTTTTTTCCTTATCGTTTTCTGAATGGAAATCCACCAGGCATTCCAGACATACCAGCTTGACCTGGGAAGAATTGACCAGTAGCTGTAAATGGAGTTCCTCCCATTTGAGGAAAAGCAGGTGCTGTAGGCGCAGTTGGGAATGGAGCTGGAGCAGGACCCATATTAGCTTGAGTATTAGTTACTACTGTCTCACTAGATTGAGTGTGCGGGAAGAAATGTTGGTGCTCGTAGTTCACATGATTTACAGTAGTAGTATGCGTTGGGTGAATATGTGGCACAATATTATTTGTAAAAGTGTTATTCACACAACACTTTGTCGGATGAACTACTGCAGGTAAAATATTATTAGGTTTACAATGCATAAGAAAATCTCCTCTCAAATAAATTAGTTATCTTACAGTAACAACTTATGTTGAAAGGGATAATCTTGTACTAATACAAACACCTATTTTGTTATGTTTTTTAAAGCTTTGTTTATCAATGCAAAAAATTGTATAAAAGGAAGGTATAAAAGCTGTCTTTTAGAGTTGAAAATAAAATCATGGTTAAACAAACTAGCACAAAAAATAAACACATAACTACTTTATACAATTCGTTCACTCCATTGTGTTTCAATTAGACTATTTATCATTCTATGAAATTACTTCTTTTTCCCTATCTTCATTCAGGAAAATAGTATTTTCCAATACTAATTTTAATAGGGAAAGAGAGTACATCCAACTAGGTTATTAATGGAATTATTGAATTCATTAAATCGTATGCAGTTTTCTAATTAGACGTTCGTACCTTTTTTGGAGTTCCTGCTCCATCTTCGGTAAAGTTTCTTGTTCATAAAGTAGATTTTGCGCTTTTTTTGTGAGTTGCAATGCTTTTTGCGGATTTTTCTCTTTATGTTCAGCGAATTTTGCTAGTTCGATAAGTGATTGAATTACAATAATTTGATTCGTCTCCCATGTATATGTTTCCGTAATTTTTTGCCACAAGCTAAGAGCATCTTCAAACTTCTTCTCTCTTTTATATTCCTTAGCCAATAAAAAAGCTGCTTCTAAAAGCACTTCTTTATCCTGGTCCTTGATACTCTCTAGGTTTTGCTTGGCAACGTCCGTTTGCCCGATAATTGCGTACCATTTCCCTACCTCTAAAGTCTCTCTTGCACTGATTTCTTGATCTTTTCTTAGCAATTGACTGCTTAGATGGGTGTACAAGGTGATTAAAGAAAGAATATCTATTTCATTATGCTTTAAGATGCCAAGCATGCCTTCAGGATTTTTTCGTTCTACAAAATCAAAATAAATCATCGGAGCAAGAAACCCAGGAATGTCATCCTTCCGTTTTACTCCAAGAATTTCTTCTTCCACGATAGATAATTTTGTTCTTTCTAAACGATGCTTCCACATACGGCGGGAAGCGTGGTACAAATCAAAGTGACCAAATTCAGGAAGCTTTGGTACATGCTCCTTAATTAGCGTATGCCTTGTTTTTACTTGCGGCCAATCAAAGGCCTTGCCATTATAGGTTACGAGCGTTGTATAGTCTACATTTTCTAAAAAACTATTAAATAAAGGCACTTCTGCTCCAGGATGTGGCAATACATGCTGTTTTAAAACGATCTCCTCTTGTTGTAGCTGAGCGTAACCAAGGATAAAAATAGTATTGCCTGCACCGCCTCCAAGTCCTGTTGTTTCTGTATCAAAAAAGAATAAATCCTTAGGCTGATGTCCTTTTGCAGAAAGGGGATGATCATAGCTTGCCTTATTCCATTCATCGACCACCCCACAAAAATCTCGAAACGTATAATTCCCGTGTTTATAATCAAGAGGATAGCGCACTTCCCGAATTAAGCAATATTCACTATCTAACCAATAAGGCGAGACATTTTCCTGTTCCCACTCCTTCATGAATGGGATTGTCCCTTTTTTTGCTTCGGGATTTTTCACAGGAAGGGTTTGCTCTTCTTTTTTTAGATGCGTCTTCATTCTGTTCAATTTATTTTTAATAGACATTTTAATCCCCTTATATGGAAATCTCACTATTCTCTAAAAGCGAGAGAATTTTCATTACATCTCTTTTACTGTTATGTGCATGGCTCTCTGTCCCTATGCAGGAAGGACAGCCGTATTCACAGGAACAATTTCCCACCATTTTTTTTGCTTCTTTTAATACTGCAGGCATTTCTTCATATATCTTCTTACTTAAACCAATCCCGCCAGGATATTGGTCATAGAAGAATATTGTTGCTTTTTCATTATGTTCTGCTTTAACTTGTGGGACTACATGCAAATCTTGTGGATCTGCCATGACAAGTAATGGGGCAATATGCTTTAACGCATGAGCAGCCCCTAATAGCCCCTGTTCTGTTTGCTCTTGTTCCCATTCTAGATCACTTGGTTGGAAAGAGATCCATGCTGCATTTGTATGGAGCTCCTCTTCTGGCAGAGTAATCGGGCCAGATCCAATATTTTCGTGGGTTTCAAATTTTATTTTTTTAAAAATGGTGCTCATTGCAACAATGCTGACATCACCAAATCCAGTTTCTGCTTTTTGATAGTTACTTTTATTGTCTTCTTCTAACACTTTTAAAGATACCGCTAAATTTGCATCTGTATAATAATCGACACTTACCTCGCGGACATAGGCTTTCTTTTCTTCCCAATCAAGCTTTTCTACTTGATATTGAATTCCTTGATGCATATAAATTGCTTCTTCATGCAATAACGTCATCGCTGAAAAGCGATCGCTTTCTCCAATTACTCTGCTTTTACTTACATCCGAGATATCAATAATAACAATATTTTCTTGAGAAGCGGAACGGAGACTAATATTATGAGCTGGAAAAGAATCATTCATCCAATACCATTTATCCCCATTTTGAAAGAGAATGCGCTCATCTGTTAAAAATTCAAGAATTTCGGTAATTTCACAATTACCAAAGGTATCCCCTTCTTTAAAGGGTAGTTCATATGCTGCACATTTCATATGATCTATGAGAATAATAAGATTATCAGGATTTATTCTCGCCGTTTCTGGATTTCTGCTAAAAAAATAATCTGGATTTGCCACCATATACTGATCAAGAGGACTTGAGCTAGCGACCATAATGACAAGAGATTCGTCATGTCTGCGACCTGCTCTTCCTGCTTGCTGCCACGAACTTGCAATTGTACCCGGGTATCCAGTCATGACACAAGCTTGAAGTTGTCCAATGTCTACTCCTAGCTCTAACGCATTTGTACTGACCACTCCATAAATATTGCCTTGACGTAATCCCTGTTCAATTTCTCTTCTTTCTGTTGGCAAATAGCCACCTCGATAGCCGCGAATAGACTTAGGTCCAAGTTGAAATTTGACAAGTTCCTGTAAATACGTAAGTAATATCTCTACTCGTACACGGCTTTTGGCAAAAATAATTGTTTGAATTTTATTTTTTAGCAACTCACCTGCTAATTGGCGTACTTCTAAAGTAGCACTTCTCCTTATATTCAAAGGGATATTCACAATAGGAGGATTATAAAAAACAAAATGTTTCTTTCCACTTGGAGCACCATTATTATTTATTAATTGAACCCGCTGTTCTGTTAAATTTTCCGCTAATTCTTTTGGATTTGCAATCGTAGCAGATGTACATATAAAGATAGGATTGCTGCCATAAAATGCACAAATCCGTTTTAACCTACGGATAACATTGGCTACATGACTCCCAAATACACCTCTGTATATATGCAGCTCATCGATAATGACGTACTTAAGATTTTCAAATAGAGATACCCATTTTGTATGATGGGGCAAAATGGCAGAATGAAGCATATCTGGATTGGTAATAACAATATGGCCAGCTTTTCGAACTTTTTGCCGAATAGAAGCTGGTGTATCTCCATCATATGTATAACTGTTTATTTGTAGTTCTGCACTTTCAATTAATTCATTCAATTCACTTTTCTGATCCTGTGCAAGTGCCTTTGTAGGAAACATATATAATGCTCGGGCGTTTTTGTCCTCTGCAATCGACTGGATGACCGGCAGATTGTAGCAAAGCGTTTTACCTGATGCTGTTGGGGTAACAGCAACGATACTTTTTCCTTCCCGAATTGCTTGATACGATGAATGTTGATGTGTATATAACCGGGTGACCCCGCGCTTTTGCAAAGCATCTTTTAAATTAGGAATTAAATCATCTGGAAGAGGAACGGTAACCGCCTCTTTCGCTTCTATTGTATGCCAAAAAGAAATTCTCTCTTTATATTCATCTTTTGTTTTTAAATCCCTTATAATTTCTTGAAGATTTTTACGTACTTTCATTTTGTTTCACCTCTACTATATCTATTTTACCGAATAGACGTTCGATTTAAAAGAGATTTTAACAAGAAAAAAGCAACCATTATTTACTATTTGACGAAATAAAGGAATAAATGGCGTTTGCCAACTTCTGTGGGGCTTCCTGCATACTCATATGCCCTGTTTCTAATTGAACTTCTGACACTTTCGGATTTGAAGCAGAAGTAACGCGATCTAAGGAAACCACTTTATCTTTCGTCCCCTTTATAAGTACAACAGGAACATTTGCCTGTTCAATTACACCATTTCTATCTGGTCTTTTTCTCATTGCTGCTTGTGTCTCCATCGCCGCAATTCCATCGGTTTGATAGCCAATTTTTTTCGCTTTTTCTATTTCATTAGGTAAATCCCTTAGTGATTCATCTGCGAATAAATTAGGAATTAGCCCATTGACAAACTCTTTTATTCCAAGATCTTGGATTTTACGAATAGCCTTTAATCGTCCTTCTTTCCCTTCTTCTGTATCAGGATAAGCAGTGGAGTGTACTAAGCCAAATCCTTTTAAATGCTCGGCAAAAAGTTCAGCAAATGCCAATGTTACATAGCCGCCGAGCGAATGGCCAAACATATATACTTTGTCTATCTCTAATTTTTCCAATAGTTTATTTATATCCTTGGCTAAATCTTCTATCTCAAATGATTCGCCCCTATAGGTAGAGCTGCCATGTCCTCTTAGATCTACTGCTATCACATGGAAATTTTCTGAAAGGAGTGGAATAATATACTCCCAATAATCAACACTGCCGCAAAAACCATGAATTAATATAACGGTTTCTCCTTTTCCTTCTTCTATATAGGATAGTTGTTCATTGTCAACTACAATATGATTCATCTATAAAAACTTCCTTTCTTTCTTTTTCCTTTAATATATCACTTTTTTCAATATGGATGAACGAAAAACCCACCTGAGCATATTGTATTTCAAAATATGAGAATCCAAACACCAATTTAAGCTATTGGGCATAGGATAGGAAAAAAAGGTATATCCCTTTCAGTTATCTTAAAAGTAATTAAAAAATGTTTGAATCTTTCATTCATGTTTTAAGTGTAAGGAGTGAATTTAATTATGTCATCCAATTTCCCAATCGACCCAAACAAAAAAGAAAAAACACCGCAACCATTTAATGGATTCATGCGTTCCATGAATCAGTTTTTTCAGGAAAAGCCAGTGAAAAACTTCCTGCAGCAAATGGATGAATTTTTTAGTAACCCATTTCCAAATATGGCTTTTCCATTAAGTGTAAATGAAACAGAAGGTGCCACGATTATTAAAGCAGAACTGCCCGGAGTTAATAAAGAGCAAATTCAATTGGACATCTATGATCATTATTTAACTATCAGCATTAATCATCAGGAAATTCTAACAGAGGAAAATTCGCAGACTAAAACATTTCATACAAGTAAAACGTATAAACGAAACAGCAGAAGCATTGCGTTTCCTCATCCAATTGATGAAAGAAAAGTAACAGCATCGTATCAAAATGGATTGCTTACAATTAAAGTCCCTAAACAAAAAGGGAAAAAAATTATGATTGAGGATAGAAACTAATTCAGAAAGAGTAAATTCTCCTTTCTCTGCACATATTAATAGTGGGTGTTAAAAGAAAATCCTCTCCTTCTATACGCTAGAAGGAGAGATATCTTTTCTATCCCTTCTACTTCTTTCTAATCTTACTTCCTGAGGTGATATGATGAGTTATAGAGATCAGTTAGATTCTCATTCTGCGCTTTTTCATCACAATTGGACGAGACCTAAACGTTCTAAATCCCAAGTAAATGGGCATACGCAAATGTCTCAGAATAATATCATTCTAAGAAGTAATGCAAAAGCACACCGCTGGTAAGTAGAGAAAAAGAAATGGAGGCTGTCACATGACAGCCTCCGCTTATTACTTCGTATTAGTATGGTATGTTACACCTTAAAGATTCCACCGACTCCTTTTACCAAGCCTGTTACTTGGTTCATTGCATTCATCATCATTCCTGCAGTATCCATCATTTTATTAAAATCTAAAGAACCATCTTGTGATTTAAAAGAATTCATGATGCTTTTCATATTTCCTTGTTTTTTTGGAATAAAGGACTGCTTTGGATATGGATTCATAAAGCCTTGATTTTGATTCATATAATTGGTTGTATATTGATTCTGTTCGCTGTTCTCCATATAATGAAGTGGATTTTGGAATATATCTTGTGTATTGTTTTTATAAGCATTTTGCGGGTGGTAATAACTTGATTGGTTATTTTGATAATTCGGCTGCATCGGTGGTATGTTATAGAAATTTTGCCCGTTCATGCCTGCTCCATTCCATTGACCTTGATTTAAATATGGATGATACTGTCTGTTATCAAAAGACACAGGATGCGTATAAGCGGTATGATAAGATGGTATGTTCCAGCTTTGTTGATTAGATGCTTTATGCATGAAATTCTATCCTCCCACGTTAAAGATATCCTTATCTACTATATGATAATACCGCCTATACTGTGCATTGATGTACAACTAATTTGACCTCTTTTGTTATCCCAAAAGGAACTGAACTTTATATTTATCAAAAAAGCAAAAAAAAAGAGAAATTTCATCTCCCTTTTGCGATCCCTTATTTCGATTCACTTTTTAACGCATCCAGTAATGTTTGCAATATATATTTTACCGATTTAGCTGAATCAAGAAAGCGTTTTTTACTTGTTTGCGTAAAAAATGCTTGGATGGAAATAATTTCGATATGATCAGCCGCTGTATTTATTTGTATTGTATTCAAATAATCAGGCTTGGATTTCCGCACCCACTCTGTCGCCATTTCTTTCCATTTATCATTAAGCACTTTAATCTGATTGGCAAATGGTCGGACAACCTCATAAAAATCCTCATTTACCCCTGATTCCTTCACTTTGTAAAACGTATCTACTGCATACTCTACTGCTTCTAGAAGCTTAGCTGTATGTTCCATCAACTGATGATTTTCCGTCAATTTTGCCACTCCATTTTTTGCTATTATCGTTAATGGTTTTATTTTAACGATTTACTTTGCTAAGTTCAAGTAAAGAGGCATTCGTTGTCGTTGGCCATCTGTTCGAATATTTAATTTACTGCCTGCTATTTTTTTCTCCATTGCAGCGATTCCTCTTTCTATATCAGTTAAAGAAGTAATATGTTCTTTCACAAGTTGCATGTTTTGCTTACCGGAATTTAAAAGCACTTCATCCAATGTATCTAGCTCCTCTTGAATTTCCTCTAACATATTCAATAACTTTTCTTTTGTATAAGCATTTTCCACGCAAATCCCCCCAAGCTATTTTGATATATACTCATTTCTTTTTTTTTAGCAAATATCCTGCATCGTTGACAAAACTAGAAGAGATTCGGCAAAGAAAGTACATATTCTTATTACTTGTTTATATTTCGACAAGATTAAGCAAAAATTAGTTAAACCATTTGTTTTCCTGACGAATAAGTGCATGTAACTGCCGCTGTTTTCTCAGATACCAATCTGTTATATGAAAAGGTTCTTTCTGTTCACTAAGGTTTCGCCACTTTTTCTTAATATGCTTTTTGAACCAATCCCCCCTTAGTATATGTTGATGCCTTATCACTGGATAAGCAGCTCGCAAAATGGGTGTTGTATTGGCTAAATTAGGATATATATATTTTTCATAATCTCTCCTCGAACCTGTATGTTCATTTTTCCTTGCAAAATCATAGAACTCTTGATATAAATTAGGTTTAAATAAAAGACTTGCTAATGTATTGCCAAGCTTAATCCGTGCGCTTAGTGATGTGAAGTTAGAAACGCTTGCCCCATAAAGTGTTCCTTGTGTAGTTGGAAAAAGGACTGCATTAAAATGAAACAAATCTTGAAAAAGATATGGAAGATAATGAAAAACATGATGTTTTATTCTTTTGTTTTCCATGACAGGCTGATGAATAACATTTTGTTCATTGATGATTAAGCTATTCATTAATCTTTTCTTGTCTTTTTCCTTCCAATAATGATTCCATTCTTCTTCCATAAAAGAGGACACTTGAAAAAATTTTAATAAATGAAACATTGGCAAGTTATTTTTCGTCGAATATTCATAGAGTAATAATTGGGGGTATGCATCTTGAAAAATCAGCCAATTTGCTTTCTCGTAAGTTAAGTATATTTGCTGTCTTTTTTCTTGACTAACTACTTGTGGGAGCCAAGTTCCATTCAAATCGCACATATTCCAGCCTGCATTTCGGGAAACCTGACTCGCGAGAAACGCCCATTGTATTTCTTTATGTTTGTTATAATAGTGGAGATATGCTTTCGTTCTTGAAATATTGTCAAAGTTGCGCATATCGGTAATTAGTCTTATTCTATTAATAAGTTTTTCTTCTTCCAAGGAAGAAAAATATGATTTTTTACCTATCAAATTGTTCACCTCTTATGAACGCTTTATGGTATTATTGTTTGTTGATTGCACTAAGTTATACTTTGAAAGAATCTTTGTGAGGTGGAAATATGAAGATTCATTATCCAAATGGGAAAAGGTACACTCCCTTGAAAAATGTACATACCAAGTCGCAAAAAAAGGTAAGTTATAGTAATCGGGGAATGACACTAGAGGATGATTTGAACGAAACCAACAAATACTATTTAGAATTTGGTAAGGCTGTCATACATAAAAAGCCAACGCCTGTTCAAATTGTTCAAGTCGATTACCCTAAAAGAAGTGCTGCAGTAATAAAAGAAGCCTATTTTAAACAAGCTTCCACTACAGACTATAACGGTGTTTATCGAGGTAAATATATTGACTTTGAAGCGAAAGAAACGAAGCATACCACTTCCTTCCCGCTGAATAACTTCCATGAACACCAAATCAGGCATATGCGCTTGGTATGTGAGCAACAAGGAATTTGCTTTGTCATTATCTCTTTTTCTGAAACGAATGAAATATTCTATTTAGATGCAGAAAAACTATTTATATTTTGGGAAAGAATGATAAATGGCGGAAGAAAATCGATTACAAAACAAGAATTAGCAAGCAATGGTCATTCCATCAGCCTAGGTTATCGACCTCGAATTGACTATATAAAAGTAATCGATACTATTTATGGATTCAACTAATTCCTTTTGTTTTTAGAAAGAAAGGTAGGAATAATTATGACAGATAAATATCAAACGCGAGAGGAGCGCCGTAAACAACTTGAAGCCTCTAAGAAAAAAGCTCCTAAAAAAGGAAAGAAAAAAAGCGGTATGAATTTGTTTAAGCGCGTTCTGCTTATTTTATTAACAATCGGTATTATCGGCATTATTGCCGGTGGAGTGGCCTTTGCTATTATGGTAAAAGACGCACCTGAATTAAATCCAGAGACATTAAAAGATCCTATTTCTTCTACTATCTATGATAAAAATAATGAAGAAATAGCCAAAGTAGGTGCCGTTAACCGGGACTATGTAAACTATGAAGATATACCTGATTTAGTAAAAGATGCGTTTATCGCAACCGAAGATTCGCGATTTTTTAAGCATCATGGAATTGACCCTATTCGCTTAGGCGGAGCAGTTATTGCGAACTTCCGAGACGGGTTTGGTTCTGAAGGTGCAAGTACGATCACACAGCAAGTAGTGAAAAACTTCTTCTTTAACCAGCCACAAAAAACATTGAGCCGAAAAGCGCAAGAAGCATGGCTAGCTCTTGAATTAGAGCGCAAGTACTCCAAAGAAGAAATATTTGAGATGTATGTCAATAAAATCTTTATGTCTGAAAATATGAGCGGGGTGAAAACCGCAGCAAAGGTATATTTTGACAAACCTTTAGACGAATTAACGTTGCCTGAAGCAGCTCTTCTCGCAGGAATGCCACAGGCGCCAAATGCGTATAATCCGTTTAATAATCCCGAAAGAGCAGAGAAAAGACGGAATATCGTCTTATCTTTAATGCACCAGCATGGTTATATTTCTAAAGCAGAAATGGAAAAAGCACAAAAGACTTCTGTTGAAGATACATTAGTGAAAAAAGAAAAACGTAAATCAAATGACCTGCCATTTGATCCATTTATAAAACAAGTTATTGCCGAAATTGAGAAAAAATATCCAGATGTTAATGTATTTACAGATGGATTAGAAATTTATACAACAATGGATATGAAAGCTCAGGAATATGTAGATAAATTAATGTATGAGGGAGAAATCGTTCCTTTCCCTGACAAAGATTTCCAAGCTGGGATTACATTGTTGGATACAAAAACAGGCGGTATTTTAGCACTTGGCGGAGATCGTGATCCTAAAGTAAAGCTAGGCACAAACTATGCAACAGATATGAAGCGTCCTCCAGGATCAACAGCTAAGCCTGTCCTAGACTATGGTCCAGCTATTGAACATTTAAAATGGGGTACTTATCAAACAATCGTTGATGAACGCAGTACCTATTCAGACGGAACACCGATTAACAACTGGGATAATAAGTATAAAGGCTCTATGACTATGCGAAAAGCGTTAGAAATGTCAAGAAACATTCCTGCTCTTAAAGCGTTCCAAGCTGTTGGTGCGGAAAAAGCTATAGATTTCGCTGTAAATCTTGGTATCCCTCTTGATAAACAATATGAATCTTATGCGATTGGATCATTTGAAGCTAGCACATTAGAAATGGCTGGAGCTTATAGCGCCTTTGGTAATGAAGGAGTATATAATGCCCCTCATGCTGTGCGATCCTTTAAATTAAAAGATGGTACAAAAATAAATATGGAACCTAAATCAAAAGTAGTAATGCAGGATTATACTGCATTCCTAATATCTGATATGTTAAAAGGGGTCCTTACAAGCAGCAACGGAACGGGGACACTTGCAAATATTCCTGGATTGCCTGTTGCTGGTAAAACTGGAACAACTAACTATACAGAAGAAGAACGAACTAAATGGGGTATAACAGATTCAAGCAGTGTACCCGACGCCTGGTTCGCTGGTTATACAACGAATTTCACCATGGCTGTATGGACCGGATACACAGAACGAAAAAATCCAATTAAGCCTGGGCCTGATCAAAAAGTTGCTCAAAAGATTTTCAAAGCTGTCATGGGGCATATTTCCGAAGATGTAGAAACACCAGATTTCAAGAAACCAGATAGTGTGGAAACCGTTAAAATTGAGAAAGGCACCTATCCGGCCCGGTTAGCAAGTTCCTATACGCCAAGTAGTCAAATACAGACCGAGTATGCGGTAAAAGGAAATATTCTTAATGAAGTTTCACAGAAATATAATAAGCCAGACGCACCAAATGGAGTAAAAGCTAGTTATAATGAAAACAGTGATGAAATTGACTTATCTTGGAATTACGGCAAGAAAGATGGCATCAAATTTGATGTCAGCGTCAGTGTAGATGGTGGAGCTAGTGAGCAATTGACTGTTACTTCTGACACAAGTTTAAAAATTGCTAAACCTACTCCTGGCAGCACCTATAATTTCGCCGTAAAAGTAATTAAAGGTGATCAAGAAAGTGATCCTGCGTCTGCAAGTATTACTGTCCCGGAAAAGATTGAGGAACAGCCGCCACAGGACCCAAATGAAACGATAGATGACGAAGAAAAGCCAGACGATTCAAATGGCGAAGATTCTGATGACAATCAAGATGATGGCGACAATGGCGATTCAGACAATGGAGATGAAAATCAAAACAATCAAGATAATAACAATGGGAACAACGGTGGGAATGGAAATAATGGTGAAAACAACAATGGCAACAACAATAATGGGAACAATAATGGACCAAATAATCATCCTAACCCTAATGATACTAACCCAAACCCAAACCAGAACCAAAACCGTAATAGAGAACAAAATCAAAATGATTCTCAATAATACGAACTTCCAACAGTGGGGGCTTTCCTCCCCCTGTTGAATGGTTAGTTAAATTAACCTAACCTCTTTATTAATGAATAAATAAACCCAATCAATTATACGAAGTTATCATCTCTGTATAATTGGTTGGGTTTATTTTTGTTGGAACATTTATGTTCTGGCTTCTTTTATTATTTAATTGCTTCTTTTTAATTTAACTAATTTAATCGCAAACTGTTTTTCTAATTCTTTATATAACTCATCCAGTTGTTTAAAGGAATGATAGCCATTTAATCTTTTTAAAATAAACTGAAGTCGATCTTCTAAATTGAAAGGTTTTACTTCTAAACTAGGATCTACCAAACCATTTTTAAATGTGACTGGCTTTTCATTAACCCAATATAAACATTCTAAGAAGTATTCTGCTCCAATCGTTAGTCCTTGTTGAAGTCTATTAGAATCTCTTTCTTTCACAAATAATTGTATTTCCTGTTTAAGCTGTCTCCACTTATCAAACACCAATTTTACACACTCAGGAAAGTTTTCTTTATTCCAAGGCTGATAAACTACCTTATTATGATAGTAATTAGCCTCATGTAAAAAAGCTGGCATTAGTTCAAAACTATCCGCAGCAATAAAAGGAAATTGTTTTATAACGGGGAACGGTCCATATATAAGCTCAAGTGGTGCATCTAATTGATTGTTAGCCATCAGACAACACCCTTTGTCTTCATTCTCTTTTTCCCTTCTCTACACAATGCTAGTAGTGGACAAACCTCGCATTGCGGGTTTTGAGCTTTACAATGATATCTTCCAAAAAAGATCATACGATGATGCGTTACAGACCATTCCTCTTTGGGAACTTTTTTCATAAGTGTTTTCTCTACTTCTAAAACGGAGTCTTTCCAACGACAGATACCTAATCGCTTACTAACTCTTTCCACGTGGGTATCAACAGCTATAGCGGGAATATTATAAGCGACAGAAACAACAACATTAGCCGTTTTCCTTCCCACACCTGGTAAGTTAATCAGTTCATCCCGGTCCATTGGTATCTCACCATTATATTTTTCTAAAACCATTTGGCATAGCTTTTGAATATTTTTGGCTTTATTTCGATATAAACCGATTGAACGAATATCATTCTGTAATTCTTCCAAGGGAACACTCAAATAGTCTTCTGGTGTTTTATATTTTTGAAATAAATTTTTTGTTACCTTATTAACAAGGGCATCGGTACACTGGGCAGATAATGATACGGCAATCACTAATTCAAACGGATTAGAATGAACTAATTCACAATGCGCTTCAGGAAACATTTCTCCCATCGTATCAAGACAATATCTAATTTCATCTTTTTTTAACATGTGATCCTCCGAAATGAATATACTATACTTACTCGCAATAAAAAAGAGTCATTCTACGAATAGTTAGACTAACATCTACCTAAGAAGTCTTTCTTTCTATTTGTAGATGTTTTTATGAAAATCTAAACGTTATTCTCTTGACAATCCTATCTTTCTATGTTAGCTTTTATTGCGCAAGTTTGCTGCTTTTTATCCTATATTAGGAAGAACCTAGTTCTCAGAAGGAAAGTTAAAAGGATCGGTCCCATTTATTTTCTCCTACACATTCTTCCTCTCCATCAAAAGATTATTGATCCAACCAATTATAAAAAGGCACTGTCTTTTTGTTAGAAGATTCTTCCGATTGTTCTGCTTTATAGCCAACAGATTGATGCTGTCTAAACTTTTTCCCATGGCTCTTTGCTTGCTCGATTGTCTTAATTCCATTCTTTTTCCATTCAAACAAGATTCGGTCAATATAACGAAAATTTAATTTACCTGAAATCACAGCTTCCCTAAGCGCTGCTTTTATAATTGCTATTTCATGCTGATCGTCGTCTACCCACATATTTAATGTTTCAATTTCAAAAGGAGACAATGGTCTTCCAAATTCTCTTTCAAAACAAGTATATAAATCTGATTCTTCTTTTTCTATTAAAGCTTCTTCTTCTTTTTTATTATTAAGGAGAAATTGCTCAATTAATTTATTCCAAAGAGGCTCCAAGGAATATCTCTCAAATCGGATTCCGGTATCACTATTTCCATCTAATATGTCGATAAAGCCTTTGCGGATAAGTTGACTTAATAATTCATGACATTCATTAATATCTATTGTCATTTGTGCAGCTATTTCTGCAGGGGTCGGAAAATCTTTCCCTCGCTCTAAGTAATAATGTACTTGCAGTAAAAGAACTAATTCTTTTTCATTTATTTTTAAATGTTTATAATGTGTTAGAAGTGTGGAAGGAATATTTACATTCCCTTCTTGCAGCCATTTTAAAAAAATTGTTTTATTCATAAGGACACCTCTAATTAAGTATATCATGTTGACAATAAGCATGTAATAATGAAAATCACCCAAACCTAGCAATAGTTAACAAAAAGAAGAAGGGAGAAAACGAGGAATGTTATCAAAGATGAAAACCTCACATTATCTATTCGCTGTGAGGTCCTCCACCTAAACTTTCCGTATTTTCTACCCTACTATTGTTTATTAAGGATATAGACGATTTAATAATCTTGGGAATGGGATGGTTTCCCGAACATGTTCCACTCCTGTAATCCAAGCAACTGTTCTTTCTAATCCGAGACCAAAACCAGAATGAGGTACTGAACCGTATTCTCTTAGTTCTAGATACCATTTGTATGTTTCCGGATCTAATTGATGCTCTTTTACTCGTTTATTTAATAGTTCCATATCATGGATACGCTCTGAACCACCAATAATTTCACCATAGCCTTCTGGAGCAATTAAATCTGCGCAAAGGACGACATCTTCTCTTTCATGGTCTGGCTGCATATAGAAAGGTTTAATTTTAGTTGGATAATGAGTGATAAATACAGGCTTATCAAAACTTTCCGCAATAGCTGTTTCATGCGGAGATCCAAAGTCATCTCCCCATTCAATATCATCAAAGCCTTTTTCATGTAAGAATGTGATTGCATCGTCATAGCTTATTCTTGGGAAAGGAGCAGTGATTTTTTCTAATTTAGAAACATCTCTTCCTAGCGTATTAAGCTCAAGCTGACAATTTTTCAACACAGATTGAACAACATATGATACGTATTGTTCTTGAACTTCTAAATTCTCATCAAACTCTACAAATGCCATTTCAGGCTCAATCATCCAAAACTCGATTAAATGACGGCGTGTTTTAGATTTTTCGGCACGGAATGTAGGGCCAAATGAAAATACCTTTCCTAACGCCATTGCTGCTGCTTCCATATAAAGTTGTCCACTTTGTGAAAGATAAGCATCTTCTTCAAAATACTTAGTTGCAAATAGTTCTGTTGTACCCTCAGGAGCACTTCCTGTTAGAATGGGTGGATCTACTTTTACAAATCCATTTTCATTAAAAAATTCATACGTTGCACGAATTATTTCATTTCTAACTTTCATTACGGCATGCTGACGCTTGGAACGTAACCATAAATGACGATTATCCATCAAGAATTCTGTTCCATGTTCTTTTGGCGTTATCGGATAATCTGTTGAAGTATGAATCAATTCAATATTTGTTACTAATAACTCATACCCAAACGGGGAACGTTCATCCTTTTGAACAGTACCAGTAACATATACGGATGATTCTTGTGTAATTGATTTAGCTGTTTGGAAAACTTCTTCCGCTACGTCACTTTTAACAATAACTCCTTGTACAAATCCTGATCCGTCGCGAAGCTGTAAAAAGGCAATTTTTCCGCTAGATCGCTTGTTGGCAATCCACGCGCCTACTTTAACCTCTTTATCAACATATTTTGGTAACTCGGCAATAGTTGCTTTAATCACGATTAACTCCTCCAAAAACAAATAAATATATGTACTTAAATAGATACTACGGCTTGCCCTATATAAAATTGGGTATTAAAAACCGATTGTCTACTATTAGTAGCAGATTTAATAGAAATTATTCTACTCGATAAAAAATATTCTACCAAAACATTATACCTTTACATCTGTAGACAATCAACACTATCGATCACCTTCTAGTATAATATTGGCGTGTACAAAGACTTTTCTTTTTATTTAATCCTACTCCGATCAATTTCTCTTCCAAAATAAATAATAGAAAAAGAGAAAATGCCCTAAAAGATATAGTATCTTTGTGGGCATACTCTACTAATAAAACTTTACTGGTTAACGACCATCTTTTTTTCGACAAATTGCTCCATTCGCGTTACTGCAGCTTCTAATTTTTCAAGTGACGTTGCATAAGATAGTCGGATGTAGCTATCTGCTCCAAATCCTGAACCTGGAACAACTGCTACTAATGCCTCTTCTAATAAAGCTGTTGAAAACTCATCTACAGACTTAAATCCAGTTAATTCTACTGCCTTTTGCACATTAGGGAAAAGATAAAATGCCCCTTTTGGTTTTAAACATGAAAATCCAGGAATATTATTTAATTTTTCATGAATAATATCTAAGCGCTTATTAAATGCTTGACGCATTTCTTCGACTGATTCTTGCGGGCCTGCATAAGCTTCTATCGTTGCATACTGAGATGGTGTCGTCGGGTTAGAAGTACTGTGGCTTGCTAGATTTGTCATCGCTGTAATAATTTCTTTAGAACCCGCTGCATAGCCAATTCTCCAGCCTGTCATAGAGTGAGATTTGGAAACCCCATTGATAATAATAGTGGCTTCCTTCAGTTCAGGGGATAGAGAAGCAATTGATACATGCTTGCTATCTCCATAAACTAATTTTTCATAAATTTCATCAGAGATAATTAAAATTTTATGTTCTAAACAAATCTCCCCAATTGCTTTTAACTCTTCTTCTGTATAGATCATTCCAGTTGGATTACTTGGCGAATTGATAATGATTGCTTTCGTTTTTGAAGTTATAGCCTCTTTTAATTGTTCTGGGGTAATCTTAAATTCATTCGATTCGTAACCTTCAATAAAAACAGGCTCTCCTTCTGCCAGTTTCACTTGTTCTGGATAACTAACCCAATAAGGAGTAGGAATAATAACTTCGTCCCCTTTGTCCAAAATTACTTGGAACAAAGTGTATAATCCATGTTTTGCTCCATTTGTGACGATAATCTGATTTGTTTCATAATCTAGTTTTTGGTCTCGCTTTAACTTTGCCGCAATTTCCTTTTTTAGTACTTGTAAGCCTGATGCAGGAGTGTATTTAGTATGTCCTTCATTCATGCTTCTAACCGCAGCGTCAATAATATTTTGAGGAGTGTTAAAATCAGGCTCTCCAGCGCCTAAACCGATCACATCATGACCATCTGCTTTTAAACTAGCTGCTTTTGCAGTAATGGCCAAAGTTGTTGATGGAGTTAATGCATTCACTCTTTGTGCTAATTGAATTTTCATTGTTATTTACCACTCCTATTGGTTAATAATTTTCAATTGTTAAAAGAATTTCTCCTGTTTCAAAATCAATCCAATGATAGTTTATGGAATCTTTATCTGTATGAGAATAGATCTCCCATACAGGTATACCATCATACATTCCCAAACACACATGATTGACTTTTTCTGGTGTCTGCTTCGATAATAATATATTAAGCGCTTCTTGTTTGGTCAGCCCATCTTTTTTCAATTTTTCGGTAACTTTATGGGATTTTTCATTAATCCAAACAATAATATCCTTATTATCATCGTTTTTACCTTCTAAAATATAATAGGCTTCCTTGCCATTATATAATTGAAAGCTGTCGACCTCTTTCAAATCGGCTTCTTTCTTAGCAATATTTTCTGCAACTTCTCTTGCAGATTTAACAGGCTTCATCGCTTGAACATATGTATTAATACTTACAGCTAGTCCAATAAGAACAACAACAACAATTATCCAAATCCATTTCTTCATTTTACATCACTCTTTAATACATTATTTTATACATAGGTTATTATAACAGGATTTATAAACAGAAAGAAATAATAATAATAATAATCGGTAGTTTTTTGCTAGAAATGACCAGCCGGCATCCACTTCCTCTTCTATTTTTTCTAGAAGATGATGTGCATGCAAGCTGCATTGATTAGAGAACAAAATAGTTATCTACTTCTACTTCAGCCACTTTTCAATAAATTTGACCATTTCGGTATTATTTAGCTGCTTAATTGGCACAGCAGGAATAGATTTTAAAAAGGTTTCTCCATAAGAAGTGGAAACAATTCGGCGATCAAATACAATAATAAATCCTTTATCTTCTTCTGTACGAATTAATCTTCCGAATCCTTGTTTAAATCGCAAAACTGCTTCTGGAAGACTATTTTCTAAAAAGGGATTTCCGCCCTCATTCTTAATACGTTCATTTTTCGCTTCTGTTAATGGATCTTCCGGTGAAGAAAACGGAAGTCTAACAATAATTAAGCAGGTCAAGTCTTCTCCTGGAATATCAATTCCTTCCCAAAAACTATTCGTTCCCAATAATATCGCCTTATCGTATCGTTGAAAATTACGTGTTAATCTCATTCGACTTCCATTGGTAATTCCTTGGGCCAAAATAGCATATTCTTCTAGACAGCCACTTTCTTTCATATAATCATATGTCTTTTTCAGCATCTCATTTGCTGTGAAAAGAATAAGCATTCTCCCTTTCGTAGCTTGCGCGATGTTAATGATTTGTTCGCCAATAGTAGATACATACTCATTTAATGAGACTGTATTTACTTCGGGTACATCTGTTGGGATAAGCAGTTGTACTTGTTTCTCATAGTTAAATGGTGAATCTATTTGAACTTCTAATTGGTTTTTCCCTAGCCCTAAAACTTTCACATAATAATCAAATGAATTATTTACAGTTATAGTTGCGGAGGTAAAAACAATGCTTTGTTTCTGATTAAAAAAACGATTCTGTAAAGGTTCTGCAACAGAAGATGGCTGTGTATACAAAACAGCATTATTAGGAAAATTTTTCTTATCTGCTTCCAACCAGGCTATATTGTCTCCTTCGCGCAAAAACATTTCTCGCAAATGATTAATATATATTTGCCAGTCATTTAATATCGATTCAATTCGTTCAACTACAAGCATTTGCGAAGAGCTAAATTTCCTATTTTGCTCTTTTAATCGAAGCACTTTTTCTCTAAGCGCGTTTCTTCCATCCTTCCAGAGAAAAACCATTCTCTCTGCAACACTTTTGACTGCATTCCAATCTCCTGTATCTGTTTTCTTTATACGATAGCTACCTTTTCCTTCTTTACTTGATTGATTTGTTTTTTTCACATAACGTAGAACAGCACGAAACAGTTCATCTAATTCTTCATGTAGCGATAAAATAAATTGATTGAATTCTATTTTATCCGTTAGAGATAAATCACCTAGCATATGTTCTAAATGATACATTAGCTGCTTTTGATCTGTCGTCCCAATCGCATTGATACTTAATCGTACGGCTACATATGAAAAGCGGAAACCAAAATGCTTAGTAGCTGTTTTTTCAAAATGGTGGCCCTCATCGATAATGGCATAATGATAAGATGGTAGCAAATGTTGATCGGCTGTTAAATCTTTTACAAGCAAAGCATGATTCGTAATAATCATATTAGCCTTTTGCGCAGCATTCCGGGTTCTCCGATAAAAATCCTTCAGGGCCCATTCTTTTGAAATTGGTAATGAAAAATTCCCATCATTTTTAATTTTTTCCCAATAATTTATTCCACCGCTTGTTAAATTTAATTCATCTTTATCACCCGTTTCCGTTTCGGTTAACCATATTAAAATCTGCATTTTTGTTAAAATAATATCATAGTTATCCTCTTGCTCCTTTAAGGATACTTCAAATTTATCTAAACTAATATAGTGATTTCTGCCTTTTAAAAGCGTATAAGTAATTGGAAACGGAAGAATTCTTTTAAGCAAAGGCAAGTCTTTATGAAATAGTTGTTCCTGTAACTGAGTGGTAAATGTACTAATAATAACTTGCTCTTTGTTCTCTATCGAAAAATAAGCAGCTGGCACTAAATAACCAAGAGACTTTCCAACACCGGTACCCGCTTCAATAAGTCCATGCTGATTACTTGTTAGTGCTTGATGAACGGCATTCATCATTTCGATCTGCCCTTCTCTTTTTTGATAAAAAGATAGAGTATCTTTCATCCGTTTTTCTACAGTATTAACATCAAAAGAATCGGTATAATCTTTACTTTGGTTACTAATCAAATTACTAGGTAATTTTTTTAGCGTTAATCCACGATATACCTCCCAGCTTTCAGGAATATACTCAACTTTTGATTGTTTCTCTTGCAGCAATGATTGTAAATAAATATCTAAATCGCTTTTTAGCGATGAGCTTAAAAATTCTAATTGCTTTGTCGTAACTTGAGGCAGTTCTTTCAGTTTTGCTAGTAATAAAAGCAATAATTCTGCTGTCACATAAGCATCACTATCTGCCTGATGCGGTCTAGTATGGACAATTCCTTCCTGTGCGGCAAGGTCTGTTAATTTATAACTATCTGCTGTAGGGTATAAAATCCTTGCCAGTTCAACTGTATCAAGGATAGGGCCATAAAATTGTCTACACCCTGCCTGCTCTAACTCCTCATTTAAAAAAGATAAATCAAATAAAACATTATGTGCAACAAAATAAGCATCTTCTAATAAATGAACAATTTTGTCTGCTATTTCTTCGAAAATTGGCGCTGATTCCACCATTTCATCTGTGATCCCAGTTAATTCTTCAATAAACGGTGTTATTGGCTGAAGAGGATTAAGTAAGGAAGAGTACTCCTCTACAATGTTCCCATTCTCTATAACTACCGCTGCAAACTGTATGATTCGATCCCCTTTTCTCGGAGAATTACCGTTTGTCTCCAAATCAACTACTACAAATTTGTTACTCATTACGTCCACCTCAAACTTTCAGTCAATCAAACGGTATCATAAAAATGAAAAAAGGGAAAGATGTTCCTACTTTATGTAATGATTCTTTTATTGTGCTTTTTTCGTTTATTTTACACTTTAGAGAAAAATAAACGAAAAAAGGTTGGAACACAAATATTCCAACCAAATAGAAACCTGAACAATATACATACATGTTAAGAAATATTTATATAATTATTTTGGCTTTTAAGAATTTTCAGTTGTTATAATACTGTTTTCTCTGGTTCTTGCTGAAGAATAGTTGTAATGCGATTATTTTCATCCATAATCGCTACTTTAGGCTGGTGCTGGGTGAGCTCTTCATTTGAAACATAACAATAAGATATAATAATAACAATATCTCCTACTTGAACTAATCTTGCGGCTGCGCCGTTTAAACAAATCGTCCCAGTTCCTCTTTCTCCAGGAATAATATATGTTTCTAATCTTGCGCCATTATTGTTATTTACAATTTGAACTTTTTCATTCGCTACCATTCCAACCGCATCTAAAATATCTTCATCAATTGTAATACTGCCAACATAATTTAAGTTTGCTTCTGTTACAGTAGCTCGATGGATTTTTCCGTTCATCATTATCCGAAACATAAGGATAACCCTCCATTTTTGTCAATGTTTACCTAGATGCATGGTCTAATTCAAAGATTATATTATCTATTAACCTTGCTTTACTAAAGTGGACAGCAATCGCTATAACCATCTTCCCATTTAGCTCCTTTAATGTCTCTAATTGGGGATAGGATAATATCTCAAAGTAGTCAACCTTGCCGCTTGACTCTTTTTCAACGAAAGTGATAATAGATTTTTTTAATGCTTCTATATCTGCCGTTCCTTTTATTAACTCACTTCTAGCTATACTAAGAGATTTATATAAAATGCCTGCCTCTCGTCTTTCTATTGGCGTAAGGCGAACATTTCTAGAACTCTTTGCTAAGCCATCTTCTTCTCTGACCGTATTCACTGCAACTAGATTAATAGGAAAATGAAAATCTTCTATTAATCCATCTACCACTGCGACTTGCTGTGCATCCTTTTTACCAAAATAAACATTCGTCGGCTGAACTAAATGAAATAATTTCGTTAATACAGTTGCGACTCCATCAAAATGACCAGGTCTTGACTTACCACATAAACAGTTCGTACGTCTTTCCACTTTTACAGTCACAGACATTTGCCCTGGATACATTTCTTCCACCGAGGGATTAAATAAATAATCTACTCCTTCTTCCATTGCCACTTGTTTATCATGTTCAAAATCTTTTGGATAGGAAGCAAGATCTTCATTTGGTCCAAATTGCAGTGGATTAACAAATACACTCATAATCACAATTTCATTTTGTTCTCTTGCAGCTTTAAGCAGTGCTCGATGACCTTCATGTAGATACCCCATTGTCGGCACAAAGCCAATGGTTACTTTATTTTTTTGTAACGAAGTAGTTATATCCTGTAATTGTTTTGGATTTGTGACGATATTCATTGGGTGTTTCCTCCATATAAGCTTTTTATTTCTTCCGCTTTCATCTGAAAGCTATGCTTCATTTCTGGAAAAGCCCCCATTTTCACTTCAGAAATATATTGATCGATTGCAAGAGAAATAGCTTCATTGACATTTGCATATTGTTTTACAAATTTTGCAACTCGATCCACACCATAGGTGATCAAATCGTGATAAACAAGAACTTGCCCATCTGTTTCACTTCCAGCTCCGATACCGATTGTAGGAATATCCAATCTCTTACTCACCTCTTTAGCAACTTGCATCGGCACACACTCCAATACTATCGCAAAAGCTCCTGCAGCTTGGCATTTTAATGCATTATCCATAAGCCGTTTCGCTTCATCCGAACTTTTTCCTTGTACTTTATAACCACCTAATACACCTACTGACTGAGGGGTTAAACCTAAGTGTGCCATCACTGGAATACCAGCATTTGTTAAATAGTTGATTTGTTCAATTACATCGTCTGCACCTTCTATTTTCACTGCATTTGCACCTGTTTCTTGGATCAAGCGTGCCGCATTTATTAAAGTATCGCGACGAGATAAATGATAGCTCATAAACGGCATATCAATGACGATAAACGTATTTTCAGCACCGCGTTTAACCGCTTTTCCATGATGAATCATGTCATCCATTGTTACTGGTACAGTTGAATCATATCCATGTACAACCATTCCCAAGGAATCCCTACCAATATTAAATCTGTTCCTGCTTGTTCAACTAATTTAGCAGAAGGGTAATCATATGCGGTGATCATCGTAATCTTTTCACCCTTCTGCTTCATTTTGATAAAATCAGTTGTTGCTTTCACTAAGTTTTCCTCCTTTTAAATAGGAAGAGGGAATGGCTTTACACGAAAAAAAACCTTCTACAAAGCATAGAAGGATTGTTTTATATGTCTATTTTCATCCCTCTGTCCTTGTCCAATTGTGGATCTAGGCAGATTAAATTATGGTTTATGCACATTCAAACATACTGGTGCAGTTCATTAAGATACTGCCCGACAAAAGCATTATAACAAATATTTCTCTATCCTGACTATGGGCAAATTACGTTTCCAACAAAATATCCGCAGAGTAAATCGAATGCATAGCCCTTGCTCATCTTCAAGTAGCAAAACACCATCTTCTGTAATACCCTTTGCAAGTCCCGCTATGCTTCCATTCAGCGTATTAGCTGTCACTTTTTGTCCTAGGCTCACCGAATAGCTTTCCCACAGAAGCTTGATTGGATAAAAACCTTTCTCTAAATAAAGCTGATATAATTTTTCCAGCTGCAACATGATTCCTTGGATAAGTTCTGCCCGATCCCAGCTCTTTTGTGTTTCCAGATAAATAGAAGTGGCACTTGATTGGAGATCTTTCTCAAAGTCTTCAAGCTGCTGATTCACATTAATTCCTATTCCGATGATCAACGAATGAACTCTATCACTATCTGCTTGCATTTCTGTTAAGATGCCTGTTAGTTTTTTCCCATGCAATAAAAGATCATTTGGCCATTTAATATCTGCTTGTACCCCAGTTACTTCTTGAATTCCTTGGACGACTGCAACAGCTGTCAGCAATGTCAGCTGCGGCGCTCTCATTATCGGTATGTTCGGTTTTAAAATAAGACTCATCCATATTCCCTTATATTTAGGTGATTGCCATTTTCTTTCTAACCGTCCTCTGCCACCTAATTGCTCTTCTGCTATCACTAAGGTTCCCTCTTCTGCTCCTTCTAGCGCAAGTTTCTGAGCGATAGTTTGAGTAGAATCAACCGAATCTTCAAAATGGATATTTCTACCCATGTACATCGTATTTAAACCAAAGAATATTTTATCTGGTACAATTTTTTCTGGTGAACTGATAATTCGATAGCCCTTTTTTCGGACAGCTTCTAATATAAAGCCATCTTTTCGCAATGACTCAATATGTTTCCAAATGGCTGTTCGCGAACACCCTAAAAGTTCTGCTAGTGATTCACCAGATAAGTATTGATCAGGATTATTAGTAAAGGCTTCAATTAAACCTTTTCTTATATCTGATGACATCGTTTCAGCCACTCCTTTATTAATTGCTTGTCATTAGAAAGTTTTTCTTCCACGACATTCCTTTCCACTAAGGAGAGAACATCTTTTATCCATGGACCGGGTCTTTTTTCTGTCCAACTTAATAGATCGTTTCCGCAGATTTTTAGTTCTTCCATTGATTTAATCGGCAACTTCTCATACTTTTCTTCTAAATGAACAATATCTATGTTTACCTCGCAATTTTTTAACAATTGATACATTTTTTCCGCACTAACCGCAACAGATAATGTTGCAAAATACAGCGCCTGATTAGACCAATTAGTCATCTGCTCTCTTTGCAGCATCCAATATATTATCTTTTGAATAGTCTTTATTTGCTTGACTGATAATTTCCACGCACGTAAAAACAATTCTATTTGCTGCTTTTCCTTCATTCCAAGACATAAAATTAAAACAGCCCATTTTTCTAGCAATCCAAGCTTGGTCAGTGGTAATTTCGCGAACATAGAAATCCCTTTTTCTTCTGATGATAGCATCGGTAAGAATTGATATATTTTAGTTTCTACCATAATTTTTAAAGCTTCTAAACACCATGAACCTTGTAAAAGTTTTTCAAATTCAGCTGTTATTCTCTCTACCGCTATTTTTGAAAGAAGCTGTTGATTGTTTCTAATGCCATTTAGCGTGTCTTTCTCTAAGTGGAAGCCTAAAGTACTCACAAACCGAATTCCTCTCATTATTCTTAACGCGTCTTCTTGAAAACGTTCGTTCGGATTGCCAACTGTTTTAATTTCTTTTTTTTCTAAGGATTCTTTCCCATTAAAATAATCGATGACACGACCGTTTTTATCCATCGCCATTGCATTAATAGTGAAATCACGGCGTTTAAGATCTTCTTTTAACTCCCGTACAAAATGTACTTGCTCTGGTCTGCGGTAATCTCTATATGCGGATTCTGTTCGAAATGTTGTTATTTCATATGTATGTTGATCCCATATTACCATCACAGTCCCATGGGCAATCCCTACATCAATAGTGTGAGGAAAGATCGATTTAATTTCTTCCGGTGTTGCGGAAGTAGCAATATCGATATCATGAATTTGCTTATTTAATAAATGGTCTCGAACTGCTCCTCCTACAAAATATGCTTCATAACCTGCTTTCTCGATTTTATTAATAATCGGGAGAGCTTCTTCAAACGGATTTATCATTCATTTCACCAGTTTCTAAAATAGATTTATAAATCTCTATATATTGGTCAACGATGATATCGGCCCGGAAATAATCTCGTACTCTCGAAATAGAATGCTGCGAAAATTGGGCATGTTTCTTTTCATCCGTTAACAGCTTTATCGAATGTTTAGCAATATCTTCTATATCCCCAAGTTCACAAATATACCCTGTCTCATTTGGAACAATTACCTCAGGAATACCGCCGACATTTGTTCCTATGACGGGAACCCCGCATGCCATAGCTTCTAATGCCACCAAACCGAAGCTTTCTTTTTCCGAAAGAAGCAGCATGAGATCACTTAAAGAATAGAGCTCCTCCAAATTCTCTTGTTTGCCAAGAAATAATACCTTTTGTCTTAATTGAAGCTCATCCACTAATTTGGTCACCTTCGACATTTCAGGTCCATCACCAACAAGCAATAGTTTTGCGGGAATCTGATTTGCGATTTGATGGAATGCTTGTACAACATCTGTAACTCTTTTTACTCCTCTAAAATTAGAGACATGAATAACAACTTTTTCTGTATCGGAAATCGCCAGTTCTTTTTTCAAATGACTTGCATCGACTTTCCGATAAATTCGCTCATCAATAAAATTATAAACAGGGAGTATTTCTTTGTTTGGCTCAATTACTTCATAAGTTTGGGCGATTAATGAATTAGAAACTGCTGTTACGAGATCTGATTTTTCAATTCCAAAACGTATTCCCGCTGCAAGTGATGGATCATATCCTAGTACTGTTATATCGGTGCCATGAAGTGTTGTAACTATTTTGACATCCCTGTTGCTCATCTGTTTTGCTAATATAGCACAAACAGCGTGTGGGATTGCATAGTGAACATGCAACAAGTCTAACTCTTCTCGATTAATGACTTCCGCCATTTTGCTGCTTAATGCTAAATCATATGGCGGGTATTGAAAAACAGCATATTGATTTACTTCCACTTGATGGTAATAAATATTCGGATACATTTTATTTAAACGAAAAGGAATACTGGAAGAAATAAAGTGAATTTCATGTCCTCTCTCAGCCAGCATCTTTCCTAATTCTGTTGCAATAACCCCTGATCCGCCAACTGTCGGATAACAGGTAATGCCGATTTTTAATTTTTTCATTTGTCTCCACCTAATAAATCTTGATTTAATAATATTGGCTTAGATTTAATAAATCCTTCTGCGTAAATCACACCAACTTCTTTGCCAAAAAGTTTTTCTCTTGCTTCTATTGTGTCAATATAGCCATTTGTTAACGGAGTTTCCACACTGTTTTCACCTTTAACAAATTGACTTTGATAACAATTAAGACTAGCTTGCTTTTGCTCCATATAATCACTAATATCAATAACAAAATCAGGTTTATGAAAACCGTTTATCATGTAATAGTATTGATTCTGTACTTTATGTGCTGATGTATTTCCAACCTGATAGTTTTTTATCCCTGCTGAAAAGACTGCTTCATTCACAATTTTGGTGCAATTGCCATGATCCGGATGTCTATCTTCCCAATAAGGAGAAAACACAATCTTTGGTTTGTATGTACGAATCACTTCCACTACTTTTTTTATAGCTTTTTCTTCTAGATATAAACCTCGATCAGGAATCTGCAATGTCATTCTTTCAGCAATTCCCAGCACTTCTCCTGCTTTTTCCGCTTCTTGTTTACGTCTTTTTACTGTGCCATTTGAAGAAAGATTACTTTCTGTTAAATCACAGATAATAATCTTTTTCCCCTGTGCAGCATATTTTGCGATGGTTGCACCCATGCCGATTTCTACGTCATCGGCATGAGCACCAAAAGCGAGTATATCAACTTCATCAGTTTTCATTGAGTTTTTCTGTGAATTTTTTTGCCACTGGTTCTGTCTTTCCATGAACTATCTTTCTCCAATCTATGTCACCTTGCTCGAGTCCTCGAATTAATACTTCTCCAGTTCCCATATTTGTTGCCAGCGGAACAGAATAAACATCACATAAACGGATTAATGCTGTAACATCAGGTTCATGAGGCTGTGCAGTTAGAGGATCTCTAAAGAAAAAAACCATATCCATATCATTATTAGCAATATACGAGCCTATTTCTTGATCACCGCCGAGTGGTCCTGAATGAAAACGATGTACATCTAATCCTGTTGCTTCTTGAATTCTACCACCTGTTGTTCCAGTTGCGTATAAAGTATGCTTTGCAAATATATTTTTATAAGCAACAACAAAAGCAACCATGTCATTTTTCTTTTTATCATGAGCAATTAAAGCAATGTTCATCCTAATTCCACTCCTACTCCATAATATTTTCTAAACCGTATATCAATACATTTAGCTTTAATACCTCTTCTACTGCAAATTTAACACCTGACATAAAGGAAGCCCGATTATAAGAATCATGTCTAATGGTTAATGATTCTCCATCTGATCCGAACATAACCTGTTGATGGGCAATTAAGCCTGGTAGACGTGTAGAGTGTATTCTCATTCCATCGAAATCTGCGCCTCTTGCGCCTGGTATGGTCTCTTTTTCGTCTGGGTGTCCTTGTTTTTTGCTTTCTCTTACTTCTGCAATAAGCTCAGCTGTTTTCACAGCAGTTCCAGATGGTGCATCCAGTTTTTGATCATGATGCATTTCCATAATTTCCACATCGGCAAAATAGCGTGCAGCCATTTTAGAGAATTTCATCATTAACACAGCACCCAAAGCAAAATTTGGCGCAATGATACAGCCGCGATCCATTTCTTCACATAATTTTTCTAATTCGGCTAAGTTTTCTTTCGTAAACCCGGTTGTTCCTACTACTGGTCTAACACCATAGCTTAAAGCTGTTTTAGCATGATGCATGCCGAACTCAGGCGTTGTTAAATCAATAAGCACATCCGGTTTTTCTGTTTGTAGACATTTTTCTATATCCGTATATATTGGTACATCATAAGAAGCAAAGCCTTCTATCTCTTTTAAGCTTTTCCCCTCATTCTTATGATCTAAAACTGCAACAAGTTCAAAATTCTCTGTTCTTCCCATTAAATAAACTGCTTCTGTTCCCATTCTGCCTCTAGGTCCTGCGATTACGATTTTTACTTTATTCAATGTCCTAACTCCTTAATATGTATTTTGTCTTTATTGATCTTTCCTTGTCCAACGATCTTTATCCCGTGTGTTAAATTTATGCATAACACGATTATGTGCTTCTTCTAAATCGATATTAAGTGAATTGGCTAAACAAGTTAACACAAACAACATATCCCCAATTTCATCCGTAATTTCTTTCTCTGTTTCCGTTTCTTTTTTTGGTTTCTCCCCATAGTAATGGTTTACTTCTCTAGCCAGCTCTCCTAACTCTTCTGTCAGTCGGGCAAGCATGGCCAGCGGACTGAAATACCCTTCTTTAAATTGTCCGATGTATTCATCTACTTCTCTTTGTATATCTTTTACCGTTTTATCCTGATTCAATATAAGCACCTCAAGTCAATAAGTAATCTTATCCAATTCCATGTTAGCTAATCTAAACCATTTTTACAAACATTTTTGACGATATTAATATAAGTGTCTAAAAATGCATGCTCTTCTTTTCCTAACATTAACTAATTGCTTGCTTATCTGCTAGATTGCCCATCTGCATGTGATTCGATATAATGGATACGCTAATAATAGTGCATTTTGTACTAAGAAAGAAGGCGAGTCGATGTTTAAAAGTATTAAAGTTAAAAATATCTTGTTCATCCTTTTAGGATCTGCGATATTTTCCTTCGGTATTGTTCATTTCAATATGCAGAACAATTTAGCAGAAGGTGGTTTTACCGGTATTACGCTTTTATTATATGCTGAATGGAATTTGGATCCTTCCATCACAAATTTACTACTTAATATCCCTTTGTTTTTCATCGGGTGGAAGTTATTAGGGAAAAACGTCTTTATTTACACGATTATTGGAACGGTTGCAGTCTCTATTTTCCTCTGGTTTTTCCAGCTTCCAGAGATCGAGTTACATATTCCCCTCACTGAAGATTTGACTCTAGCTGCTTTATTCGCAGGAACATTTATTGGTGTCGGCTTAGGTATTATTTTCCGCTATGGAGGGACAACTGGCGGAGTAGATATTATAGCTAGATTAGGGTTTAAGTATTTCGGATGGAGTATGGGAAAAACCATGTTCTTCTTTGACTTTTGTGTCATTACGCTTTCGTTAATCACGTATCTATCATATAGAGAAGCGATGTATACATTGGTTGCTGTTTTTGTCGGGGCAAGAGTAATCGACTTTATTCAAGAAGGGGCATATGCAGCTAGAGGAGCAATGATCATTTCTGACGACAATGAAAAAATCGCCAATAAGATAATGAGTGAAATGGATCGTGGTGTTACTGTCTTAAAAGGACATGGTTCCTTTACTAAACAAGATCGGGAAGTACTTTATTGTGTTGTCGCAAAAACAGAAATTGTTCGTTTAAAAAGCATCATTACAAGTATAGATCCCCATGCGTTTGTATCGGTTAGTATCGTTCATGATGTAATGGGCGAAGGTTTCACTTTAGATGAATATAAACAACCTCTCGATAAATAAACTAAAAAATTGTATTCACTTTGCAATTAATATTAAATTACTTGCAACGATGAATACAATTTTTTTGCTCTTACTATTGACTTAATAATCATTGCCAAAAATAGAATGATAGATCTCTCCTATTATCCCTTTCATTTGATGTACACCTAAATCAGTATTTGTCATAATTATCGCCCCTTTTTTTAATAATGGGTAAGCTACAAGCATGCTCTGAAATCCAATCCCCCATCCTAATGCAGAAATTTCCACTTCTTTATTAGAGCTATCTAAAAACACGCTCAGTCCGATCCAATTTATGTTCCCTTGCGGACTGATTATCTCCTTAGCATTTTGCCTCGATAATCCTAATTGACTTCTACCTTCCAAAGCATTCATTAATTCCAATACTAAAATCGCTAAATCAGCAGGAGTAGTCCAAATATCACAGGCTGCTGGATAAGGATAAAAGGGGTAGTTTCCGTAGATAATTTGTCCTTTATTATCATGACCAGAAGAAATATTTTCAACACCTCTTATATCAATACAGCTCTGATTCATATGTAAAGGCTGAAGGAGAAATTCTTTTAATACTATGTGAAAAGATTTCTGCAAAGTATCTTCAATCAGTTGTTGAATAATGCAAAAGCCAGCGTCCGAGTAATGAAATGCACTCATTGGTTCACAACTGATCTGTATTTTCTGCCGATTGAATACGGAAGTTCCTTCTAATATGTCTATCATAGGAGGAACTTCCTCGTTTTCTTTCCATTCCCTAAAACTACCTTCTGGGTCAATAATCCCTGATTGATGACTCAAAAGATCTCTTAAAGTTACTTTTTTGCCTTTTATCCATTTATTTGCTGTTAAACGCCAAGAGCTAAGTTTAACATTAACATCTTCATCTAAATCAAGCAGTCCAGTTTCTACTAGCTTTAAAACCAACATAGCTGTCACAAATTTACTTATAGAAGCAGAATGGAAGCGTGTCTGTTCATTAACAATATCCGTTTTACCTGCTTCCTTCACACCATACTGTTTGATACAATTAAGATTTGCATCTTGTATTACCGCTATGCTTAAACCAGCTATTTTATAATGTTTCATTCGCTCTTCTACATTTAGATTTGTTAGTGCCATCCTAACTCCTCCTGTTTTCTTTTAGAGCAATCATAGCACAAAACGAACGTATGGTCTATTTTAATTATAATTAGCTCAAGAACGAAGCTTATTACGGCGCCTATAAGTGATGTCATACTAACTATTATCTATTTTAAAGTAGAATGTATTTCACTAACTCGCTTATCCGTCGGCAGTAAATATGTCAATATTCCTAAAAGCGGCAGCAGGCTACAAATAATCATAATTGCTTGCAAACTAAATGTGTCTCCAATAACACCAAAGATTACTCCACCTAGTGCCCCCATTCCAAATGCTAACCCTACAATTAAGCCTGACACAAGGCCAATCATACCTGGAAGCAGTTCTTGTGCATAAACAACGGTCACACTGAAACTAGACTGCAAAATAAAGCCAATAATAAATAATAAAGGCCCTATTAGCCAAAACGGCATATGTGGGAGCAGTAAAGCAAACGGTGCAGATCCGATTAAAGAAAAGAGAAGAATCGTTCTTTTCCCAAAGCGGTCTGCCAATGGTCCTCCAAGAAAAGTCCCAATTACACCAGCAAGTAAAAACACAAAAACAAATATTTGCGCATTTTCAATACTTAAGCTAAACTTCTCAATTAAATAAAAGTGAAGGAAATTACTAATTCCCGCTCCATACCAAGAACGTGCAAATACAAGGAAAATTAATAAACATATTGCCAGAATAATTTCTTTATTAACAACAAATTCCCGCTTTCCTTGTTGTTTCTTTTGTGGATTTCTAATATACAATTCTCTCTTATACCAAGTTGATACTTGAAATAATACAATCATGCCAATTGTAGCTAGAAGAGTAAACCAAATGGTTCCGAATTGACCTGTTCGTACAAAAATAAAAGCAGTAAATACAGGTGCTAATGATTGACCTGCATTTCCGCCCACTTGATAAATTGATTGGGCAAGCCCGCGTTTCGCTCCAGCTGCCATATAAGAAACACGAGATCCTTCTGGATGGAAGATAGCGGAACCAAATCCAATAAATAAAACGGATAATAAGACCAAGTAAAAATTTGGAGCGAGAGAAAGGCCTAGCATTCCGATTAAGCTTGAGAACATTGCAATCGGCAATAAATATGGTGCTGGCCTTTTATCTGCCAAAACACCAAACACAGGTTGTAGAATAGAGGATGTAATGTTTAAAGCAAAGGCAATCCAACCAATTTGGGTATAATTTAATTCCATTGACTTTTGGATAACAGGAAATAAGGCAGGCACAACCGATTGCATACAATCATTCAAAAAATGTCCAAGACTTATCGCAAATAAAATCCGATAAATGGTCATCTCCTGCCGCTTTTTCCCTTGTACATATTCAGCAGTTTGCAAAAAAACCCTTCTTTCTTTTTGTTTTCTTTTATGTAAATGGCATTGTTTATTATACACCTAGCATTTTTTAAAATCTATAATTTTCTAAAAAATCAAAATTCAAATAAGTTGATTCATCAATATATTTCGTTCCCATAAGAAGTTCCGTGTAATACCACAAATCTTCTTTTTTGATGAAAAAAACCCAACCAATGATACAAAAAACTTTCGTATCATTGATTGGGTTTAGTTTCGACTGAATAAATTAAAGCCCAGCTTATTTTTAATTTCTATTCATCTCTTAACATTCCTGTATAAATCAACAGCAAACGAACTAGTTCGAGAACAGCAACTGCTGCCGCTGCCACATATGTTAATGCTGCTGCATTCAACACTTTTTTCGTTTCTCTTTCCTCATCGTTTCTTATAATCCCTAATGACACAACTTGATCCATCGCACGGTTCGATGCGTTAAATTCCACTGGAAGTGTAACAAATTGGAACAGTACGCCGGCAGCCATTAAGATGATTCCTAATAACATCATTCCAGGAAGTTGTGCGAACATCCCTATTAAGATAAAGATCCATGATGCATTGCTTCCAAAGTTAGCAACTGGAACTAATGTAGAACGAAAACGTAAAAAAGAGTATTCTTGCTGATCTTGGATAGCGTGACCAACTTCATGTGCTGCAATAGCTGCTGCTGCTACTGAATGACCATGATAGTTATCAGTCGATAAACGGACAACTTTAGAACGGGGATCATAATGGTCAGATAATACCCCTCTTGTTTCCTCGACAGATACATCATAAAGCCCATTAGAATCTAATATTCTTCTCGCTACCTCTCTACCGGACATATGGGAGGAAGAAGCTACTTTGGAATATTTTTTGTATGCACTCTTCACCTTCATTTGTGCCCAAATAGGGATGAGAATAATTAGAATAAAATATATAAAAATCATGTTTTTCCCCCTATTATTTCTAGTAGTATATTTTTATTGTAAGCAGGAAAAACACCAAAGTCAAATATTATCCCTTTTTTGTTTTGTTTTTCTTTTTTCCGCTTTATCTCCGAGATATTTCCGCCAGCCAACGTAGGATAAAGTAAGAATAATAATACTTCCCGTCGAAATAATTACCCACCATAAAGAGGGATCTGCCTCATCCTCATAGAGTTGATTAAAAACATCCTGCAATTCACTTTCTAATTGGGTTACTTCCTCTAAATCTCCTTGTTGATTAAAAACTTGTAACCGATACGTATTCATAAACTCTACAAGGGAGTTTAATTCTTGAAATTGTGCAGCGGAAACATCCAGCTTAAGACTCGGATAAATAATTTGATATAACGATAGAAAAGAATCTAACTTTTCATCAAATTTTTCTTTATCATCTAAAAGGATAGCATCCTTCATCTCTCGATAGGTTGACATAACAGGTTCTTCCATCTGAGTCCATAAAGGTTGTTCACCTGATGAAACAGCATCAACCGCCAATCGAAATTTTGTTACCGAATTTATCCGTTCGTCATTTTTAATCGATTGATTAGTGATTGCCTCTACCGCTTCATCATGTGTACCAGTTAAAATCCTCCGTTCATCTACTGTAAACGGACTTCCATTTACACTAACTGAGCTAAACTGGTTTGAAAAATAATCAAGAATTTTTTTGGCATCCTCATAACGTTCTGATCGTACAAGCTGTAATACCTCATCTGAAAGCGTATCTAGTTCATCCAATTCCTTTGCAGGCGTTTTTTGGTCTGCATATACAGAAAAAGAAATAGGCAAAAGTAAAATCAATATCATTAACAACATAACCAATTTAGCCTTCATTCTTGTCCCTCCTCTATCTACTATTAAAAATGTATGATGAGTTGGACAAGGTTAGACTAAAAAAAATGCAATTCTATTGAATCCTCCATTGTAATTCCTCGCTCTTTTTATAGGCATAATAGGCAATCAATAGACTTAAAACACTGAGCCAGAAAGTAAAGTAGCCGATATTTGCCATATATTGATCTAATACGCTATATTTAGGCATCATTTTAAACACATAATCTATCACATCATTATGTAATGTCCAAATCGCTACGAGAATAATATGCCCCCATTTAAAACGATAAAAAGGAATATATAATAATCCTTGAATGGACATAGCCCCATGTGAAATTATGAGCATCCATGAATCAATGCCGATTGTTCCTGTTTCAAAATAAACAAGGAAGTTCATAACTACTGCCCATATACCGTATTTAAATAATGTTACTAATGCCAGCGCTTCAATTAGTGGCCAGTTTTTTCTCCATAAAAACGCAATTAATACTAACACAAAAAAAAGGCTTGCCGTCGGACTATCAGGTACAAACAATAAAAATTTCGCAGGTGTTTCTGCTAACTGATATCTATACCAATAATAGCCATACACAGTTCCGAAGAGGTTAATAGCGAGTAATAGTCCAATAAAAGATCGATTACTTAATATCATGTAAATGCTTCTCACACTTTTTCTCCTTTTACTATCTTTATCCTCCTATTTTACCATAGTTTATAAAGCATCGGAAAATCTATCGATATTAAAATAATCCCGCAAAGTCTATTATCGGCTTTACGGGACTACATGCTTTTTCATTTATTTTGAAAGAACTTCAATTGATTTGTTAAGGTAATGAACATCTCTTTATCACCATTATCTAGCGCCTCATCAATTAACTGGAGAAGTTTTTCTTTTTGGAATTTTTCTATACTCTTCACTAAAAATTGTTCTGCAATCATTTTATCTTTTTCGGTAATTTGCAGTTTTTTCGGCATAAATGGATTTTCTACTAACACAGCTGCATATTGATGAACTTGATTCGATGCATAAAAATTAAGCTGAATATAAATATCTTCATCACGATTAAGGCGAATATCATGAAAAGACTTTTCTGCATCTGTAGTCATCACATTTTCTTTATAAAATCTAAAAGGTACTTCATCAACACAATGCGTGGACATAATTAAACCTCTTGGACATTTCTCTGCATTTTCAACAAAATGGACTTTTTCCATCAATTGATCATGACTCATTAAATAATTTAAAATCCATACACATTCCCGTCTCTTCAATTGATAGTGATTCAAAAACCAACGAATGAAGTCTTTTTTCTCGTTGACAGATACAGGGGTTTTCATTTTGTAATTCCCTCCTCTGCTTGCAACAAATTTTTACTATCCAACCTGTTTTACCTGCGTCTAAGGAAATGACAATTCTCTTTGCACTCGATAAGCCTTTTACAACGTCAATTAAAACTTGTTCATCCAAAAACCTTATTCGTTATCCATAAGGCGTTGTAATATTTCAATATACTCTTCATTACTTGGATCTGTTTGTAAAAGCATATTAAAAATTTCGGCAGCATCCTTTCTTTTTCCTTCTTCTAAAAGAAAATATCCATAATCATATAGAAAATCTGGAAGTTCTTTAAAGAAAGTATATGCTAATTGATATTTGTTTAATGCCTCTGAATATTTTTCTATTCCATGAAATGCTTTAGCAGCATCCCAATGTAATTGAGGTTCTTCTATTTCTTGGTTATCCATCATCTCAATTAGCTCAAGAACATCATCAAATCGATCTTGTGTTAAAAATAATTTATTCAATAAAAGAACTGCTTCTGTAAATTCAGGATCTATTGCAAGCGCTTCTCTAAAATGTTCCTCGGCTTTTTGTTCGTCACCACGTTTTAAAGCTAATTTACCACCATATAAGTATAAATCTTTATTAAACTCATCTTGCTTTATTCCCTCGATAACTGTATTATACGCTTCATTCAGCATTTCCTCCTGCTCATAGCTGCGAGCTAAATAAAGATATAAGGAATGATAAGAGGGATCCAATCCTTTTACCTCTTCAAACCGATTTATAGCAATTGTATATAATCCTGCTTGCGATGCAGTCAAAGCGAGATTAAAGAGCGTATTGATCTCGACTTTTTCCTCGAGTGCTTTTTCATAATAAGGAATAGCATCCTCAAATGCACCCCCAGCACTTAGATTATCTGCAATTCTCCCATTTATATTTACGCCAGCGATATTTTCCTCTTTGGGTAATACCTTTTGGTAGGACTTAATCGCCTCGGTAATTTTTCCTTGTTCTGCATATAATTCACCTAACGCAAAATCGATAATTACCTCATCTGGTAAGATTTTTTGCGCTTCTTTTAGTTTTTGTTCGCTAACCTCATATAACCCATCCATTTGATAGAGATCAGCAAGCAAAAGCAATGCTTGAGGAAATGAAGGATCATTTGGGTTTAATTGTTCTAAATAAGAAATCGCGGCTTCTTCATTGCCTAATTCCATTTCTACTTCCGCGACAAGAACAAGTAATTCTCCTTCTTCTGGGTAACCTTCCAGTAAAACTAAGAATAAATCTTTTGCTTCCTCCAAAAAGCCTAACTGAAATAATTCTTCCCCCAGCACAAATCTTTCTTCATTATTCCCTGATTTTAATACATCCTGATAATATTTTAACGCTTTGTCTTGTTGACCGTCCTCTAATAAAGATATAATTTCATTAACTCTTTCCATATAATAATCCTCTCTAATCCCCTTCTATACTGTCAGGAAGGAAGGTACTTTTACTTCCAGTAATTCACCAAAGCCAGGGCGGTAAAACACTTTATCCCCTGCTCGAATACATTTACCTTTGTGTATGGTCATTTGTATTCTATCATAATGATAATGAAACAAATCATTTTCTTCAATATTTATGATTGCATCATCCATAGCAAATAAATTATATGTTACTTCTCCACCTTGATATATATTACCTTTAAATGGATATATCCCCATTTTCACTAAATCCGGATAAGCTATCGCTATTCCTTCTTTTATCTCATGAGGAATAGAGGGTATTTTAACATCTCTCATTAAGCTTGACCACATTTTTTGTGCTATTTTCTTTTCTTGTTGATCTTTTGTTAAAAAAATGGGAACCAATGGAGCGTTATAGGGGAATAGGGCTTCTTTTATCCATCCCCAAGGTACTCGGTATAACGCTTTTACATCTTCTACCTCGATAAATATAACAGGGATTTTTTCTCTTTTGCATCCTCGTATAAAACTTGGTGATAGCAGTTTTAAAGGAATTTTCACGCCAGCAACAAAATCAATCGCACAGTTTAACAAAGGAGTCTTCATTTTTTTCACTTGTAACGGCAATTCCCTTTCTCTGTTAACCTCTAAATAAAACAGCAAGGTTGTACACCCTTTTTTAATTAAATTTTCTTCAATGTATTGTTTTTGTTGAGTATAGGAAAGAATTCTCGTGACATGATTATCAAGCATAACTGTGGTGGGAGCCATCATATAAGGAGAACCATCCATTCGCATATATTGATAGGAGTTAAAGGTATCTCTCATCAATTCCACCCTGTTATCCTCAATTAGAATGGATGTCTTTTTTACTCTTTGCCTCTTTAATAAATGTATATTTTCGATGATATATCGCATCTTAAATCACCGCCTAATCTTTTTAAGACAAGCTATGATTTAAGATTTGCAAATATTCCTCCAGCAAGAATTTAATCTTATTTACTGCCAGAAAAAAATCGCCGATAAACATACTATGTTCATCGACGGGCTCTGTTATTTTCTATTCGATAATTCATTGAGATGCTCGAAAAACGAAGGATAAGATACTGAAATTGCCTTAGCATTTTCAAGGGTAAGTTCGCCTTCACAAATCTGCGCAGCAATCGCCAGCATCATTCCGATACGGTGATCTCCATGGGAATCCACTTTCGTTCCGATAAGCTTCTTCCCTCCCCGGATAATCATACCATCCTCTGTCGCTTGTATATCCGCACCTAATTTCTTTAACTCGGTTACTACTGTATCAATTCTATTCGTTTCCTTCACCTTAAGCTCATGCGCATCCTTTATAACCGTTACCCCTTCAGCCTGGGTAGCTAATAAAGCAATAATCGGAATTTCATCAATTAACTTCGGAATAATTTCTCCCTCAATCGTTGTTCCCTTTAAATCACTTGTAGACACAGTAATCGTTCCTGTAGGTTCAAATACATCGGTATCATTTTTATGAATCTCCATGCATGCTCCCATGTTATGAAGAACCTCTAAAATACCAGTCCTAGTAGGATTAAGCCCGACATTATTTAATGAAATTTTGCTGTTAGGAACGATGCAACCAGCTACAAGGAAGAAGGCTGCAGAAGAAATATCTCCTGGCACATGAATGTTGGTTCCAGAAAGCTTTTGAGCACCTTCTACAAAGATCTCCTTGTCTTTTCTGCTAATTTCGCCTCCAAATCGCTGAATCATTCTTTCGGTATGATCTCTAGTAGGTACAGGCTCTATTATTTTTGTAACTCCATCTGCATTCAGACCTGCAAATAAAATCGCTGATTTAACTTGAGCACTTGCTACTGGTAATCGATAGGTAATACTCTGTAAATTACCGCCTCGAACGGATAAAGGAGTATATTTTCCGTCTTCCCTGCCATCAATTTTCGCCCCCATTTCTCTTAGAGGAGCAACAACTCTTGTCATTGGCCGTTTCCCAATGGATGAATCACCAATTAGCGTACTATGAAATGGTAAACCGGATAATATTCCTGTTAGCAAGCGGATAGTCGTCCCCGAGTTCCCAACATCCAATATATCTTTTGGCTCTTGTAATGCTTCCATTCCTTTTCCGTGTATTACCACTTCTTTTTCATTTTGTTCTATTAGAACACCTAGCTTCCGGAAACAAGCGATCGTACTTAAGCAGTCATCGCCTAATAAAAAATTTGTAACCGTTGTTGTCCCATTTGCTATCGATCCAAACATAATCGAGCGGTGAGAAATCGATTTGTCACCTGGGACTGCAATTTCTCCTTTTAAACCTCGATTTTTTGTTTTAAGTGTGATTAAGTCCAATAGCTTCACATCCTTTTATCCAATCGTAGTATCATAATTAGAATAGGTAGCAATACACTTCTGTGCTCTTATTCTATCTTCTTCGGTTTGAAAACTAATTGCCAGAATTCCGAATATCTCTTCTCTGGTTTCCATTATTCTAATATTCGTTATACTTATTTTTTCTTGAGCTAAATAACCTGTAATCTCAGATATAACCCCTGGATAATCCGGTACATCTACAAATAAATCATAAAAAGCTGGGATTGCCCCTTTTTGATCTTGGGGCAAACCATCTCTTACTTTTTTTGCTCGGGAAAAATAGTCATATAATTCTTCGGCCCGTTCATTTTCAATGAGAGTAAGGACTCTGTCCATTTCTTTTTTCCATTCATTCATTAACTCAATTAACACGTTTTTATTATGTATTAATATATCACGCCACATTGAAGGGCTGCTAGAGGCGATTCTCGTAATGTCTCTAAATCCTCCGGCTGCTAACCTAGTTACTAGCTTATGCTTTTCACTAATCTGATCTGCTTGATGCACCAGTGATGCAGCAACTATATGCGGCATATGACTGATAGCCCCAGCTAACAAATCATGCTCTTCAGGAGAAATAACAAGAAATTTCGCATTTGTGCCTTGTAACCATTTTAATAAACACTGAACATGCTGATCCTTGATTTTTTCATGGGGAGTTAATAAATAAAAAGCATTTTCAAAAAGAAGTACTTTTGATGCGGAAACACCACTTTTATGGGAGCCAGCCATTGGATGTCCCCCAATAAAAGTAACGTTTTTATCTAATAGTACTTGTGACTTTTCTGTAATAACAGACTTAGTGCTTCCAACATCTGTGATGATAACATTTTCTTTCAATTCTATTTTAGAAAGTATTTCGATGATTTTTTCTGTTTCTTTAACTGGTGTAGAAAGAATAATCAAATCAGCAGTTTTTGCACCTTCTTCTATCGTTGTTGAAAGATTATCAATAACCCCCATCATACTGGCTAATTTCAAATTATCCTCGGAAATATCAAAACCTGTAATGATGCTTTCTGGGTGTTCTTTTTTTATACATAAAGCTAACGATCCACCTATAAGTCCTAAACCTATTATGAAGACGCGACCGTTCATTCTATCACCGCCTTCTATTCCCAATTGTTATTGCGCCACTTTCTTTTCAGCAAGAAACTGTTTCATTGCTTCAATCAAACCATCGTTTTCTTCTTTTGAGCCTATTGTAATTCGAACAGAGGTTGGATAATTCAATGGAACACCTGAACGGACGATATACCCTTTACTCATTAAGTATTGAAATACTTCATCCCCATCTATTTTGAAATCAACTAGCACAAAATTTGTTTGTGATGGGAAGTAGGATAAATTATTTTCCTCACAGAAACGATATAACTGTTCAAGACCTTCTCTATTTTTCTGTCGACAAGACTCCACAAATTCTTGATCCTTTAAGGCCTCTTCTGTTGCGATTTGCCCTAATGTATTAACATTAAATGGTTCTCTAACCGGGTCTAATGTGTTTAATAAGCTAGCATTGGCAACACCATATCCTACACGGAAGCTCGCAAGACCGTATATCTTTGAAAATGTTCGTAAAACGATTAAATTATTAAACTGTCGTGTGAGCGAAATAGCTTCATAATAGTCTTCTGCCACTACATACTCGTAATACGCTTCATCAAGTACTACAAGCACATCCTCTGGAACTTTTTCTAGAAAAGCAAGTAAGTCCTGCTCAGGGATATATGTACCGGTTGGATTATTTGGGCTGCATAGCCAGACAACACTAGTATTATCATCAATAGCTTTAAGCATTGCAGGCAGGTCATGTTCTGCTTTTTCTGTTAGAGGAACTTCTCGAACCTCTGCTCCATCAACGACTGCATTGTGCTTATATTGTCCAAATGTATGACTAGCCATTACCGTATTTAACCCTGGTCTTAATAAGGCTCTAGATATCATTAAGATAATTTCATCAGAACCATTTCCTAACACTAACTCTTCTGGTTTAACCTTTAAAAAATCAGCTAACGCATAGCGAAGGTTTGTTGCATATCCATCGGGATACAATGCATAAGAGCCATCGACTTTTTTTAAAGCCTCTAATACTTTTGGAGAACTTCCAAATGGGTTCTCATTAGACGCAAGCTTAACAATATGTTCAAGTTTAAATTGTTTTTTCACTTCATCTATCGTTCTACCAGGCTGGTAAGCTTTCAACCCTAAAAGCTGCTGTTTCCATTTCATATTTTTCACCTCAAGTTTATTGTTTTGTTAAATCAGGTCTTAATTGAATTGCTTTTTCTAAATAAGTATGCTGTATTTCCTCTTGCGGCAGCTCCGTGTTCCAATGCATCATAATCCGAATACACTTTTCTAATGAATGAGGAACTGCTATTTCTTTCATACACATAACTGGTACATATGTCCAATCTTCTTGCATACGAATAATTTTAGCTGGGAAAGCAGCATTTATATCATCTGTTACTGACAAAAATACGGATGCCACATCACATGCTTTTATATTATTTGCGTTTATCATCTCTTTAAAAAGTCTTTCTGTTGCAGATAAAATTTCTGCTTCGATATTGTGTTCAACCGTTATTGCTCCTCTAACGCCTCTAATCATCTACTTCCCACCTTTAAATAAACCTAATTCTTCTCTAATTACCGCTTCGTTCACTTCTACTAGTACAGGAGATCCTATTTCTTGTAAAAGGACAAAACGAATCGTCCCATTTATAGATTTCTTATCCTGTCTCATTCGATCAATTAAACGTTCTATTTCTAAATCATTGGGAATATCACAAGTATATCCTAACTGTTTAAGCCACTTTATATACTCCTCTAGCGAAAATGCTATGTCATATTTTCGCTTACTTAATCTTATCGCAAATATCATTCCAATCACGACAGCTTCTCCATGAGTAAATTTTCCATACCCCATCTCTGCCTCAATTGCATGACCTAATGTATGCCCAAAATTCAAAAAGGCACGTACACTTGTTTCCTTTTCATCTTCTTCAACAATCGCTTGTTTAACAAGAATACCTTTCTCAAGAATTTCAGACCAATAAGCAATTTTTACTTGTGATAAATCACTTATCTTGCTACGTAGTTCATGATAAAAGCTTATATCGCTAATTAATGCATGTTTGATTACCTCACCAAATCCTGAGCGAAGTTCTTGAAGCGGCAGTGTAGATAGAAACGTTGTATCATAAAAGACAGCTTCTGGCTGATTAAAAACACCAATCATGTTTTTACCTAAAGGATGGTTAATAGCTACTTTTCCGCCAACTGCACTATCATGAGCTAAAATAGTGGTTGGGATTTGAATAAAAGGAATTCCTCTCATAAAGGAAGCAGCTACATAGCCTGCTAAATCCCCAACGGCTCCGCCCCTAATGCTAACACTAGCGATTTACGGTCAAGGTGCTGTTCTAGCATATAGGTCAAACAAGCATAAAAAACATCAAATGTTTTTGCCTTTTCTCCTGCTGGCACTGTATAGCTAACGACAGGAAAGGAGGAAAGTTTCTTTTCAACCGTTTTCAGGTGCAGCTTTTCAACTGACTCATCTGTAATAATTAAAATTTTTGTTACATCAGCAAATTCCTTTTGCAGAAATGCTGAAAGTTCTGCAATTACATTCTCCCCAATCCATACATCATAATGTTTTGACATTGTTTGAATGGAAACAGTCTGCATTAGAATTCCCTCGCATGTCTATTGTGCTCAGCAATATTAGCTACAAGTCCTTCAAATCGATCAGCATAAAATTGATCAACAATAGCTGCAGCAAGCTCCCAAGCAACTGCATGCTCTGCTACTACAGATGCCGCTGGAACTGCGCAGCTATCACTGCGTTCAATGCTAGCTGTAAATTCTTCTTTTGTATCGATATCCACGCTTTTTAATGGTTTATATAGGGTCGGAATTGGCTTCATTACCCCTCTTACAACAATTGGCATACCGTTTGTCATTCCACCCTCTAAGCCACCTAGACGGTTTGTTCTGCGAGAATAGCCATTTTCTTGATCCCATATAATCTCATCATGAACTTCACTTCCTGGCTTTCTAGCAGCTTCAAAGCCTATTCCAATCTCTACTCCTTTAAATGCATTTATACTCATGATTGCGGCAGCAAGCTTTGCATCTAATTTACGGTCATAGTGCACATAGCTTCCCACACCAATCGGCATACCTTCCACTATTACTTCTACTACACCGCCAATGGAATCACCATTTGCTTTCGCTTCATCGATGGCATTCATCATTTTTAAGCCTGCTTCTTCATCTAAACAGCGAACAGGAGAATTTTCCGTAATTTCCCTAAGTTTTTCAATCGACTCATAATTAGTTATATTTGATTTTATACCACCAATTTCAACGACATGTGAGGCAACTTTAATCCCTAGTAAATCAAGGAGCTTTTTCGCCACTGCCCCTGCCGCTACACGAACTGTCGTTTCACGGGCAGAAGATCTCTCTAACACATTTCTCATATCGCGGTGACCATATTTAATAGCGCCATTTAAATCTGCATGCCCTGGGCGTGGACGACTTATTTTTCGTTTTATTTCGTTTGCTTCCGCTTCATCAATTGGGTCCTGTCCCATAACTTTAGTCCAATGCTTCCAATCGTTGTTTTCTACAATCAATGAAACCGGTGAACCTAGCGTATAACCATGTCTAATACCGCCGCCAATTTCAACGGTATCTGTTTCTATTTGCATTCTTCTTCCTCTGCCATGCCCTTTTTGTCTTCTAGCTAACTCCTTATTTATATCTTCAGCTAATAAAGGCATTCCAGCAGGAAGTCCTTCGATAATTGTGATTAATTTGGGACCATGTGACTCCCCAGATGTTAAATATCTCATAATGAATCCTTTCTCCCTTCAACGCTTTAAAGTGATTATGTTCCAATATAACATACCAATCCTGTTATGAATAGTGAAAATCTAAAAATCTTCACAAAATATTACAACGCGATAATCCTTTTCATAAGAAAAATAGCAATCATGTAAACAATGGCAAAACAACGATAAATTTGCAGTGTTGTTTTGCCATTAACTTATATTTTCCGATAAAAAAAAGTATCTGCTGTCTCAAATCCATATTTAGCAGGTGTAAAAATTTGCTCTGTACTCCCTACAAAGAAAATTCCACCAGGTTTTAAAGCTTGAGAAAATTTATGGTAAAGTAAATCTTTTGCATCCTCTGTAAAATAGATAAGAACATTTCTACACACAATTAAATCAAATGGTCCGCCAAACGAATCCGATAATAAGTTTTGCTTCTTAAATGTTACATTTCTTTTAACTTCCTCTTTTATTTTGAACATTGCACCATCTTTTTCAAAATATTTATCTTTTTGAGCGGATGGTACTTCGTTTAATGCTCGCTCTAAATAAATGCCCTTTTTTGCCCTGTCTAAGGCGTTAATATCAATATCCGTCGCAAGAATTTGAAAGTCTCTCAACTTCATTTCATTGGAAAGAAGCATAGATAAAGTATAAGGCTCCTCTCCTGTTGAGCAGGCGGCACTCCAAACCTTTAATTGTGCTTTTGATTGTAGAAGAGAGGGTAAGATTTTTTTCTCCAGTACTTCCCAGCGCTTATAATTCCGGTAAAACTCAGAAACATTAATTGTCATTCGATCTAATAGCTCGTCCAATAAATGTTTATCCTTATGTATCGCTTTAAAATAATCTTCAAAAGAAGTAAAACCCCTTTTTTCATAAAGAGATGTCAACCTTCTTTTCATTTGTGCCTCTTTGTACAAAGACAAATCTATTCCTGATAATTTGTAAAAATTCTTTATAAAATCTTGAAAATCCTTCTCCATTTAAAATTCCTCACAAGTATAATAAAATCAACTACTTTTTAAGTATATACGATTTTCCCACAAAACGGCCAAATTTTATTCCGATAATTCATATAATTACTAGAAAAGCGGAAGCGACTGGTTATCGGCGTACAAACTGGAGGGCGCTGACTGAGATAAAGGAAACACGGGGAAGCAGTGAGACGATGTTGACTTATCGTAGGGAAGCGACCGAAGTTTGCTAGAAGATAGGCGCTGAAGCTTGACATTGAAAAGCGGAGGGCACTCGGTAGGGGCGTGTGGGATGGAGCGACCGTTCCTGAGATATAGGATACACGATGAACGTTAGTGAATCGATGTTGCCTTATCCTAGGGAACGGTCGAGAAGCCCATCAGCCCCTAGTGCCCGGAGCTAGACATCAAAAGCGGAAGCGGCTGGATATCATCGCCCATACTCCAAGGTAGCCGGTCTCTTAGTTTAATCATTCAAAAAAAATAGCTGCCCTGCATAGGACAGCTAAGTAAGCTATATTAGTAAATCCAACTATCTAATAGTTTCTTATACTCTACTATTTCTTCTTCTTTAAAGAAAAGAGCAATTTCTCTTTGAGCACTTTCTATCCCGTCAGACCCATGGATAATATTTTTATGTTTTACTACTCCAAAATCACCACGAACCGTACCAGGCAAAGCTTCCAAAGGATCCGTTTTTCCCATCATCAGTCTTGCCTTGGCAATAACTTCCTCTCCTTGCCAAACCATTGCAAAAACAGGACCTGAAGTAATAAAATCTACTAATTGTGTAAAAAACGGCTTGCCTTTGTGTTCTGCATAATGTTGTTCCGCTAAATTTTCCGTAATATGAATAAGCTTTGCTCCAACAAGTTGAAAACCTTTTTCTTCAAAACGGGTTACTATTTTCCCTATTAAATTTCTTTGTACCCCATCTGGCTTTACCATTAGAAATGTTCTTTCCATAAGCTCACTCCTACCATATGTATTAGACTAGTAAACATGGTCATTCATGAAAAACTTACCACAAAAACCCAATTTATGCAAAAGAAATTTAAAAACGCTTTCATCAAAAACATGTACAAAAGGTATGCTTATTCCTTAAAATTTGCGCTTTCCTAAATATTTAGCGATATTATTAAGTGCAGATTTTGCTTTTCCATTTGGCAAATCATGGATAGTTTGCAAAGCCTTTTTTAAATACAAATCACTAACCTGCAAGGAACGATCGATAGCATCTGTATTTTTGATCATGGAGATAATTTCCATTAACTCTTTCTTAGGCATTGCCTCATGAACAGTTATCACTTTATCGCGCACTTTTTCTTGTTCCATCGCGAATAAAACAGGCAAAGTAATATTTCCTTGAAGTAAATCTCCACCAGCAGGCTTTCCTAATTCTTCTTCCGTACCTACAAAATCGAGAACATCATCTATGATTTGATAAGACATTCCAACATAATAACCAAATCGATATAACTTTTGTTGATAATCTTCCTCAACATCAGAAACAATAGCCCCTACTAACGAGCTTGCCGATATTAATAATGCCGTTTTCCGTTTAATTCGTCGAAAATAATCCCTTATATTTTGATCAAATCGGTATTTATCTTTTATTTGCTGAATTTCACCGATACATACTTCCACTATCGTATTAGCAAGGACTTTGTGAGCAGCTGGCTTATCTATCTCACTCATAATTTCTATTGACCTAGCAAAAATATAATCCCCTGTATACATGGCTACTTTATTATCCCATTTTGCTTTAATCGTCGGTTGGCCTCTCCTTAAATCGGAGTCGTCTATAACATCATCATGAACTAAGGATGCCATATGAATTAATTCTAATGAAATAGCTGCCTTTTTTATAACCTGAATATCATAGTTACCAAACTGTCCAGCAAGCAATACGAATATCGGACGTATTCTTTTGCCACCTGCTTGCAATAAATGTAACGATGATTCTCTTAAAATGGAAGAGTTCGCCTGTACCGTTTCTTCCAAAGCTTTCTCAATCTTATCTATATCCGAATTCAAAAATGAGTACATCATTTTTAATTTCACTAACTACTCACCCAACTTGTATCGATATTTTAAAATAATTATCCAGCATAAAAATGCTTATATATAAATTTAATCCTATTTATGAAAAAAAGAGGTCTAAATACAAGGACAAGAATACAGGATTAAAATGTAGTCCTCCCATCTTGATCCAAATATTGCTTATTGGATTTTGATTTAGACTCTCCTCTATGATTGCACGATTATTTATATCCTATATGAACCGCAGCAACACCACCAAAATAAGGCTTATATGTCACTTTCTTTAGTCCAGCTTCTTGAAACATCAGAGCAAGTTCTTTCATACCCGGAAAGTCACGTGCCGATTCTTGAAGCCATGAATATTCCTTATAGCTTTTCGCAAACAATTTCCCGAAAACCGGCATGATATATCGAAAATAAAAGTAGTATCCCTGTCTAAAGATCGGCATTGTCGGCTGGGATGTTTCTAAACAAACTACCAATCCACCTGGCTTTACCACTCTTCGCATCTCTTTTAAAACAGTTAAATAATCTGGAACATTTCGTAAACCAAAGCCGATTGTCACAAAATCAAACTGATTATCATCAAATGGCAATTCCATAGCATTCCCGTGAATAAGCTCAATATTCTCATATCCCATTGTCTTTTGTTTACCGATACTCAACATATTTTCACTAAAATCAAGTCCAACTACTTTGCCGTTTGGTCCAACTTGCTCTGCTAGGCTAATTGTCCAATCAGCTGTTCCGCAGCATACATCTAAACATGCTGCTCCTTTAGGCACATTCATTCTCTTCATCGTGTCTTTTCGCCATAGTTTATGTTGCTGAAAGCTGATGACTGAATTCATTTTATCGTAATTACTATAAATTTTTTCAAATACATTATGTACCTTTTCTTCTTTAGATTGCTGCTCTTGCATTTTTAATTACCCTTCCTCTACGTACAATTGTTGTTTGTTTATTGCATTTAATAACTGATAGGTATTTTCTCTAAACACTGCTTGTAATTCAGGAAGATTTTCTAGCATCTCTTCTAGTCGTGAACTTGTCTCTTTTAAATATTTATCTAATACGGCTGTTTTAGCACTTATAGATAATAAATTGTTCTTATTCTCATACTTATAAAATGTTTCGACAACGATTGATCCTTGCGTGCGGTCATATAATTCTTTTTCTTTTTGTATTCGATAAAGAAACAAATATTCCTCTACAAGCGATTTCCATCCATCTAATTGATAAAAGTCCACAAGCTTTTTAATTAATGCTCCCTCAATATTTTTCAGGCTTTCTATTACCTGCTCTATTGTTTTCGCATTCTGATGATAAAAGAATATTTTATTCTCATTTACCTCTTTAATTCCTTCTGCAAGGAATTTAAGCATTTTAAGGTCTTCGATTTCAGCTAATATTTTATAATATTGCCCACTATATAAATCCCCTGCTAATACTGTTAACTGTCGATTTCTTTCGTTCCCTTTATGCATCTTTTCATTTGTAACAAGCTCATGGGTATCAAGGGCAATTTGTATAAGTGTAATAGTTGTTGCATATGTAATTATTTCTTGTTTTTGTATATTTGCCTCTAAAAGGACAGATATAATTAGTAAAATCTTATGTTCATCTATAACCGGATTTGGTATATGTTTTTGCAAATAATGATTCGAAGTTCGCTCAATCACTCTTTTTTTTACACTCTCTATTAATTCCTGCATAACCATAACATCACCCTTGTTCCCCATTTATTCCTGGTTTTCTATAATTTCGTTTCTCGCATCTGCTTTTAATTAAGACAGGTGAAACTATCTTTCGAAAGATTGTCTATCTATCTTAGAGCTACAAATTAACAAAGCAAACTTAAAAAAAATACTTTCCATTTCTATCACATATTCTAATTATTATATCACAAGAAAAAGTAAAGGGATACAATTGGCACTTAGGAAAGGGTCTGCTTTATCTTTTCCGAATTAAATGAACATAATTCAGCTTTGTTTCTTTGCACCATTAAAAATAACAGAAAAAAACCGCGATAATTTTCGCGGTTTTAGTGAAATACTATCATTGTATGTAATTATTTCACTGCGTCTTTAAGTGCTTTACCTGGTTTAAAAGCAGGAACTTTACTTGCTGCGATTTCAATTTCTTCACCAGTTTGTGGGTTACGACCTTTACGAGCCGCACGCTCACGTACTTCAAAGTTACCGAAACCGATAAGTTGTACTTTATCACCATCTTTTAAAGCATTCAAAATTGTATCGAAAACAGCGTCAACTGCTTTAGTAGCGTCCTTTTTTGATAGTTCACTTGCTTCAGCAACTGCATTGATTAATTCTGTCTTGTTCATGCCTTTCACCTCCTCCCGAGTGTTTCAAATAAAAGCTAAAAATTAGTTTCATATCTTTATTTGTAAACAAATTAACGGAATTATATACGTCCTACTGAATTTTTTCTTAATTGAGACCAATTGGTTTCTACTAAAAAGAAATTCCAGTATGAAAAGCCTTAAGCTTTTAATAAAGATTAAGAAACCTTTTATAACGCTAATTCCTTTAAAAGATTATCATAATCATTTCTGCATATCAAGAAATTTTATATATTGATAGCAATATTTTCTTATTTTGAAATAAAAGCGTAACATTAAAACCATATTTTTACCAATTTCATCCATAATTTGAGCAGAAATGGAACTATTCTCCCGTTGTTTCAACAAAGTTATAAACGGGTATATATCTAATAAAAGAAATGCCTTTTTATTTATTCATCAAAAAAAGAACTCTAAAATAGAGTCCTTACAAAATAATTGCTATGAGTCCACCAGAGCCTTCGTTAATAATTCTTTCTAATGTCTCTTTCAGTTTATAACGTGCATTTTCTGGCATTAATGACAATTTTGCTTGTATGCCTTCTCGGACGATGGAACTTAAACTTCTTCCAAAAATATCCGAATTCCAGATAGATAATGGATCATCCTCAAAATCTTGCATTAAGTATCTTACTAATTCCTCACTTTGCTTTTCAGATCCAATGATTGGGGCAAATTCACTTTCCACATCCACTTTAATCATATGGATGGATGGTGCAACGGCTTTTAATCTAACCCCAAATCTCGAGCCTTGACGAATGATTTCCGGTTCATCTAAACTCATATCCACTAATGAGGGGGCAGCAATGCCATACCCAGTTTGTTTCACCATTTTTAAAGCATCTGAGATTTGATCATATTCCGTTTTAGCATGTGCAAAATCTTGCATTAATTCTAGTAGGTGGTCTTTTCCTCTAATTTCCACACCTACAATTTCTTTAAGGATATCATCATATAATTCATCTGGTGCAAACAAATCAATTTCTGCGATACCTTGCCCCATTTCTATACCTGCAAGACCAGCATTTTCAATGAATTCATATTCACTAAATTGCGAAACGACTCTATCCACATCTCTTAATCTCTTAATGTCTTTAACTGTTTCTTTTACTGCTTCTTGATAATTATCTCTTAACCAATGATTTTCTCTTAATACCATTACCCAGCTTGGTAAGTTTACATTTACCTCTAAAACTGGAAACTCGAATAATGCTTCTCGCATAACATTTAATACATCTGTTTCACGCATACTTTCTACACTCATGGCAATAACTGGAATATCATATTTTTCGGAAAGCTCTTGTTTTAGAGCATCAGTATTAGGATGATAAGGCTGAGCACTATTAATAATCATAATAAATGGTTTACCAACCTCTTTTAACTCTTCAATTACTCTATTCTCAGCTTCTAGATAGTTACTTCTTGGAATATCACCAATCGTACCATCTGTTGTAATAACGACTCCAATTGTACTGTGTTCTTGAATAACCTTTCTTGTTCCTATTTCAGCAGCTTCATGAAATGGAATAGGCTCTTCATACCATGGTGTATTGATCATTCTAGGACCGTTTTCATCCTCATAACCTTGTGCACCCGGCACAGTATACCCGACACAATCTACAAGCCTAATATTCACTTCTAATCCTTCATCTACTTTAATAGAGGCCGCTTGATTTGGAACGAACTTTGGCTCTGTTGTCATAATTGTTTTTCCTGCTGCACTTTGTGGAAGCTCATCTTTAGTCCGAGCTCTATCACCTTCATTGTCCATGTTTGGGATAACAACCAATTCCATGAATTTTTTTATAAAAGTTGATTTTCCGGTACGCACTGCTCCTACTACACCTAAGTAAATATCACCGCCCGTTCTTTCGGCAATATCTTTAAAAATATTTACCTTTTCCAAGTGATCCCCTCCTGAACTTTTCCTAGTACATGGGATAGAATTATCCATTTAATACTATTAGACAATATATATTTATGATGTTGTCCTATCTCTTTATGCCTTATTTTTTATTTTCCTCCCCTTTTTTTTGCTAGTTTTTATTTTAAAGTAATAAGACCTTTGTTTATGAACGTAAAAATGATGCCCATCTATACGTTTTCTTTTTATGAAACTAGCATGAATTCATTTATAAACTATATTAATCCCATTTGTTCTGTGTATGAATAAATAAAACCTTCTCTTCAATATATACAAGAAGAGAAGGGATATGACACTTTTTGTTTGGAATCACCTATAAAAGACTAGAAAAACTAATCTGATTATCAGCCAGTCTATTAAACTTGCCAAACTGTTACAAAGACATATATCGTTCAAACAATATAGGATAATGTAAAGCGTCGAAAAACAAAAAAAAATCAAAGTAAGAAGTAGGGGAAACTTCTCACTTTGATTTCCATTGACTATTTGACCCAAACCCTGTTCATTCCACTAGGTTGCTTCAAGGCATTTTATGTTATTACATCCATTTTCGAACCATTAAAACGCCTAAATTTCCATAAAAAGATTTCGTTCATTCTCCTTTCATAAGAAAGGATTTACAAAGTACACATCTTTTCCTTATTCTATGTACTGAGAAGCAAGAATGTTTATTAAATCTTCCATTTCGTTCGTTTTTCCTCTGGCCATTAAGCTTTCGACTGCTGCTTTTGCATCTTGGCCATTGAATAAAATTTCGAATAATGCATTTGTGATAGGCATCGTAACATCGTATTTTTCGGAAAGCTGATGGGCTGCTTTCGTTGTTCGAATTCCTTCTACAACCATTCCCATTTGCTCCAGTACTTCTTCTAGTGCATGACCTTTTCCAAGCATATTACCTGCTCGCCAGTTTCTTGAATGAACACTTGTACAAGTAACAATTAAATCTCCAATCCCAGTCAAACCAGCAAAAGTAAGTGGATTTGCGCCCATTCTTGTTCCAAGTCTTGCCATTTCAGCAAGTCCTCTTGTAATTAATGCGGCCTTTGCATTATCACCAAAACCTAATCCATCTGCAATCCCTGCACACACTGCAATAATATTTTTCAACGCCCCGCCAATTTCTACTCCGATAAGGTCCGGATTTGTGTATACTCGAAAATTATGATTGATAAATAAATCTTGTACCAGTTCAGCTTCCTTCATATTTTTAGAAGATACTGTAACAGTCGTCGGATGACGCAAGCTTACTTCTTCCGCATGACTAGGTCCAGAGAGCACAACAATACTCTTTCGGATGCTTTCAGGTATCTCTTCCTCCATTATTTCAGAAATTCTAAGTAATGTACCAGGTTCAATTCCTTTGCTTACATGAACGAACGTTTTCGGTTCTTTAATATACGGGAGTAATTGAGGAATTACCTCACGCATCGCTTTTGTTGGTACAGCTAAAACAATGATATCCACATCATGAACACTCTCTTCTAACGAAGTAGTGCCTTTTACTTCATTGGGTAAGGTAATTCCAGGCAAATATTTACTATTTTGATGTAAATTATTTATCTCTGCAATATTTTTCTCATCTTTTCCCCAAATATGAATAGTATGACCATTGTCGCCAAGTACTAATGATAGTGCTGTCCCCCAGCTTCCAGCACCAATCATCGCTACGGATTTTTTATCTTTCATCCTTTACACCTCTTTTATTTTCTTTCTCTTGCAAATATTTTAATCGGTGTTCCTTCAAAACCAAAGGCATCTCTAATCCGATTTTCTAAAAATCGCTCATAAGAAAAGTGAAGCAATTCTGGATCATTTACAAAAACAACAAAAGTAGGCGGTCCAACTGCAACTTGGGTAGTATAGTATATTTTTAATCTTTTTCCTTTATCTGTTGGAGTTGGATTCATCGCAACCGCATCCATTATAACATCATTTAACACACTTGTTTCCACTCGGCGTGTATGATTTTCACTGGCAACTTTAATCATCGGAATTAAAGTATGAATACGTTTCTTTGTTTTCGCAGATAAGAATACAATTGGTGCATAGTCTAAGAATAAGAAATGCTCCCTTATATTTTGTTCAAAGGTTTTCATTGTTTTTTCATCTTTTTCTACTGCATCCCATTTATTTACAACAACAATAACTGCTCTTCCTGCCTCATGAGCATAACCAGCAATTTTTTTATCTTGTTCAATAATGCCTTCTTCCCCATCAATAACTACTAAGACAACATCCGATCTTTCGATTGCTCGTAATGCTCTAAGGACACTATATTTTTCTGTAGACTCATATACTTTTCCTTTTTTTCTCATTCCAGCTGTATCGATAATCACGAATTCTTCACCATTAACCGTTACTTGGGAATCAATTGCATCACGCGTTGTTCCTGCAACATTACTTACGATTACGCGGTCTTCGCCTAACATTGCATTCACTAATGAAGATTTCCCAACATTGGGTCTTCCTATAAGCGAAAATTTAATAACATCATCATCGTAATCCTTTGTATCACGCTTAGGAAAATGCTTTGCAGCTTCATCCAATAAATCTCCAAGTCCTAGACCATGTGAACCAGAGATCGGAAACGGTTCTCCAAATCCTAATGAATAAAAATCATAAATTTGTTCTCTCATATCTGGGTTATCTACTTTGTTTACAGCTAGCACAACAGGCTTTTTCGCTTTATACAAAATCTTCGCCACTTCTTCATCTGCGGAAGTAACACCTTCACGACCGTTTGTTATAAAAATAATAACATCTGCTTCCTCAATTGCAATTTCTGCCTGCATACGTATTTGGTCTAAAAATGGTTCATCCCCAATATCAATACCTCCTGTATCAATAAGGTTAAAATCATGATTTAACCATTCTGCCGAGCTATAGATACGATCTCTCGTTACTCCTGGTATATCTTCTACAATAGAAATCCGTTCTCCTACTATCCGATTAAAGATAGTAGATTTCCCAACATTCGGTCGTCCAACTATTGCAATAACTGGTTTCGCCATCGCTATCATCCCTTCATATACATAATCATTCTATCCATGCAGCATGATTCCTTAGCAGTATAAACCTAAGGTAATCACGATGTTAAAGAACATTTCTTAGATTATTTATTTCTTTTATGAACGTAAGCACTAAAGCTTTTTTGTACTTTCCGTTTTTATAGCTTCGTTTTGAGTATGTCATAAACACTAATTCAAAAAATTCTCCTTCAAAACAAAACCAATAATCGATTTGCTCAAGTAATACCCTTTAACAAAAAATAGTAAAATAGGGGTTAACCCTTAAACTGAGAGGTAGACCCCTAACTAAAATAGTTTATCAAAGAGATGATAACCTAGCAACATAAAACTATATTTCTTTTGCATAACCTTACTTTTTTCTAGCTCTCTTATGATAATTAATGTTTTACAATAATAAAAACTTCCTCGCTGATTTTATGGGCAATCCCATCTAATATCGCTTCTAAATTAGTCGCAACTGTTTCTAATTCCTTTGTATCTTGGCAATAAAATACACCTGTTCCTGGAGCAACTTTATTTGGATTAGTTGTTATGGAGGCTAAAATGTATTTCTCTAAAGTCATTCTAACTCATCCTCCCTTTCTTCACGCTTACTTGGCATGCGAATCGCATTTTCTAGAGTTGGAACTGCACCAATGATACGAATGGCCTTTTTTTCATTATGTATTTGAGGTAACACAAATACAGCAACTCTTCCATCTTCTAGGTCTCTCTTAGCTAGAGGTACTAACGCAGGTGTTCCGGAGTCACGGTATACACCCAGAGCCGTTGTAACATCATATAAAATTGCTTGTCTTTGACCTAAATTTGCAATGGTAGTTCTCGCATTAAAATTCTTTGGTGTGAGAATAAATCCCATTCCATATTTCAACACTTCTTTCTGTCGCTCCGGTAACCCAATATTCATAATATAAATGGTATCAATATGTAAACCAGCCCCTTTAAATGTCGGTTGAACATATTCTATATCTACTATATCCTTTAATTGACCACCAGACATTAGTTTCTTCGCTATGACAACCGAGATGATTGCTGCAAGTATTCCTGTCCATATGTTGAAAACAATATAACCAAACGTGCTGACTAAGCCAGCAAACATTACTAAATAATTTCTACTTTCAAAAGCAATCGCGATTCCTTCGATATATGTTTTTCCTCTTGGTACCATTTCAAAACTATCTAGTTCTGTTAACGTATTTCTCTCCATATTTCTAACTTCACGAAATTGAGAGGCGGCAACAGTAAGGAAAGTTACTGCTGTAAAATCTTTGTTTAATATGGATGGTATTGCTACGGATCCTAAACCTGCTGCAATAAAACCTAACGCTATATGAATGATTTTCCCATGTAAATAAGTCGGATATTGTCTATAATCAGTGCGCAGCATAAACATCCTTAACAAGGTTCCAACAATTACTCCAAATAGAATTGGATAAACGAGATTACTCATAAGTTTTTTTGTCTCTCCTTTTCAAGCAAAAATACATAATTTTCCCATCTAACAAGTGTTATTTTTAGGTAATAAAGAGAAATCAATCCTAGCAAACCAAGTGTTAAAAAATCGAAAAAGGCCATTGAACCAATGGAATAATCCATCTGATAGCTTCTTAAAAGGAAGCTTAAAACTATCTCCCCATTAATACTTCCAATCAGCAAAACAAGTATTTGGCAAGATATATTTTTGTGCACCAAGATAAGGAATGTAAATAATATACTTGTTTTCAGCCATACACCCGGAATGAATACCCAAAAAGGATCAATGATGGCCATTAACTCATATGTAACATAAGCTAACATCATAAAAAAAGACGAAACAATCGTATAAATGCAGTTCTTCCATCGCAAAGTACCTGTATAAAAAAACGACATTATTAACACAACTAGGAGCAAAATGGAGCAACTTTTTCCTTGCCATTCCCACTGGTAAGGACTTAAAATAATTGCTGTTAATATATAAATAGAATATTTTGTTCGCTTTGGATTATTTTTGTCCATAAAAAACGTTGTTATTATCCAGATACACCATGTACAGAATAAAAAGATTGATCCTTCCATATCCTCACTCTCCTCTATTTTTCCATTATGTCTCGGAACTATGTAATTTAAACGAAAAAGATAGAAGAGTGCATAGGGACTATTCGGTAATTTTTTTAGGAATTTTTTTCATTAAGTATTTTCTGCATACGGAAGAATAATAAAAAGAACTTCTATGAAAGAAAAGAAGGAGACATCCATTTTATAATGGAAATGAAAAACAGGAGGCATTGTAAATGGGTAAAGATAGACAGGAAAAAAAATTAAAAAATAGTAACAGAGTAGAATCTGATCGCGATCAAGCACTTCATTATAATGGTTCCACTCGCTTACAAAGTCCAGAAGAAGGAAGATTACTAAACGATAATAAGTAAAAAGACAAAGAGGTAGCCAAAATGGCCACCTCTTGATTATATAACATTAATTTTTTAACTTTTTCAATTGCTCACCAATCATATCTCCTAATTGGAAACCTTTTGATTCTTCAGGAAGTTCATATACTTCTTCTTCGTCTATTTCTTTTTCTGTTAATTCTTTAATACTTAAAGAAAGGCGTTGTTCTTCTTCATTCACATCTAAAACTTTTACTTGGACTTCTTGTCCTTCTTTTAATACTTCGTGAGGTGTTCCAATATGCTTATGGGCAATTTGAGATATATGAACAAGACCTTCAACCCCTGGGAATACTTCAACAAAAGCCCCATAGGAAACAATACGTTTTACAGTTCCATCTAGAACACTACCTTTTTCAGCACGCGCTGCAATGTCTGCCCACGGTCCTGGTTGTGTTTCTTTAATAGATAAAGAGATACGATCATTATTACGATCAACACTTAATACTTTCACCTTTACTTCTTGCCCTTCTTGAACTACATCTGTCGGACTAGAAATATGATCATGAGATAATTGAGAAATATGAACTAATCCATCAATTCCGCCTAAATCAACAAAAGCACCAAAATCTGTAATTCTTTGCACGGTACCTGTAAGTGTTTCGCCAACTTCAATTGAGTCAAGGAGGTTTTGTTTTTGTTTATTTTTCTCTTCCTCAACAACTGCACGGTGGGATAATATAAGGCGACTCTTGTCTTTTTCCAATTCTACAATTTTAAAAGAAATGATCTTCCCTTTGTAATCAGAAAAATCTTCTACATAATGAGCTTCTACTAAGGAAGCAGGAACAAAGCCTCTGACACCAAGATCAACCACAAGTCCGCCTTTTACGACGTCTTTTACTTCTGCTTCGAACACTTCGCCAGAATTAAACTTCTCTTCAAGCTGATCCCATGCTTTTTCCGCATCCACTTTTCTTTTTGACAAAACCAGAGCATCTTCTTCCACTTTAATTACTTCTAACTCAAGTTTGTCTCCTTCAGCTACTACATCACTCGCTTTTTCAATGTGAAGGCTAGATAATTCACTTATTGGTATAATCCCATCGAGTTTACTGTCGCTGATTGCAACAATCACCTGTTTCTCTTCCACTTTCGTAATCTGACCACTTACTACGTCTCCGACAGTATAATTATTTACAACTACATCATTTAATTCCTCAGACATATGTACTCCTCCTTCGACTCTATAGCGCCTAAACATTCTCGAAAGAATGTTTAGGCAACCGAAAATAAATTAATCATGCATACGATTTATAAGAAACCTTCTCTTTAAAGTTCTTACAAACTTCTTTTTTTGTCAAGTAAGAAACACTAGACTAGTTTGAAAGATTAAGTGATTTTTGCTTTCGTTTTCATTAATTACTTATTTTTTCTCTAGTTAGCTCCATAATTTTTTCGACTACCTCATTTATGGATAAAGAAGTTGTGTCCAATTCAATCGCATCGTCCGCCTTCTTCAATGGAGCAATTTCACGTTCTGAGTCTAATTTATCTCTTGCAGCAATTTCTCGTTTTAACTGTTCTAAGTCTGAATGATAACCTTTTGATACATTCTCTTTATGTCTTCTAATTGCTCTTTCATCAACAGAAGCTAAAAGGAAGACCTTTACTTCAGCGGTCGGAATCACATGGGTACCAATATCTCTACCATCCATTACCACCCCGCCGTTTACAGCAAACATTTGTTGTCTTCTTACCATTTCTTCCCTTACGAGCTTATGTTTAGAAACAATGGAAACAGAGTTTGTTACTTCACTTGAACGAATTTCCTTTGTGACATCATTGTTATCTAAAAAAATTAGTTGACCATGTTCACCTGGGAAAAGCTCAATAACTGTTTCATTTAACATATTTATTAAACTTTTTTCATCTTCTAAATTTAAATGATGATTAATTGCTTTAAAGGTCAATGCTCTATACATAGCACCTGTGTCAATATAAATGTATCCTAATTGTTCCGCAACAATCTTTGCAACAGTACTTTTTCCTGCTGCTGCAGGTCCATCAATTGCAATGCTAATTTTCTTTTCCATAAATCCTCCTGAACTACTGGCTCAAATATACCAATTAACTTATTAAAAAATTCTCCTATTCTATTTCTCCTCTAAAAGGAATGGGAAATCATAGCTAGTCCCATTAACAAAAGAGAAACAACATTAATAATACGGAGAGAAAGCTTTGCTTTTACGGCTTCACTTTCTTTTATTTTAACATATTCTTTCGATTTTTTATCATTAAATCCTCTCTTTTATCTATCTCTTTGGATAGGACAATTTATGAATAATCATCCTTATCTACCGAAGGTCTCAAGAAAGGAGACAAAATTCGAATCCATGACACCTTCATATTGAGTGATTGTTCTTATTTCCGGTATAAAATCCCAAGTATGAAGCATTTGCCCAATAATAAAAAAGACAATTTGAAGGGCGATAATCTTTAATAAAATTCTTTCAACCGTTTTCACTCCATGCAACTCCTTTTTCTACTGCTCTTATAAACAAAGCTAGACTCATGTAATATTTAGATTATAGGAATAGTATCGGAGTAAATGCATGCCTTTATTCAAATTTCAAGCCCTTTCTTTTTCAGTGATAGTTGACGGTCAAAGCTGAATCTTAGCATGGATTGTCGATCAACGGGATCGACGTCCAAAAATTCGATAGCCATTTTATAGTTCTGTTCGTTGTATTCGAAGATTTTTTTTATTTTCGCAGATAAATGTAGATAATTATACTCACCATTTTGTAAAGGTAAGACTACTGAAACTTTAATTTTACTATTTTGCTGAAGTTTTATATGTTTCGGAACTATTACCGCAGCTCCGCCTGCACTAAAATCCAGAGAAACAGTTGTAAATGGTTCTAAATTGTTCTCTTTCTCGAAAGGATGGATAGCCATATCAACACTTGTTTCAATCCTTACAAATTGTCTTCGCTGAATCTTAATCATTTGATCATCAGGAGGTAGCGAAAGGATTAGCAGGGGAACATTATTCTCTTTTTTCCTACCGATAACTTCTGAATGAAATAAATAAGCATTACCTTCGTTTGTTACAAAGTTAATCCTTAACTGAGCTCCATTCATGAGAAAAACAAGCTTGTTAGTTTCAAGGTGAATTGGATATTCAATACTGATTGATTTCTCCTCGACTCCTAAAATACGACTTTTATACTGTTCTACTTTTGTTTCGCCATGAATCGGTTCAATGACTAATGTGTCTCCTATTGAAATCACTTTATCTCACACTTTCCTTCCTATTTATATAAACGTTTTAATGCTACTGATCTTATTTTTTCTATATAAATTATGTAGTTCGTTTAGAAAATCTTAAGTAGACCTAAAGACCTAACGTTCGAATCCAGTTATTTATACCAAAATACCTACTTTTATGTATCATTATTGCATGAATGTTTTATATTTGGCAATACCGTCCATTCCATCATTAACAACACAGTAATTCTAATTCTATGTACCTATAATTAAAAAACTGTCAACAGACTTTTATTAAAGTTTGTTGACAGCTCTTTTCTAATTACACAACTTCTTCATATACAGGTTCAGCATTTTTTAACTTCTCTACCTTCTCTTCCACTCCATTATCAGCATTTATATAAATTCGATAAGTGTCTTCACCTAATGTCCCGATAAATTCATAACATAATACTTCTTCATTCATGTCATTTAAGATGATTGCCAATCCATCATCCATTATTTTTACTTGTTTATTAATTTTTTTTCGTGCATCTTGTTTGGAAATAACCGGATCTTTTATTTCTCTTTCTTTATTTGCCTTTAAATAATCCTCTGCTGCAAAACCAATGATATTTCCATTATCCAATGCAACCTTCATTTTGACACTATCTGGATAAATCTTCACTCCATCTATTTCAGTGACAAAATTAAACACACCAATATTTTCATACTGCATACTTTCAAATAACGCTAGATTTTTAAATTTATGTTCTTTTAAAAATTCAACTGCTTGATTACTTGCTTCATTTAGACTTATTTTATCTTTCTTAACTTCTCGAGAAACAATTGACCATATTGGATATCCGCCTTTTTTCGTGATATCCATGCTAGCTTCTACATTTGTTCCCTTTTCTTTAAGAGAAACACTATAAAAACCATAGTTTGATCCTTTACCATTTCCTGTAACTTTTACATCAACAGGATTTTTAAAATCTGCAAATTCTTTTGCGATTTCTTTGGCTTCTTTTTCTGTTATTGTCTTGCCTTTTAAATTTTTAAAGTTTTCATCTTTCTTTTCCATATTTACATTTGTCACACCAAAGCTTGTTTCCTGATAACCTTCTACTTTATCTTCTACCGTTTTTAACCCATCTATAATGGTGTTATCCAATTGTTTATCGGTAGCTAATGCCATTTCAACATCCATCCAGCGAAGATTATTTTCTAGTACCAAATGCTGCACGTTTCGTAATTCATCTTGAATGTCTGCTGCATCTTTATACAGCTTTGTTAACGTTTTGGATTCCTCATCCGATAACGGTTCTTTATTTAAATCTCTGACTGCTGTCCGATAACTAAAATCTCCGATATTCGCTAAAAACTCTTCTGTTTTATTAAATGGTAATAATGTCAATGGTAATTGACCTACATCTGAATGGGCTTCTGAAGTAATTCGCCATACTTCTGCCAATGCAGGAGACAGAGATTCTTGTGAATTCATTGCTAAAGTTGTCCCGATTTGATCATGAAGTAGGTCTACTTGATAAGTTAAATCATGAAAAGCTCTCTGGTAGTTATTCTCTGCGTTTAATAATACAGCATTTTTCTCTTTATGTTCTTGATAGCCCCAAAAGGCCACCCCTGCGACACCGAGTGTTAATACTCCTATTAATATTCCTCTTAACATTGTCTCACCCCACTATTTACAGAATATATGCTTACCTATTTGTTTAATTTGTGGTCGACCCCAGATCCATCCACTTGTTGCTGTATCTGGATTAAAGTAATACAGAGCATTTCCAGTAGGATCCCACCCATTTATTGCATCTAGAACTGCCTCTTTTGCTTGTTCATTTGGCGTTAACCAAATCTGTCCGTCTGCAACTGCTGTAAAGGCACGCGGCTCAAAGATTACGCCTGATACGGTATTTGGAAATGTTGAACTATTAACTCTGTTTAAAATTACTGATGCTACAGCTACCTGTCCTACATATGGCTCTCCTCTTGCTTCACCATATACAGCATTTGCCATTAATTGAATATCATTTTGTGAAAAACCATTTGGAACATTAGCTGCAGTTGGTTTTTTCCCCGTTGTATTTTCTCCGCCATTTGTATTAGTAGTATTTTGGGGAGCATTGTCGTTATTAGTTGCCCCTTGATTACTGCTTTTATTAGTCGTATTGTTGTTTCCAGCTGCATTTTTTTGTTTTGATGCTTGATCGTTATTATTTGTTTTCTTTTGTGCTGTATCATTTTGCTTTTTTGCTTTGCTTTTGTTCGAAGAAGGCATTTTTTGCTTTTCTAAATCTACTCCTCCATAATGAGAGAACTTTTTCCCGCGATTTATCTGTTCCTTGACAAATTGCTCATTGTATTTTGTTGCACTTGCTAACTTATTTTTCGTTTTCGTACCGGCTAATCCATCAATCGGCAAACCGTATTCATATTGAAAGTTCCTTAGTGCCCAATAAGTTTGCCAACCAAATACTCCATCAATCTTCCCATTATAATATCCTACATATTGAAGTCTTGATTGCAATTCAATAACATCATCTCCTACCGCTCCATGCTGAATAACCTGATTGGAAAAAGCATGTACTTTTTGTTCGGCGAAAGGAAATACTAGTAGTCCTGACATAACAAAAAGGCTGATTGATATTTTTGTGAGTAAAAACTTTTTATTCATGCTTATTACCCCCATAACTAATTACTATTAACATTAACTGTATTTTTTGTAGCAATTGGTTTTTTATACAAAAAAAAAGAAGAGTGAATGACATCACTCTTCTTTCTTACATGCTAGATGTTATAAATGCTTATTCCAAAGAGGATTTTAACCATTCCTCTTTCTTCATGGTAAATATATCCTTTACGTTATTCTTATTTAGGTTCCCGTCATTTTTCGAATAGGTTCGCTACTTAGTTCTCTAGCACTTTTCACCTTTCTAAGGCCTAACCACCATAAATAAAACATAAAAGGGGTGATGAAGATAAGCCAATTTTTCTCTAAAGAGACAATATAATCATATATAGCGTGAAGCAGAAAAGGAACAAGCAAGGAATAGACAAGCCATTTCCCTCTAGGAACAATAAATTTACCTTTTCCAAAATAATAACCCATAATAACCCCGAAAAGGGCATGACTAGATACAGGAAGCAAGGCTCTTCCGATTGCATACTCTAGTCCATTTGCCACTAAATACAAAATATTCTCCATCGTAGCAAATCCTAAGGACACGGCAACCCCATAGACTATACCATCGTAAGGCTCATCGAAATCAGCATGCTTCACCGCTGTATAAAAAACAATAAACCATTTAAAAAATTCTTCCAATAAGCTTGTGGTAAGCAAGGAACTCCAAATTCCCTCTGGAATGACATTCTCAGCTTGAATAACATATTGGATAAACATTATAGGAAACACAAGAAGTGCCCCTGTAATAAAAGACCGCATAACAAGTGATATTGGCTCAGAACCGTATTGGTCTTTTAAATAAAAATAGCTTAATAACGCTAAACCTGGTGCAAGTCCGGCTGAAAAAATCGCCAACATTTTATTTCCCCTTTTCCCCTATAGAAGAGTTGCACGGTCTCATTTATTTTTTTCTTGGATAGCCTTTGCGATTTGCGCACCATGAAATCTACCATTTTCAATAAAGATTTCATTCGCATTATTTCCAGCAGCAATTACCCCAGCAATAAATATTCCTTCCACATTTGTTTCCATAGTTTCCGAATCAAATACAGGTCTTCCTGTTTCTTTCTCAATTTCAATGCCCATTTTTTTCAAAAATGCATGATCAGGATGATAGCCGGTCATTGCAAAAACAAAGTCATTTTTTATTTCATGAAGCTTTCCATTTACTTCATACAGAAGAGATCCCTCTTTTATTTCGACAACATTTGCATGGAATTCCATTTTAATAATTCCTTTGCGGACTAAAGACTCGAATTCTGGTAAAATCCACGGTTTGATACTAGTGGAATATTCGCTCCCTCTATATAAAACTGTTACTCTTGCACCAGCTTTTACTAGCTCGATCGCAGCATCCACACTTGAATTTTTCCCGCCAATTACTGCGACATCATGATTAAAATAAGGGTGTGCCTCTTTAAAATAATGCATTACTTTATCCATGTCTTCGCCTGGAACATTCATATAATTGGGATGATCATAATAACCAGTAGCAACAATAACATAAGGAGCGATATACTCCTCTTTTTTCGTTTTTACAATAAACTCCTGTCCGTCTGTTCCGTCTGTTCTCTGAACGTCTAATACTTCTTCATATGCATGGATACGAAGATCTTTTCTTTTAACCACTTCGCGATAATAGACTAATGCTTGATTCCGATTTGGTTTATATTGTTCTGTTAAAAAGGCGACATCCCCAATCTCCAGCTTTTCACTTGTACTGAAAAAAGTTTGATGAGTAGGATAACCATGTATGGCATTTACAACATTTCCTTTTTCAATGATTAACGGATTTATATTTATTTCCTTTAAAGCGATCCCTGCTGCTAAACCACAGGGACCAGCACCAATGATAATTGCTTCTTCTCGTTTCAACATAGTCACTCCTAACATTTTACAAAAAGGTTAGCCCCTTCTAAAAAAATCCTTGCTTTACTATCATGCATTCTTTTTTAGCTATTAGATGATTCATAATCGAAAAGGCGTCCCTCAAAAAAGGTCCAATATAAAAAATCCCCTACCTATAAGGATAGGAGATTTTTGTAAAATCAGCAATAGATTTAATCAAATTTATATCCAACCACGGAATCTAGATGCTTCCGCCATTTTTCTAACCCCCACCATATATGCTGCCAGCCTCATATCAACTCGACGTATTTTGGCAGTATCATAAATGTTTTTAAAGGACTTACTCATTACTTTTTCCAGTCTTTCTTCCACTTCTTCCTCTGTCCAATAATACCCTTGATTATTTTGGACCCATTCAAAATAAGAAACAGTTACTCCGCCAGCTGAAGCTAATACATCTGGAACTAATAAAATTCCTCTTTCTGTTAAAATACGAGTAGCTTCTAATGTAGTTGGTCCGTTCGCCGCTTCTACTACAATACTTGCTTTAATATTATCTGCATTATGTTCTGTGATTTGATTTTCTATCGCAGCAGGTACTAAAATATCGCAATCCAACTCCAATAATTCTTTATTTGAGATGGTATTATTAAATAAGTTTGTAACAGTGCCAAAACTATCTCGTCTATCTAGTAAATAGTCAATATCTAATCCTTCAGGATCATGTAAAGCACCGTATGCATCCGAAATACCAATTACCTTCGCTCCAGCATCATGCATAAATTTAGCCAAAAAGCTACCCGCATTCCCAAATCCCTGTACGACGACACGCGCTCCTTCTATCTCTATCCCTCTTCTTTTTGCAGCTTCTCGTATACAGATAGTAACACCTTTAGCCGTTGCAGTTTCTCTTCCTTGTGAACCACCTAATACAAGTGGTTTTCCTGTGATAAATCCAGGGGAGTTAAATTCATCAATTCGGCTATACTCGTCCATCATCCATGCCATAATCTGTGAATTAGTAAAAACATCTGGAGCTGGAATATCTTTAGTTGGTCCAACAATTTGGCTGATTGCTCGTACATAGCCCCTGCTTAATCTTTCTAATTCACGAAAAGACATATCACGTGGATCACAGATAATGCCTCCTTTTCCGCCACCATATGGAAGATCAACGATTCCACATTTTAGACTCATCCAAATAGAAAGTGCTTTCACTTCTGTTTCCGTAACATTAGGATGAAAACGAATTCCTCCTTTTGTTGGTCCCACGGCATCATTGTGTTGAGCGCGGTAGCCTGTGAAGATTTTTACAGTCCCATCATCCATCCGCACTGGAATTTTGACTGTCATCATTCGAATCGGCTCTTTTAATAATTCATAAACTTCATCTGAATATCCAAGTTTATTTAAAGCTTTATGAATTACTGTTTGTGTTGATTTCAAAACATCGTGTTGCTCTTCTACATGATTCTTCTCATTAGATTTGTTGGCTACCATTAATAAATCCTCCTAAAAAACTACTTGTAGTTATCCACTGCAGTTCTTCTTTATAAGAATAATTATTTAGCTTCAATAGAATGCAAAACATAAATACAATTTTATTTGCTAATTCTAAGCACAGTATACACTTTTACTTACATTATGCAAGATCATTTATTTACTTATTTAGATTTATACGAATCCCTTCCTTTCAGAAGGCTTTCATTCCATAATATATTCTTTTTTTACTGTGATAAACTGTTTTTTCCCCATTGCTAGTATCAGTATATTCAATTAAACGATTCTTTGTCCTACCTCACCCTCATTTAATTATCATTAATTCCTTTTTCTTCTACACTTTCCCATACAGCTTTTCCTGAGGCTAAACAAAAATCTAGTGGTGAAATACTATTATGTATCTTCCCCATTCCATTTTAACACTTTCAACAAGTTTTACCAATCATCAACTAAGAAATTTTTATGTACAAAATCCCCTTTAAACACACAAAAAAAGATAGATAATTCCAAACTCCGTCGAAGTTCCTATATCCCCGTTATCTGAGATTAACTTCAAAAATTGGAATTGTTCTACCTTGAAAATGGCTGATTAAAAAAAATGTACTAATGTTTCAATGGCATTATCCTTTTTGATGACATTCCCATATTCTTCAATAACATATATACTTTTTAAACTCGCTTCTCCAAATTCACTTAGAATAGCGATAATTTGTTCTTCCTTAAATGAAGAAATATCGACAAAACATAAATAATACCTTTCATTTAAATTATATAAAGAACCACCCTTAAAATTATTTTGCTCTAACTGTTTTACCGCATCAATTACATATTCTATATCAGTAAACTCATATAATATATCCACTGTTTCTTCTACCGTCACTTGCATCTCTAAAAAGCCCTCTGATAATAATTCTTCCGTATCCAATTCATTTTCACTTATTGTTAAGATCATTACCATTCCTTGTGCTTTCATGGAAAATATCTCAACTGCTACCGATCCGTGTATCTCCATATCAAATATGTCATTTGCTTCTTCTAACATTTCATGAAAAAAATACTGCCACTTTATCGAGTCTTTCCATATATCTTCCTTGGTCAATCCACGTTCATACAAATCATCTGTGGTCAGATGGATTTTAATTCTGTTGCTATTTAATCTCTCCAAACGCATGACTACGCCTCCTGCCTGCTCCTTGAAAAAACTCTTAGTTCAGTTTATGAAAGAAAGCAGGAATCGGTGAGTAATATTACAAAGTGGAGGATGATATATAAAAGCCAAGCATTCAAAAAGAAATGTTGGCCAAATCATCATCCATGTTGGAAATTTATTTATCCATTTGTTTATGTTGAATTTTGATAATATGTGTTTCTGGATGTGCGCCGAGCCTTAATGGAATGCTTGTCGTGCCATATCCATTACTGACAAATATAGTTGTATTTCCAATTACTTTCGTTCCTCCTAATTCGTATGGACCAAATCCCAAAATTCGAATTTGGCCACCATGGGTATGGCCACTTAACACTAAGGAAATCTGCTCATTCTCTTCCATCTTTTCCACTATTTTCGGATTGTGACTGACTAATATTTTAAAATCACTATCCTCCACTTCCTCTAACGCTTTTTCTAAATCATCATATTCTAATGAATAATCTTCGATACCGACTAAGGACCAGCTTTCCCCATCTGCAGATTGAAAAGTTATTGCTTTATTATTCAATAAAATAATACCTTCATCTATTAATAAAGTCTCCAAAACATCTCGGTCTATCTCATAGTCATTATTTCCCCAGACAAAATAAACAGGCCCGATTTTTTTTAACTTCCGCAAATTGTCACGTGTCTTCTCCAACTTTACTCCCTTCTCTAAAAGATCTCCACCTATTATCACTATCTCAGCTTCATTCACCGCCTCGTTAATAACAGAATCATCAATTGATCTTCTATGAATATCTGAAATAAAGAAAAGAGTGATTTCACGGAAGGAAGCAGGGAAATTAGGAAAATAAAACATTTCATATTTAACATGGTTCTCATTTGCCATTTTTCTCATATGTAAAATTAAAGCAATCCCTACCAAAACAAGCAAAACAAATCCAACAAGTACATATATCATAAAGTCCCCCTAACTTTCTCCATCTGAATAAGGATAATGTTTATATTTTAATACATCTCTTACACGAAATACCATTTTCAAGAAAATTTTTCTATATTCACTTCCCATCTATACAGCTCCGAATGATAAGTTATTTACTCAAGAATTTCAGCTTCTCTTTTTCCTTCCCTTCATCTATTCATACTTAAACCAAAACCAATTTGCTGCTTTATTAAAAGCAAGCATGTAACTAAATCTTTCAACATAAGATGTAAAGTAAATAAAAAAAAAGGAGGGAATTCTATGTCTTCATTTTATAGAGAATATCACCCTTATATCAGTCCATTTGATCCTTGCCCCCCCATAAAAACAAAGGTTTTTTCCACACCGCCTAATTTATTTTTAGGTTTTCAGCCACCACATCTGCCCCAATTTAGTCCTATGGAAGCATTAAAAGCAGGAACCTTATGGAAGGCATTTTATGACCCATACTTCAGCCCATATGAAAAAACGAAAAGGGAGTGAAAAGTCAATGAAGCAGTTGCCACCAGAATATTATCAATTATTAGAACAGCTTCAAGCTGTAGACTTTGTATTAGTTGAACTTACTTTATATTTAGATACTCATCATTATGATCAAGATGCCATAAATCAATTTAACCATTATGTAAAAGAAAGAGAAAAATTCAAAAAAATATATGAAAATAATTTTGGCCCTTTATTACAATTTGGAAATAGCCCATCTGGTTCCCCATGGGATTGGGATGCTGCTCCTTGGCCTTGGCAAGTATAAAAAATATGTTTCTAAATAATTTTGCGATAAAGGAGAATGAAACCATATGTGGATATACGAAAAAAAATTACAATATCCTGTTAAAGTAAGTACTTGTAATCCTATGCTTGCTAGATTTTTGATTGAGCAATATGGCGGGGCAGACGGAGAACTAGCAGCAGCATTAAGATACTTAAATCAGCGGTACTCCATACCTGATCGGGTTATTGGGTTATTAACAGATATAGGAACAGAAGAATTTGCTCATTTAGAAATGATTGCGACTATGATCTATAAACTGACAAAAGATGCCACTCCAGATCAGCTAAAAGCTGCTGGACTTGGTGACCATTATGTCAATCATGACCACGCCTTATTCTACCATGATGCTGCTGGAAATCCTTGGACAGCAACGTACATACAAGCTAAAGGAGATCCCATCGCAGATCTGTATGAAGATATAGCAGCTGAAGAAAAGGCGAGAGCTACTTATCAATGGATTATTAATATGAGTGATGACACAGATTTAAATGATAGCCTTCGTTTTCTAAGACAAAGAGAAATCGTCCACTCGCAACGATTTAGAGAAGCAGTAGAAATTATTAAAGAAGATCGTGCCCAACGGAAGATATTTTAGTGTTTTCTTTATATAAATACAGTGCAGGGTCACAAGTTTTCCATTCAGAGAGAAATGCTTAGATATACCAACAATATTTCGTATGACTGTTTCAACTTTTTATTCATATAGTCATTATAAGCAGACTGAATACACTTCGCTTTCCAAGAGACGAGCGCCAATTTTCCTCTGCGTTCCTGCGGGGACTTTCTCGCAAGCTCCCATAAGAGTCTACGTGTATTTTAGTCTGCTCCGTTTTTCCTAATAATTATTTTTTGTGCTGGAACTGAGTATTATCTATTTAATTATATTTCCGCTTTTTTCAACTTAACTACTTATAGATATAAGATATAAAGCAGATATTTAAACAAGTAAGAGGATATGTAATCTTCCCACATAACTAATTGTCACTTCGCTTGATGGAATAAATTAATGTCATATGATTCTTTGATTGTATTATAAATTTCATGCCGAACATTCCAAGTCTCACTATTTCCGAATAAATCTTTGCTTTTATCAATAAATTCACAGCGTAAGTCATGGTATTCCTTTTCTGCTTTGTCTCTTTTTTGTCTCATGACATTCATATACCCAAATGCTCCAATCAACAGAAATAAGAGATATAAATTTGCACTCTCTTCTACATATACAGAAAACATGACTGCAAATGAATGAGAATATGGGATAGCTATATGTTTATACAACCAAATAAAATAACAAAATGACGCAAAAATAGTAAACCACATAATAAACAAATGCCGATTTTTTAATTTATCATATTTTTTCTTTTTCTCAATGATTTTTAGGAGAACCTTTTTCGTCGTTCCATCCAAATCATATCTTTCAGGGAAGATTGATCGTTCCAAAGTCACTTCCTCCTTTAAATAGCACATCAAGTCTGATTTACCAAGCGTTGTATGTATAAACAATAATTCCAACACCTTTACTTAACTATATGTGGAGGAAGGACAAGTTAGAATAAGTTATTATGGTTCCATGATAATTTTTAGCGTTTGCCCTAATTGCACTTGATCTGTTGTCATATTATTGGCTGCTTTGATTTTCCCCATACCATCTCCATTGGGATAATATTTTAAAGCTATTCGATATAAATTTTCACCCTTTGCAACCGTATGGTACACAATTTTTTCATTAGGATTAGTTTGACTTGATTCCTCTTCTTTTTGCTTCGGCTCATTTTCTACCTTTTTCTCTGAACGTTGCTTTTCTTCTTTTTGTTCTTTTTGTTCTTTTTGTTCTTTTTGCTCTTTTTGTTTCTCTGCTTCTTTTTTCTTTTCTTTTTCTTTTACATTTTCATCAGCTTTTTCTTTGAATTTATCTGCAGGAATTTCTTCTTTTTTCACTGTTGAATTACTTTCAATTACAAGTTCGTCTTGATTATTGTCACTATCGTCAGGTGTTGTTTTATTATTAGGTGAGTACCCTTTTTGAATATTTACATTTTCAAATACTCCTGAAGTATTCTCTGTTGATAAAAGATTGGAAATATCTTTACCATTTAATATTAATAATAAAGCTACTGGTAGTAAAATAAATAAAAATGCTAACAAGCTAATAATTGGTATCTTTATTTTTTTCTTCTTATTTTTGTGAACAGTACTTCTTGATGGGAGGGAAGATTCTTCTCTTTCCTCTGTAACTGGTACTTCTTCATCACTTGTCACTTTCTTTAATCTTTGTTTCTGTAATTCTGCCTGAACTCTATATGGATCCTCTTTTTTCATAAACATCCCATCCTTACAATTCCCCATAAAATCCCCAACTAAAAGGAGCGGTTATTCCATAGACATTTCCCTTGATATACTCAACTCTTTTGAAATAATTTAAATCGAATAATACAACCGAGTAGGAAATCAATAAGAAAATGCATAATCACTGTCACCCAGAGATTTTCTGTTACTTCAAATAAGATACCGATAACGAAACTTACCAATATGACATTCATAAATAAAAAAGGATTAAATAAATAGCGGTAATGCATCATAGCAAAAAGGAGACAACTTAGCAGCAGTCCTAAATTCGTCTGGATTACTCCTCTAAATAGTATTTCTTCACTAAATGCTACCATTAATGCTATGAATGCAATATGAAAAGGATTCCTATTTTGAAAGACTCGCTTATTCACGCCACCATCATCGTGGTAATGTTTAGAAAATCGTATCATCAAGAATATATCTATTCCTGTTATTGCTAATCCTGCTATTAAACCAATGATAAAATCTGTCTGTTCATACTTAAATACTGTTGTTAACGGAGGTTTCGATTGAAAAATAAAAGTATACAGTATGAAAGCGACAATAAGGAGAATAAATTGTGTTATATACACATTTTTTATTAAGTCTCGGTCTGACAATTGATTAATTAGGGCCGTATATTTTGCTTTATTCATTTATATATCCTACTTTTTTATATTTAAAATAAATGCCAGCTGACTCTTCCAATCCACTAGTACCTCGTCATCCTCCATGCTTTTTTTATGATAGAAATTGGATAACTCTATTCCACATCTATCACAGCAATTTTCATTTTCTTTGCTTTCGTACTTTTCTCCGAAATACTCTAATATATACCTTCTCCGGCAAGATATAGAGTGTAGCCATTCCATTAGGTCTTGCACTTTACGTCTTTTTTCATTTACCCGATTTTCTCTAAAATCATTATATAATTTTAGAGAATGCAATAGCTCGGAGATCGTTTTATTATTCGGTTCAATATAAGACTCCAACACGCGCCATTGGGTCTCGGTAAATAGCATTTCTAATTGATATCCCTCTTTTTTCTGCCATGCTTCAAATGAAGGGAAATTTTTTAAGCGTGCTTTCCACTGATTGATTTGTAATTCATCTGCCAATTCCGATTCAATTAACTGATAAGCAATCCACTCATCGCCTGGAGTATACAGGATGATGGAAACACTCGGATTGCCATCTCTACCAGCTCTGCCTATTTCCTGAAGGTAGGATTCTAATTGTGTTGGCAGATGATAGTGAATAATAAAACGAATATCTTCCTTATTAATCCCCATCCCAAAGGCGCTTGTTGCACAAATAACATCTAATTGTCCTGCTAGGAATTGCTGTTGAACAAGAATACGATCTTCTTGTGTCATCCCGCCATGGTATGCCATTATTCGTTTGGAAGATTTCTCTTTTAAAAAAGCTACTGTTTGTTCAGCTAGCTTTTTGCTAGAGAAATACACAATTCCTTGCCCATCAAGCCTTTGAATATATTCTAAAAGCTTGTCCACTTTTTCTTGAACGTGTGAGACTTCTTCTATATTTATAGCAATATTTGCTCGATCGACAGAATAAATGATTTCTTCTACCATTTCTAGATGTAAGGACTTTATAATATCCTCACGAACTGCTTCCGTTGCTGTTGCGGTTAGAGCTAAAGTTAAGGGATTATTTAATTTTTGTCGAATCTCCCCTAATTTTTGATAATCTGGTCGAAAATCGTATCCCCACTGGGAAATACAATGGGCTTCATCAATAACGAATAGACTAATTTCCATTTTTTGCAGCTGGTCAATGATATGTGGAAATGAAATCATTTCTGGGGATATAAAGATATACTTATATTGCTTAATTTGGCGTAATACTTTATTCTTTTCTGTCGGGTTCAAAAAGGAATTTAAAGCAACGACTCTTTTTTCCCCTTTCATTTTCATTTGCTCCACTTGATCCTGCATGAGTGACAAGAGAGGAGAAATAATAATTACCGTTCCCTCCAAAAGCTTGCCAGCTAATTGATAACACAAAGACTTTCCTGTCCCTGTTGGCAGCATCGCTAATGTGTGCCTCTTGTTAAGAATGGATTCTATCGTTTCTTTTTGCCCACCTCGAAAAGCACTTAACTGATAGTACTTTTTTAAGATTGCTTCTAAATTCATGAAAAATCACCGTATCCTGCCATCACTGCACGTATTTCAAAGTAGGAAACATCTGCTAATTGCTGCTTAATTACCTTTAAAGATTTAGAAGGCGATTGTTCCATACATGCTTTGATTTTTGTTATATTCTCACTGCTCACTAAATTAGCCATAGGAAAGTTAGGCACATTCAACAGTATTTCAATAATATGATCTTCAATTGTACTTTGTTTTAAATTTCTCACGCGAACAATTTGCTCGATACTTAACCCCTTTTGAATTAAATTAAATGTTTTAGCCGTTGACTCCGTAAGTGTAAATGGTTTCTTACCTTCCTTAATCATTTGACTTAACAGTGGAAACTCCCCCTTATCAGATAGAATTTTTTCTATCATGTAATGAAGAATAGCAAGGAAAGATAACTGATAATAGTAAGGATCTAGTTCCAATTCTATTGCTGCTTGCTCTGAAGTTAGACCTATTCTATCACTTCCGGTTAGTCGGATAATAAGAAGTAAAGGATCTAATTCACTCTCTTCCAGACAGTTAACTATTTCTTGGTAGAGATAGTGATTCATTTTACTTCTATCTATAGACGACATAGTATATAAAGTATCCTTCAACCATAGTTGTGTTGCAGGATTTCTTTGTATCGGCATATAGTGATTACTTTTTTTCGATAAGTGAGAAGTAACTTGTACAAATAAAGAAAGTCTTTGCCAATATGGCCCAGTTACTGAATGATATCTCCAGCCTTTCAAATATCTAGGAAATGGATTTTCCTTCAGTAATACTTCTAATTCTAGCTTTCTATCATTTTTAACAAAATAATGATTTTCTCCTGTTTTTTCCAGCCATTCTTCCTTATGTAAAGTATAGATTATTTGATCCAGTTGCTCTCTTGTTAATAAAGGGAATGACTGAAATAGGGAGGTCAGCTGAAAAATATGGATATCTTGGATGGTTTGGGATGACTTTTTTCCATTTAATATATGAAGAATAGAGTAAATAGTTCTTTCTCCATTCATTTTATATAGACACTTTAAAATGATCATTTTAAAAAAGGACATATTTTCATCTTCCTTCAGTTTGACAAATTTTGTTGAAATTTGTTTGTAACATTTCTTATATTTTACCATGAATTTTATTTTATAGTGTAATTTGATAACACATCCTTCACATATTTTTCAATGAAAAGGACTTTAAATACATTGGGAAGCGTTTGAATTTTTGACTATTTTAAGAAAGGTAGTTCTTATTTTCTACTTTTTATCTTTCTTTTATATTGAAAAGTTAAAGATTCAGTCTTACAATAAGATAATAGTAAGGAGTATGCTAGTCATGTATATACTCCGTATGAATAACACTGGAGGTTTTTTTACTCATGGCAAAATATACAATTGTTGATAAAGACACATGTATTGCATGTGGAGCTTGCGGAGCAGCGGCACCTGATATTTATGACTACGATGACGAAGGGATTGCTTTCGTTATGTTAGATGATAATCAAGGAACAGTGGAAGTACCTGAAGTATTATTAGATGATATGTTAGATGCTTTTGAAGGTTGTCCGACAGATTCGATTAAAGTGAGCGACGAATCCTTTGATGGAGATCCTCTTAAATTCGAATAGTGCTCTTTATCATACACAGAACAGAAAGGGATAATAATTCCTTTCTGTTCTTTTATATTTAACGGTTCGAGCCATAAAAAAAACAGTTCAGATAGACACTGAACTGTTTTTCTTGATTAAACATTTCTGGAAGGGATTTGTTTATTAATCCATACACCCATTTTTGAAAATACTAATGCAAAAATGATAGAAATGATTACTCCTTTTAACAAATTGAATGGAATAATCGCTGAAAGAACCGTTTGTTTTAATAAAGTTGTATCAGTCGGTATTTTCATTAATGTATTATAGAATGGCAACATAATAAAGTAATTAAACAAACTTAATAATCCTGTCATTATGATAATACTAAGGGCTAAGCCGATAGCCATTCCTTTTTTGGATTTAATTGCATTATACATAAAATAAGTCGGTAAGATGAAAGAAATTCCAGCGATAAAATTCGCGAAATGACCAACAGGAATTCCAGTATCACTTCCGGTTATTAAATAATCTAATATATTTTTAATCAACTCAACTAATATTCCAGCCCCTGGACCTAAAATAAGTGCAGCAACTAAAGCTGGAATATCGCTAAAATCAACTTTTAAATAACTTGGAAAAGGTGGGATCGGAAATTTGAGCATCATTAGCACATATGCTAAACTACTCATCATCCCAATTAAAACATACTTTCTTACATTCATTTTTTTCTTCATTTTCTTCTCTCCTTCTAATTAGGATCCATCTACCTAAGAAGAAAGATTCAGCAATTTATTAGGAATGCACCAAATAAAAAACCCTCAAGCTCTAGAGACTTGAGGGAGTAATTAAAGGTACGCAAACTTAATAAACGTTCTTAATAGATAATTTGAACGATTGCAGAACCTCCATCTTCTCCCATCCAGACTTTACTGTCGGTTTTGGAATTTCACCAAATCAACCTACCGTAGTAGGGTCACGGACTTTGAGTACAAACTCATCACCGTCGGTCGGGAATTTCACCCTGCCCCGAAGATAGACCAATATTAATTTGTTTTATTACATAAGTTATTATACCCTAAAGAATAAATATTTGTGAAGAAGTTTGCTTATAAATTCAAACTTTGTTCATAAATTCACAAATATTGTCATTTAAACTCAAAAAGAATTCACAAAATACTATTATATTTATTCATTACTAGAACATAGTATCTTGTGAACTCTTTTCGTGGTTCATCACTCAGAAAAGCTCACTTTTTTACCTTTCTTTATATAGTTTTTATGTATAATCCTCACTTGTGTCTTCTAAAATAAAAGATACTTACTACTTTTCAAATAAATACTTGCTTTTTTGTAGGGTATCGTCGATAATTCCGAGTTATCTTCTTCTATATTAATTTCCATTTCCTTTATACTTCTCCTTATGTATTCTTTTTCTAACTTCTTTTCTTCCTCGTGAACTAAGTTCGCATGTGGTCTGTGGGGAAGGTTTTCGGATCGCTCTGTTATGGCTGCCTCACTCTCTTCTTCCACAGCTATTTTCACTGTCTGTCCTACCTCTACTTCTCCTAAAACTAAAATTGGATTAATAGCGTTTTCCTTTGCAATAGTCCACTCTTTATTATGTATTTCAAAATGCAAATGAACGCCAGAAGACTGTCCTGTATTGCCCATTTCACCGATTACTTCTCCTTTTTTTACCAATTGCTTTTCCTTTGCGAATCGTTTATTCAAATGAGCATAGACCGTTTCAAGGTCATTTTTATGTTTAACAAAAATAACATTTCCATAAGATTGGGAATAATAAGATCTGGTTACAATTCCTTCATCAACTGCATAAACGTCTTCTCCCAAATTTCCTGCAATATCTATTCCTTTATGTGCACCATTTCTAGTATTAAAGGTATCCGTAATAATTCCTTCACTGGGCCAAGTCCACGTTTTTGTTCGTTCCGCTAAGGAGAAAGACTGTGCTTGAGAATGCTTCCCTCCTAAAAATAATAAACTGATGAACAAAAGCATAATAGCAGCTATAAGAATCCTCCTAATATAGTCTCCCATTTGGTATCCTCCTATTCTGTCCGTGCCCGACATTCTATTTATGATCGTGTTCTGTTGAATACTATCTATTCGCTTTTGGTTGATAAAATATCATACCAATCGTTATAAAGAATTCCACAAGAAGAGAAGATTTCTTTACAAGAGCGCTTAACTCACTATTCTATTCGCTTATCAGCATTCTATGTATGTTTTAATCGCCTGCAAAGATATATAGAATACTCTCCACACAAGTTTCCTATCTGTCCCTCTCCAATCTTCTCTTTCAACTTATGAGTACATGTTAAAGGTTAGAACTATAGAATACATAGAGAAAAATGCATATCTTTCTTATGTATGTGCCAATAGCTGATTTTAATTGGAAAGAGACAAGATATATTGTCTACATTCTTTCTGATTTTATTCTAGGGTAATTAAAACATCCTAAAAAATGGATATCGAGTCTAAGGGGTAAACGTAAAAAAACATAACCATTAGCAGACCTCATATTGGATTTTTTATATTTTCTTTCTTATGTATGGCTGATTATGGATATTCATACTAAGTACACTAAAGTTCACTTCTTATATAATTCTTATTTTCAAACAAGTTTTTTGTAAATTTATGTTAAAATAAAATAGAATGTTAAAGAATTGTTCTTAATCTTTTGGAGATTTAGGTTATACAAATATTCTCTTAATACTAATAGGAAAAAGCTATTAAAGGAGTGTACAGTTTGAAAAAAAATATTAAAAGGAGAAGTGGAAACTTAACATTTGTGAGTGTAATCGCTGGAGGAGTAGCGGGATGGGTAGTCCATACTGGATTAAGTATTATTAGCACTACTGATATGACCCATTTATATGGAATATCTATTTTTTTAGGAGTTATTGTTGGTCTATTGTGGGATATAACTGATAAGTTAAATAATGATTAAGCATCTCTATTTATATATCATTTATCTGAAAATTTATTCATTATATAGGTTTTTAGTAGTTCGAAATAACGAAGTGGATCGGCGCTCGTCCTATGGAAAGCGAAATGTATTCAGTCTGCAGATGATGACCACACACTTTCTTTCTTAAATGAAATAAAACTCCAGAACAATTATTCGAATTTTTAGGATATACATATAATTGTTCGGAGTTTTATTTTGTTGAAATACTTATGTCAAACCCTATCTTAATATGTTTTTTCTCTATATAAAGTGCTAAAGCACGTAAATGAACGATTGTAATATTATCTTTTATATAACTTTACTAGTACTAATAAAAAAGATTCTCTTTTATTATTGCTCAATATCAACTTTATTGGCGGCAACCGGAACATCTAATTCTTTCGTTAGCTCAAATCCACCTACTTCTTTAACATTGGTATTCTCAAACTTTACTGTAGAATATTTAAAATCTTTCGCTGTTAATAAAATGGACTCAATCGCATGTAATGTTTTTTGGTCTTCTTCCATTTTACTTTCATTAGATAAATGAACAACTAGTTCTCCCTTATTCTCGTCTTTTGAAACCTTATCAATATCAATAGTATCAGGGATAGAAGCTGCCAAACCATGTGTCTCCATATTATCTTCCATGGCATCAAAAGCATTTTCAATCGTATCATATGGCTTTTCCCAAGGCACATATAATGGTTGATCATCTGATTCATCATTCTCTAAAAGAAAATATGCTCTATTCTCTAATGGTTTATAATCAATACTTGTTTCTTCGCGATTTCCTAGTACTGCTCCTAGTTTACCGTCTGTATAAAACTCCATTTTCTTGGCGCCAATGGTTTGTAACTGCTGCTGAACCATTGTATTAAAAAAGTCTTCAGAATGTGAACCAAAATTTGCAAAATCCTGTTTCACATTTACTTCGATGTAATCATCTCTTAAATCATATGCAAACAGCTCTGGACTAATCGGAAAATTGCTGCTTAACTGTTTGTTAACACCTATTACTTTCTTCACGTTTTCAACATACAAATCAAATCTAGACAGCTGATTTGGATTTTCTACTAAAATGCTGACAGGAACAATAACTTGGACATTTTTATCTGGTATTGGATACGTTAATAATTCTTGCTTTCCTACCTCATTCTCGTAAATAGCCGATGGGATGAGTGAAGTAGTTCGTCTTTCTTCTTGTTCGTCTGCCATGTCATAATTTTCACTTTCAGCGGTCTCAGCTGTATCATAGCTTTTATTTTTCATTTCAGCAGAATTATCAGCCATCTTGCTTTCACCCTTAAAGGAGTCCTCTCTATTACTATCAAAGAAGCTTTGACTAATAATGAACAGGAGCATAACCGTACATACAGTGGCCAGAACAGGCATTAATCTGCGCGATTTTCGTTCTCTCTTCCTTTTCATTTGAATCGTATGATAGATGAATTCTGGACTTCTTTCATCTTTTATATACGGCATTTGTTTAAGCACCAGTTTAATTTTGTCATCATTCCACTTTTGTTTCGGCATAAGAATCCTCCTCTCCATCGTACTCTTCTAAAATGCTCCGCAGTGCTTTGAGGGCACGGTGCTGGGTTGTTTTGACTTTGCTTTCTGTCCATCCTAGTGCTTTGGCTGTTTCAGCAATAGATAATTCTTGAATATACCGAAACACAATAACCATCCGTTGGTCTACTGTACAATATTGCAAGGCATGATAAACACCTTTTACTTCTTCTGATTGCAAGGTGATTTCTTCTGGTAAAAATCCATCTGCTTTTACTTGCTGTTTCGACCAGTCGAACTTATCCATGATACGGTCTTTCCAATTTTTTTGTTTGCGAAAGTGGTCTATTGCGACATTCCTTGCAATACTAAATAACCAGGTTTTTTCAGAGCTTTTCCCCTCAAAGCGATGATAAGATTTAAGTACACGAATATAGACCTCTTGCATTAAATCTTCGGCCGTTTCTTTATGGTTCACCATATAAAATAAAAATTGAAAAACGTCATGATGATACTTATTATAGATTTCATCAAAAACGGAGTTCATCTCATTCCCTCCCCCGTTCACTATATTAGTCGTAAATATAACTTATTTAGTTTCACTCGTTATATGTAATTATTCTAATTTCTATTATTCCATTAGTCTGTAAACACAAGAAAAGATGCCCAGAAAAATTTGACCTCACAAGTTATATATCTGTATGTAACAATTTCATACATACAAAATGGAAAATACCTTGCAGGGCCAAATACTTTTTTAGACACCCCATACGTTCTATTATGTTAAATTGTTTCTTGTGAATCAAGAAGAATCGGCACATTCTCTAATTTTCTTCTTTATTTCGAGGTAAAAAGATAAAAAATGTCGTTCCTCGCCCATATTTGCTATAAACAGATATATCTCCGCCATGGGAATCAATAATATTTTTGACAATAGCTAATCCCAAGCCTGTCCCAGCATTACCTCTCGTTCTAGCTTTATCTGCTTTATAAAAGCGCTCAAAGACATATGGTAAATCTTCCTCTGGAATTCCAGAACCGGTATCCTCTACTTCTAGATACACTCCATAATCATCCGATCTGCCTCTTAAAAAGACTGTTCCACCACTTGGGGTATGACGCATACTGTTATCCATAATATTGGTTAGAACTTGTTCGATACGATCTGGATCAAGTTCGTATTCCCCCATATCCTCCGATATAGAGACAGTAAAGGTAATTTCTTTTTCTTTAGCGATAGCATTAAACTTTCTCGCTACGCGATTAATAAAAGGATATAAATCAATTGCTTCCTTCCTTAATTCAAGATAACCTGTTTCCATTCTGGCTAAATCTAAAAATTCATTGACTAAACGACCCATTCGTAATGATTCATCATAAATAATACGAGCCATCTCTCTCTTTTCTTCTTCTGACTCAGCAATATTATCCACAATCGCTTCACTGTATCCTTGTAACATACTTATTGGCGTTCTTAATTCGTGAGAAATATTAGCAATAAAATCAATCCGAAGCTTGTCTAATTTACGTTCCTCTGTCATGTCGCGAATGACGACAATTGCTCCTCTAATATCCTTCTTATCATATAAAGGGCTGACAATCATTACCCAGTTTCTTCCTTGTAAAGTGATTTCATCTATTTGTTCATTACCCGTATGAACAGCAAGCTGGAACAACTTACGTAGTTCTTCTGGGATTTGCGCATGCATATCACTTAATTCGCCTTTTTCATAATACCAATGCTGCAAAAATTTCTCAGCTGGAGGATTCGTAAGTAATAAACTACCATTTCGATTAAGGGTTAGCACTCCATCTGCCATTCCACTTAGAATATTATCTAACTGCTCTTTTTCTTGACTTAAGGCATTCATATTAAAGTTTAATCTTTTCGCCATTTCATTAAATGCGATGGAAAGTTCGCCAATTTCATCCTGTGCCATGATGGGAACCTTTGTTGCAAAATTACCTTGGGCAACTTCAAATGCAGCCTCTCTCATCTTTCTTAACGGAGCAGTAATTCTTGTTAGAAGGAAAAAAGCAAAAATCGTTGTTAAAATAATCGCAATAACAGCTGCTAACACAATAAATTTGGCGGTGGATTGTTTAGATTCATTCATCGATTGTAAGGACTGATAAATAAAAACAGCTCCATCCTCTCCATTTACATGGAGAGGGGATCCGACAATCGCTACTTGTTCAGGTTTATTGTCTTTATTTGTTAATTCTGTCCTTACAACAGCTGTCTTATTGCTTGTCATCACCTTATTTAAGTCTTCATTTCCCTGAATGAAAGAATAAGAAAGTTCTTGCAAGCCATTCTCTGGGTAATAATAAACTTGATCTGGAGAGGAAACGATGATGGCCCCTGTCGAATGATCAAGGAGTTCTCCAACAATTTCTAATCCTATTTGATTATTATGCTCTTTCATTATTTCCGATATTTTTGTCGCAGTATTTGTTAATTCTGTTTCCGTCTGCTCTGTATAATACTGCTCAAAATACTCAAGAAGCATGATTGTTAGAATCGTTAATACAACGGAAACCAATAATAAAAAAGTAATCCAAAGCTTAAATACTACGCTCCGCCAAAACTTCATCCATTGTTAACCTCAAACTTATATCCTACTCCCCAAACTGTCACAATCATGCTTGCTGCTTCTTCTGATACACGGTTTAACTTTTCTCTTAATCGTTTAACATGTGTATCGACTGTTCTTAAATCACCAAAGAATTCGTAATGCCATACTTCTTTTAAGAGTAATTCTCTATCGAATACTTTATCTGGTGACTTAGCTAAGAAATATAGCAGTTCATATTCTTTTGGAGTTAAACTTACTTCTTTTCCACTAGCCAATACGCGATGTGCATCATGATCAATAGTTAATGCTGGAAAGATGATGACATCTTTTGAAGAACTATCACTTTGCTCAAAAGTCGTTTTAGTAGAGCGACGTAATATAGCTTTTACTCGAAGAACAACTTCTCTTGGACTAAATGGCTTTACGATATAATCGTCTGTTCCAACTTCAAATCCTTGAACTCTATTTACTTCTTCTCCCTTGGCTGTAAGCATAATTACTGGAGTAGTCTTCTTTTCTCTTAGCTCCTTGCATACCTCCATACCATCTTTACCAGGCATCATTAGATCGAGTAAGATAACATCATAATCTGTGTTTAATGCCTTAGAAAGAGCACTCATTCCGTCTTCCGCTTCTTCTACAATAAACTCTTCTCTTTCTAAGTACATCTTTAGAAGACGTCTAATTCTTTCTTCGTCATCTACCACTAGGATTTTTATTTCTTTCTCCATCGTTCATACCCTCCTAACAAAAATACACGAAACGATTGTTTTTTTTGCTGTTTCGTTAGCTGCATGTATAAATAAGTGCCATGTTTATTTGTAATAGCAATTTATATTATCGTCTATTATTTATACTGCATTTTTCCAGTTACATAGTAATTTATATAAATGATTTATCTAATCTTCCACAATTATTATAGCATTATTATCATGTAGATATTGTTATCATCCATTGCAATATGTGAAACTTTTATGAACATTTTTGTGTTATTTCTGCCGTATTAAGTAGGTAAGCATTTTTATGCAATGCAAGGACATAGACGCTGAAGAATACAAAAATATATTGGTTATCCTTTTTTCTTTTGCGCTTCTGCTCTTAGTAATTTCACTTCATGTGCAGTTAATTCACGAGCATCTCCAGGCTGTAAGCCATTTAAATTTAAGAATGAATATCTTTCTCTTTTTAATTTCATTACAGGTGTTCCTATCGCCTCAAACATTCTTCTCACTTGGCGGTTTCTTCCTTCATGAATCTTCAGTTCGACAATACTTGTTCCTTTTTCTTATCGACAGAGAGAATTTTTGCCTTGGCAGGGGCTGTTTTTCCATCCTCAAGCATAATCCCTCTTTCCAGTTGCTTTACTTTCTCCCGAGCAGGGATGCCTTTGACTTTTGCAACATATACCTTCTCAATTTCTCCTTTTGGATGCATCATAAGGTTTGCAAATTCCCCGTCATTTGTTAAAAGAATGATACCTGAAGTATCATAATCTAAGCGTCCTATAGGATAAATTCTTGCTTCAATTTCAGAAAAATAATCCGTTACTACTTTTCTTCCTTTATCATCATTGACACTAGAAATTACCCCTCTTGGTTTATAGAGGATAAAATAAACTGGTTCTTCCCTCTCAACAGGAATTCCACTTACCTCAATTTTATCGTTAGAGCCTACTTTCACACCTAGTTCTTTAACTGTTTTTCCATTAACTTTTACTTTTCCTTCAAGAATTAATTCCTCTGCTTTTCTTCTTGATGCAATTCCAGCGTGTGCAATTACTTTTTGTAGTCTTTCCATCTAAATCACCTCATCCAATTTCTCAACAGTAAAAAATGATTGATCGTTTTTACAAAACATCTTCTAAGCGTTTATTTTTAATCCTATTATTAAAATAGACTAATTTCAAAACCTTGATCGTTCTTTTTTTGCCATTCCTATGAATTATGACATAAATTGACGAAATTTCAAAGAAATCTTTAAATGAGGGATTTGTTCATTAAATTAAATTTTTTATCGTGTGATGTTTTTTCTCATTAACCTTAACAATCTTTTAGAAAGAATCTGCCAAACAAAAAACAAAAATGCCTTAGGAATAGTTCCAAAACAACAAACTTTCCCTAAGACATTTTATAATTATTTACCAAACATTAAAGTTACAACTACAATAGCAGCGATAAATCCAATGAGATCCGCTAGTAATCCAACTTTCAAGGCATCCCCCATTTTCTTTATCCCTACTGCCCCAAAGTAAACGGTCAATACATAAAGAGTGGTATCGGTGCTTCCTTGTATAACAGAGGCAAGCCTGCCGATAAAGGAATCTGGACCATATGTTGCGATTAAATCACTTGTCATTCCCAACGCTGCATTTCCTGATATTGGTCTAATAATTGCTAATGGTGCTACTTCGGAGGGAACACCGATAAAGTCTAATACAGGCTTAAGAAAACTCATAAAAAACTCTAATGCTCCAGATGCTCGAAAAATGGATATAGAAACAAGCATTCCGACTAAATAGGGAATGATGGAGAACGCAATCTGTATTCCTTCTTTTCCACCTTCAACAAAGCTTTCGTATGTTGGAACCTTTTTAAATGTTCCATACAGTAAAATAAACCCGATGAGGGAAGGAATCATCCACAATGAAATTAAAGATACTATCTCCATCATACATCACCCTTTTCTCATTCTCTTATGGTAAAAATAGCGATCAATCAAAATCCCACCTATACAGGAGAAAATGGTTGCGATAATGGTTGGTCCTACTATATCGGTTGGAGAAGCAGAATGGTAATTCATTCTGATTGCAATAACCGTTGTCGGAATTAAAGTAATACATGATGTATTTAAGGCAAGAAAAGTAATCATACTGTTACTTGCTGAATTCTTGCCCCCATTCAATCTTTTCAATTCTTCCATTGCTTTAATTCCTAGCGGTGTTGCAGCATTACCTAGCCCAAATATATTAGCAATCATATTCGATAATATATACCCCATCGCTGGGTGGTTTTTTGGAACCTCAGGAAAAAGCTTTGCTACTATTGGTCTAAATAGATTTGTAAGTTTTTGAAGTAACCCAGCCTGTTCTGCTATTTTCATCATCCCCAGCCAGAAAACTAAAACACTTATAAGACCAATACATATTGTTACCGCTTCTTTTGCTCCAGAAAAAATCGCTTTATTTACTTCATCCATCGTTCCATTAACTGCTGCAAAAACAATTCCTATAATAGCTAGTGCTGCCCAAATATAATTAACCATCCTGGCCAACCCCAGTCATTGCTGTAAACATATTCTTAAAATAATCTAGAAAGCCTTTTGATTCTTTTGCCTTAATATGTTTAAAATGAATAGGAACGCTATCTACAAGCTTACTATCTAAATATATTTTTGCTTCTCCTACTATTTCAGGTACTTCTTCCTGATTTTTTTTCCAATTTTTCTTGACCTTTGTTAAGCTATACTCAACCTTAAATAAATCTTCTTCTTTCTCTGTCACTGGGTATTCTATATCAGACTTTATATAAACTTTATTTTTATAAAATTTATCTTTAACTGTTTTTATTTTCCCTTCCTCAATGACCTGCACTTTTTTATATGTTTTAAACGCGGTTTCAAACATATTAATATGATCATCCCAGTCATCCGGATCATTTAACGTTACTGCTATATACTCTACTCCATCCTTTTCCGCTGTACTGACCAATGTTCTTTTTGCTCTCTTTGTATACCCTGTTTTTCCTCCTGTTGAATGTTCATATAGACTTGTTAAAAGTTTGTTTTTGTTCCTCCAGACCCGATCCCACTCATTATTTGTACTTTCCGAACGATAGCTTTTTGTCCCAGCAATTTTTTTATATGTATCATTATTCATTGCATAACGGGTAAGCAGTGCCATATCGTAAGCTGTAGAATAATGGTCTTCATGATCATCAAGTCCATGAGGATTAGCAAAATGAGTGTTCTTCATGCCGATTTCTTCTGCTTTTTGATTCATTAAATAGACGAAGCCATCTAGACTTCCACCAACAGTTTCAGCAATAGCAACTGCGGCATCGTTTCCTGAGCGAAGCATCAATCCATATACAAGATCTTCGAGCTTAATTTTTTCCCCTTCCTGTAAGTAAATAGATGATCCTTCCGTTCTAATTGCATTACTACTAACAGTCACTGTCTCCTCTAATTTTCCAGACTCCACCGCGAGCAGCGCGGTCATTATTTTTGTAATACTAGCAATCCTTCTTTTTGTATGTGCGTCCTTTTCAAAAATAACTCGTCCAGAGTCTTGTTCCATTAATATCGCACTTTGTGCACTTACATACATTTGTGCACTGCTTTTTTGGGGAATGGCGAGAAACAGAATGGAGGTAATGATTGTAAGAATAATAAGTTTACGTAATTTCATTTAACACAACCTCGTCTCCTTTAATGGTTTGTACAAGTTTATGAAAAAAAAGACAAGCATATGACTAATAAATAGAGCTTCCTCACAAATAAAATATGCAATCCTATAATGGACTGCATATTTTATAGCATATATTTCTGATATTATTAAATTATGCTTATGACTTCCCTTTAATAGGGGCGCCATTTCAATTCACTTGCTTTTAAAAATCGATTTTCAACATCTTTCCAATTAACAATGTTCCACCAATTATCTACGTAATCGCCTCTATTATTTTTATACTGCAAATAGTATGCATGTTCCCAAACATCAAGTACTAATAATGGAATGGTGTCCCACTGGGTTAACAGCATATGTCGTTCAGATTGAAGAACTTCTAGGCGCCTTGCTCGTGGAGACCATACTAAAAGCGCCCATCCAACACCTTCCACCGCTTTTGCTGCTTCCGAAAAGTGATTTTTAAAAGCCTTAAAACTACCAAAATAACTCCTAATTTCCTCCAGTAACGCTCCTTTAGGCTTGCCTCCACCTTTAGGACTCATATTATTCCAAAAAATTGTATGGAGATAATGTCCTGAACCATGAAATGCTAGCTCCCTAGACCAATGTTTCACAAGAGCAAAATCATTGTTTTTTCTTGCCTCTTTTAGTTTCTCTTCTGCCTTATTCAGTCCTGTCACATAGGATTGATGATGCTTTTGATGATGAAGTTCCATAATCTCCTTTGAAATATAAGGTTCAAGGGCATCATAAGCATATGCTAACTGCGGCAACTGATGCTCTCCAGCTGCAATCGTCGGCTCCTTTATAAATATTGTTCCAAGCTGCTGTCTTTGGGCAAAATAGCTTTCCATTTGTTCATGAAGCTCTTCTGCTTCATGCTGAATCCTAATTAATTCCTCTGTTTCGATTGGTTTTCTTTGCACACCTTCCATTAACTGCGTAAATTTATCGAGCCTTTTCCAAATGCTCTCTTCCTTTTGAACTTCTTCCGATTCTAATAACTGCTTTAATTCCTGATTCCAAATCAACACATTTCTAACATATTCATTATAACTACTCATCTATGTGCCAACTCCATTTCCTCCATTATCGTTCTTATAAAAGGTATGATAAAAGGATGAGCATCATGTCTTTAAAATTGCGTCCTCTCTGATCTTGATGAATGAGTTCTTATTAAATACGTGAAGAGTTGGACATAGATATTCCAGCTAAAGATTAACCTTATTTTAAAAATAATAAAAAAAGTATCTAAGCCATTGCCTAGATACTCCTTTTTTATTCTTCTATTTGCTGAAACGATTCAAAAAACAAATCAGCCTCTTCTTGATTAAACTCTTCTTCCTTTTCTGTCAATGGAGGTAATTCCCCAATATTCTTTAATCCGAAGTGGTCTAGGAATTCTTTTGTTGTTCCATATAGGATTGCTCTACCTGCTCCCTCTGCTCTACCCACTTCTTTAATGAGCGCTTTTGCTGAAAGCGTATGAAGCGGGCGTTCTGTTTTTACCCCTCTAATTTCCTCAATTTCTGCTCGTGTAATCGGCTGCTTGTATGCAATGATTGCCAATGTTTCAAGGGCAGCCTGTGATAAGGTAGATGCATGTGGAGATTCCACTAACTTTTTTAGATAATCCGAATGCTGTTTCTTGGTAGCAAATTGATACGTACCAGCGATTTCTATAATAGAAATTCCTCTTGTTTTATCCTTGCGATAATTTTTGATTAGCTCATCTATTAATTGTTCTACTTCTAATTGCTCCATATCTAGAACATGCATTAATTGCTTGACCGTTAATCCTTCATCTCCCGCGGCAAATAGGAGACTCTCAACGATTGCTTTCCAATCATTCACTTTCAATCTGTTATTCAACTTCCTTTCCCATTACAAAAATATCTGCAAAGTTTCCTTCTTGTTCTACAAATATTTGTCGACGCTTTAAAAGTTCTAAAATTGCCAAAAAAGTCACGACAATATGTGATTTTGTTGCGACTGGAAAAAGTTCTGCAAAAGATGTTCTCTCTCTCCGAGTTCTTAAGAATCCAACAATTTCTTCCATTCGACTCTCTATTGGAATTTCTTGCCGCGTGATTTTTGTTGCTAACGGTGACTGTAACTTTTTACGTTTTAGCAATTTTTGAAAGGCAGCAAGCATATCATATAAAGAAACATCTAACTCTTGTTTGATGGTTTCTTCATTACTTACGTTAAAATCTGATAAATCACTTGGAGGTCTTGTAAAAATAAGCCCTCTTTCTAATTCCATCTCTTTAAGATCATCTGCCGCCTCTTTAAATTTACGATATTCTACTAACCTCTCAATTAGCTCTTCTCGCGAATCTTCTTCTGGCTCATACATTAAATCATCATCTAGTAACTCTTCTTCATGCTTTGGTAAAAGCATTTTACTCTTAATCGCTAAAAGAGTTGCTGCCATCACCAAAAATTCACTCGCTACGTCTAATTGTAACACTTGCATGGCATGAACATAATCTAAATACTGTTCGGTAATTTCTGCGACGTTAATATCATAAATATCAATTTCCAATTTATTGATTAGATGAAGAAGCAAATCTAATGGTCCTTCAAAACTATCAATTTTCACATTATATTGCATTATTCTCACCAAAATCCTAATAGAATCCCTTTAACTTAATAATGATAGTATTAATATAAACGAAACACAATAGTTATCCAACAGAAAAATCACCATTTCCCTAATTTTAAGTCTTATCGTTACATTTTTTATCATTTATCGATATAATAACAGACATATAATGGATCCGTTAACCCCATTTTAATTTCAGTAAAAAATAAGGAGATAATAATGTATCCGAATGAATATATAGAGTTTCTCGTACATTTTCATTGTGATCAAGATTATTTTGAGTGTCATGAAATTTTAGAGGAATATTGGAAAAAAGTCGATCCTGGCAATAAAGATTCTATTTGGGTAGGATTTATTCTCCTGGCAGTATCTGCCTATCATCATCGACGAAAAAATTTTAAAGGAGCAGAAAAAACGCTCATAAAAAGCAAACAGCTATTAGAAAAAAAGCAGGATATAATTAAGAAATTAGGTCTTGATAACTCAAAATTACTTCTGTTATTAAAGATACAAGAAGAGCATATTAAACAGCATCATGCCTTCTGTACCTATCATTTACCAATTAAAGACCACAACTTAGAAATGAACTGTATCGATTCAGCACATATTAAGGGACTGAAATGGAAAACTAGAGAGCCGGTTCCTTTTGAAATCATTCATCGTCATATAAGCCGAGATAGAAGTATGGTTATAAAGGAACGAGAAAACGCACTGCTTCAAAGAAAACAAAAGGATAAGCACTTTTAATAGTGCCGCCCTTATCACAAAAGAGGTGTTTTCTTAAAGAACCAATTCAATGGATTCTTCTTAGAAAACACCTCTTTTTTATTTATCTACTTGAACACCATCGTTACACTTAGATAAAAAATTGACAATTAATTCATTTGATTTTAATGTACGGTTCGGATAAAGACCTTTAACAGCTTGAACCATAGCTTTTCCAACACCTTGATGTCGATGAGATGGATTCACAGTTATATGCTGGATGGTAATGGAAGATTCATCTTCAAAGATAACGCCTATTAAGCCAATAATATCTTCCTCATCCTTCCATAAAAATAATTGCCAATTTTCTTCCGACTCATATTGTTTAATTGTTTGTTGTAATACTTTTAAATCTTTTTCTGCAGGCATAAATGAAAGCAATCCCATTGCAATCTTTTCAAATGCCTTTTTATATCGAATAATCATTAATATCCCTCATTATTTTTAAAACATATTCACTAACAGTTTTCCCATCAAAAATAAGATTCAATCAATCTCCTGATGTTAAATTAAAAATTTTTCATCTTTATGAAACTGAAACGAATTTTTATCATCCTCTTCCTTTTGTAAGAATCATTTAGGACCGCCCCAAAAATATGATAAATGTTATTGGTTCTATCATACATAAATTAGCGATATTCTTCAATGAAAATCTTTTAAGCATAAGGATTCATTCCTACCTATGCCAAATTACCCTTATAGAGATAATACTATTTATCCAGGCCTTTCATCCGTATACATCCGTTGAAGAGAATTTTTAAGGACTTCTAAAATTTCTGGTTGTCCCTCCTCGTCTTCGTTGCTAATAATTTATCCGCTAAACTTTTTTAAATTTATTTCCAATATCATTCCCTTTACTTCCTTCACTTCTTATTATTCTTGCCCGTTGATCGCTTTGTTGTTTACCCCCGAACAAGTCAACTCTGAATTCTACACATAAAGATTTTGAGAAAATGGCTATCTAGCTTCTTAAAAGAAAATCATTTTACTTTCCAAACTAAATCAAAATATTTACCACTTTAAATTTATTTAATACTATATAAAATATGCATCCTATGCAAAAAAGCTACAGAAAAACTTTATTTTTTCAGGAGTTATAGTGAATAATAAAGGGAAAGAAGACAATATAACTAGAAGAGGAAACTTATTATGGATGAGTTACGTCTATTAGTTGTAGTTATTTTATCTCACGCAAATTTATGCTATTTTAACCAAATATGGATAGCACAACTTTTCACCTAGTTCAGCAGAAGGAAAACAGGAGGTTAACGAATGAAAAAAAATAAATGGATATGGATGGTCCTAGCTTTCTTACTATTAATACCGATTCCAGCTTATGCTGATGTAGCAGTTGGTGACATGATTGTTACCCTTGGCGAAAACTTAACACCGGAACAAAAACAGCTTTTATTAACAGAAATGAAAGCACCTGAAGATGCAGAAATTATTACTGTTTCTAATAAAGAAGAGCACCAATATTTAGGGAAGTACATTTCAAAATCGTTAATTGGTACTAGAGCGATTTCTTCTTCGGCCATTACAATCGGGGACAAAGGTACTGGAATTCAGGTTACTACCAAAAATATCAATTGGGTTACGGACGAAATGTACATTAATGCCTTGATTACTGCTGGCGTAAAGGATGCAAAAATTTATATTACTGCCCCTATTGAAGTTTCTGGTACAGCTGCATTAACAGGAATTATTAAAGCATACGAAGTTTCAACAGATACTGTTATCCCAGAAGACGTAAAGCAAGCTGCCAATGAAGAGATGGTGGAGACAGCTAATTTAGGGGAAGATATCGGACAAGAGGAAGCTACTGCTTTAATGGCTAAAGTGAAGGAGCAAATAGCAGAGCAAAAACCTAAAACAGTTGAAGAAGTACAAACAATTATTCAAGATTCTGCTAAAGAATTAAATATCAGTTTAACGGATGAACAGCTTCAAAGTCTTATTTCTTTCTTTAATAAATTAAAAGAACTTAATATTGACTGGAATCAAGTTGGAAATCAACTGAGTGAAGCAAAGGATAAATTAACTGGCTATTTAGAAAGCGAAGAAGGAAAAGGGTTTTTAGCAAAGATTAAAGAAGTCTTTACAAGTATCGTAGAAGCAATCAAATCTTTCTTCTCTTAACTATTATCTACTCAGATAAAAAAGGGAGTCCTAGCGACTCCCTTTTTTACCTTTATTTTTTTAATGAAGCTGTTTCTTTTAATGGCAAGTCTAAGCGTAATAAATCTTCAAATGATTCTCTCTTCACTACTAATCTTGCTTCTCCATTTTCCACGAACACAACAGGTGGTCTTGGGATTCGATTATAATTATTTGCCATCGAATATCCGTAAGCTCCTGTACAGAAAACAGCAAGTACATCATGATCCCCTGCTTTTGGTAAAGGAAGGTCCCAAATAAGCATATCTCCTGATTCACAGCACTTTCCTGCAATAGAAACTGTCTCATCTGGGGCTTGCAGCGGTTTATTTGCCAGTACCGCTTCATATTTGGCCTGATATAAAGCAGGACGAATATTATCGCTCATCCCTCCATCTATTGCCAGGTAATTTCTGACATTCGGTACTTCTTTTCGTGAACCGATTTTATATAAAGTCGTTCCTGCATCCCCTACAAGAGATCTGCCTGGCTCAATCCAAATTTCCGGCATTTGCATTTCTAAGTTGTTAACTTGTTCCTTTACTTCCTTGATAATTACATCTACATACTCAGCTGGCTGAATAGGCTGGTCTTCCTCGGTATAACGAATACCAAATCCACCACCTAAATTTAATACTCTTGATTCAAAATGATGATTGGCCTTCCATTCTGATAACTGTGCCATTATTTTTTGGGCAGCGAGAACAAAACCTGTTGTATCAAAAATCTGAGACCCAATATGACAATGAAGGCCTAGTACCTCTATATACGGCGATTTAATCGCTTCTAACAATGCTTTTTCTGCTTGTCCATTTTGTAAATCAAACCCAAATTTAGAATCTTCCTGACCAGTTAAAATATAATCATGAGTATGCGCCTCAATTCCAGGAGTCACTCTGAGTAAGATCGACATTTTCCTATTTTTTTCTTCACATAGTTGAGTAAGCATCTCAAGCTCATAAAAATTATCGACAACGATGCAGCCAATCTGTTTGTCAATTGCCATTATAAGTTCTTCTTTACTTTTATTATTCCCATGAAAATGGATTCTTTCTACAGGGAAATCTGCAGCGATTGCTGTGTATAACTCACCACCGGAAACCACATCTAATGATAAGCCTTCTTCGTTTGCTAGTTGAACCATTGCTATAGTAGAAAAAGCTTTACTTGCATAAGCTACTTGAGCTTTTACTCCAAGTTGATCAAAAGTCTGCTTAAAGCCTTTCGCCCTTTCTCTAATTAATTCAACATCATATACATAAACAGGTGTTCCAAATTTTTCGACTAATTCCAGCGTATCGACTCCACCTATTTCAAGATGACCTGCATCGTTCACTTTCGAAGTTCCGTAATAGTGCATAGATTCCCCTCTATTCTTCTATAAAATTATATCCCCTATTAAAAACAGACAGTCTACTTAAAGAAGAACTTGTCTGTTTGTGAAACATATAAATATCATCATTATTAACATTAGTCTCACCGTGATAAACTTGAGAAAGAAGCGCTAATGAAAGTTTCACTTTATTAATAATTCTGTTTAATTATCCAAATGTACCATAAATTCAGCCAATTCTCAAGTAGCTGTTTAGCTAATTTAACAAAGGAGCGGACAGATTATTTCCTGTATTAAAAAGAAGTAATCGGTCCGCATAAATATACTTTCACTATCTCTTAACTCGATCCCGTGGATGCAAATGACTTGGTCTAATTTTATTTCCTGGAACTGCACGGCGAATGAGAATTTGGGACAAAGCTATTGGATGAAAAGGAATAAATGGCCATAAATATGGAACATTTAATGTGGTTGTTCGAATTAAAAATAGAAGGTACAGGGTCATTCCAATAACAAAGCCAGGTGTATGAAAAATGGCTACAACGATTAACAAGGCGAGTCGAACAATTTTGTTAGCAATCCCAAGTTCATAACTAGGTGTAGCAAAGTTACCTATTGCAGCAACTGATACATACAGAATAACTTCTGGAACAAATAGTCCAACATCAATCGCAATTTGCCCAATAAGAACAGCTGCTATCAATCCCATCGCGGTTGACAATGGTGTTGGAGTATGAATGGCAGCAATCCTTAAAAATTCAAGCCCGAGGTCTGCAATGAAAATTTGTACAACAATTGGAATGTTTGTTGTTTCATTTGGCCCGATAAAAGCAAGCCTTTCTGGCAGCAGGGATGGCTCCAGCACAGCTAAAAACCAAAATGGCAGGAAAAAGATAGAGGCAATAATCCCTAAGAAGCGAATCCATCTCACAAAGGTTCCAACCATTGGCGATTGTCTATATTCCTCTGCATGCTGCAAATGATGAAAAAAAGTTGCTGGTGTTATAATGACACTTGGAGATGTATCGACATAAATAATGACATGACCTTCTAATAAATGGGTCGCAGCTACATCTGCTCGTTCCGTATATCTTACGAGAGGGTAGGGATTATAGCCTTGCTTTAATAAAAACTCTTCAATCGTTTTATCAGCCATTGTTAGTCCATCTGTTTTTAAGCTTTTCATTTCCTTTTTTACAATTTCAATTAAATCAGGATCTGCCACTCCATCAATATACCCTACGGCAATATCGGTTTTAGAACGCTCTCCCACTCTCATAATCTCAAAGCGCAATCGTTCATCTCTAATCCTTCTTCTAGTGATAGCAGTGTTAACGATAATATTCTCAACAAATCCATCGCGTGAACCTCTGACTACCTTTTCTGTATCTGGTTCTTCTGGCATCCTTCCTGGATAGCTTCGCACATCAATAATAAGACCATGATCGTATCCTTCTATAACAACTGCTACTAATCCAGACAGAACTTGGTCTACTAATTCATCCATTTTTTCAATAACTTGTACACTTTGGTGGACCAATTGATTCTGTATGATTTCAAATGTATCTCTTGCTTGCGATTTACGATCCGTATCATTTAAAAATAGTAGCTGCTCCAATAATTCGGCAATCAACGCACTATCACATAGTCCATTTACATAATATAAATTGACTTCTTTTCGCATTACTTTAAATTTTCGAACACCCAGATCGAAGCTAGTTCCAAGCCCAACCCGATCCTTCATATACTTTTCGATTTTATCTAGTTCTTCGTATATCTGGATCTTCTTTTCTGTCTTGCTGCTCATAAAAACCACTTCTTTCTAAAATATATTCTACTGCTTTCCGTGTTATCGGGGCACCTTTTTCATAAGAGTCTTTTTTCCCCATCTTCCCAATGTCTCCAATGCCAACAACAAGCGGAAGATTTAATTCATCTAGAATATACACAGTATCTCCATTCACTCTTCCTAACTCCATTTCTGGAATTCCATATTTGTCAACTCCATATGGCGTCAATTCACCATCTTGGTCGATGGCAACATCAATTTTTGTCCATTCCTCTCGTCTTGTTCTGCTTGCCACGGCAAGTACTCCCAAGACTTCTAAATCAGGATGAGTAGCTATGTATTTTAGTGCACTCTCGCCATTTCCTTCTCCCACAAAGCCACTATCATCAAACATAACTAGTACTGGATCATTTTTCGCTTGCTTAATAAAAGTTAATATTTCTTCTCCACTATGATTGCTTGGATTTCCAAAGGAGGTAGAGATACATCTTCCCCCAACGTCCTTCGCAACCATTTCAACAGCTCTTCTGGCATATTCATCTCCATCTGTTATTAAGATTACTTTTCTCCTATTTTCCATTTCCCATACTTCCTTTCTTCTCCATTACATTCAGCCTCAAGGAATAAAATATATCCAATGAAATAAGGAGCCAAAGATCTTACCAAATACAAGAGCCATCATTAATACTAATAATTTGTCAGCAATTCCAATTCGCTTTGCTAAAAGGGGGAATACATCCAGCACTTCTGTTAATGCTGCTGCTATCATTCCAATATAAATTCCTCCTGCAATGCCTATTATGATAAGTAGAAATGATGGTAAGGAAAAACTAGGTTCTCTCAAGAAAGCAAGTGTCCCAGAAACAGCTCCTAAAACAGCAGCCCATTCATATGCATAAATCTTACTAAAGGTTTTGGTTAGCTGTGTCAGCCTTGGGATAATACCAAATACGGTTAAAAAGGCTACGTAACCAGCCCCAACGGTTATTCCCCACGCTAACCCGACAAAAATCACAAATAAGATATTAATGATCATCTGATTTTTTTATGCTTTCTTTATTTTCATGCATAATCATGTACTGATCTAAGGACTGCTGATAATTGAATACTTCCACTTCTAATGGACTAGGCTCTTCATTAAGGCGTTTCTTAAACACATGGTTGAAAAAAATAACCATTCCTAAACCTAATCCTACGGAATAAGGAATCTGAAAAATTAATGGTTTTTCGACTTCCTTCCCTGTAATCATTTTATAAACTCTCTGATGGACAGATTGCATGCTTACATCTTCATGAAAGTTCATAATCGTTAATCCAGAACCAATAAAAAGTAATAGCCAAACTAGGATAAATAACGGAAGTGTTACTTTCCTCTTCTTAAAAACAACCTCAATGATCGTTTGAGCTGGTCCTATTAATTGGATTTCTACTTCTTTATCGATTTTTTTAATTTCGCGAATAACTAACGTACTATCAATAATGATAATATTCTTATCTTGTTCTGTAATATGGTATAGACATACATCCTTTAGTGTAGACAGCAATTCATCTGTTGCAATGATTTGTGCAAGATCTTTCAGAAATATCCGTTCATTTGACTTTTTTTGAATGCGATGTCTCATTCTGATATATATTGTCTCTGCCATTTTTTCACGTCCTAACACGTTGTTTTCACCATGACTGTAGTATTCGATTATCATGATAAAAATATGAAAGACTGTTAAATGGTAATTTTTTCACTTTATATATAAAAATAAAATAGCCGCCAATCCACGATGCGGACTGACGGCTATTATCTTTAAAGATCCATTTGCTCTTTCATTTGTATTAATATTTTTTTCTCCAACCTAGAAACTTGAACTTGAGAAATCCCAAGCCTCGTCGCTACTTCGGATTGAGTCTGATCTTTATAATATCGTAAATAAACAATCAGACGCTCTCGTTCATCAAGCTCCCTAATAGCTTCCTGTAAAGCAATCTTATCAAACCATTTCCCTTCATTTCCATCATCAATTTGATCCAGTAATGTAATGGGATCCCCATCATTTTCATAAACAGTCTCATGAATCGAGGATGGCGTTCGTGCAGCTTCTTGTGCGAGAACGATATCTTCTGGAGGTATCTCTAAAAACTCGGAAAGTTCCCCGACTGTTGGTGTTCTGCCATATTGCTTCGATAACTCGTCCTTCGCCTTTCGAATTTTATTACTTAATTCTTTTAACGATCTACTAACCTTTACCGTCCCATCATCACGGATAAATCGTTGAATTTCTCCAATAATCATTGGTACTGCATAGGTAGAAAATTTTACATCATAGCTTAAATCAAATTTATCAACTGATTTTAATAGCCCGATACATCCTATTTGAAATAAATCATCAGGATCATATCCCCTATTTAAAAATCTTTGTACGACTGACCAAACAAGACGCATATTTTTCTGAACGATAGTATCTCTTGCTGATTGATCTCCATCTTGGCTTCGCTTTATTAAGTCCTTGACTTCATGGTCTTTTAGATACGTTTCCTTCTTGTCTTTCTTTACCTCCACATCCATAGACGATTCTCCTTAATTGCTTAGCATTTTGCTTTTCATTAAATGCTTACGCAGACGAATCTCTGTTCCGCTATCTGGACTTGACTGAATTTCGATTTCATCCATAAAATTTTCCATGATGGTAAATCCCATACCAGATCGTTCAAGTTCTGGTTTTGTCGTAAATAATGGCTGTCTTGCTTCCTCTACATCGAAAATTCCTTTCCCTTCATCTCTGATGGTTAAATCAATGTATGAATCTTCTAATATAACAGAAATATAAACAATTCCATTCGGATCATTTTCATAACCGTGGATAATGCAGTTAGTCACAGCTTCTGAAACAACTGTTTTAATTTCCGTTAATTCATCCATTGTTGGATCTAACTGTGTAATAAATGCAGCAACCGTTACACGTGCAAATGACTCATTCTGGCTAAGTGCGCTAAATTGAATATGCATTTCGTTTCTCATTTTAAGCTACCCCCAATCGTTGTAGGGCAAATTCTTCATTTGTTTCCAGCTTCATAATTTTAAACATACCAGACATATCAAATAAACGCTGAACACTTGGAGAGATAGCACAAATGACCATTTCTCCTCCAAGCTGTTTAATTTGCTTATATCTTCCCAATATAACCCCTAAGCCAGAACTATCCATAAATGTTAAATGTTCAAGATTTAACACGATATGACGAATACTATAGCTCTCTATTGCAGTTGTTGCTTTTGTCCGTAATTCTTCTGCATAGTGATGATCCAATTCCCCAGATAGGCGTATACAAAGTACATTGTTTTTTATTTCCAACTCAATATTAAGACTCACTAGAATAGCCTCCTTATTTGGTTTAAAGAAACTATTCTAGGTTTTCATGCAATTTCCTTCTCCACAGACAAAACTAGTGTTCTTTCGCTAAAAACAGAAGGAAAATAAATGAATTCGACAAAAGAAATAAAACTATTCTGTTTTTGTAAACATTCCGGCAGATCGTTTAAATAATGTCCACCATTTTGCCGATTTCACTTCTTTTTGTGCTACCAATGGACTTGTCACAAGGGTTTTCCCGTCTTGTTTATAGGTGATTTTTCCAATCTCCTGTCCTTTTTCAATTGGAGCCTTTAATTTTTTATTCATCGTAATTTCTTTCTGTAATTTATCGATTTGCTCCCCTTTTTTCGTTAAGATAGAAATTGGTTCGCTCGTAACGGCTGTTACTTCTTTCTCTGATCCTTTGCTTACTTTTACTTTGCCAATCGCTTCTTCTCGTTTATGCAAAGGATGTGTTTCATATTGACTAAATGCATAATCCAGCATTTTTGTTACTTGAGCGTTTCTTTCTTTCGAGGTTGGCGCACCGAAAACAACTGCAATTACACGCATTCCATTTTTCATAGCAGTTGCGGTCAAACAATATTTTGCTTCAGCCGTAAACCCTGTTTTTAATCCGTCCACGCCTGGATAAAACTTAACAAGACGGTTTGTATTAACTAGCCAAAACTTCTTCTCGGTATCTTCTCTTAAATAATCTTCATATGTGCCAGTAAATTTCGTAATATCCTCATATTTCAGCAACTCTTTTGCCATTAATGCCATATCTTTTGCAGAACTGTAATGATCTGTTACTGGAAGTCCTGTAACATTTTGAAACTTAGTGCTTTCTAAGCCTAATTCTTTTGCTTTTTCATTCATTAATTGAACAAACTCTTCTTCAGATCCTGCTAATCTTTCCGCAACTGCTACAGCTGCATCATTTCCAGATCCAATGGCAATTCCTTTTAACATTTGCTCGGTTGTCATCTCTTCCCCAGGTTCAAGGAAAATTTGTGAGCCTCCCATAGATGCCGCATGCTCACTTGTACGTATTTTCTCATCTAACTTTAATTTTCCTTGATCAATTGCTTCCATGATCAGAAGCATCGTCATTATTTTTGTCATACTGGCAGGAGGAAGTTTTTCCTCGCTGTTTTTTTCATACATAATAGTTCCTGTATCTCGATCAATTAAAATGGCTGATTTTACATTTTCAACTAATTCTTGCTTTTTCTCAGCAGCTAAAGTGCCCGGTGCCAAAATTGATGTCATAAAACAGGTAATGATTAACAATGATATGATGCGTTTCATCTATTGACCCTCCATTCTATATAGCATCCATTTTTTCCAAAAAAAACAAGTTTATACAGTCAATGAAGAATATTCATGAAATAATTTGAATAGCACTAAAGGAAGATAGAATGTTTCATGCATTTTATAGGTATCGTTAGGCTAGTTTACTGATCTAGGTTATAATGAAAGGAGTTCAAAGGAGGTTAACAATTGATTCATTTAAAGACACCTGAGCAAATTGAAAAAATGAGAAAAGCAGGAGAAATTCTTGCTGATTGTCATAAAGAAATTAAAAAGTTAATCAAACCGGGGATTACTACGGAAGAAATCGATGTATTTGCGGAAAACTTTATTTTACAAAGAGGAGCCACTCCAGAACAAAAGGGCTATCAAGGTTATCCATTTGCAACTTGTGCATCTATTAATGACGTAATCTGTCATGGTTTTCCTTCCAAAATTCCCTTGAAAGACGGAGATATTGTTACGGTAGATATGGTAGTAAACTTAGATGGATGGCTTGCTGATTCCGCCTGGTCATATCCGGTTGGGAATATCTCCGAAGAGGCAAAAAACTTATTAAAAACAACTGAAGAGGCATTATACATAGGAATAGAACAAGCAGTCGTCGGAAACAAAGTAGGCGATATCTCCCATGCCATTCAAATGTTCGCAGAAGCAAAAGGTTATGGGGTAGTGCGAGATTTTGTAGGACATGCAATTGGCAGAGAAATGCATGAACTCCCACAAATCCCTCACTATGGCCCTCCACATGTTGGCACACCTCTTAAAGAGGGAATGGTTATTACAATTGAACCAATGTTAAATATTGGTATGTATCATGCCAAGGTTGATTTGGATGGATGGACAGCACGAACTGTTGATGGCAGCCTTTCTGCGCAATATGAACATACCTTAGCCATTACAGCTAATGGACCAGTAATCTTAACAAAACAATAAGACAAACACCCAATGGCAGATTGCAAGCCATTGGGTGTCTTTTTGTTATCCTGAAAATATTCATATATTAAATCCAAAAAAAATGAACTTTTTAAACGCTACAATACTCTTATAAGCGAGAGGTGAAGACATGAATGATGAACAACTTGTACAGAAGGCAAAAAAGCGGAATAAAAAAGCCTTGCTTCAATTAGTGATGCAGCAAAAAGACGATTATTATCGTCTAGCGTATTCCTATATGGGGAATTCTCATGATGCGATGGATGCAATGGAAGAAATGATCGTCATCTTATATGAGAAAATTGCTCAGCTCGAAAAAATTGAATCTTTCTATAGCTGGAGTAAAACTATCTTAGTGAATATTTGTAAGGGGAAATTAAAAAAGGAACGTAGAGAAATAGTTATGGATGACTTAGAGCAGCACAATCTTTTACATACAACCGATCCATATAAATATTCAGTAGAAACACTAGACATTATACAATTATTAACAAAATTAACCCCAGTCCAAGCGGAAGCAATCAAGCTAAAGTACTTTCACGATTTCGATAATGAGACGATTGCCAGCATCATGAAAGTATCTACCGGCACCGTAAAATCTAGAATACACAATGGCTTAAAACGATTAAAGAAGATGTATGGAGGGGAAGACAAGTGAAATCTTTAGAGGATAAACTACTAGAGGAAAAAAAGAAAATCGCAGAAATAACAGCTCCGCCAGAATTAGAACAGCGACTAAGCAAAGCACTTTTTGATAAAAAAACAAACTCTCCTAACCTAAAGAGATGGTACCCCTTATCTGCTGCTGCAATTATTCTCTTAATTTTTATGACGTATCAATCAAGTGCATTGGCTTATTACGGCAAAAAACTGTTAGGATTTGATACCATTATGAATCAATCCTTAAAAGATTTAAATGAAAATGGATTCGGACAAAATATTGAGAAGTCTTATCTATTAGAAAATGGTACTGTATTAACAATCAATGGACTTATGTCCGATGAAAATAGATTGGTTGTTTATATTACATTAGAAAATGATAAAGGCTTGCCAGATGATCTAGATCATATTTTTTCTCCAAGGAACATTACTGGTTTTTTTACAAATGCAAAAATGAATAGCTCTGTTTTTGAAAAAAATGATGACAAAACAAAAATCACGGGAATATTAAATTTTGATCCCATTAATGCTTTTTCGAAAAAGCTCCAGCTGCACTATGTTTACTGGAAAGATGATGAAACAATGGAAGGTACAACTGATATCTCCTTTCCCTATAATCATAAGGAAGCATTACAAACAAAAATGAAGCAATCTATTAATAAAAAATGGAATGTAGATAAAGGTACTATTCATTTTAAAAGAATCACAGCTACTCCTACTCAAACGGTTATAGAAGGCTCGTTTCATGTCGATAATTATGACCGACTCAATTATGGTTTTAATGGAGTAGAGCTAGTCGCAAATGGTAAGCCTCTCTCCCAAGAAGGCTATACTACTTCTTCATCCATTAACAAAAACAATCCATTTTCGATTGAATATGATGGCCTTCCAGAAGATATCCATTCACTCGAAATTCACATGAAAGACTTTATCGGTTATAAATCGATAAATAAATCCATTGCGCTTACAGAGAAAGAAGAAAATAGAGTAATACCATTAGAGAATGATGAATTAACCATAAAGAACATCCAGTTAAATGATATGCTATCAATAAGTATCTCCACGAGTGATTCTGTTTTATTCGATAAAGTAAGTATTATTAACGAAGAGCAAAAAAGAATTCCTTTAAAAACAACAACCAATCACCAGTTGATCACTAACAAGGATGGAACAATTAATAATGAGCGATCATTGCTATTTGACACAAAATCTCGGCCGCTGGAACTGCATATTGGCGGATTGCATTATGTGAAAAAGTACAATAAAACTTTAGCTATTCCTCTTCAATAAAGAAAGCAAAAGACTCACAAATGATCAGCAATTACGCTAGCTTCAATCGTGAGTCTTTTCTTCTTATTCTGTAATTATTTCATAAATTAGCGTAGGGGCTTTTACTTCATTGGGTGAAAGCTTTATATTTTCAACCAATTTTTTATTACATCGTCTACTTCTTCAGTATTGCTATAAATTGTAACGAGTGATTCGCCAGCCTCCACTTTATCTCCTATTTTCTTGCGTAAAACTAAGCCTACCGCCAGATCAATTTCTGACTCTTTTGTTGCTCGGCCAGCTCCTAATAACATAGCAGCAGTCCCAATGCTGTCCGCTGTTATTTCTGCGACATAGCCTGATTCTCTTGCTGGAAGCTCCGTTATAAATTTAGCTTTAGGTAATAAATCTGTTTGATCCACAACAGAAGCATCACCACCTTGGGAACTTAAGAAAATTTTAAACGTTTCGAGCGCTTTGCCATTATCTATTACCTCTTGCAGCATTTCTCTCGCTCTATCCGTTGATTCTGCCTTTCCAGCTAAATAGACCATATGACTTCCTAAAGTTAAACATAGTTCCGTCAAATCTTCTGGTCCATGCCCCTTTAATGTATCAATTGCCTCTTTTACTTCTAGTGCATTTCCGATTGCATATCCTAAAGGCTGACTCATATCAGAAATAACCGCCATTGTTTTCCTGCCCACATTATTCCCTATTTGCACCATTGCTTCAGCAAGCTCTCTGGATGCATCCAATGTTTTCATAAATGCTCCAGCACCTGTTTTCACATCTAAGCAAATAGCATCCGCGCCTGCTGCAATTTTCTTACTCATGATACTGCTGGCAATCAATGGAATACTGTTAACAGTCGCGGTTACATCTCGTAAAGCATATAATTTCTTATCAGCAGGAGTGAGGTTCCCACTTTGTCCAATAACCGCTAATTTATTCTTATTTACTAGATCAATAAACGCTTCTTTTTCTATTTCCACATGGAAACCTTTTACTGATTCTAATTTATCGATGGTTCCACCAGTATGACCGAGTCCTCTTCCACTCATTTTCGCCACTGGAACACCTACTGATGCCACTAATGGTCCCAATACTAATGTGGTAGTATCGCCAACTCCCCCAGTTGAATGTTTATCCACTTTAATTCCTTCAATGGCAGATAAATCAATGACATCTCCTGAATGAACCATTGCCATTGTTAATTCAGCACGTTCAGCTGCTGTCATATCTTGAAAAAACACAGCCATACTAAATGCACTCATTTGATAATCAGGAATCGTTCCATCTGTATAGCCTTTAATAATAAAAGAGATTTCTTCTTTGGATAATTCTAAACCGTTCCTTTTCTTCTCAATTAAATCGACCATTCTGAATGCCATAATTTGAATTCTCCTTCATATGTATGGAATTATTTTCTTTAAAATTGCAAAAACCCAAGTCAAATTACTGCTTTTTTTTAATTTTTTGATTTATGTAAACGGTGTAAAAATATAGCTGTCTAAAGAGTTACCGGTAAATCAGTAACTCTTTAGGATGAAAACTTCATTATGCACCTATATGTTTAATTAGCTCTTTCACATATTGCAGGAAGTTTGCTTTTACCTTTTCTGTTGTTTCGATTACTTCTTCATGATTCAGTGGTTGATCTAGAATACCTGCAGCCATATTAGAAATACAAGAAATCCCTAATACTTTCAGACCTGCATGACGAGCGACTATTACTTCTGGAACAGTCGACATCCCCACTGCATCGCCGCCTAATACGCGAAGCATTCTTACTTCTGCTGGCGTTTCATATGATGGACCTGTGTTTCCCACATAGACACCCTCCTGAATACTCAGTCCAATACTGCTTGCGACCTTGCGTGCTGTTTCACGCAGACTTTTGCAATATGCTTCTGACATATCAGGGAATCTCACCCCTAACTTACTGTCATTTGGTCCGATTAATGGATTGGTGCCCATATTATTAATATGATCAGAGATTAGCATTAAATCACCAGGTGCAAAGTTTTCATTCACCCCGCCTGCAGCATTAGTTACAATTAATTTTTCTACTCCTAATTCCTTCATAACGCGAACAGGGAAAGTTACTTTATCAAATGTATACCCTTCATAAAAGTGGAAACGACCTTGCATTGCTACCACTTCGATCCCCTTAATTGTACCGAATACAAGTTGTCCAGCGTGACCTTCTACTGTTGATACCGGAAATTCTGGGATTTCTTCATAAGGTATTTTTACTGGATTTTCGATTTCTTCTGCAAGAACTCCTAAGCCAGAGCCAAGAATTAAACCAATTTTAGGTGTTTTTGCATACTTTTGTTTTAAAAAATCAGCTGATTGCTTAATCATCGTATAATTCATTTTTTATTCCCCTTATATTAAGTCATTTAAGAAGCTTGTGCCATGCTTTGGCATCTTCACGCTGAAATTATCTGCTACCGTTGCTCCAATATCAGCAAACGTTTTACGTAGAGGCAGTTCTTTCGGTTCCTTTAAAGATTTGCTATATACTAATAACGGCACATACTCTCTTGTATGATCTGTCCCATGATGGATAGGATCATTTCCATGATCTGCGGTAATGATTAACAAATCATCTTCCTTCAGTAATTCCAATACTTCTGGCAGTCTAGCATCATACTCCTCTAATGCCTTTCCATAGCCAATTGGGTCTCTTCTATGTCCAAATAAAGCATCAAAATCTACTAAATTTAAGAAGCTTAGACCTGTAAAATCCATTTTTAATGTATCTACTAGTTTGTCCATCCCATCCATGTTAGAGACCGTTCTCAATGATTTGGTCACACCTTCTCCATCATAAATATCAGAGATTTTCCCAATAGCAATACTCTCAATTTGATTATCTTTCAATTCATTCATTACTGTCCGATCAAATGGCTTTAGGGCATAGTCATGACGATTTGCAGTACGTTTAAAGTTGCCTGGTTCGCCAATAAATGGTCTAGCAATAATGCGACCAACCATATATTTCTCATCGAGTGTCAATTCTCTTGCTAATTCACAAATACGATACAATTCATCTAAAGGAACAATGTCTTCATGTGCAGCAATTTGCAGTACAGAATCTGCTGAGGTGTAGACGATTAAAGCACCGGTCTTCATATGTTCTTCACCTAGCTCATCTAGAATTTCCGTTCCACTAGCTGGTTTATTTCCAATAATCTTGCGTCCAGATTTTTTTTCGATTTCATTTAATAGTTCATCTGGGAATCCTTCCGGGAATACGCGGAATGGTGTTGCAATGTTTAGACCCATTATCTCCCAGTGTCCAGTCATGGTATCTTTTCCGTTTGATGCTTCTTGCATTTTTGTATAATAAGCAAGTGGATTATCAGCACGCTCAACACCAGCAATTTCCTCAATATTACTAAGACCTAATTTCGCCATGTTCGGCATATGAAGACCATTCATTCTTTGAGCAATATGCCCTAATGTATGTGCTCCTTCATCATTAAATTTTTTCGCATCAGGTGCCTCGCCAATTCCTACAGAATCCATTACAATTAAGAAAACGCGATTATATTTATATGTTGACATCTTTTTCCTCCTTTTACCATATGATTTAACCTATTTTGTCCTACTATATGTATCTTTATTAACCATAAAAATTATAGCATAATCGTCAGAAGTCTGACATCTTTTTCAAGATTGTTATCTTTCATTTTAGAAAAATAAAAATTGTTTTCCATTTTCTTATTCATTATACCTTTTTTCAGATGAAAAGAAAAAAGAACACTGTTCGAAGTTGACTAACCTAAATAAATGAGCCCCATAAAACACCTTTGAACTGTACACTTAAACAAAGTACTAACTCAAAGATGTTTTATCACTGCACCATATTGCTAGGTCAGTCTAATTGTTTATATCTCTATGGTTTTATATAATTTATTCCTGTGTTAGAGGTGGAAGAGTTACAACTAACTCGCCTTGAGGGGGTAAACAGAAATGATGTCCTCACCAAATTTTTAAAATTCTCTTCTTCTACTTCCATTTTACCAAGCAGAATACGTCTGCTAAATGTAGGGATTTCTTTATCTGGATATATTTCTATAAACTCATCTGACTTTGTAATCGATAAAATCACTATTCTCTAATTCTGTTCCAAGTTTACTTGGCACGATGAAGGCAGGAGTTGACTCTAAAAGGTTAGCTCCTATCCATCCTTCAAATTCATAATGTAAATATTTTATCTGTTCTGATATCCCCTCTCTTCTGTTGCAATTTCTTCTTCTATTCCCTAAATGGTATATTCCCCCTGGCCACCTGATACTTTTGGTTCTAAAAAATATAAATCATTCATTCCTTCCTACCACAATCTTACCTTTTCACTGGCAGATTAAATATTTACCATTTTAAAACCAATAGCGAATATTTTACGACCGTCTATAGTAAAAAACCAACCAAAAACTTTAAGCCAAGGTAGCACATGCAAGCACTTTCGTGTTACTTCTTGTTTATCGTCAGGAGCTAATCTCGTTAGTTTGTCAGCCATTCCATGTTATTAAACCACCCCTACTATTTAAAATGTTATTTCGCCTAGTTATCGTACTTCTCACAAAATCCAAATATAAAATCAATACTCCATGATGATACTATCTTCATGAGCAATGAAATCATACACTCATTATTTATGTTGTCTAAAGAGTACATTCCATACAAAAAAGCACTTGTTGTCTTTAATTGACAATCAAGTGCTTTAAGTTCATATGTTTTTAATAAACATTAAATTTGTAAGTTTTGTAATAACAGTATGACACCTATTGTATGTCATGACAACTACTACGTTAAAACTTACGAGTTCGTTAGTTTTATGTCCATTCCATGTCTTTATATTCGTCGCACAGTAAAATGTCATCTCGCCTAAGCTCGTACTTCGTTTTCTATTCTATCATTGCACACCATCATGGAGTATGTATTTTCAAACACCTTATATCTATAACTCTAGTAGAAATCATTTTTGTGTATTAATATATTCTCTAATTAGTTTCACATCACTTTCTCTCTTTTCATCAGGGAAAATTCCTAATTTTTTATACTTCCATATAATTAATCTCTCATAATGATTATAATTATTTTCTTCCTCTAATAAAGTATAATCAAATTCAATATCAAACTTACCAGTAGAATATAACTCAAATGTTAAATTAGTCCAAGGTTCCTGCTTATTTCTTTTAAATTCTTCCCATAACTCTCTAAAGATGCTGTCAAGAAGATTTAATTGTCGATCAGTCTCGTCTTCATCAATTCCTTCCATATCTTCAATATCTAAACTGTATATTGGTTCCTGCTTATTTTTTGGATAGTAGAAAAATACCGTCGAATCACTATATTCATCAACTTCTGAATATACCATTACTTTTTCCCATGGTTCTGGAATAATATTGTTTAACTGTATGGCTACTTTTTGATAAATACTTTCCATGTTCTCTGTATTCATTTACTTTCCTCCATATACATTTTTTAAACTGGCTTTAAATTTTTCTCCATCAATTCTGTATTTTATGTTAAAGCTAACTGGCCTCACAGAATCCCCTTCATATACAGGTCTAATATCAACTATAACTTCCCTCTTATCTCTTAAAGCTTTTGCCCAAGCAAATTCCAATTTTTTATAAGCACTTACATTAACATTACCATTCATTGCAACTATATTATCAATTAGCGGAGATCCATTAAATTGCGTACCGATTAAATGTCCACCATGATCGCCTTGAGTACTAGGAGCTTTAACTCGGTCTTCTCCACCAGCAGCTAACTGATGTTTACTATTACGTTCTCCCATCTCTAACGTTAATTCTCCAGAAGCTCTCTCAATTCTTCCTAGTTCATCTGTTTGATATAGATATCCATTCGTTTCATATTTTACATTAGGTTTCAATTTAAATTCATCTAAAAAGTGACTACCATCTTTAACTACATCATCAAAAGCCTTACTAGTATTACCCGTACCCTTAGTAGTCCCCTTCCCTTCCACTTTCCTCAAAGAGGCTGGAACGATGGAATCCATCCGATTTTCTATTGTGGCTCTGCTCCACACATTGATAGGAGCCTGATTCGCTGTACTTAGTTGGAAGGACGGATTGGGCATAAAGTTTTGTCTAAAGAAGTGGGTGACTTCTTGGACATATTGTTTTCCACTATTTTTTATGCCATTAGGCCATAGGCTGTTCTCTTTCTTGCTTCCATCGATCCGTTGGAGCGATTCTGTTGTTTTTCGTGAAACGACTGAGCGGGTTCCGCTGGCTTTATTGATACTTTTTTCTCCTTTTAACAGCTTAAGGTATTTGGCTTGGCCGGCGTATGGGATAAAGGAAGTGGCTGCACTTCCCGATACATACATGATCCCTTCTTTTTCAGCGGTGTCTGTTATAGACTGCGCCATCGATTCAAGGACGATTGCGGGATCGTGTATAATCGCATCGAGCGTTTCTGTAGCACTCTCTATCCTTTTCGTAGAAGCTTTTTTTAGAAAATCCGGCTCTATAGAATCTGGAATGATTCCTGATGCGGCTACGATTCCAGCATCGATCACAAGCGTAATAAGGCCTTTGGCTATCTCATAAATCGCTACTGCGAGCCCCTTTACAAAATCCCAAGCTCCCTCTGCTGTTACAGAAATCACATCGCTTACCTTTTCAGAGAAGGTTGTATAGCGATCCTTGACCTGAGAGGCCTTGTTTGCATATTCATCATCTGTGTTTTCATACTTTTTTACTTTTGACTCATAGAGATCCCACAGCTCTTCCATTTTATTTTTTAACTTGGATTGAACAGATTCCATATCATTTCGAATGCTTTCCAGCTGTTGTTTATTATATCTGCTTCGCTCTCTTTCTTCCAGATCTGTATCGTCAAACAGACTAAATAGAAGGCTGGGGGACCGATATGTTTCCTGAATGGCGCGGCTAAGTCTATAGGTTACTCCCCATTCAATTTGGGTGAGATTCCCCCAAATATCGTTCCGATCGACTCTCATCATGCTGTTTCTGGAAATAGGGGTAATGTAGGCCGTTGTATCAGCCACATAGTTTTCAAACAATGTTAATAAATCCTCTATTTGCGTCTGGTAGCTTTGGATATTTTTCTTGGATTCCTGCATAAGATCTTCCCATGCTTCCAGACTCTTTCCCGCGTTCCTCTCTGTATAGCCTGCTATCGTATTTAGAGAAGTCTGCATCTGATGAAGGGCCCGCTTATATGTATGAAGCTGTTCAATGATCTGATCCAGAATCCCATAGTTAATTTTCAAGTCCCTTTTCATGACTGGCCGCTCCGAATGTCCTTGCTGATTTCTTCGTCTGCCTTTGTCATTTCTTCCAATATACTTTTACCAGCTGTATAGACAGCATGCATATTTTTTACTAACTCTTTATTTACATCATTATTCATATGATCCAGAATAGCATCCACTTTATCGATGAAATCAGAATGAAAGTTTTTCAACTGATTTCTTGTGCCTGTACGAAAGGTGTCTGTGTAACTACTAAACTCATCGATACTGGATTGCAGGGTTTGTAAAGTTGCCTGTAACTCACGGATATCCATCTTTATCTGTGCGGTTCCCAATGGTAAACTCCTCTCTCCTATTTTCTCATCTAAAAGGAACGGATTCAATAGCGACAATCAGTCGATTCAGTTCTCTAATCATTTCTTCTATTTTTTCCCGCATCTCTTCTTCGACAGAGGCATTTTCTAAGTCCATTTGCTCAAAATTTTTCTGTATGCCCTCTTTGGCATCTTCCAAAAAAGAGATCATATTTGATACTAAGCTAGAGGAAAAGCTTGACGTATAGTTTGCCATTATCTTTCACCAGCTCTTTCCATTTCCACTTGTAACGATTGCATGTCCTGTGCGGAAAACTCAATTGATGTCATCTTTTTTTCTACAACTAGCTCTTCTTTCATAAGCAGTTCAAATGCTTCTTCCATCTCATCTTTAAAACCCATATGTAGGACATTTGTAATCAAAGGCTCTGTGAAATAAAGGATAGCATCTTTCTTCATTTCTCCTACAGGATAAACCACACCGCCGTACGGAAAAAACGTTTGATAGCCTGTTGGAACGGTATAACGTTTAGTGATGACAATTTTGGCTGCTGAAGAAGTTTGCTGTTCTGGCAGAAAGTAAAGGGGATTCAGTTCCACAACTGACCCTAATGGCAGCACTTCTCTCATTATTTCTATGCAGGAAGTAACGAAGGGGAAGAAAAGATGGTCCTGTAAACGATAATGGGACTGTCTAAACTGAATCACATGCTCCTTATCCTCTTTTCTATAATAAATGGCCTCCTGGTTGGTGCTCTTTATATCATAGGAACGGAGCCCTTGCTTATAAGCAAAATAGAGTTCCCGAAAGACGAGCTCGTCCTCCAGATATAAGTCAGCAAACGCATGGATTGCCGTACGATATTTATCCTTTGATTCATCGGATAAAGAATCCATGAGCTGAGCTATTTTTTTCATTGCCAACGCCTTTAACTGTTTTCTATCATTCAAATGGCTCCCTCCCTGCCATGTAAATATTTTACATACATATATTATAAATGAGGGAATGGAAAATGATAAGGTGAAAAATAGCTAAATACCAAAGACCTACTTATATTCCTTTATTTTCCTAAATAACTCTTCATTCAAATGCTGTCTCTGATAATTTTAAATCCCGAAAGACTTGACTCCCTCAAACGCTAGTTTTGCTTTTTCCTACTAAATTTTCTAAAATTAGATTCTATCCTCCTTAGTATATTTTTTGAAATCCTGCAATCCTTGAGCCTTATAAGGATGAAATGGATTTAATATTTTATTGCTTTTATAAATGTGAAAGTTAAATAACGAAAAAAGGAGTTTTCTTAATGAGGATTTATTGAAAGAATACTTAGAATTGAGGACTTTTAGAAAGATACAAATACTTAGAGAATTCTTATCCGAATAAACAAAATATATGGAAATGGAGCCGAGTAAAAAAAACTATATTTGAATGAAGCTGATGAAGAAGAGTACATTTAAATACAACAAAAATAGCCCCAAGACTTCAATTTATCCAAGGAGCTATCCGTAAACTATACTTTTCCTGCTACTGTTTTATAAGTTGCTGACAGTGTCTTTTTCTCCTTACTATTTACCCTTTTAAATAAAAACTCTCTCCCGCCCACTAGGCACGAGGATGAAATTGACTATATACATCTTTCAATCTAGTTTTTGTTACATGGGTGTATATTTGAGTTGTCGAGATATCAGCATGACCGAGCATTTCCTGCACCGCTCTTAAATCAGCACCATTTTCTAATAAATGAGTTGCAAACGAATGTCTTAATGTGTGCGGTGTTATTTCTTTTTCAATATGGGCTTCCTTCCCTAAACGCTTTAAAATTTTCCAAAAGCCTTGTCTTGTTAATCGATTGCCATGGTGATTTAAGAACAAGGAATGCTCCGTGGATTTCTTTTGGTTTAAAAATGTTGGTCTCCCTTGATGCAAATAATCCTCCAATGCCCTCGTAGCTGCTCCGCCAATAGGGATGATTCTTTCTTTGTTCCCTTTTCCTATACAGCGGATAAACCCCATTGTAAGATGAACATCATCCATATTTAAATTGATCAACTCACTCACACGGATTCCTGTTGCATAGAGAAGCTCAAGCATCGCTTTATCTCTGAGTCCATAATGGTCATTTTTATGAGGAAAATCAAGCAGTGCTTCTACTTCCTCCATAGAAAGAACTTTTGGCAATGTTCTTTCTGCCTGCGGTGTTTCAATATGTACAGTTGGATCCTCTTCAAGCACACGATCGCGGAATAAAAATTGATGAAATGCACGAATAGATGCTATATGTCGTGCGATTGTTTTAGAGGACTTTCCTTGGTCCTTTAAAAAACCTAAAAAGCGAATAATGTGGGAACGCTGTATTTCTTTGAGATTACATTGTTCTACATTTTTCATATATTTTATATAGCTTTTCAAGTCTCTTTCATATGATACAAGTGTATTACTCGCTAAACCCTTTTCCACTAATAAATAATGTATAAAATCTTTTAATTGATCTTCCATAGGACTATTCCCCATTTAAGTAAAACAGGAATATTCGATCCCTCCATGAATATTTTTCTGTTTCCAGACTATTATCTGCATTCACCTTGATGGCAGAACCTGATGGCTCATCATAGCGATGTAGTTGTTGATATTCTTGATTAAACCAAACGATTGCATAATAAAAAAGAATCGTACATCCTGTAAATAGGAGAAATACTTTTAGTGTATTTATAATTGCTTTTGTCCATCTCATCCAAAATCCCTCCATAACTTCTATAATACAAGCTATGCCAGATTGGACATTTAATATACCTAATGGACCTATTATTCTTATTATAATAGAAATAAATATTATTTAAAGCGTTATGCGTTGAATAATTTACTTCCACTTTTTCATTTGGTATCTTATGTAAATGCGATAAAGGTAACATTCCTATTTTCGATTAGTAATTAACAAAAATAAAAAACCTTCTCTACTGAAAAGGTTTATTCTGCGGATGAAACATCCTCGCTTTTTTCCGTGCAACGATGACAAATACCATGAAATGTTAGACGATGATCTTTAATTTTAAAATTCCAGTCACGCTCTACTAATTTCTCTACATCTCCTAGTAAATCTTCTTGAATTTCATCCACTGCTCCACATTCAATACATACTAAATGGTGATGAAAGTGGGCTGCACCTTCTTGTCTCAAATCATACCTAGAAACACCGTCACCAAAATTTATTTTATCAACAATCTTCAATTCCGTTAGTAGTTCAAGTGTGCGATATACGGTTGCCAATCCAATTTCAGGAGATTTCTCTTTAACGAGTAAGTATACATCTTCTGCACTGAGATGGTCTTCTTCATTTTCTAATAATACTCGAACTGTTGCTTCCCTTTGGGGAGTTAATTTATAGCTCGAAGAATGCAACAGCTTTTTTATTCTATCTATTCTACTTTCCATTCCGAAAGTCCCTCCCTAGCCACTGTCCATCTCATTATAACAGAAGTAGGAAAAGAATCCTAATAAAAATTATTATAAATAACAATTAATAATAATTATTAATTTATAATGACTATCATTGATAATAAATCAACAAGCTTCCCACTATCCAAAAGGGATAGTAATAATAATAGATTGTACCATATTAATGACAGCTTTCATTAATAATGGCGAAATATATGCCTCTACTGCAGCAGCAATGCCGATTACTATAAAGGCCATTATTAGAAGAATAGTATATCTAGCAAACAGCGGCAGCATTGGTTCTCCCTTTTTCTTCATAAATTGCTGGCGAATCATTTTAAAAGAGAATGCTACTGATAGTGTAGCAGAAATTATAAAAATTGGAATAACAATTAGATTTTGTGGCAGAACCGACACAAATGATAGTAAAAATCCATGCCATCCCATTTGATTTACTAAAAAGCCAACCGTGAAACCAACTACCATCCCTTTAATAAATAGTAGAATTAAAATAATAGGCAATCCAATGATCGAAATACCTAACAGCCAAATAAAACCTATATACTTACTATTATGCGAAAAGCTTTGAAAAAACAAATCTTTACTGTCCGCTACCTGTCCATTTGAAACCTGTCCAAAAAACTGTGTTAAATAATAATAGAGATCTTCCTTTTGGGAGAGAGACAAACTATTCACTACAATTGCACCAAAAATAACCCCCATTAAAAACAATACAATGATAAATAAGTAAATTGAGGAATGATCGCGTATATGATTCACTAGGATATTCTGATATTTTTTCTTTTTCATTGCCTTTCCTCCCGCCAATTCTGTTAGTTAATGTTTATGCAAAAAAAAAGGGCATATGACTATAAATCTATTATTAATGGAAATGAAAAAATAATAAGATTATTATATTATTGATTATAGAGATCGATAGAATTAGCAAATGGAGGTGAGTGTTTTGAAACCAATATTAATCGATTTACCAGAAACGATCGAAACAGAAAGGCTAGTCATACGCCCCTGTATGCCAGGAGATGGCAAAGATGTATATGAAAGCATTCAGCGGTCTAAAGAAGACTTTAAACCTTGGATGAGTTTTGCCAATCAGGAGCAAACACTAGAGGAAGTGGAAGCAGGCGTACGAGAATCATATGCCAAATATATTTTAAGAGAAGCTATTCGATTACATATTTATTTAAAAGCAACAAATGAATTTATTGGATCAACCGGTCTACATTCGATCGATTGGAAAGTCCGCGTGTTTGAAATAGGCTATTGGTGTGATTCAGCTCATACAGGAAAAGGCTATATTACCGAGAGTACAAAAGCATTAATACAGTTCGCACAAAGTACACTTGAGGCTAATCGTATTGAGATACGAGTAGATTCCACCAACATGAAAAGCCGTGCTATCCCAGAAAAACTTGGCTTCTCATTAGATGGGATTTTGAAAAATGAAACACTAAGTGCCGATACAGCAGAATTAAGAGATATTTGTCTTTATTCTTTGGCATAATGCAGAAAATCCCACAATTGTGATGTGGGATTTTTGCTATAACTTATCTACTCTAACCTTGCCGTATTTGCCGCCCCCGCCAACTTGCAAGTCTACCATTCCCGTTCTCGCTGCAACAATATAATCTGCCACTTTCTTTGGCACAACCTCCACTAGCTTTTCATAGGGGGCTTCATGAATGATTTGCATTTCAGTTGAAAAATAATCTAGCAATTTTTGCAGCGTTTTTTTTCCTAATCCAGGTATATATTCTAACGGAATTTGATGAATATACGGAGGTCTACTAGGTGCACTGGCTGCATCTTTTAAATCGCTAATTCTTGCTGCCACCCCTTTTACCCATTTATGACTTCCGCATTCTGTGCAGATCCCTGTCGCTTCCGAAAATGGAGCATAGCATTTCATGCAAACTGTTTCGTGATATTTACCTAATTTCGGATCTAATCCATAATTGGCAATAATTTTTCTACCTTCTTCTTGATGAAGAACTTTTGCAAATTCAGCAAAAGAAGCGTCCTCCATTTCCATGACCTGATATTCCCGAGCCATTTTTTCTAAAGAATGGGCATCAGAATTGGTTATAAATGAAAAAGAATGTAATTCTCTGATTTGGTCTGCCATCTCGGTATCAGAACTCAAACCAAGCTCAATCCCATCAATCATTTTCTCGTCTAAAACTTCTTTAAAGGAACGATTAACTCCGCTGCCATATAAACTTTTAAACGGTGTGAAGACATGGGCAGGAACGAATAATCCATTTAATTCCTTTACTTTATACTGTAATTCCTTTCCACTGATATAAAGGCGCTGCGAGCTTAATGTTACATTTTTCATATGGTGAGAAATCCAATTAGAAAATTCCTTCATTTTAGCCAATGTCGGTAGATAGCATAGCACATGAATAGGACCCTTACAGAAAGAATCATATATTTCGAGCTCTGAGCCAAGAATAATCGTAATCCCTTCCATTCTTACCCCACCATCGGCTAATTCCAGCATCTTCCCTTGTGCTATTAACTCCTCCATTTCCGATATTACTTCAGGAGAATGGCAATCAATGATCCCAATCATATCAAGACCTTTTTGCTTACTGGCATATTCTATGATTGCCGTTAAAGTTAAGTTTCTTGATGCTGTTATTTTTACCGGTTTCCGGCTCTTTGTTCTACCAATATGGATATGTAAATCAGTGTAATACGAATTCATTTTTACTCCTTTAAATTTGCAATTTGTAAATATTGTACCCCAAAAATCGTTTTAGCATCAAAAATACGCTTTTCTTTGATAAATTCCAATGCCTCATCTAGTGTAATTTCTAATACATTCACAAACTCATCTTCATCAAGTCCGGCTGCATTTTCTTTTTGCTTTAATCCTTTTGCCACATATACATGAATAATTTCATCAGCAAATCCTGGGGAAGTATAGAATGAGCTTACCAATTCCAGAGATTCACATTCATATCCCGTCTCTTCTTCTAACTCTCTTCTAGCACAAAGAGCTGGTTCTTCGTCTTTTTCTAATTTCCCAGCAGGAATCTCCACAATTACTTTTTCAAGCGGCTTTCGATATTGTTCTACCATAACTAGTTTATTATCATCCGTTATCGCTATTACAGCAACCGCGCCTGGATGCTTTACAAGTTCGCGCGTGGACGTTTTCCCATTCGGCAATTCGACCTCATCCACTTGAACTTGAATGATTCTCCCGCTATAAATATGCTCTGTTTTTAATGTTTTTTCTTCCAATGTACTCATTTGACACACTCCTGTTCTATTAAGCCAAAGCTCTGACATATAGATTATTATACTTCATTTCTGTTCAATGGAAAGGATTGGGGGAAGCTTTTGAAAGTATATATCCAGGAAAAAGGAATTATTTTATCAGGAAAGGCTTGGGAAATCCGCTATATTCTTAAAAAATACCAAACGGAATTTACTTATGTAAAAGATTGGATAAACGCAAATGCTGACAGCTCTCAAAAATAAGCCATATTCTTTGTGAATAAACAGCATCTTTCGTACAATAAGAGATATCTTTAGTGGAGAGGTGTTCAATTTTGCAAAAGTCTCAATTAGGCAATTCTAACTTATTTGTTTCCAAATTAGGTCTAGGCTGTATGAGTCTCGGTACCGAAGAAAAAACTGCTTTCCCAATTTTAGAAGCAGCACTTGAAGAAGGAATTAATTATTTTGACACAGCGGATCTATATGATCAAGGGAAAAATGAGCAATTGCTCGGTCAGTTTTTCAAGAATAATCGCGAAGATGTCATTCTTGCTACAAAGGTAGGCAATAAGTGGGAAGAAGGAAAAGAAGGCTGGGTTTGGGATGCAAGTAAAGCCTATATTAAAGAACAAGTAAAACAAAGCCTAAAGCGCCTTGGCACAGATTATATTGATTTATATCAGCTGCATGGAGGCACGATGGCAGATCCGATAGAGGAAACGATTGAGGCATTTGAAGAATTAAAAGAAGAAGGATTTATTCATTATTATGGCATTTCCTCCATTCGTCCTAATGTCATTCGCGAATATGTGAAACGTTCTTCGATTGTTTCTGTGATGATGCAATACAGCATTTTGGACAGACGTCCTGAGGAAGAAGCACTGCCATTACTTGCCGAAAACAATATTAGTGTTGTCACTCGCGGACCGGTTGCAAAAGGTCTATTAAGCCCTAAATATCGTGAAAAACTATCGGAGAAAGGCTATTTAGATTATTCTGGTGAAGAACTAACAGAAGTGTTACATACACTGGAACAAAAATTCTTAGATAATCGTACACTTACAGAGGCTGCCGTGCAATATAATTTAGCTCAGCCCGCTGTTGCTAGCATCATTGCTGGAGCAAGCTCAGCAGAACAGCTTCGCGCTAACGCAAAAGCAGTTAACAGTGCCCCTCTATCTGCGGATGAAATAGCATTCATTAAAAAGATTTCCAAAGCATCTGTTTATGAAGCTCATCGTTAATAGGATAAGTGTTTTTTTCGGAGCTTGTTCCCCGAATGGTTCATAGAATTTTTCTATGAACCATTTTTTATGATGGATGAATGCCAATTTTACTTATTGTTTTTGTAGGCGGGCGGAGCTCATCTTGGTTTTGAACGCTAGTTTTGAGCACTGTCTTTTGAAAAGTGGTTTTCATCTTGCTTATGAACACCTTTTTTGGACTCTATCTATTGAATAGTGGTTTTCATCTTGCTTATGAACACCTTTTCGAGCTCTGTCTCTTGAATAATGGTTTTCATCTTGCTTATGAACACCTTTTTCGAGCTCTGTCTCTTGAATAATGGTTTTCATCTTGCTTATGAACACCTTTTCGAGCTCTGTCTCTTGAATAGTGGTTTTCATCTTGCTTATGAACACCTTTTCGAGCTCTGTCTTTTGAATAGTGGTTTTCATCTTGCTTATGAACACCTTTTTCGAGCTCTGTCTTTTGAATAGTGGTTTTCATCTTGCTTATGAACACCTTTTTCGAGCTCTGTCTCTTGAATAATGGTTTTCATCTTGCTTATGAACACCTTTTTCGAGCTCTGTCTCTTGAATAATGGTTTTCATCTTGCTTATGAACACCTTTTTCGAGCTCTGTCTTTTGAATAGTGGTTTTCATCTTGCTTATGAACACCTTTTCGAGCTCTGTCTCTTGAATAATGGTTTTCATCTTGCTTATGACACCCTTTTTTGGGCTCTGTCTCTTGAAAAGCGGTTTTCATCTTGGTTTTGAACGATTATTTTAACACCAATATATTATTCTTATCGAAATAACACCTTAACTAAATAGGAGAAACGGGGATTCAGTTTGAAATACATAGAATTTGGTATAGGCAACAAATGGCTTATACGAACAGAAACAGAATTAGAAGATGGAACAGAGTTTGAGGAAAAAGGAATAAAGAGACCTATTAAATTTCAATCACTATATACTAGAATTTGGATTGGAAAAACAGTGCTTATTATCGACTCAAGAGAAGGACTTAAGCAAACTACTAAAAATAGAAAATCCTTCAAATTAATACTTGGAATAAAAAGCCTCTAAAAGTTTATTTAATCTCCAAAAGGAAAATCTCTCCACAATCGCGAATATAATATCATAGTTAAAAAGCTACTACTATTCTTACTTAAAGGGGTTTTTCGATTGAATCAAGCATTATTAATTATTGATGTTCAACAAGAGCTGGTTGAAGGAAATGCAGAAGCAAAAGGGGTCTATAACAAACAAGGTTTATTAGAAACAATCAATTTAGTAATAAAGAAAGCTATTGAATCAGGGATAGAGATCATTTTTGTAAGAGATAAAGATGTTGCAGGAGGAAAAGGACCTGGATTTGACATTCACCCCGATATAAATGTCCCTCGCGAAGTTAAAATCTTTGATAAATATGCAACCAACGCGTTCTATGGAACAGGTTTATTAGAGTATCTACAGGAAAAAGAAATGCGCCATCTTGTTATTATGGGGTGCGAAACTCCTTATTGTATTGATACAGCGGTCCGAACAGCAACGGTTAATCATATGGATGTCACCCTAGTTGGGGATGGACATTCCACAACCGATTCTTCTATCCTTTCTGCCGAGACCATTATAAAGCATCACAATACAATATTACATGGCCATTATAATGTCGATCATTTTTCCATAGTTCGCAATGCTGCCGAGGATTTATTTACGCCTACTCATGATACATATCGATAATTTTCTCGCAAGAATAATCTAAAATTCCTAAACAAAAGTCATCTTAAAAATGGCTTTTGTTTAGCTAATTTCATTAATCACTCTAGATCTCCCAAGCACTTCTCAGTAAACCAATACCCTCATCCATTTCTGCGTCTGTTAATCCCCCATACCCTAAAATTACTTTTGGATTACCTGTATAGCGTTTCTCAAAGTAATACATGGAAAGCGGATATACCTTAACTCCACAGGCCAATGCCTTTTCTATTAATTGTGTTTCTGTCCACTCAGTATAAACTTCTAAAACAATATGAAGACCAGCATTTTCTCCAATCACTTTTACAAATCCACCTAAATAATGTTGAATCGTTTGCAGTAATACTTGGCGCTTCTTTCGATATAATGTTCTCATTTTATTTAAATGACTATTCCAATGGCCCTCTTTAATAAAACGATACAAAGTGTCTTGATGCATGCGAGAAACAGTCTGTTTATACACGGTAAAATGCTTCCTATATGTAGAATATAAAGATTTTGGGAGGACAGCAAAGCTTATGCGCAGGGATGGAATTAAGGATTTTGAGAAGGTTCCTAGATAAATAATCCGATTGTTCTTATCTAGTCCTTGAAGTGCCGGAATCGGCTTTCCCTTATAGCGATACTCCCCATCATAATCATCTTCTATAATATAACCGCCTTTTTTTTCTGCCCATTTAAGCAATTCTAATCGACGTGTAATAGGCATAATCATTCCATATGGAAATTGATGAGAAGGCGTTACATAAGCAATATTTGCTTTACTCTTATTCAACTGTGAAACATTCATGCCATTGTCATCAACCGAAATTGGTAAAACGTTAATCCCCATATCTTGTAAAACAACTCTAATTCGATGATAGCCTGGATTTTCAAGAGCGTATGTTTTATCCCTTCCGATTAATAAACCAATTAACCCAATTAGCATTTGCGTACCTGCACCTAGAATAATGTGGTCAGGATGACAGTTTACGCCTCTTGTCGCATATAAGTGTTTAGCAATCTGCTCTCTTAAATTAAATTCCCCTTGTGGATCTCCGTTCGAAAACCAGAAGTTTTGGTCTTCATATATCGATTGCATAGAAAGCTTTCTCCAAGTATTATAAGGAAAATAGCTACTATCGACATTTCCTGAATTAAAGTCTATTTTCACAGGATTTGCCTGTTCTACCTTTTGCATTTCCTTATTCTCTTCAGTATCGAGCCGGCTACGAAATTCTTCATCAATAGTTAATACAAATAATCCTTTACGCGGAATACTTTCCACATATCCTTCTGCACAAAGTTGATCATAGGCCGATTGGACTGTGTTTAAACTAATTTGCAAATGTTCCGCCAGCTTTCTTTTCGATGGCAATTTTTCATTCGGTGAAATATGGTTATTCATAATTTCTTGTTTAATAAAATCCGCTAACTGCATATAAAGGGGCTTACCACTATCCTTCTGTAAAATTGGTGTTAATTCTAGCATTAGTATCCACTCCTTCCCTTCAGCTGATACCTTTAAAAAGGACAATTCTGGTACTTTAGATTATACCAGATTGCCATTACATTAGAGATAGAAAGGGAGGAATGGATATGTTAAATGACCAATTACTTATTAAAGAATTAACTTCTGAAGCAGAATGGGAAAAAGCTTTTCCTGTTATGAAACAATTGAGAAAGCAATTAAATTTGGATACTTATCTTACATTAGTGTCAGAGTCTGTTCAAAAAGAAGACTACCGTTTGATTGCACTTTATAATCAGAATGAAATTGTCGCCCTTTGTGGGTTTATGCCTATGATAACCTTGTATAACGGCAAATTCATCTGGGTATGCGAATTAATTACAGACAGCAAGCATCGGTCGAAAGGATATGGAAAGCTATTATTAAACTATGTTCATGAGTGGGCTGTCGCTAATGACTATCCTATCATATCTTTATCCTCTGGTTTACAGCGAATCGATGCCCATCGCTTTTATGAAGAGAAAATGGAATATGATAAAGTAAGCTATGTTTATCTGAAAAAAATTTAATGGAAATGTCTCTTTTATCATTAAATAACTAGTATCCTTTTAATATACTGTATTACTATTAAAAAAGGATTTACCTTAACTCTAAAAAATGATAATAACAGGAGGGATTACAATGATAAAAGGACTTAATCACTTTTTATTTTCTGTTTCCAATTTAGAAAAATCTATTCTTTTTTACCAACAGGTATTTGATGCAAAATTGTTAGTAAAAGGTCGTTCTACCGCCTATTTTGATTTAGGCGGAATATGGTTAGCCTTAAATGAAGAGAAAGATATTCCAAGAAACGAGATTCACCATTCTTATACACATATTGCCTTTTCGATAGAGGAAGCTGACTATGATAAAACATTAAAAAAATTAGAGCATCTTAATGTTTCCCTTCTCGATGGCAGAGAAAGAGATGAAAAAGATAAAAAATCCATTTATTTTACTGATCCAGATGGCCATAAATTCGAATTTCATACTGGAACATTAAGTGACCGCATCCATTACTATAAAACCGAAAAACAACATATGACTTTTTTCGAAAGGGATTAACCATTAAATTTAAGAATCATGCAGTAAGTCAGAGGCAATAGTTATCTATTAATCTATTAGAACGATATATGGATTTACTTTGCATGCTTAAAAGTTAGTACAGAAGGGATTGAAAAGAGTAACCAATAAAACAACTCCCTTACGCTTCTATCACTTTTACATAAGCACCTTTACTCGCTTTTTGCAAAGCTGCATGATTCATCCCTTGAATTTTTTGCGAAAGGCTTGAAGCACTTATTAGTTTATTTCGGCAGAAAATTAATGGGTCAATAAGTCGAACCTTATTCTTTAAATGGATATCAAAATCCTCTTCATCTTCGACTACTTTCACACTGGGATGGAGCTTATTCCATAGCATTTGGAGCTCCACATTCTTGGCTGTACTTATTTTATGAATTAACTCCTTATCCTCCCCTAGAAAATCAGAAAATTGTAGGATGCTATGAGCTAATGCTGCTTTTAAAACTTTTGTTAACTGGTCATATCCATAAATATTTAACGGATGCATGAAAAAATCGATGACCTCTTTGTAATAGGTTTCAACAAACCATTCTGCCGAATCGACATGTTGTAAACACATTTTCCCTTCAACTATTACAATATTTTCTAAAAACCCTTCTACTTCCTTTAACGATATTTTTCCATATGTATACATATCTCGTAATGTATAGTCCACACGATCGGCACATAATTTTGGTGCAGGTTGCTCCAAAATGGTCCATTTAGAATCGTCTCCGATTATTTTCTCATAGTCATAATGAAATTTTTCTAAGATTATCGGTATTTCAGAATCCTTTATCACAGAAAGAAATATTTCCTCATGATAATTCTCATTCTGTTTATCTAAGACAAAGTCAATAATATGGGAAAAGGCAGTATGAGACACATCATGCAATAAACCAGCAATTTGTTCCTCTATCGAACCTCCAAGCTTTCGGATTAAAAGCATAACCCCAATTGAATGCTCATAGCGCGTGACATTCCAGTTTTCATTTACTAAATAACTTGCTCCCCCTTGATGAATTCCTTTTAATCGCTGGATTGGCTTACTTTCTATTAATTCTATTAAAACTTTTTCTATCTCAAAATTCCCGTACAGTTTATCAGATATTAGCAAAATTATTCTCCCTCTTATTAAATGTAAAAATACAACTTTTTTTAAAAAATTACATACACTTCCAATAATTGTATAGTAAAGTATACATATAAAGTTTTATCCTGTCATGTTTTCAAAAAATGAATTTATGAAAAGCAATTTGAAAGGAGTATGAATGTGCATCAGAATATCAGAGAAAAACAAAGCAATAAAAGCAGCTTTTTAGGTGTACTATCGATTCTTTTTCCAATTGTCCTTGGACTATTGATTGTTAATTTTTTTACAGACATCATTCCGTTGGAGAAGATTCAAGGATTACCTGTGCTTATGCCGCTTTTTGTGTGTCCTATTGGAGCAGTCATCGGCTTTTTAGGGTATAAACGGAGTAGAGATACCCTATCATTAGTAGGTATAATTGCCAATGTAGTATTGTTTTTGTTCCCTGTTTTTTACCACATACTAGGCACGCTTATAATGGGAAATTAATATAAATTTACGAAAACCACTTGAAGTTTAGTGGTTTTTATTTGCTTTTTTGTTCAGCCTCACCCACTAACCTTTCTTTTCATATTGAAATTAGATAACGGAGAGAAATATTAGTAAACTTATAAAAAGACAAAACACTTTCAAATTAAAAAAGTATAAATTGGAACTATCTTGTTTAATAAATTAATTGGTATAAGGATGCTTTCTAATTATTTTAACAGCCTCTCCATTTGTTTTTTCTGTACTTTAGCTAATGCTAATAAGGTGAATTGATCAAGCTTTAATTGTTCTATAATGCCGTTCGCTTCTTCCCATGCTAGGTTATACTGTTGTTTCGTGATTGAATTTTCTTTATATGCATTTTCCAGCTCCTCTTCATCCAGTAAATAAATTTCGTTAGATGGAAGCATTACAATATCTAAAAACAAATCATCCATCCAAGGAACATTTTTCTCTATTCCAATTTCCAGACAAATATCAATATACCACTGCACAATATCACCATTTGCATTAAACATAGTAGTGACAGAATGATGTTTATATAAGGGAAACTGATGAAGCCACATATAGCCATCATCAAGGATACACACAGCTTTCTGATCATACCTTTTTGTTACTGATTCCACTACCTTTATTGAATGAAAGAGCGCCAAATATCCTGTAAACTCTTCTGTCTTCATAAACGTTTGAGCATATTGCTTTTCTACTATCCGTTTCCAGTTTTTATGGTTACCAAATTTTCTTTTTACCTGCATATACACCCATCCTATTCAACATGATATCTGAAACCAATCTGTCTCTTTCGGAAAATCATCTCTACTTAACGTAGTCTAGGCTTTTTTTGTCCTTTACATAGGGTACATTTTAGACTATGGAAGATTGTACTTATGTACATTGCCATAGAATTCTTGTGGACTTCCCGTTGTTTTTTCACTTGTAACCTTACATAATTAAAACAAGAAATATGGTCAAGGCATTTTAGCAAAAAAATATACTGATACGAAACCTAACTGTAATTTATTATCTCTATAAACATCATAAAGTAAAACTATTAGAAGAAATACTAGATAATGCGGCTCTTGATATATTTATTAATATGATTTTAGAATTTTAATTTCTCGTGATTAATTCTTAAGAAAATTAAATCATTCAACCAGAATATTACACTACTAGAGATGATCATATAGTAAAAATTTTGGTCTAAGTAAAATTTGGGATTTAGATCGGTAGCAATCGGAAAGAAAATCAAATTAACTATAAAACCTACTATAAAAAATAATACAAAATTTTTAATATAGGAATTATTTAGGGACTTTCTAAAGAAAAACTGAATTGGCGCTCCTATTACTAGATAGATTAAACTAAAAATAGTAAAAAATAACATGAATGAAGCTAAATCAAAAGAGTCGAAAAAGGAAAATGGAACCGAGTTAATAAAGTAAAACAAAAAAAAAGCAAGAAAAAAAGCTGAAGAAACAGAACAAATTAATAGCCTGATAAAAAAGTTGTTTGTTAATTTCATGATAAACATAGCACCCTCCTAATTCCAATATTAGTAAACTTTACCAATATATAGTATATATATATATATATATATATATATATATATGTGTGTATATTATTATAATTAATTATAATATTACTACTATATATAAATAGGTTTGTGATGAAAATTTTTAAAAATAACGGGAGGAAAAAAATGTATAAAAAAAGATTATTTTCACTTCAATTATAGCCTTAGGATTTACTATGTCTCTCTTGATTATTAGCGCAGACGCAGATATAACTGTTAGAACAAATAGGTGAACTTAGAGTTAAGCCCTAAAGAGAACGAATACTATAAAATATAAAATGACAATCGCGCCCGTTAGTAGAACAGTGATACTAACAAATTATATAAAGAGTGAACAATAATTACTGACCAAAGTGAGTTACTCTTTTTATATATAAATCCCAATATAATACCTAAAACAAAGGTCGTTGTTATGCCATTTAAAAGATATGAAAACTCGAATAGGTCTTTATAAAACCAAATCGGGAAATGAATTGATACAAAGAGCAAAGCTGTAATTGTGTTTGCTATCCAGAATTTATAAGAATCCATTAATTTTCTTAGTAAAAAACCTCTAAACACAATTTCTTCAGTAATTCCCACCAACAGAACTATATTAAGCCACTCATGCAACCCCATTTGAAAATCAATATTACTTTTTAAAACGATAAAATTTAAAATTACAAAATAAGATATGAAAACTAAAGACACCCAACATACCCATTTTAACCCCTTTTTAAAATTGTAACGTAAGCCTAAATAGGATAACGGATTATGTTTCTCCATAACTTTAACCAAAAATATAACAGGAGTGACCCAAATGGCTATTTTGATAACTGCTGATGTTATAGCCCTTGGTATGGACTCCATCATGTCTAAGTATTGGACTAACCATAATTCTCTCACACACCAAAGAACAAAAAAGATAATGAAAAATACCCAAATATAATTTTTATTTGTTTTTACTAAAATTTGTGACTCCCCCTTTTTTTATACAACAATCTGGCCCGATTGCGGAACAAAGAACTACTATACAAAATAGATATTTTTATCAAACTTTATTTTAAATAATCGAACTTTGTTTTAAATGATCAATCTTTTTATAAACCTACAAAAAGAAACATTCTTTATTAATTAATAATAATACCAGTACATACGATAAAAAGAATCTATTTAATTATCAATTTAGGAAGGATAGGTACACTTCTTTCCTCCTTTTTTTTATTTAGATTGCGACATAGTATATTTTTATTCTTATATCATAATAAGTTAAATTTAATATCAAATGAACATAATCAAAATTTTCTGTATACTCAGAAAAATAGGTGTGTTATCCTTAAAATGGAATCAAAATACCAAAAATCATGTGGGAGGTAATATAGTGAAAATAATAAAATCCGGAATATTAGCAGTTTTGTTACTTCTATTCACTAATACTGGTATAGGAAATGCAGAAGAGTACCAGGGTGGTGGTTTTTCTGAGAATGAGATAATTAAAGAAGGATCAAATGAAATTATTAGTGATTTAGAAGTTGAAGATAGACCTAACAATCTGAGTAGCCCTGATGCTGCAATTTCTTTAGGACCACCTAGTTGTAATAGAACTCATTCACATAATGTTGCCACTGTAACAATGCAAGTTAAAAATCTCACAGGTAGTTATAGATCTTTAATGTGGGGGTTTCATTTAACTTCTTCAGCTAGATCATTTTTGGGTCCAATTGTAGTAGTTAAAATGCCCTCTGCAGCAGTAAACGGTAAAGCTATAAACACACCATATGAACCTCATTCCGAAGGAGCATCATATAATTTTCATGGAAGCATGAAAAATTATCAAATTAAGGGTCAAAGTTATCCACTCAAAAAAGGTGATATAGTTAATCTTTCTTGGCATATAACGGGTACAAATCCGGAAAGATATGGTTATCGATATTTAACTTGCAAAATGCCCTAAAGAATAAACCGAAACATAAGAAATAAAGAAATGAGGTTGTAAATGATGGAGATAGAATGGAAAAAAGAAAGTATTATTTTTGAAACTTTAAGAGAATCAGAGGTATGGGCTGATTCTATAGCAAACGAAATACATGGTAGAACAATAAATGGGTATATTACACCAGATTATAAAATAGCATATGCTCTTTCATTTTTCCTAGCTTCTAATCCTGATTATGTTGTTCATACAGAAAAAAGTTTCAATATTCGTCCAGGATTAAAGGTAGAGGATTCATTTATTTATAAAGTTTGGGTAACATTTAATAGTAAATAAATCATATATGAGTATGATTTACACATACTGAAAACTTCCACATGTCAGCAAAAAATTTAGATTTTCTTTCACTCATTTATTTTTGACGCTATATTTTTCAATGTTGTTTACTTCATTGAAAATACATTTTCAAAAACTTCTTAGATAATTAAATAGTACATTACTACTTATATCCTACATAATGACATGGATTTGTATTATCTTATGTTGAGAAGAAACTCACAATTGGATTTATTTTCTCTGTTTTCGAGTTTCTTCTCTTTAAAGCATCTAAATTTCCTCGTTCGTAATATCTCTTGGTTTCTATTTTAGTTTTTCTGCTAATAGTTAGTGTTCTTCTTTGCAAACGATATTTAGTTATACAAAACTTAGAAAAACAGTGAAAAGTTAAGTAATAAAATTTTGCAAATTTTGTTGCTCCGCAAGTACTTCTCACTGCGATTATAAATCTATGGGTGGAGGGTAGAAATATAATGAGATTTATCAACCTCATTGTATTAAAAAAATTATAGAATTCATGCTATTCTCTATGTTTGCATTTCATATGTGTCTTCGTTACAAGTTAAGCAGATTCCATTAGCAACAGGTTTCATCCTTTAAAGGTCATCCTTGCAGAGAGTTCAATAGCCGAGATTTTAGATTGGCAAGGAATGTAATTAACTATACATCCTCCAATTTGACAATAGGAAGTTTGAACAATCTATCCTAATTCCTCATCGTATAAAACATCAAAGACATATTGTTTTGATTCAATTATCAACTAAGTTTGATTCTCTATTCTTACTATTATGAACAACATCCCCTTCTTGAAACATCCCATTTTGAGCGTCAATAACTAGCTGTGCTTTCTTCATCATTCTCTCCCCTAAAAAACTCTTTCTGTAAATTTATCAATATAATTAATACTATTCTCCTACTAGTTAATAAAAAAAGAACCTCTCTTTCATAGAAGAAGGTCCTTATAAATTATGAGTAATTCAATTCAGACAACACTTTCATATTGTAACTAACTTTTATATTCTATAGAGTTTTGTAAATTCCTTCTCCCATAACAAACCTCATTTGTTTTATAAGACACGCTTATTTTTTAGTGTGAAGAAGAAATAACTTCTTAGAATTTTTTATTCAGTGAAATTTGCACTGACAACTGTTACTATTCCTGATATTTTTTCATTGCTTAATTATTTGTTATTAATTAGAAAAACTATCCCGATATATATAATAATCGAATAGAATCCAATAAGTTTTAATTCTTCTAATCCCACTATATTGATAACCCTTTCAAAAATAGGGTTATTTTGCATTAAGTTCCTATTTAGCAGAATTGCTTAATTCAACACGTTTAATTTCTCCAACAATAAATAAGTAACTAATCATAGCAACTATTGCATTAATTCCAACAAAAACCAACGCACCATTATAGGAACCTGTTGCAGCAATGATGTAACCTATAATGATAGGTGTTGTAATCCCTGAAATATTTCCAAAAGTGTTAAATAAGCCTCCACTTATCCCTCCAATTTCTTTTGGAGAACAGTCAGCCATTACAGCCCAGCCTAATTGTCCAAATCCTTTACCAAAGAAAGCTAAGGCCATAATCCCTACAACTAGCCATTCTGCATCAGTATAATTACAAATAATCATACTTGCTGAAAGAATCATACCAATAATTATAGGAGTTTTACGGGCAAAAGTAAGAGATTTACCTTTTCTTAATAAATAATCAGAGTAGACCCCTCCTAAAATTCCACCTAAAAAGCCACTAAGTCCAGGTAATGTCGCAACAAATCCTGCTTCAAGGATAGACATCCCACGTTCTTGAATCAAATAAACAGGAAACCAAGTCATGAAGAAGTAAGTAAGTGTTGAAATACAATACTGTCCAATATATACTCCTACTAACATACGACTTTTCAGTAACTGTTTAATATGTGACCAATTGATGCCACTGGCTTCTTTATTGGCTCCCTTCTCCATCATCTCTAGTATCCCGCCGCCCTGCTCTATATAGTTCAGTTCTGCCTGATTAACACGCGGGTGATTTTTCGGATTATGGATTACTTTTAACCAAACTAAAGCAATCATTATACCTAATGCGCCCATAATAATAAAAACGTATTCCCAACCAAACGATTGTGTTATCCAGGACATAAATGGGTTAAAAATAATTATAGCAAGAAACGCTGAGGCACTAAAAATAGCTGATGCAGTTGCACGTTCATTATCAGGGAACCAAGATGCAGCTACTTGACTATTTCCAGGAAAAGAAGGTGCTTCAGTTAGCCCCACAATAAATCTTAGAATAAATAGCATTACTATGGCAGTACTAGCATTAAAAAATCCAACAAACCCTTGTAATAAAGTAAAGGTTGACCAAAGAAATAGACTCCAAAAAAGAACTTTTTTGTTCCAAACTTATCTAAAATCCAACCTCCTGGAATTTGACCAAGAGCATAAGCCCAACTAAATGCAGAGAAAATATACCCCATTGTTATAGCACTAATCCCTAAATCACTTTGTAAAGGTGAGGCAGCTATTGAAATTGTTGCCCGATCTGCATAGTTAATAGTGGTGACTAAAAAACACATAGATACAATCATCCAGCGAATATTCGTTTTTTCATTGCTGGTACTGGAATAAAATCTTTTATAGAATTATTTCTTTCTAAACTCATACTAGTCTCCCCCTTTTTCCCCTTTATGGTAATCATTCTTTATGACAATAAAGTCATAACCATTTCAGACTAGTTAAACAAGACATGATGAAATTTTAAAGCTATTTTAATTAGCGGCCCAACCATCCGCCATCAACTGCAAGCAGATGACCATGCACATAATCGGCTGCATCAGATGCTAGAAATACAGCGGGACCTTTGAAGTCTTCTGGGTTCCCCCATCGACCAGCAGGTATTCTTTCTGTGATTTGTCTACTGCGTACAGGATCATTGATTAAAGCAGTATTCATTTCTGTAGCAATATAACCTGGAACAATGGCATTCACATTTACACCTTGTGATGACCACTCATTTGCAAGAGCCTTTGTAAGTTGACCCACTGCCCCTTTAGCAGAAGCATAGGCTGGAACAAACAGACCACCTTGAAACGAAGCAAGAGAAGCGATATTAATAATTTTCCCACTGTTTTTTTCAACCATATGTCTTCCTGCTTGTTGGCAAAGAATCCAAACTGCCTTTAAATTCACATTTAATACGTCGTCCCAATCCTGTTCAGAGAAATCTACTGCAGGTGAACGTCTTTGAATCCCAGCATTATTTACAAGGATATCAACTGAGCCCATAGTCTCAATGGCTCTTGGAATTGCTTGCTTTACTTCATTCAGATTCATGAGATCACATTGTATAATTTTACAACGAACACCTAATGCTTTTATTTTCTCTTCAGTGGATGTATCATCACTTCGTTGTAAAAGCACAATATCTGCACCAGCTTCTGCCAGTCCAATAGCAATCCCTTGACCAATTCCCCGAGTAGCTCCTGAAACAACTGCTACTTTTCCCGATAAATCAAACGCTTGCGTCATCTTCACCAACTCCTTATGGTTTAAATAAAATTTTTAATGATTCATCTGGTTTTTCCATTAAATCAAAACCTAGTTTTATGTCCTCTAATGGAAGGACATGAGAAACTAATGGATTAAGATCTATATTACGCTGGCCAAGTAACTCAATAGCTTTTGTAAAGTCATCTGAACTATAGCACCTTGTTGTCTTAAGTGAGATTTCTCTAAAATGCATACTTGCAAGATTAATAGTAGGGGGTTTTTTATAAACACTAACAACTGTGATTTCCCCTTGATACTTGATACAATCAATCATTTGATTAGCTGTAATTTGATTTCCAGCTACTTCAAATACCACATCTGCTCCTACACCGTTTGTTGAATCTTTAACTATTTGAACAATATCCATGGTTTTTGCATCTATGCCCTCATAGCCCATATCTCTGGCAATCTTTAGACGCATCGTACTTACATCAGAAATGAATATCTTTCCTGCTCCTGCCCGTTCCGCAATAAGAGCAATAAGCAAACCAATGGGTCCGGCACCCAGAATTGCTATCGTGTCTCCGACTTTCATATTTGAACGTCTAACAGTATGTATCGCAACAGCCAAAGGCTCGAGCATAGCTGCTTCTTTCTCTGTAACTCCATCTGGTAGTACTCTTAGTCTGTTAATCGGAATAGTAGTATACTCAGCAAAGCCACCATCTTGATCAATCCCTATATATCGCAATTTTTCGCAAACATGCATTTGGCCATTAGTACAAGCTGCACATTTTCCGCAGCTTAAAAGTGGCTCAACGGTTACTTTATCCCCTTTTTTTATCTGTTCATTTTCCACAACTTCCTTCACTACACCGCTAAACTCATGTCCTAATATTAGTGGTGCTTTTGCTCTTGGATGTAATCCATGATAAATCATCATATCCGTTCCACATATTCCCGCATAAGATACCCTGATTAAGGCCTCTCCCTCCTTAGGAGTCGGTATCTCTCTTTCTATCATTTCTACTTGCATAGAGTTTACATAAGCTCCTACTTTCATTAGAAATCACTCCTTTTCATCTATAAATATCCATTATTAAACCGATACTATTTCTATGATACCAAGAGCCTCATACTTACCAACCCTCCTAAAATAGTTTCATTACGACAATAAGATATCCACCTTTGCCCCGTCTTATGTCATATAACCATTTTCTCATTTTTATCGTGACTACAAATCTAGCAAAGCTTTACACTGTTGAATCATACTTAAATAAAGAAAATCATATTATGGTCTTACAGCAGTTCCATCTGGTATACGTGCTAAAGTCCAAGACGGTATTCCACCTGCAACGGGAAATTTCTTTGCTTTTTCTTCGTCAATGTCTATTCCTAATCCAGGTTTTTCATTTACATAAGCAAAGCCATTTTCTTCTTGTGGGCACCCCGGAAAAACTTCTTCCAGCGCATTATTGAATGGAGTCCATTCTTGAATGCCCAAGTTAGGTGTACTTAAATCTAAATGTAGATTAGCTGCTACTCCTACAGGTGAAATATCACCTGGTCCATGCCAAGCAGTACGTACCCCGTATAGTTCACTAAAAGTGGCTAGTTTCTTAGCTGGTGTAATACCGCCAATCGAACTAACATGGCATCTAATAAAATCGATTTGCTGATTAGCAATTAAACTTTTCCACTCATTCACATTCGTGAATAATTCTCCCATTGCTATTGGGGTAGACGTCTGTTGTCTAATCATTTTCAACCATTCAATATTCTCAGGTGCAACGGGATCCTCTAGGAAAAAGAGATGATAAGGTTCCAATTTTTTTGCTAATCTTACAGCTTCAATTGCTGGAAGTCTTTCGTGAATATCATGGATAAATTCCATATTGTATCCAATCTTAGAGCGCAGATGATCAAATAGTTTTTCTATACTTTTCGAGTATGCTTCTGGATCAAAATAACATCCTGCTAATGATGTTTTAGGTGATCGTTTTGGAACTATTTTGTTAGATTTCTCATAAACAGTGGCTATTAACCTTGTATCAGTGGTTCCACTTCCACCATACATGCCCATCTGACAACGAGCATACTGATAACCCTCTTCCATAAGGGCTATGATGTTTTCCTCCACTGCCACTTCATCTGGACCGTCCGCATGCCGATAGAGAGGAATTCCATCCCGGCACTTACCTCCTAATAATTGATAGACTGGTAAGTTTGCCAGTTTGCCTTTAATATCCCAAAGAGCCATATCGACCCCAGAAAGTGCATTATTCATAATTGGGCCGTTCCTCCAGTATCCGCTTACATTTGCAGACTGCCAAATATCCTCAATTCTTCTTGGATCTTTCCCGATTAGAAATGGTTTAAGATAATCCTCAACAGCTGATTTTACGGCAAATATTCGTTGAGTAAAGGTTGCACATCCTAGTCCATATAATTCTGGTTCGTTTGTTTCAACCTTTACAACAACTAGATCGATTCCTCCAGGTGCAGTTAGTATTACTTTTACATCACGAATTTCTAAGTGGTTCATTTCATTACTCCTTCCTAATTTTTGAATTAAAATATCATCAACTCGTTAGTTGTCCTACAAGTTAGGCATGAAAAATAATTACCTCTATCAAAAGAGGTGAATTATTTTCTTGAACTCTTTATTTTTTTTATAATTTCAATATTACTTTCCATGGATTTACTAAGACTAGTTTTAGCAGATTCTGCATCTCTATTTTGAATAGCTCGAAAGATTTGCAAATGTGCTTCAATACTATCTAAAGTAATCCCAATCACTCTATTTAACTCTTCTAAATAATAATAATAGAAATCTCTAATTGAATGCATCACTCTATAAAAAACGATATTGTTTGACGCTTTAGCTATAGCTAAATGAAAATTAAAGTCTATTTCCGAATATTTCTTATAGTCATCTCTATATCGAAACATATCATTTAGAATCTCTTCAATATTATCAATATCTTCTTTTGTTGCATTCTGTACAGCTAATTCTAAACATTTGAATTCAATGGTTTGGCGAAATACCATCATGTCAAAAAATTCTTCTTCGCTAAGATGCATTACCGGAACAAAATCATTGATGCTTTTTCCATTAATATCATCTGATACGAAAGTTCCCTTTCCTTGATATGTAACAACAATTCCTAAATCCCTCAAACGCTGTATGGCGCTTCTAATACTCACTCTGCTTACATTAAACAATTTCTGTAATTGCGTTTCGGAAGGAATTTTACTTCCTGGTTGCCAAGTACCGTTAATAATATGTTCTTTTAATTGTTCATAAACTGAATTAACAATATTTTTTTTATCAATGGAATTAAGTCCCATTCTTTTTCCCTCTCTTGTCTCATGTCCTACAAGTTATGAAATTATATTATCATAGACCTTTAAAAATGTAAATGCTTTCATACGATATTACCTAATATTATATTCTTCATTAATTACTCCCTAAGTTTTTCCTAATATTTGAATATTAGTACTGTTTCGAATCCTGCTATAAAAAAGTTAACTAAAAGCGATGCTATCAATAAATACAAAAGCCATTTTTCATAATAAATATATGTAAAACCAACTTTGATATCAGTGAAAACACTACTCGATACACCGTCACGTTCTCTTTTCTGATATTCATAGACAATAAACCATACTTGCATTTTTAAAAGTTAACACTAAATTATTATTATTAAAAGATATTTGCTTTAAGTCTGTTAAAAAAATTTCAATTGATACTCTAAGGTTGAATACATCATCTTATTCACTTCAACTTGCAAATCAAAATAATTTAACTTTATATCAGCTAAGCTTTCAATCTTCATAATTAACTGAATAAATTTAAAGGATCCACCTCTATTTGCATTTAATGGTAGGTCTGCATATTCTTGATATCTTTCTTTTATTATATGGATATCCTCGTCTATGACTGTATTAAATCCTTTCTCCCATAATGACGCAGGAGGATTGTCGTCTAGTTCAAAGACAGGAAAAATATCTAGTATTTTCTCCTTTTCCATCATTAGATCACAAGGCAAGGTTTGTTTATTCGTTAAGAGAGGGAACATTCTTGGAGAAACATAAGGAGTTACTATTTTTTGACAATCGACTTCATCAGTCCATAGCATAGCTGTTTCCAATGTCCTTACTAAGGGGCTAATAAACACAATATCCTGAGTGGCTAAAGGCAAACGTTCCTTTAGCTTATTAGCTTGACCCCTCCCCTTTTTTGTGAGAGAAGGATTTCTTTTTTGTAAACTAGCAGGAAGTTAAGTGTATGTTCTCCCTCTTAATGTCGTATAAATATTAAGTCCATCCTATCCCCTCAGCCTTTTTTAAATTTCCTTTAACCAAGCAATAAGTTTCTCTACCATTTCCGGTGTAAATGCATGATTCACTTTTTTAAAAATTTCCCACTCCACATTGGTTCGTCCCTTCTCCTGGCTAAGATACTTATAGTAATTTTCTTGACCCTCGATTGGAATTATCGTATCACTATCTCCATGCATAAGAAGAACTGGTGATAGACTCCTCGTTGTGCTTATTGGATCGTATTTCTTTATTAGCTCCTCTTCTTCTTGAGACATCTCTTCTCTATCATCTCGTATTCGAAATAATTTTTCTGTAAGGAGGAAGGAACCCGATCCATTGATATTTGCTAAGCCTCTTATGTCAGGCTCTCTCGCAAAAATACCATTGGCTATAAATCCCCCCATTGAATTGCCTATTAATAGGATACTGTTTTTCTTTACACCTACTACGCTTAAAAACTCATTAAATTCATCAATAGTATGGAAAATAGTATCCCAAAAGTACTGCTGAGTAATGTTGTAACCAAAGTGATCTTCTATAGGAAATCTTTCATCGTGATATAGGATATCAGGAATTAATACGCCATATCCTTCTTGAGCCACTTTTTCGGCCAACTCTATGTATCCCTTCGCTGTTCCACCCCAACCATGATATAAGATTACAATTTTGTCTTTATTATGAATATTTTTTGAATGATAAAACTTCCATTCACCGATTATTTTTCTTTTCACTGTTGTCCCTTCCTTTTTCTACTGATACTTAAATGAATCTCTTTTCTTTCCCATATTCAATCAGCGCCTGATAAGGATCACCTTTTAACCCTAGAACCTGACAAAAAGCTGGCTCTGTTTTATAACCTTGTTTCTTTCGTATAAGTACTTCTTCTTTTATGGATGGATTTATCCTTAAAACGGCGTGTTCAATTATCATATGGAGATACGCATATTGCTGCTTAACCGGGATAGGCTGACCAAACAATTCAAATTCAAAACCATCAAAATAGAAATTTACTTTGATTATTTCCACTTCTCTAATCATTAATCTTTTTAGACGAAAATGATTCATTTTTCCAAAATAATCGATGACAATCTGGCTAAAAATTTCAAATTCGTAGACTTCCATTATAATATCTAAGTCGGAAGACTCTATATCCACTCCAATTGGAATGGTTCCGCAAAGAATTGGCTTATAAGAATGTAAAATTTCATTTATTTTTAATTTCTTCAATGCTAAATATGCTTGCTGCTGTTTAGCACTACCTCCCTGTAAATAATCTGGCGTATCAAATAGTGTCCAGTCCATCGTTAATAAATCTCCTTTATAGCATGGAGTACGACTGACTGTAGAGAAGATAAGGAAGGTTTATCTATTATTGTCAGCGATAAACTTTTTAAGAAATTTTTGTAATTTGCTACCAAAAACCAATAATTTACTTCCTCTAATTCATTCTTATCTTTCTCTAACTCCTTCCTCCTATTTTTTATCCAAGATTCCAACACTGACTTCTCTAACCCGTTATCTGCCATTTGTACAATGGGAATAATCATGCGCCCTTCTTCATCATGAATATAAACACTTTCCGCCTGATAGATTTTACCCAAAATCGCCCTCACTATTTCCGGATAATTACTTTGCTTCATTTTTGTATTTTTGACAAGTTCATCGAAAGCATCAGCTACATGTGCCATACTATGGGCCCATCCTTTTTCTCTAACATATCCCCTTACATCTTTTTCAAGATTTACATAGCTAATCAACTTATCTTTCACTTCAAGAACCTTTGCCCTTGATAAGAAATTATCGCGATTATCTTGATAAAGTATAAGTGCTATTAATAAAGAGGTGAAAGAACGAGTGAAAACAGAATCTGTATTCTTTTCGCCAATTCCTTTAAATAAAAATTGATCCCTTATACAAATATCTAATATTTCAGTTAACAGATCGTTATCTAGTTTGGATTCCAATATAAACTGACAAAATGTTTGATAAATCAAGTTATCTCTTAACTCGCTATCAGGGGAGCCAATATGTTTAAGCATGGACAGGATGACTTTCTGTTTTGTTTTTTCATCCGATGCTATCTCTTTCATTTTTTTATTTGCTAAGAAGTACTTTAACTCTTGTTCCTTCATTGGAAATATATTTTCTATTAAATTCAAATTCTCCCTCCTATCAAAACTAGGGAAATATATGTCCCTTTTTCATCTGTTTACTTTATGCATGACAAACTGTGAGTTGCTTTTTTTGAACTCATTCTTGTTGTAAAAGGGAATTAAATCTTCCTCACAAAATAAACTGATAACATCAATATTGGATAATTCATCTACCATTTTAGCAATTAGCTTTGTGCCGATTCCTTTCCGATTAAAGGAGCTGGAAATAACGACATCCTCTATATACGCTCTAAAAATCCCATCCGTTATTGCTCTTGCAAACCCAATGAGCTTGTTCTTTTCCCATGCACCTACAGCAAATGTTTGGGATAACATTTTTTCTATATCCTTTTCCGTTCTTTCCTTCCACCATCCTGCATTTTTATATAGTTCTATCACCTCGCAAGCCTTTATTGGTTTCTCTCGCGATGTTCGTATTTCTATTTTCATGTCGTCTGCCTACTTATTTTTTATTTTATTTGTCAATTTTGTCAGCCAAGAACAATTTCCAAAATTCAAATTCATTCCATTCAACCTGTTATGATGCTTTTTTAGCATAAGCGTTTAAGATTAAAACTCGATTCGCTCCCCTTCAAAATTATACCATTAAACCTCAAAATATGATTAAATTTCCAAAACCAAAAAAGCAAAGTGACCTTCGATAAAAAGGTCACTTTTTCTAAGATGAATGCTTTCTAGCAAAATATTCTTGCACTTTTTTAGCTACGATATTAGGTTTTACATCCATAACGGTTAAATCATCTATGTCTACCCACATAGGCAAATAAGTGCCACGATCTCGATTAGAATTAGTAAACTCTTCACCTTGCCCTGATCCAATCGTTCCATGAATGATATCAGCTAGAAAAAAATACTGAGTTCCTTGCTTCTCTAATTCTACAAGGCATTCTTTTAGTTCGACAGTTACCCCTAACTCCTCGAATGCTTCCCGTTTAGCTGCTTGCTCAGGCGTTTCATCTGCTTCAATTCCTCCGCCAGGAAAAACAAAATAAACGGAATTATCTCTTACTCTTTTAATTAAGCAAACTTTGTTCCCTTGGCTAATAACAACAGAACCCCTATTTCTCAACGTATTAACTCTCCCTTATTTTTACCATTCGGATTTTCCTCGCTAGCAATAACAATTAATTTTCCAATCACAAATTTATCATTCTGTTCTTCAATAAAATTCTATCATTTCGGCAATTTTGATTAAATCTCTTACATCTTTTACACCCGAGATAGTATATTGGTATCTATCTGTTTTTAGTATTAATTTTGGCTTTTTCTCCATATCTACTAAAACAGCCTCTTGATTATTAATCGTGATCTCGTATTCTTTTTTCACCACACTATTTATTCCGTTTCCTCGCATATTATTAGGCTTTTTTTCTGTTCGGATAGAAAAATTTTGGCCATTCTTTAACGGATAATCAACATTAACTAGAATGGAACTCTTTTCTTTTCTCACGCTTAATTTTGGTTCACCGACAACTACAATGGAAGATAAATTATTAGTATTTAGGTTATATGGTAATGTCGCTTCCTCTGATAGATAAACAGTTGTTTTATTTTCGATTTTATTCTGCTCTTCAACTGTAAAAACTACTCTTTCGTCTTGATCCGCTTCCATATCGAAAGCTGCATTTTTTGCTCCCCCTTTTTCAAATGGGAGTGATTCCATTTCCATATGAGTGAAAAGAAAGAGGATCACTGCTGCTCCTATAATTGCCACAAAAGGGAATGGTTGAAGTGCATTTTTCGTTTTCCGATTATTCTTCATCTGCTCTTTCAGCTTTAAATGCAAAGCATTCTTTCGTTCTTTATCCCAATATATATCAGCTTCTAAGTCCCTCAATTCCTCATCTAGTTGTTCCTTATATAATTTTTCCATTTAATTCTCCCTCCTTTTTTAATTCTTTCTCCAAAGCTTTCATTGCTCGAAATAAAGTTGACTTCACTTTAGCCTCTGACCATCCTAAAATCCCTGCTGTTTCTTCAATAGAGAACTCTTTTAGTTTTCTTAGAATAATGATTTCTCGATAAGTTGATTTCAAGGTACTTAACGCCTTGTAAATTTCTAATGATTGTTCTCTAATTTGCAACATCTCTTCTGGCAATGGATTCTTATCTTTATTGAATAGAAAAGCTTCTTTTAGCAGTATTACCGGCTTCTTTTTTCTAATCATATCGACGGTGAGGTTATGAGCAATCCGATACAGCCACGTTTTTTCACTTGCATCCCTTTTAAATGTATCCAAGTGGATAAAAGCTTTCAAAAAAGTATCGTTTGTTAAATCTTCTGCTTGCTGATAATCTTGAATCATGATGAAAATATATTTAAAAATAGCTTCTCCAAACTTTTCATACCATTCTAGGATGATTTTATCTTTCTCATTTTCCACCATTTCCCCTCCTTTATTAAAAATTCTATGTATAGACGGATAGAGTTCTAAAAAGTTTTACTTTTTTTAAATATTTTCAAAAATAAAAAGTGGATTCCTGCAAAGAGGTCCACTTTCGGTAATTCTCTGTTTATATAAATTCCTTTATTCTTTTCATCGCAGAATGAACTGTAAGCCGGTGATAAGCGACTAATTGATTCTTAAAAATCACTCCATAAACACCATATGGAGTTGGCGATAGCTTTAATAAATCTTCACGTGTTTGGAGATGGTGAATTTCTGCCTTTATTTGTAATTTACTAGCTGCTTCTATTACATTATCGATGGCTATATCGATATATGGGCATTGCGCTGTACGGAGAATGGTTAATTGATTGTTATGACGAGTCAGTCGTTCTTCCCAATCATTCGGAAAATATGGATTTGCTGCTTCATTTATTTTGTAGACTAATAACTCGAATCCATAGGGAGCATATTCTAGTTCAGTGAAATCATTTTTTAAGAAAACTTCCTTACTTGGCGTCCAAGAGGTTGTTGGATTTGTTACCACGATAACGCCATTCTTTTTATGATCTTTTGCATCTTGAATTACCTTTTCAATTAGCTGAGTTGCATAGCCTTTACCCGTTATATTTACCCATAGACAGTGGATGATGTAGTAATTTTCCCCATATACTACTCTGGAGGAATGTTCAATGGGTGTATATTCAATAAAACCGGCGAGCTTGTCATTCTCCATTAGTTGAATATATTTCAATCCTTGTCCAAATTGATCCATTAACCATGCTTTTTTTGCTTGATAGCCTGTTGACTTCTGTTTGCTTCTTAAACAATAGCAGCCATTTGCTTGTATATTTTCTGAGGTTAATTCAATCAGCTCTATTTTATTCAAAATGTTTCTCCACTCCCCATCTCAAAATGTTCACTCATTTCTGCCAAAACTTCGAATTTTAGAAACGATGGAAAAAACTATAATAATAGGATATCGTCTTTCCTTACACAAACGATATCCTATTATTTTATTTCACTTTTATTTTTGTTGCTTGACTCTTATTCTTTGCCTTATCTTGTGCATATATCAATAAGCTTGTATTTTTCTTTTGTTTTTTGATTGTCATTTTAAAGGAACCTTTTGCATCAGCTGTTGTTTTTTGCACGAATTTCTTTCCATTATAAATAGTAATAGTTGCATTCGCTTCTGCTTTTCCAGCAATAAGTGTCGTCTTCGATGTTACATTTGTCGTAATCTTTGGCATTGCTGGAGGAGTCTTGTCGATAACTTTTATTGCTTTGGATGTACTATTCCCAGCTGCGTCTATTATCTTAATTACTAATTTGGTTCCTGCCTTTTGTTTTGAAATCTTTATTTGGAAACGACCATCTTTTTGTACGGTACTTTTTCCTAGTTCCTTTTTACCTGCCAGTACAACAACTTTTGCATTTACTTCTCCTTTTCCTGATACAGTTGTCGACTTATCTGTAACTTCCTTAATTTGAGGTTCGTTTGGAGGTGTTTTATCGATATTTTTTATGGTTATAGACTTAACCTGTTTATTTCCTCCCAAATCTACAACAGTAAAGGTATATGTTCCATTCTTTTTCACCATATACTTTACGTTTTCATTATTCACTTTCTTCCCATCAGGTAGCTGGATATACCGAATTCTAAAATTATCCTTTGCGGTTATTTCGAGTTCTATATCTCGGTTTGTTGGTTTCTTAGTTTTTTGTGTAATAGTAATACTTGGCTTTATTGTATCTGTAACTTTTTGGCTAAATTCGCGTACAGAATCATAAAGATTCCTACTACCAGAACTTTTCGCGTATACTTTAAATTGAAAAGTTCCAGTACTTGCTGGATGCCATTCTAGCTTATTATTCCTACTATAACTTTGTACTTTTTTCCAACTATTTCCCTCTTTTATATAAAACTCATAAAGAGGATTGCTTCCTCCCGTAGTTCCTCCAATAAATGTATACATCTTGGGCGATTGTGAACTATCTTTTTCCAGAAACACCTCTGACACTGGTTCAACAATCGTCCCAAATGTTATGACAATATCACGATCCAAGCTTTTGCCTGCATAACCAGTAATAGCATTTTTATTTATCGTTAATTTATATTTTTTTCCCTTTGTTAATAATTCTGGGAGTATATGCAAATAATTATCATCAGACTCTATTTGAATAGGAATCTTCTTATCCCCCTCCATAAGAGTTATTCCATTTCTATCCTTCCATCTAATCCCCTGATTAAAAAGAATAAAAGTTCAGAATCGATTTCCAGATTACTACTATCTTGTCTTAAACTTGCCCACTCGTCATTTTTAACATCATAAAACAATGAATCCGTTAATTCAAAGGAAGACGGCTCAGTGTTTTTCATATACTCTACATAATTATTTCCGTTCTCATCTTCATAGATAGCAATTAATCCATTTTGATAAAAGAGAGAATGAACAAAATAATCTTCTTTTAATGAATAGTAATAATCGGCAGATCCATAGCCATAAACATCTATTCCCCCAAAACTACTAGCTATATAAGTTCTGCTTCCAGAATCATCAAAGGCAATGTCATTAAAAGTTTCATATTCATTATTTTCCTCATCATAGGCCATTCTATATTCAAAATCGAAAGTCATATCCTCTTCTTGTACAGTTGATAAACGAAATACAACCCCATTCATATTGTACATATATTGTCCGTCTGGGCTTAAAACCATTTCCGAGCTTAAATGATAGTCTCCGTGATATGGGGAGTCATAATGGTTTATAATCTTGCCATTATCAATTAGATAGGCATAGGCATCTATTGGACTTGTTTCTGAGTCCAATGTATAAAGACGGTGTAACTTTTCATTGTAGGAAATACTAGATTCCATGTAAATGGATGTATTATCATCGCCAGCATTTTCTGCTACTTCTTTTTTCGTATTTAAGGAATAAACCTTAATAGTTTCCCATTGATTAGAACCAGGAGTTATATAAAGGTAGCCATTCTGATCTATCGCAATATCCCATGGATCTGTGGATATTGGAAAGGTATCTAATAAAGTAAAATTTCCGGCATCCACTTCTGCAATGGCTCCTTTTAAGCCCTTTTCCGTATAATACGAATGTTTCATTAAATGCTGAGTCACATAGACTTTATCTTTGTATACTTCCACTTTTTCTGCTGGGTATTTAAGATTTATCTTTTTTATTTCTCCCGTTAGATAATTTACTCTCTGCAAAAGAGGCTTACCTATTTCTACCATATAAATATATGGGCGATTTGGATCAATCACTGCATCATCTGCTTGGAAATTAATCGATATCGCATTTGATGCTGCCTTTATTTTGCTGTTAGAACCATAAGGAACAAATAATGATACCAGCAGTATAATAGCTATAAATAAACGCACTTTTTTTCGCAAAAAACTCTCCCCCTGTAAGTCTCTCTATAATCGTTGTTTAGTTTCATTAATTTTATACTTAATATAAAAGACAATTGACCTTCAAGCTTTCATTTATTTTTAAATCCTTTTTTGCTGATTTTAAACGACAATAATTCTCCTTTCTTCTTTTTTATCGGTAATCTTCTTCCGTATTTTTATCTTTTTCCCGTCCACAACATTTTATATAAATAGTCATCTAAAAAGGGAATGCCTTCAGCATCCGTTTCAGAAATATTCAGTATTTAAAATGAATAATGATATTTTACTATTTTTTTAGATTCGACCATTTACCTTAGCGGTTTGCCGTGAACAATATGCCAATGAAGATGTTTGGAGTCTTGATACTTGCCAAGATTGGTGATAACTCTGCATGCACCATATTCCTTGGTTACACTAGCAGCTACTTGCTTTACAACGCCCAAAAGCTCCAATAGTAAATGATTATCTCCCTCTTCTAATGTAATAAGAGAAGCGATGTGTTTTTTCGGAATTGCTACTATATGAACTGGATAAAAAGGTTTTGTATGATAATACGCTAACACATTTTCTGTTTCCATCACTTTTCTAACCTTTGTTTTTCCACTAAGAACTTCATCACAATAAAAATCTTCTGTCATCTTTTTTTCCTCCATTTCCTTTTTAAACATTGTCTATGGTCTCTTCTCCCATGGTTCCACTACGCCTACTATTTTTCTCTGCCAATTATTTTGTATCGCATCGATCACCCCAGCAGAAATCTCTTTATGTGTAAGCCATCTGGAAGCGCTATTCTCCACAATAAATCCTAATTGAATCTGATGATAGCTGCAATTAGGGGGAATCGTTAGTTCCTTCTTTATTTTGGACAAATCCGAACTGCTCCCAGTAATGTGAAACAAACGCCATTTCTGTCCGCTTTCGGAAAGTTCGTCCTTCACTATATTCAAAGCATTTTTTCCTATCGAATGAACCCATGCTACAACCAAATCAATTGGTCCATTCTGTTGTATAGTCCATTCTAATTTCTCCCTAAACGCAGTGTGATTTGTATAATCAACCAGTAAGGGGGTTATTTTCGTTTTATCGTCCAGGATATCTATTAAACTATTTATTGGGGCAGCTTTTCTGCCAACAATAGATAATCTGCAATCCTCTTGCTCAGCCAGCCATCCAGACACATCAAAAAGCATTCCTGTGCCTCCAATAATTAAGGCATGCTTCATATTATTGCTCCTCCTTTTAAATCAGCCTTTACCCAATCATTTATCATTTCTTGCTTACTACCCAAAACGCTCCTAAAATTTCCTAATAATTCCTCTTATCTTATTACTTTAACAAACTTAACCCGTTTATTTAAAGTAGAATCAGTGATATTCTATAAATAAGTTAAAAACTATGGGGTGAAAGACTTGAAGATTTTGAACTTTGGTTCTTTAAATATTGATAAAGTATATTCGGTTCCTCACTTTGTTTCTGCTGGCGAAACTTTATCTTCTACGAATTATGATGAATTTCCAGGCGGAAAAGGATTAAATCAATCAATTGCACTTGCTAAAGCTGGAGCACAAGTATACCACGGAGGAAATATTGGAAAAGACGGCTTATTTTTAAAAGAAGTATTAGCGGAAGCAAATGTAAATGTTGATTGGATTGATGAGAATGGGAACACAACTGGCCACGCCATTATTCAAGTCTCTGCTAGTGGAGAAAACTGTATTCTTTTATTAGGCGGAGCAAATAAAGAAATAACGATCGATCATATTAACCAAGTTTTAGCGAATTTTTCCCAGAACGATTTACTGTTATTGCAAAATGAAATAAACGATTTAGCATACATAGTGGAAACTGCGCACAAAAGAGGATTAAAAATTGCCCTTAATCCATCACCTATCGATGAGACAATTACCACCCTAGATTTTTCAAAAATTGATTACTTAATATTAAATGAAATAGAAGCAAAAGCCATTACGAACGAACATACAAATGACAAGATTTTCCAAAAACTTTTATCCTTAAACAAGCAGCTAAAAATCGTCTTAACATTGGGCAAAGAAGGCGTAATTTATAAAGATAGTGTCGAAGAACATAGACAAGCCGCTTTTAAAGTAGATGCAGTTGATACAACCGCTGCTGGCGATACCTTTTTAGGATACTTTTTAAGTCAAATTTCCCAGCAGGAGGAAATAAAAAGTGCCTTGCAAATGGCTGCAAAAGCTGCTGCCATTGCTGTAACACGGAAAGGGGCCTCCTCTTCTATTCCAAGTTCGCAAGAAGTAATGGCGTTCACTAAAAAATAGATGATTAAAAAGAGAGAATTTAAGTAGTGATTCTCTCTTTTTTATGGATCAATAACCACCAAATGGAATATATATGTTGCATTAAGTAATATATATTGGTTATAATGTAATATATACATTCCATCAATAAGGAGGATTGCCTTGAAGAACCATATTAAAATTGCAAGAATTCAAGCAGATTTAACCCAGCAGCAATTAGCGGATAAGATTGGCGTTACTCGTCAAACAATCAGTCTTATTGAAAAAGGAAAATACAATCCTACTTTAAAACTTTGTCTTGAGCTCTGTTATTCCCTCAACAGAACATTAGATGAATTATTTTGGGTAGACAAGGAGGAAGAAAAATGAAAAAAATAAAAGATGAACGTCTAATTATGAAAAACTTACAAAATATTAAAGTAGCCTATATCATTCAAACGCTTGGAATTATTGGCATATTAGCTTATGACCTTATTACAAAGGGCTTAGCTGGAATGAGAGACAATCCGTTATGGTATGTATTTATTATTACTAGCATCATTTCAGCTTATCTATCAATGAATATAAGCGTCGATCATGAAAACAGCAAAAAGGACCCTAAAAAGGGGCTATCTCTTTCTATTACTATTGTCACTCTGCTTTCCGTGCTTATTGGAATTCTGATAATCCTCTCTGATAGAGAGCGTATCGTAAATGGTGTTCTTATTGGCGGAATAGTATTTATATGCGGGATCATACCTGTACTTTATACTTATTATTTACGGAATAAAAAAGGAAGAGATTTGGATGATGAGGATGAAGTTTAACTCTCTTACTGACATTTATTTTAGCCTGCTGGATTAATCTACCACTTTCGCTTATAATAATTGTAGTGTAATGCTAGAATCATAGTATTAATAAAAGTTAGAAAAAGGTGTAATATGAATAATTTTTTTAGCAGGCTAACCCTTTTTTTATATATTATTTTTTTCCTCCTAACTGGAATAGCTTTTTATTTTATCTATAAAGATTTTAATACCACTTTTCCCTTTTATTTTATCATTGGATATATCATATTCCTATTTTGTTTTATATTTTACTTACTATGGATGGCAGTATTCACGTGGAAGAAAAACTTTAGCTGGTCTTTATTGGCGAAGAAGGTATCGCAATGTATTTGCTTTTTTCTCTTATTCAGCTTAGTTAATTATCTATTTTCTTATTTTTTTCATCCGGATCAGAAGACTTTTGCATTTTCTTTTACCTGTCTAGGCTTAGCAATAGGTCTTACGTTTCTGGATATTCCTTATTTTCAAAGTAAAAGTAAAAAATAAAGCGACAAAAATACATGATTTACTATGGCTTAAATCCCATAGTGAATCATGTATTTTTCTGCTTCCTGCGCTGCTGTTATTTTTCGAGCTAGATCGATAAGCTCCCCTGATTTTTTATCCGCAACAATATCTAAAAATATTGGTAATGATTCAGGAGGTATAAGTGTTATTCCGTAATAGGCCAAACCATTAGCCGGTCGTTCATATGTATGGAAATATGTTTTCATCATTGCTAATGGTTTTATCAACTCTTGTATAAAATGATCATTTACAGGTATACAATCATAAAGATCAGGGGTGTAATGATTATATACATGCCGTTTATTGAAATTTTGAATGATCCCAAATTCGTGGGTAATAGCCAAGCTTTTCACCCTTTCAAATAAATTCCGCCAATTTAAGCTAAATAAGTACATAGCTCCATTTTATGAGCGAAAAAAATCTGCTGTTTCTCTAGAAACCTCTGTAAGAATACCATCTTTCCGCTTTAACAATTGTTGTAATGCTTTTTGAACAAACCCTTTTTCAAACGTTTCAATGGGCTGAGGTAATTCTTCTTGATCCAAAATATAATACATTTGATTAGGTTTAATGACAATATCAATAATTAAATCTTCATAGATAACCATATCATTTTGAAACCAATTTTTTCTCACAATATTGAAATACGCTCCTAAATATTTTCCAGTTGTATCTCGCCAAAAATATAAATTATATGGCTGATCCAACCAATAATAAGCAAACGTATAGGTCCCTTTCGGAATAACTAGTTTTTGTTTGCCTTTCCTCATTTCAAATGACTTTTCCACTTGATGCAAGAGGGTGATTTTCCTTTTATCCGATTGAAGAAGTTTGCATTGATATTCTTCTATAGTAGAATCATAGCGAATTTTCCGTTCGACTATGTTTTCTCTACCCTTTAATTGCAAGTTTACCACTCTACCATCTCCAAATTCGATTCAACTTAACTCTTTTTCCCCTATATTATAGGCAAAACAAACATTTATCCAGATCAAATCCACAGAATATTCAGCACAAAATATTCTTATCTTGATACATTCTCACTAAATGGCTTTGTAAACATGCTAAAATAAGAATCACAAATTAATTAAAAACGAAGGAGGAGAGAAAATGTATGTAAAAGTATATGAATATCATATACCAACCGATAAAATCAAAGAATATTTCTATATTCAAGAGAAAGCAAGCAACATCTATCGCAAGTATATCAATTCAACAACAACCTATTTACAAAGTAATGATGATCCGACAAAATGGCTGGAAATCACGACCTATCAGACTGAACAAGACTATGATGCCAATATTGCTTTAATCAATGAACAAACGGAAATTGTTGTGTTATTTCAAGAATTCCAAGCTTTGCTTCCCCTAGAAAATAGTCAAATAAAAGAAGAAAATTTCACCAAAACAACAGAAATAAAGTAATTATTAAAAAAAGGATACCTTTATCGATATCCTTTTCTTCTTACTTAAAATCCTTCCAATTCATTGCATTTTCATTTAACAGTTCTTCAAAACTTTTATTTTTTTCTCTTTGTCGACGTTCTTCTCTTTTTCTTTCTTCTTCTGCTTTTTGCTTGGCCTCTTCTTGTTGTTTCAGTTCTTGCTTTTTATTTTTCAGTTGATCTGCTAACTGTTCATTTAGAAGATCCCCTAATGTAACAGGCTTATCCTCCTGTTTTGTTTTTGGTACATGTCTCCGCTGCTTTGCCATCTGAATCCCCCTCCTTCTTTGGATTTTACAGTGCAAGTTCTATTGTTTCTTCTAATTCGACTTCTACATTCCCTTTAATTGCTCTTGTAATCATGCAGCTTGCTTCCGCCTTGTGCGCAAGTTTTGCCGCAAGCTTTATGTCTTTTTCAGCAGCGTCTTTTTTGAGCACAATCTTCGGGCGATGAATAATTTTCTGGTAAGTAAATACACCGTTTGTGACATCAACTACTGCTTCTGATTCTAATGTTAAACTTTCCTTCTCAAGTCTACTTCTTTCCATCATTGCAGCAAGGGTAATAATAAAGCAAGTTGCTGCTGCTCCGAGAAGCATTTCATCTGGATTAGTACCGACACCAGGTCCTTCCATTTCTTTTGGAATCGATATTTTTGTTTTTAAATTGCCACTTTCGATTGTCCCAATATCATTTCGATATCCTGGCCAATCAGCTTTTAAATAAAAATGATGTTCTGCCATAATTCACCCTTCTTTTTACTATGCTGTATGTATAATAACATATTTTTTTACTCAAGTTATATTAGAGAATTGGATACTAAGACGATTGCTAGTATCATCACTTCTACACAAGGAGGAAAGAATGATGACTCAGAAACGTGACAAAGGCTACAGTCAAGCTGGTAAGCCTAATGCAGATACTGTCAAACAAACAATTGCCGCAGAAGAATTAGAAAAGGCCATTCATCCAACAAACAGACAAAATTCTAAACAATAATCTATTCTTCACCACACCTTCTATGAAGGTGTGGCTTCTTCTCTCTCATCTGCCTTTATTTGTAACCATTTATTTCATTTCGCATAAAATTTTTTATCATACCATGCATCTATATACGTCTAATTTTTAATAATTAAAGAAGTTGTCCATTTTGTTTCTTTCTAAAGAAATGATACACTCAAATTAGTTTCTGCTAAATTTTTCAACTTACTGGAGGAATCGGTTTGAGAAAGCTGTTTCGTTATTTATTTTCTGTGTTATTATTTATTACTTCCATTGGTTTATACTGTTCCAATCGATTAATGTATATGAAGAAAAAAGACAATGATTTTATTGTAAATAGAGAAAAAGAAGCTGGTAGATTAGACCCTGTTTCTTATGAAAATTTAACTAAACAAGAAATTACCATTCCATCTCCTTATGGTTATGATTTAAAAGCAATCCTAGTAGAGCCTTTTGATACGAAGAAATATATCATTATTTCCCATGGAGTCACGGAAAATAAAACGAGTTCGATTAAGTATATGAACCTATTTTTAGAAAGAGGCTTCAACGGTATTATTTATGATCATCGCAGACATGGAGAATCGGGCGGGAAAAATACAAGCTTTGGCTATTACGAAAAATTCGACTTAAAGCAAATTGTCGATTGGCTTAAACGAGAAAAAGGAAAAGATATACTCTTGGGGATACATGGGGAATCGATGGGTGCAGCAACAATGATTCTTTATGCTGGAGGAATCGAGGATGGAGCCGATTTCTATATTGCAGATTGTCCTTTTTCCGATTTCAAGGAGCTGTTAAATTATGTCATCAAACAGGAAATAAAACTGCCTGGAAAAGTCTTTATTCCTATCGCTAATTTATTCTTACGTGCCAGAGCTCGCTATTCGATTAAAGATATTTCCCCTATCTCTGTCATTTATAAAATAAAAAGTCCGATGTTATTTATCCATAGCAAGAAAGATGATTTTATCTTGCCAGAAATGACACAAAAACTTTTCGATAAAAAAAAGGGGCCGAAAAAATTATTTTTCGCTGTTAATGGTACACATGCTCAAAGCTATAATGAAAACAAAGAGGCTTATGAAAAAGCCGTCGATGACTTTTTAAAGGAATATGTGCAAAGTTAAAATTTAAGGCTTAACAACATTAATTCTACTAAATAATAATGTATTCAGATTAAGCCATCGAAACGATGGCTTTTCTTATAATTAATTCTTTATTTGTTATAAGATCGCCTTCTTGGAAAGCTCATCTTGCCTGTTTTTAAATAATCCACTGCTTTTATATAAGAGAATAGAGGTTAAATACATGATTACCGTAAAAAATGTTATTGCTGTAAAACCAAAAATTCGGCTAAAAAGAATCCCTCCAATAACTCCGCCAATGGTTGTCCCCGCATACATAGCAGCATTCGCTAAAGAGGAAACAGTCCCACGAGCTGAGTGTGTTAAGCTTTGCAAAATACTCATAAATACTGGAAAAAGAGTTCCGTTAATTAAGAATATGAAAAAGAAAAACAACTCCCCTATAAACAAATTGGGTACAAATGGAAGTGCTGAGTAAAACAAAATTAACATTACTAAGGCTGCGAGTAAAGATTTTGGTTCTCCTAACTTTTTCACCAATCCACTCCCAAAAAAAGAGCCAATAATATTGCCAAGTCCTAATACCATCATTGCTAAGCCAATTTCAGATACATTTAACGAAAAACGATTGGAAAACCAAGTACCAATATAAGAGAATACAGCAAAATTACCTACTTGGAATATAAAATAAGCTGTGAAATATTTTATGGAATTTTCCGTTTTAAATATACCTCGATATCGCTTGAAAACTGATTGTTTTTCACTATCCTTTATGGCTTTAATGGTAGGCATAAAATAGAAAACAACTACAATCAAAAAAATGGAGAAAAAAGAAATTATGTAAAAAGGGGTATGCCAGCTAAAGGTTGCCAATAAACTTCCAATCGGAATTCCTATTAATTGAGAAAAAGCCAAACCGCCAGTTGCATAGCCCATTATTTTTATAATGTCTTGCTGCCTAGACAAAATTGGGATCGAAGCCCAGACTTGCGGTGTTACAAAAGCAGCACTTATTCCTGCCAACAATCTAAATGAAATCATAGTCCAAAAGTTTGCTGCCAGTCCACACATAAAAGTGGATATAGAAAATCCAGCCAAACCAACAATCATTATTTTCTTGCGATTTGCTCCATCAGAGATTGGTCCTGCTATTAAAGCAAAAATGGCATATCCCAAAGCATAACTGCTTACCAACCATCCTGACCAACTTATCGGTATGTGATAAGCACTTTGTAAAGTTGGGATTAGTGGCGATATTAAAAAAGTATCAGTACCAATAACAAACATTATTAAGAAAAAAGTAATAGATATTTTCTTATTCAAAACTGTCACTCCATTGTTCTATAGTTTAATGATTATCGAACTATATTGCAAAAAAACACCCTAGATTACAATGAATCTAGGAAACCAGGTAAATACTTCTCAAACGTGTCCAAATTTAATTTAACATACTTATTTCGAGTTTCTTTACGAGTTGATGTTAGTCCCGCCTCTCTTAGAGTTTTAAAATGGTATGAAGCTGTTGATTTTGTAATATTAATTTTTTCACCTACCTCTCCACAACTTAATTCTGTTTTTTGATCTCTAAGAATCCGGATAATTTCTAGTCGGGATTCATCAGCCAAAGCCTTAAATATTTGTACTTTAATTTGATCTTTATTTTTTTGTTCGATAATCATAAAACTATCATACATTTTATTGAAAAATATAGCAAGTTTGGTAAACTTACTAGTATACTATTATCACAAAATATAGCCTTTATTTCATTAAGATTTCAATACATCATTGATACGCAGGAGTTATTAGAAGAACTCAATAGTCATATGGCTTTTTAACCACTTGCATAGCTTGCAGAAATTGAAGTACCCCCTGTTATCGTAAATACAATAGAGCTACCTTGCCCCTTCAAAAAAAGTAAATATACACATTCATATTAAAATTATTATTTAAAATTTCTTTACATCCCCGCGAAGGTTTGATATGGTAAAAAACAATAAAATGCCACAAACAAATACATGCGATGATGAGAAGAGTACAATCATACAATTCTTCAAAGAGAGCTCCTGTTGGTGGAAAGGAGTAAGAATAATGGTTGGAAGCAAGCCTCTGAGCGGCACATCGGATCCATATGGGTGATGGTGTGACAGATGCTCCTGTTATCGAGCTAGGGTATATGTATGTTCTTCATACCGTACCTACAAAGGACAATATGGTAACATATTGTCAAACTGGGGTGGCACCACGGCGCGCAGCAACTCGTCCTCAAGACTAAATCTTGGGGGTGAGTTTTTTTATTATCCAATTTTGCATTTTAAGGAGGAAATAAATTGCGTATAAACAAGTTAGTGAAGTCGTGGAAATACCCTTCTATCTTATTATCAAGCATTGGTATTTCCAGTATTGGAGAATGGGTCTATTTTATAGCGCTAAATTTAATCGTTCTTGATAGGATGGGGGTACTTGCTGTTTCGGGGTTATATATACTTAGGGCTCTATCTGCATTTTTTACAAACTTTTGGTCCGGTAGTTTAATAGACCGATTGAATAAAAAGCATTTGATGGTTTTGCTGAACATATTCCAAGCAGTGTTCATTGCCTTATTGCCTTCCCTATCATCTCTTTCTGCCATTTATACAATCGTTTTTTTTATTAATGTAGCTAGTTCCATGTATGAACAAACGTCAGTACCGTACATTACCAAGTTAATTCCTCCAGATCAAAGAAAAAGGTTTAATTCACTTCGAAGCTTAATTGATTCTGGAGCATTTGTGATAGGACCTGCCATTGCGGGAATGCTATTTATGATTGGTACACCTAATTTTGCCATCTATAGTAATGCAATAGCTCTTTTCATTTCAGCTCTTATCACACTTATTCTGCCAAATATTGAAAGAAATGATTTTATTGAAACAGAAGATAAAAAAATATCTTTAAAGATTTTAAGACAAGATTGGAGATTAGTTGTAGATTTTAGCCGGAACCATCTCTATATTATCATTATTTATTTACTCTTTAGTACAATAATGGTTTTAGCAACTGCAGTAGATTCACTTGAAGCAGCGTTTTCAAGAGAAGTACTTCTATTGTCAGAGAGAGATTATGGATTTCTCGTGAGTATTGCTGGTGCGGGGATAATTGTTGGCGCACTAGTTAATATCATAATTGTTAAAAAGGTTGCTACCTCTTGGCTGATTGGACTTGGATCCTTGATGGTATCAGTCGGGTATATGATTTATGCATTTTCCGCTAATTTTTTGATAGCGGCAATTGGTTTTTTTGTTCTTTCCTTTTCGATGGCTTTTCTCAACACAGGATTTAACACATTTTATCAAAAGAATATTCCCGTACATGTAATGGGAAGGGTTGGCAGTGTGTACAGATGCATTGAAGCCTTTTTTATCATTATTTCGACCATACTTTTTGGGATAATGGCTGAAATGATTTCCATTAAGTCTGTTATCATATTAGGAAGCATCATAATGTTTGCAGTAACGATTATATTATTTATCTTTAATACACGGCCTTCGAAAGCTGCGTTTTATATGGAGGAATAATATTGAATACATATACTGGTTAGTGCTTTTCTTTATAATTAGATCTTGAATATAGCAAAAATACAAAAGTCCTTGAGAATGGGATTACTCTCAAGGACTTTTGCCAGCAAACTAAACTAATTTTTTATTAGGAATACGAGTAATTCTTTTTGTCTGCATTTCCAGCATTATTGTATTCAACATTAGTTAAGGACAGCCAAATGAAAGAAACATGAGATAATACAGCTAAAATAATAAATACAATCTTTTTCCATGTTTCTATGTCTCTCAATAATTAGTATTATCTTCGTTTTATTATACCCTTTTGGATCATAAGCTCCCTTTATAAGCAAGTATCTATGTTCAAGATCTTAAAGCCGAACTATATCAAAAGTGTTTCTGCAGCTTTGATTTAGAGAACAAATACATTGTCATACCAAATAACATTCCACCTAAAAGCCAGATTAATACGTTCCACCACTCAAGGTTTAATTCACCTGTTGACAAATACGGAAATACATATTCCATCAAAATTAACATACTTAAGCCCCATTGAATGCCAGCTAGGAATGACGATTTTTTCAATTGCTTTTTCTTTTCTTCGTACTCTTCTATAGAAGCACAATCCGTTTCATCAAGCTGCTTTTTCTTATTTTTATAAGTGTCAAAATTGCATAAATCATATTAACAATGAAAAGCGAAGGAGTTGCAAATGAAAGTGTATGATGAATTGTGTCGATAATGAGACTAATAATCATTAATAGTGTAGTCAAATACCACAGCATAATTCCAGAAAAGGCTAATTCTTTATGGATTTCATAGAGCTGGTATTCATCTCGATCATCATAAACCCCTATAAAACGATTAAGTATCTTATTCCTCATTAGTATTATCCTCCCAAAATAGTGTATTAAGGTCTGTGTTAAGCTCCTTGGCTAAGGAAATACATAAAGACAAAGAGGGATTATATTTATCATTCTCAATTAAATTAATGGTCTGTCTTGCTACACCTACTTTCTTAGCGAGTTCAATTTGGGTTAAACTGCAATGTTTCCTATACTCTTTGACCCTGTTCAAGTTAGACATCCTTTCACGAAGACCTATAAGTACATTATATATGACATTTTGATAAAATGTCAATTATACATGACATTTTTTCATAGACTAGTTATCCCAACTAAAAAGAGAGTGGGACATAACAAAATAATTAATGGATAAAGACGAACAATCTCTAAATTAGTAGGGAAACCAATTCGTTCCATTACGCTACAGACACTCCCTTTCCGCGGGGAGCAACCTAAGCCTCCTCGGCTTCAAGCCTGTGGGGTCTTAGGCTTTGCTCTACTTCCCGCAGGAGTTGAGTGTCCTCCGCTCCATTTCACTCCGTTTTTAAAGATTATTTAGTTCCAGCATTTTTTTCAAAAGAAAATAAAACGGAGCAGACTGAATACACGGAGACTCCTATGGGAGCTGCGAGAAAGTCCAAGACCCCGCAGGAACGTAGTGACGAGGAGGCTTGGCGCTCGCCCCATGGAAAGCGCAGTGTATTCAGTCTGCGTGCGATTACCACAAAACTTCTTTCTTAAAATAAATAAAAAAACCAAACAATTATACGAATTTTTTTTAGTGTGTACGTATAATTGTTCGGGATTAAATTTAATTGAAATACTTATGTCCCAGTCTCTTTATTTCTTTTTATTTTACAAACTTGCTCCATTTTCTACACAATAAACAGCTTAAGAACCACATTAATAACTGGAACTTTTGAAAAAAGCAAGCCGCAATCAATTAATTTGTTATCAAGAGATTTAAAACTATAACTTTATCAAATTTAATCAAGTTATTCTCTCATTCCTTTCATTAGGTCTAATCTTGTTGCCCATAGTGCGGGAATTAAGACGGCTCCTAAACCAATCAAAGGTGATAATAAAAATAATCCCAACAGAAGTTTTGGTAATACTGCAAATGTATTGGCATCCAAGCCTTGAATGAAGCAATATGCCGATAAAGTAGATAATCCAATCGCTAATACACCAGCTGTTGTTGTTAGTAATGCGCCTTCCATTAGTAATAATGAAAGTAACCTCTTCTTAGTACTCCCCAATACTCGCAACATACTAAGTTCTTTCAGTATTTCCTTAATACTGCTGGCAGTACTGTTCATTAACCCAATAACAGTAAATATAATCATCATGGCTACTGCCAAGTAAAGAAGGAATACTCGTTGAAGGAATTGCTGCTCCAACTCTGCCAACTCTTCAGCACGGCTATAGAGAATTGTATTGGAATATGCAGGATCCTGTAATAAGGATTGAATCAACTTAACTTTTTCTTTCTTATATCCATGCAGAATGTTCATTTCTACCTGATAAAGTGTGTCAATCCCAAACATTGCTTTCATATTTTCTCTAGTTGTAAAAAAATGATAGTCAGCATCCCCAATATGCTCGGTATCAGTAATAATTCCTTCTACTACAAACTCTTTTTCATCTAACTCATTAAAATCCTCTGAATTTATCAACAAGGAAAAATTTTTATATTGATTCTAGCTAACTTCTAAATTCCCTTCTACATCAACCACAATTGTGTGATGTTGCGAGGTGATAATTTCCAGAGGGAATACAGCTGAAATTTTATTAGAGAAAAACCATTCTCTTCCTGGTTTATTAAGGATTAAGAAGATGCCTTTTGATTTATTTCCCATAAAGTTGATGGATGTTAGATCTAAAGGTTGATTATCCCGTTCATTAATTCCCACTTCCATCAATCTTTTCCCTGCGGCTGCTACATCACTGACCGTTACCCCTATCTCGCTGATGTTTATGACACTTTCACTAGAAAAAGGAGCCTCATCTTGTTCGGAAATAGAGTTCCTTGAAATAAACTCTACTATATTTCCAGAAGGATCATAAAAATAGAGAGAATGAGCCTGGAAATTGGAAAAATACACTTCATCTTCTCCCTCATCATTAACATTTAATGCAACCCTTTCTTTTACCCATGACTTTGCTTCTGCAAATTTATTAGCAAAAATGTTAAAAGCAAAGTGGTAATATGGATTACCCAATACATTTTCTGATGTAAATTTCAATTTGCTTGAACCCGCTTTAATGCAAAAGCTATGACTATCTTCCTTAATCAATGGAAATCCAAGAGTCTCTACATAAAAACTCTTCATTTCTTTGATATTATTCGTTTGCAGAGTTAGCAGTTTTACTTCCATTATCTATATCCCCACTTTCGTTAATATTTCTAATACTCCGTTAATTCTAATATATATCATCCTTAGTAGTCTAAGGTATTGCTTAGACTTCAATAAAAATTAGAGAGTCTCCTCTAATTTCTTAATATTTGAGTGGGAAATTAAATACACCTCACCTAAAATGTCCACTTTATCTTCCTTTACTCGTACAGCACAATCTTTATTCGATGCATAAATGTCAATTTCCTCTGATAAAGGAGATAGTTCTTTTTGAACCAATGCAAGGTTATTTTCTAGGTCAAAATGAGACAGAATCGAAAAATTGCCAAGACTAATTCCATCATATACAGTGCTTATTTCCACTTCATAGCCAAAATGTTTTGAGCATAACCATTTTGCGGACATATTGATTGCACCAGCGCTTGCCCCCATTACAACAGCCTTGCTTTTTCGAATCAAATCAAACAGTTCATATTCCTGCAAAAAACTATTTAAGTTAAGTGTATCTCCACCCAACAAGAATATAACGGAAGCATTTTCGATTAGAGCATGTGCATCTTTTTTCGGAATACTATAATTAATTTTACATTATATTTTGAGGACATAGCCAAAAGGATAAAGATTTTTAAATACGCTATTACTATACGATATTCCTTTGAACACATAAGAAAGGGTTGTGCTACAACCTCTAGATCAAGTTCTAAATCTATCATTCTTTCGTTTCATTTGAATAAAAAAAACCGAACTATTATACGAAATTCCCACTAACATTTCCGTATAATAGTTCGGGTTTATATTTGCTTACATACCTATTCGAATACTAAATGAAAAGAACTGCTATACATTTTTAAGCAATTCTCTATGAAATTTTATATTTTAAATTGCTTTATCTTATCTTGTAAATCGGAAGCTAATTGTGCTAATGATGTAGAAGAAGCTGCTATTTCTTGCATGGATGCAACCTGTTCTTCGGTTGCAGCAGATACATTTTCTGTACTTGCTGCTGCTTCACTTGCCATCGAATTCACTTCCAAAATCGAACCATTGATTGTATTCGTATGTTCTTTTAATTGATCAAGCGATTGACTTACTTCCTCTACTAATATAACTAGTTCTTGTACAGAATGTTCGATTCTATGGAATGATTCTCCTGCATCTTGGACAATTGTTATTCCTGCATCTACATCATTTGCAGCAGTTGTCATCGATAAGGAAGTATTCTTAGAATCAATTTGAATTTGGCTGATGAGACCAGTAATTTGCTCAGCCGATCCAGCAGTTTGTTCCGCTAATTTCCTTACCTCATCCGCTACAACAGCAAAACCTTTTCCTTGTTCTCCAGCTCTTGCCGCTTCAATGGCTGCATTTAATGCTAATAAATTGGTTTGGGAAGAAATGTCCGATATTACCATGGTAATATCTCCTATTTGATTTATTCTAGTTTCTAATGTAGCTATTGATTCAGCAAGCGTCATCACATTATTATTAATGGATTTCATTTGTGTCGTTACTTCTGAAATACGTTTTGCACCCTCATGCGATACATCCGCTGTTTGCTCTGCTGTTTCTGCCACTTTTTTTGCACGCACTGTTATATGTCCAGTCGTTTCATTTACATTACGGATACCAGCTGAGCTTGATTCCATCAATCTCATTTGTGTTTCAGACCCTTCTGCAAGCTGCTGGATTGTTTCAGAAATATGTTCACTTGCTTTGCTGCTTTCTTCTGAACTGGAACTCAATTGTTCCGATGATGAAGCGAGATGATGGGACGTTTCCGATAACATTTCGATAAGCCCCTTCATACCATCCGCCATCCTATTATAACTATCGGATAGAGAACCTACTTCATCCTTTGCCTTATAACTTGATCTTGCAGAGAAATCTCCTTGTCCTCCTCTTTCCATTAAAATCTGTAGACGTTTAATTGGGCTAACAATCATTGCGGAAATATAGAGACCTAATAATACAGCAAGTACAACAGCAACAAATATAACTCCCCAAGAAATATATATCATTTTCATATAATACTTGTTATTTTCATTTGATATCTGTTCTGCATTTTCCTCATTTGCTGTTTGGAGTTCATCCAATTGGCTATTAATAATATTTCTCTTCGATTCAAGATTTTTCGTATAAAGATTATAGGCTGAGTCATTTAAATTATTGTTTGCTAATGATATCACTTCATCTTGAAGACTTCTAAAGCCTGTATAGGCATCCTTAAAAATTTTATATTCATCCTCTTCTTTTTTGGAAAGCGAAATAGCATCTAACTTTTTGACATATTTATCCGATTCTTCCGAATTCTTTTTAATAGTCTCTAATAACTCTTCATTTCTCTTTTTATCCTCTGTTATCATTAGCTCTATAACTAAGCTATCGTTCGTGCGGCGATAGTTTTGGATCTTTGCTATGTAAGTATTAGGTAATAGATTTTCTTCATACATTTCTTTGGAACTTTTCGCCATTTCTTTTATTCCATACATTCCAAATAATCCGATCAGCACCAGTCCAATAGTACTAAACATAATAATAATCAATATTTTTTTAGAAATATTGATATTTTGTAAAAATTTCATTAAAACTACCTCTTTTCATTGATCTAATCCTTATATCATATCGACAAGTATCGACAATACTTTAGCCTAAAAATAAAAATATTTATTGCTGTTTAGGATAATCAAACAAAACATAGGAAGATAGACTCAAAGAAAACACAAAAAGCGAATTTTGCTACAATCTATCATTACAGACAGTTTGTTTAGCAAAATTCGCTTCTTTTTTTACCAGTGTTCTTTAATAAACACATCTCTTCCTGACTTTTCTCTATCCTCTTTATAATGCTGCTTATTCTTCTTATGATAATCTTGATGATAGTCCTCTGCTGGATAGAAGATAGCTGCTGGTTCAATTAATGTAACAATGGGCTTGCTAAATTTTCCGCTTGCCGCCATAGCTTGTTTTGATTTCTCTGCAAGTTCTTTTTGCTTATCATTATGATAAAAAATAGCTGTTCGATACTGTGGCCCACGATCATGAAATTGGCCATCTGGATCTGTCGGATCAATTTGCTGCCAATATAACTCTAATAAACGTTCATATGGAAAGACTTCAGGATCATATGTGATTTCCACTACTTCAAAATGTCCTGTCGTTCCAGTTTTCACCTGTTCATAAGTTGGATTTTCCACATGTCCCCCGCTATAACCTGAAACAATACCGCCAATACCTGGCTGTTCTTCAAATGGGGATACCATGCACCAAAAACATCCACCTGCAAAAGTTGCTTTTTCCATTTTATCTCATCTCCTTATAGGTTCGAACTTATCATTTATTTTATCAAAAATTAGTGATAATCCTTTTATTAGATAAAAATTAGTATATAATACTTTGAACAAAGATACTATTTTTTTAAACTTAAGAAAGAGAAATCACTATCGTCATACTACATCTAACAATGCTTCATTTAACCTCTTCCTTTATTATTTATAGACCCATTCACTTCAGAAAAAACGCTAATCAAACTTAAAATGGACTGTTTATAGTGTTTAGGCTATCTTTGTTTCCAAGTCTTTTTTAAACTTGAATATTGAAATAAAGAAAGAAGAAGTAGTAACACACCTAAAAAGATAAAGATGTAAGAGCTTGGTAGTATGCGACTTAATCCAATAAACATGCCTCCGACTGCCATACCAGAATAACGAATGAAATTAAACAAACCTAAAGCAGCACCACGGTTTTCATTATATTCATTACTGATAACCGTTGAAAATAAGGGAGAAGCAAACCCTACTGTTATCCCATACATAAATAATAGAATACTTAACCCTATGATTGATTTCGTATGAAGTAAACCAAAAATTATAATGAGCAGAGGCATCAAAAAAAGAACAATCGTAAACAGTTTTCTCCACGATATTCTTATCTGCAATTTTTTGAAGAGCATACTCCCTAAAATCATACTTACTGTTAAAGGTAAATATAATAACCCGATATTTTGCAAGGATATATGATAATGGTCGTTGAGTAGTATCGGTAAAAATACGATAATAGCGAAGTAAATGAAAAAGATAAAAAAACTTACTGTTATCGTTATAAAACCTACTTGGTTGGAAAAGATAGCCTGATAGGTTTGAATAAAGTTTGGTGATATTCTCTGACTATATACTTTTTCACCACTATCAGGAAGTGTATATATAATAAACAGCAGCAAGACGATCGCAACAATAAAAAGAAATAGGAAAATCCCTGGATAACCAAAATGTTCTCCTAATATTCCTCCTAATATTGGGGCAACTGCGGGAGCAAGGGTGAGCAATATTTGATACGTCCCCATGGCACTCCCTCTTTTCTCCCCTTCAAATAAGTGTGAAATCATATTTATTGCCACTAAAGGGACAATCCCTGCACCGATTGCTTGAACAATCCGAAAAATCATAAAGAGTATAAAATTGGTTACAAACGAACAGGCAATCGTTGAAATAGCAATGAAAATAAAACTAAGTATTAATAAACGTTTTTGATTTTTCGTATCTATCATAGTCCCTAAAATAATTTGAATCAGTGCTATGATAAAAATAAAACTACTAACAGTAAAATTCACCCAGCTGATAGAAACATTAAAGGAATCTCGAATAAGCGGAATCACCGGTGTATAAATATTTTGATTTAAAGAAACGAAAAAACTACTAATACTCAACAAATATAAAGATAACATTTTCGTTTGAGACATTTTTCGAGACATACATATTCTCCTTTTTAGACTTATTGAGACTTTATACTTTCCGTTATAGCATTTAAAAAGCGAATAATGATCTCTAATTCAGCTGGTTTAAATTCATTCAAAATACGCAAATAACGTTCCCTTGCCTGTTTATGTAGTTGTGCATGGATAAGAGCAAGCATTTCTCCTGATTTTGTTAGCAAGTAGTAAATTTCTTTTTTGTTATCTTCATCTTGTACCTTTTCTAAGATATGATGCTCTAATAATTTCCTGACAGCTTTTGTAATCGCTGGTTTAGATACATTTAAACTTTCAGATAATGTAGTATTATTTGCTCTTCCACTTTCTTTAATAGTTGCCACGATGTGTAATTGAGTCAGTGTCCAATCCGATATAATTGATTCTTCTTGGCTTATTTTCATCTGTTTTCTTATTTTATCAACAGCTTCTCTTTCCTTGATGAATTGTTCTAAAGCCTCTAGTGCTTCTGTGTTTTTGTCCATTTAAATCACCTCATCTTTTTGTTAACCAGTTAATTATTTGTAGTTTATATTAAGATTTTATCATAGTCAATATAAAATACATATTTCACAAAAAATAATTAACTGGTTAATATTTTTCTAGATTTACTGAAAACTCCATCGTGAACTGCTAGCTTATTTTGTGATACACCAGATTCTAATCGTTTTTCTTCTAATACTTATCCCAAAGAGTTGATTCATTTGTATTTTCCTTAAATCACACGCCAATCTTCTAAAACATAAAAATAGACACTTTGTTTTAAAGTGCCTCAGTTTGTAGACAAAAAGATATTTGTGAAGTAGAATTGCATTTTTATGCGTTGCTTAGAGTGGAGGGGGTGAGACTCCTGTGGGATTAGCGAGACAGTCTGAGACCCTGCAGGCTGAAAGCCGAAGCGGCTCAGCGCGAGCCCCACGGAAAGCGAACCCCCGGAGTGGAAAGTAACCCCCTGATTCAAAGAGGTTAATAAATATTCTTTAGTTAAACTTCTATTTCCAAAAATACAGGAGTTTGTCTACAGTCTGAGACACTTTGTTTTAAAGTGCCTATCTATTCCGTATTTAATTTTCACAATGGAAGGATTTTTCCTTTTCTAGATTATTTCAACATATCAAGATTCGTCCATAAGTAGTAAAATAGTAGTTATATTACTTTTTCCTTGAAAGGTATTAGTACATTCAGTGTTTATACGGATAATCTGATTTTTTCACTTTTTATTATTAAAAGAAAAACTACTCATTAATAAGGAAAGATAAGATGAATACATTACTCATAAAAAAAATGATTCAAAAATCACTTAATCAATATCATTTGGAACCCGATTCACTCTCTCTTCATGATTATGAACGCTTAGCAGTCCATATTATCGCTTTAAAAAAACAACATCCTGTCCATGACCTTTATGATCTAGTTCAAGATGTTGTTTATAGTTATATTACGAATTCACTTTAGCTCATTCTATTTTTTATTTAAAATCCCGCCAACAAGCTTGTCTGCAATTCCCGGAAATAGATTATAAAGAACACTTCCCCAGTTCATCCACACAGGTAAATTTAACTCACGTTTTGGATGTAGCATTAATTTTATTATTTTATCAGCCACTGTATCAGCTGAAAGCATAAATTTCTGCACATTTTTTACATAATTCCCCGTTTTGTCGGCTATATGAAAAAAATTTGTCTCGATTGGTCCTGGATTTACAGCAGAGATTTTTATATTTGAATTAGCCACTTCCATTCGAAGACTATTTGTAAATCCTAGAACAGCGTGTTTTGTCGCTGCATAGGCACTTGATTTAGCAGTAGCTAGTTTTCCTGCTTGGGAGGCGACATTAATGATATGGCCTTCATTATTTTTTAGCATCGAAGGTAATACCTCTTTGGTACAAGCAATAAGCCCCATTACATTTACTTGAAACAATCGATTAATGTCTTCCATTTTTGCTTCATGAACCATATCGAAGATACCAAATCCAGCATTATTAATTAATATATCAATAAATTCAACTTCTTGATATATCTTTGCAAAGACTTTCTTTACTTGCTCCAAATTGCTTACATCTAAAGTAAAATAAAGAGCTTGTCCGGGAAACTGATTATTTATTTTCTTGCAAATAGCAGCGAGCTTATCTTCTGAACGAGCCAGAAGGATAGGACGAGCCCCCAAATGAGCAGCTTTTATAGCAATTTTCTCTCCTATGCCAGACGAAGCACCTGTAATTACTATGTTCTTTCCGTTTAATTCCTTCATTATCCACCTCAAAAAGCACATGCATCATGTAAAAATGCCTTATTCTTATTTCCTAAATAATCATCAATAGATTGATATATTATATCGATTAAATCCAACTTTTCTCTTTCTTGGCCTTGATGTTTCCCTTCTCATTTTCACATAGAAAATTTAAAATAACAACTGAGCGCTTCACTCATCTTTTTTAAACAAACAAAATAACGTCTCCTATTTTTAGGAATTCCTTTCATCTCCAATGCACCTGAATAAACAAGGTAGCGAATCCAATATTCAAGAAAATCAGGATCCGTATAAAGATACTTTTCCTCTATCTCTCCATATAAGCTGACTAGTCCTGATATAATCTGTTTTTTCCTTATTCCCTTGAAGATCAACAGCTAATCTACTTGCAATATATGGGGATGCAACAAGATGAATAGCTTTTTTATGTTTCACGGTCTTTTCTTCTGTTGTTTTCTATCGCTTTGTTGATGCACGTAACTATTTCGTTTAAACTTTCTTCATCCAAAAATAATCCAAGACCTTGCACTGCTTCACTATTTTCATGTTCAAAGCTTTGAAACTCTTGTCTATTTTTAATATTATAAAGAGCAGAATGCTTAGTTTTTTTTAAGTCATCTAATGTAATGTATGTGTGTGACTCTAATTTGTAACAATAGATGAGATTATCATCTATCAAGAAATATAGATAAGAACCTTTTATTCTATTCTTCATTGCGAATCCCCTTTTTTTGTAAAATTCTAAATTTAATTATACAATCAACGGACTAATTTTCCCACTACTCTATTTTTCTATTGACAGACAAGCCTTTTTTCTTGCATAATCAAATAAATTTATCATAGGAATGCGATGATTAAGATTAGTAAATGACAATGGCTTGCTAGAGAGTGAAGTTCTATGGCTGCAAAACTTCATCAAGATCCATTTCATTGAACCTACTTAGGAGTTGTTAGGCAAACCTAAACGTAAACCGTCGTTACCGGAAAAGAGTTGTATAATCACGCACATGTGCTGATTATAGTTAAACTAAGGTGGTACCGCGGAAAAAACCTTTCGTCCTTTCATTATGACGAGAGGTTTTCTTATTTCCATACAACGTTTTTATAGGAGGAATAAAAATGAAAAAAATTGCTATCATTGGTGCTGGTTCTATGAGCGAAGCGTTAATTTCGGGGATTGTTTCTAGTAAGTTGCAGGAGAGTACAGAAATTACCGTCACAAACCGCGGTAATACAGAAAGACTCATTGAATTACAGAATCGCTATGGTGTTAAATACTCTTTCGATATAGAAAAATTAGTTGGAGAAGCTGATGCCATTATTCTCGCGATGAAACCGAAAGATCTAAAAGAAGCTACTGTACAATGGAAAAATTATATCACAAAAGAAACGCTGCTCATTAGCGTGCTTGCTGGCGTAAATATGGACAGTCTGCAACGGCTAATCGGACTGGAAGTTCCCATTGCACGTGCTATGCCCAATACTTCTGCAACAGTTGGAAAATCAGCAACAGGTATTGCCTTCAACTCCTTTGTAGAAGAAGCACAAAAAACATTCGTCCTGGACATGTTTGAAACAGTTGGATTAGTTACATTTATTCAAGAAGAACAATTAGATGCCATAACCGGTCTTTCTGGAAGCGGTCCAGCTTATATCTATTATTTAGTGGAAGCGATGGAAAAAGGAGCTGTAAAAATCGGACTAAATCGGGAAGTAGCTAATGAGTTGATTGTACAAACAATCCTTGGTGCAGCGGAAATGATCGCATCGTCCCCCAAGAGTGCACTTGAGCTTCGCAAGAATGTAACTAGTCCTGGTGGCACAACAGAAGCAGGCATTAACATTCTTGAGCAATATGATGTACAGAAGGCCTTCATTTCGTGTATGGAAGAGGCAACAGCCCAATCCAAAAGGATGGGAAAAGCACTTACAGAAGAACTAAAACTGTCCAAATAACATTATTTAAATATAGAAAGGATGTTGCCGCTTTTTTGACAACATCCTTTTACTTATATCTCGTATTCTGAAAAATCTTCTGCTATATATGTATTGGGAAAGATAGTTCTTGCTTCCTGCAATAATTGTTCTGTTAATGCATAATCATATCTGGCACTAATATGTGTAAGAATGAGACAGTCTACATTTGCCTTTTTAGCTGTTTTGGCAGCTTGTGCCGTTGTAGAATGATAATATTCCGTTGCGATGGAACTTTCTTTTTCGGAGAAGGTTGCTTCATGAACCAATATTTTAGCCTCTTTTGCCAAAATCTCAGCAGAAGCACAGGTTCTTGTATCTCCTAAAATAGTGATAATTCTCCCTTTAATATTCGGGCCAAGAAAGGTTTGGCTACCTACAACCGTACCGTCATCAAGGACGAGGTCTTCCCCCTCTTTAATTTTTTTATAAATAGGGCCAGGCATTATTCCATATTGCTTTAATTTATCTGTATCTAATTTTCCAGGTCGGTCCTTTTCTATAATCCGATAGCCATAACTTGTAACACCATGCTCAAGTATTTTTGCTTCCACGATAAAATCTTGTTCTTCCAAAATAATGCCTTCATCGATTTCTACAATATTTAGCGCATACTTTAAAAAAGTTTTGCTGACAGCAAGGCTAACTTGTACATACTCCTTAATTCCTTTCGGGCCATATATCGTTAGTGGTGTCTCTCCCCCTTGGAAAGACCGACTGGCGAGAAAGCCTGGTAAACCATATAGATGGTCTCCATGCAAATGGGTAATAAAAATTTTATCAATTCTTCTTGGTTTAATATTGGTATGTAAAATTTGATGCTGCGTTGCTTCGCCACAATCAAATAGCCAAATACTTCCCTTCTCTTCTAAAAGCTTTAAAGCAATCGCTGTAACATTTCTTGCTTTTGCTGGAATACCTGCCCCAGTTCCTAAAAATTGCAACTTCATAATAAGCTTACTAATCCCCTTTCGTTTTCTTTCTTGTCATGAAACCTTTGTATAAATAAAAGCGTATCATTAAATACTAAATTAGAATAGACGTATTAAGTATACTTTACAGCTGCCTGTTTATCCAAATACGTAAATCTTTTAACTAGTAACTTTTGCTAATATATTGTAATATCATGTTGGATGAATGAAAAATTTCTGCTGTAAATACAAATAGTAAAAATATTTGCAAAAATTATAAACAAATTTGTTGCTATCTCCTTAAGAAAAAGATAAAATTTTATAACTGTATAGGTACATGTATTATTTAAGTGAAAATGCACCTATGTAAAACAGCAATTTAATAATTTTCATACATATATAAATGAAATGAGGTACTAGAAAGTGAATGAAAAACAAACATCAAATGCACTTATTATGATCTTCGGGGCAACAGGAGATTTAGCGAATAGAAAACTTTTCCCCTCTCTTTATCGATTGTATAAAAAAGGTAAATTAGCAAATTTTGCGGTTGTAGGTGTCGGGAGAAGAACATTAACACAAGAACAGTTTAAACAAAATGTTGTTAATTCTGTTTCTGAAGCAATTGCAAGTTCTAAAAATGATGATCTTGAGACATTCGCTTCTTATTTCTGCTATCATTCACATGATGTTACAGATTCAAGTTCTTATGTTGAGCTTAAAAACATAGCTGATGAATTAGATGTAAAACATAACTTAAATGGTAATCGTGTATTCTACTTAGCAATGGCACCTGAATTCTTTGGTCCTATCGCCATTCATTTAAAGCAGGATGGACTAACAGAAGTAAAAGGGTACAAACGTCTAATTATCGAAAAACCATTTGGTCATGATTTAGAATCGGCCAAAGAACTGAATGAACAAATTCGTACTGCTTTTTCTGAAGATGAAGTTTATCGAATTGACCACTATTTAGGAAAAGCGATGGTTCAAAATATCGAAACAATCCGTTTTTCCAATGCGATTTTTGAAAATCTATGGAATAACCGCTATATCAGTAACATTCAGATTACTTCAAGTGAAGTATTAGGCGTGGAAGAACGTGGAAGATATTATGAAACAAGCGGGGCACTTCGTGATATGGTTCAAAACCATATGCTGCAAATGGTTGCACTACTTGCAATGGAACCACCAATTAAACTTACACCAGATGAGATTCGCTCAGAAAAAGTGAAAGTTTTCCGTGCCATGCGTTCTGTTGAAGTAGATGAAGTTGATAAATACTTTGTAAGAGGACAATATGGAAAAGGACTTGTGGAAGATGTTGAGGTACCGAGCTACCGCGAAGAACAAATGGTAGACCCTAACTCCAACACAGAAACTTTTGTCGCTGGAAAAGTAATGATTGATAACTTCCGTTGGGCTGGTGTTCCATTCTATATCCGTACTGGTAAAAGATTAGAAAGTAAATCAACAAAAATAGTGGTACAATTTAAAGATATTCCAATGAATTTATATAATCGTCCAAATCAAGAAATCACTCCAAATCTTCTTGTTATTCACATTCAGCCAGAAGAAGGAATTACTTTACATTTAAACGCCAAAAAAGCAGGACAAAATATGGAAGCAACACCAATAAAGCTAAGCTATGCTAATACTGGTATTGCAGGAATCAATACGCCAGAAGCATATGAAAAGCTAATTGACGATAGCTTGCATGGGGATGCTACTAACTTTACACATTGGGATGAAGTGGCATTATCATGGAGCTATGTCGATAAAATTTCCCAAGCTTGGGAACAAACACCTGCTACTCAATTCCCTAATTATGATTCTGGTACAATGGGACCAAAAGAAGCTGATGAATTATTAGAAAAAGATGGTTTCTTCTGGTGGCCAGTTAATCAATTTGAAGTAGATGTTTGCTAACTCACACTTCAAGTGACTCTCTAAAAAACGTGAATCTTATTGTATTCACGTTTTTTCTTTCCCTAAATTATGATTTCAGTCTAAGGAGTTTCTCATGAAAAAAATCAAATTAATCCTATCTGTCATTCTCGTATTCCTTTTATATAATCTACTCGTCTTCTACTTAGGATGGAATGGTTATGTATGGCTTGATTCCTTAAATCTATTAACCTATCCATCCATTTATATTGGAGCAGTTATTCTTTTCTCTTATTCATATATTGTCAGCCATTTCCTTAAGTCCATTACCATATTTAAAGTACTTGGTGCGTACTGGCTTGCTATTTTTGAATATGGTATCATACTGTTTCCATTAGCTAATTTAGGATGGCTTTTATTAAACCTATCTATTCCGTCAGAAGATGCAACAAAAATAGTAGGAAGTGCTGCCGCGGTAATTCTTCTGTTTTTACTTATTTACGGAACATTTAACGCTTATTCTCCTGTTATTAGAACCTATAAACTCACAGTAGACAAAAAACAAGCGAAAAGAGACTCTCTGAGGATCGCTATGGCTTCTGATATGCACTTTGGTACTTTATCTGGGAAAAGTCATCTAAACCGCCTTGTAACGAAAATAAACGGTTTAGAGCCAGATTTAATCTTGCTGCCTGGGGATATCATTGATGACGATCCCATTCCTTTTTTGAAAAAGGATATGGGAGAACAATTAAAACAATTACAAGCTCCTTTAGGTATTTTTGGGGTATTAGGTAATCATGAATATTACGGCAAAATGATTCCAACTTTTCTAGAAGAAATGAACCGAATTGGTATTCGCATCTTAATGGACGAAAAAGTAACTATCGATGAAACCATTCGATTAATTGGTCGTAAAGATAAAACGGACCAAGAAAGACTTTCCATTCCTAGCCTTCTTGAAAGTGAAAGTAACCATTTACCAATTCTGATGATGGATCACCAGCCAGATGAACTGGAAGCAGCAATGAATGATGGAATTGATATCATTCTATCTGGACATACCCATCGCGGGCAAATGGCACCAAACCATCTAATTACCAAACGAGTTTTTGAGTTGGACTGGGGCTATAAGAAAAAGAAACAGCTTCATGCAATAGTTTCCTCTGGATTTGGATTTTGGGGACCGCCCATTAGAATTGGCAGCAGATCGGAAATTGTTTATATTGATATAACTTTTAAAGAGTAGATTGTTTTTAATACATTTATTTTTGTGAAAAAGTAATTTGCTAGATGATTGTGCTGCTTGTTATAGCAGCATATTTTTTTGTCTTCTCGTTGTAATTTGTTTGTAGATTTTGTAGTTGTTTAAACTCTTTGGATACGTAAAATTTATGTATGAAGGTCACTTTACTGCCTTTTTCTTTTTTTGTTGGTTCTAAAATGGCTGATGAACGCCTTTTTTCTGCTTTTCTCTCTTCATTGTGGTTTTCATTCATCTTATGAACACCTCTTTTCCTCTGCTCTCTCTTCATTGTGGTTTTCATTCCCTTATGAACACCTCTTTTCCTCTGCTCTCTCTTCATTGTGGTTTTCATTCACCTTATGGACACCTCTTTTCTTCCTCCTTCTCTTATTTTTGGCTTTCATCCATCTTATGAACACCTCTTTTCTTCCTCCTTCTCTTATTTTTGGCTTTCATCCATCTTGTGAACACCTCTTTTCCTCTGCTCTCTCTTCATTGTGGTTTTCATTCACCTTATGAACACCTCTTTTCTTCCTCCCCCTCTTATTTGTGGTTTTCATTCATCTTATGAACACCTCTTTTCCTCTCCTTCTCTTATTTTTGGTGTTCATCCATCTCATGAACACCACCTTCTCCTTCAAAAAAAAAGCACACTACATATAAAATCGTAGTGTGCTTTTTATCGCCATTCTTATTTTTCCATCCAGTTTGTATGGAAGATTCCTTCTTTGTCAAGACGCTCATATGTGTGAGCACCGAAGTAGTCACGTTGCGCTTGTAGTAAATTTGCTGGTAAAGTTGCTGTACGGTAGCTATCAAAGTATGATAATGCTGCTGCAAAGCTTGGTACAGGAATACCGTTTAAGACAGCTCCAGAAATTACTTCACGTAATGCTGATTGGTAGTTTTCAGTAATTTCACTGAAGTATGGATCCAATAGAAGGTTCTTCAATTCTGGATCACGATCATATGCATCTTTAATTTTTTGTAAGAATTGAGCGCGAATAATACAACCACCGCGGAAAATCATTGCGATTTCGCCATAGTTTAAGTTCCAATCGTATTCTTCTGACGCTTCTCTCATTTGCGCAAAACCTTGGGCATAAGAAACAATTTTGCTTAAGTATAGAGCTTTACGAACTGATTCGATAAATGCTGCTTTATCACCTGTGAAAGGTTTAATTTCTGGGCCAGAAAGTACTTTGCTTGCTTTTACGCGTTCGTCCTTCATTGCAGAAATGAAACGAGCAAATACGGATTCTGTAATCATTGGAAGTGGTACACCTAAGTCTAGAGCACTTTGGCTTGTCCATTTACCAGTTCCTTTTTGACCAGCAGTATCTAAGATTAGATCTACTAAAGGTTTACCAGTCTCTTCGTCAACTTTAGTAAAGATATCTGCAGTGATTTCAATTAGGTAGCTGTCTAGCTCCCCTTTATTCCACTCTGCAAATACTTCATGAAGTTCTTGTGCTTCTAAGCCTAAAACATGCTTCATGATGAAGTATGCTTCACAGATTAATTGCATATCTCCATATTCGATTCCGTTATGCACCATTTTTACATAGTGGCCGGCACCGTCTGGACCGATATAAGTTGTACAAGGCTCATCGTTAACTTTTGCAGAAATATCTCGGAAAATCGGAGCAACTAATTCATATGCTTCTTTTTGGCCACCAGGCATAATAGAAGGTCCTTTTAATGCTCCTTCTTCACCGCCAGAAACACCTGTACCGATGAAGTGAATACCAAGTTCACTAAGCTCTTTATTACGTCTTTGTGTATCTTTAAAGAATGTGTTACCGCCATCGATGACAATATCGCCTTTATCTAATAAAGGTTTTAATTGCTCGATTGTTGCGTCTGTAGCTGGACCAGCTTTAACCATTAACATGATTTTACGTGGAACTTCTAAAGATTGTACAAATTCTTCTAATGTATATGTTCCAACAATATTCTTGCCTTCTGATTCTTTAAGCATTTCTTCTGTTTTTTCTTTTGAACGGTTGAAAACGGAAACAGTATAGCCTCTGCTTTCGATATTCATAGCAAGGTTTTTACCCATAACCGCTAAACCGATTACACCAAATTGCTGTTTTGTCATTTTTCCTAACGTCCCTTCTAAACTATGTATCCTTATAGTAGAATTCACTTAACTTTAGCAAGATTTTTTAAGTTATGCAACTAAAATGCAACTACTTTTCTTGATTATTTAAAAAAATTTTTTTTGTCACAAATAACTTAACTAAAATTTCTTTCCTTGCAAAAAATCTTTATTAAAACTAGTTTTGGTACCAATGTCTTCTTCTTTTTTCGAAATATTATTTCTTTCTGATGCTGGTTCAATAATAGAAGCGCCATATTTTTCTTTCAGCCTATCTATTGCTGTCCATAATGGTTCTTTCTCTGCTTCTTTTTCAAAGGAAAAGAGATCAAGTTGTTTTACTACAATATTATTGTCGATTAAATCTCCTGCTGTTATACCTAATAAACGAACAGGATTTCCATCCCATGCTGTCGTAAAAATCTCTTTGCTCTGCTGAAATATCTCTTCCTCTGATTTAATTGGATTTGCTAATTTTTTGCTCTTGGAATAGTTTTTTCTGTTCCCATAGCGAATGGTTACAGATAGATGATTAGCATGTACATGTTTTCTTTTCATTCTTGTAGCCACTTTATTCGCTAAAGATGCCAATACTTGGAATAAATCCTGCTGATTCTTTATATCGCGCGGCAATGTTGTTGAATTGCCAATACTTTTAAATTCATTGGCAGCTTCTGGATCAACTGGTCGATTATCTTCTCCATTGGCTTTCTCCTTTAAACGAATTCCATTGATGCCAAGTGTTGCTTTTAAAAGAATAGACTGCGCCATTGCTAAATCTTTTATAGTTTCTATGCCAATTGCTCTTAGTTTTTCCCCTGTTTTTTTTCCTATACCATGCATTTCTTCTACTTGCATCGGCCAAAGTATTTTAGGAATATCGCGTTTTCTTAAAATCGTGATTCCCATTGGTTTTTTTAAATCAGAAGCTGTTTTGGCAAGAAATTTATTAGGGGCAATCCCGATACTGCATGGTAAGTCTAACCGTTCAAAAATTCGTTTCTGAATCGTTCTTGCAATATATATCGGTGTTCCTAACTCATGGCAATGCGTAATATCTACATATCCCTCATCAATGGAAACAGGCTCAACAATATCGGAAAATTCGTGAAGAATTTGAAACATCGCAAGAGATGCCGTTCGATAACGATCAAAATTTGGAGGCAAAACAATTAAATCCGGACATTTTTTCTTCGCTTCCCATAAAGGCATGGTTGTTTTTACACCAAATTTTCTTGCTTCATAGCTGCAAGTGACAATAATACCTCTGCGCTCTTTTTCATTTCCTGCAATTGCCAATGGCTTCCCCTTTAACTGTGGATCATAAGCCATTTCAACAGATGCATAAAAACTATTCATATCTACGTGTAAAATAACTCGTCCCTTTTTTGGATAAAATTCTTTCATTTTGCTTTCACCAATTCTTTAAGATCATTTATAGTCACTTCTATTCCTCTGCTTTTAGCGCAAACCTTACTGCTTACGCAGGCTGATTTTTCATATAGTCTTTAATTTCTTTTACACCTTCAAGTGTTTCTAGTAAAATAGTTGGATCAAGCATTAATACCAAACGATTTTCTAAATTAAGAACACCTGTTATATATTCTGTTTTCTGATAAGCGGAAATGCCCACTTCTTTTATTACTTCGTCTTTTATATCAAGAATCTCTTTTGCATCATTTACAATCATTGCAAACGAAATATCTTCTGTTCGTGCAACAATTAATTTATTATTTTCATTTTCTTCTGTTTTTTGATTATATAAAACCATCTGTAAATCAATAACAGGGATAAGCTCGTCTCTTACTTTTCTTATTCCTCTGACAAAGGATGGCAATTGAGGAACAGGGGTAATCTGCTCTTCCTTTTCAATTGATATGACATAAGAAACATCTACGGAATATTCTCCGTTTGCCACTTTAAATATAACAACCTTCTTTTCTTCCATTTATATTCCCCCCAAAGATTCTATTTTACAGTAGTATTTACCTATACAATATTTTCCTCTGTTTTCTAGATAAATGCAAGTAAAAATAGAAACATTTGTTTGATTTATACTAAAAAGAGTGCTCCCTAAAAAGGAAACACCCACAACTCCATCATATAATTATTGACCTGTTACTTCATCTATTATAGCAAGTACCATTTCAGCTAATTTATTTAATTCTTCGATTGGCATTTTTTCATTAGTTGTATGAATCTCTTCATAACCTACCGCTAAGTTAACCGTTGGGATACCAAAACCACAGATAACGTTGGCATCACTTCCGCCACCGCTTTGTTGTAGTTCGCAGCTTCTGCCGATTTTTGCTGCCGCTTTTTTCGCTACTTCTACAACATGGTCACCTTCGCCAAATTTAAAGCCTGGATACATAACATCCACTTCGACAATTGCCTGTCCACCCATTTCACTAGCTGCCGATTCAAATGCTTCCTTCATTTTCGCTACTTGTGCAAGCATTTTATCTTCTACTAATGAACGTGCTTCTGCAAGGATATCTACATGGTCGCAAACGATATTTGTTTGTTTACCACCAGCAAAACTGCCAATATTAGCTGTTGTTTCTTTATCGATACGACCTAGTGGCATTTTTGCGATCGCTTTTGATGCAATAGTAATAGCAGAAACTCCTTTTTCAGGTGCTACGCCAGCATGAGCCGTTTTTCCTAGAATCGTTGCTTTAACTTTTGCTTGTGTTGGTGCTGCCACAACGATATTTCCTACTTTCCCATCACTATCTAGTGCATACCCATATTTTGCTTGGATTAATTTTGGATCAAGTGCTTTTGCACCTAATAATCCAGATTCTTCTCCAACTGTAATGATAAATTGGATCGTTCCATGAGGAATATTATTTTCTTTGATTACTGTAAGTATTTCAAGCATAACAGATAGTCCAGTTTTATCATCTGCGCCGAGTATTGTTGTGCCGTCTGTTACTATGTATCCATCTTTAATGGATGGTTTTACGCCAACGCCTGGTACTACTGTATCCATATGTGAGGTAAAGTAAATAGGATCCACGTTCTCTTTCGTTGCAGGAAGCGTACAAATTAAATTTCCTGCACCATGACCAGTAATAGCTGTAGTATCATCTTCTATCACTTCTAAGCCTAATTCTTCAAATTTCTTTTTTAGTACGATACTGATTTCTTTTTCATATTTTGTTTCCGAATCAATTTGTACCAGTTCTAAAAATTGATTTAATAAACGTTCTTGATTGATCATTTTTCGTTCCTCCAAAAATTAGTGACATTATTAGTATACGCCTATAAAAAAAGAACATCAAATAAAAATAATAAGAGAGGAATCTCATTTTTTCTTATAAATATCGAAAAATTCCCACAAGCAAATATTCCATCTATTTATAGTTGTACCATTCTGTTATTCTTAGTAAAATAGACAATAAGAATGGTTAAGACATGGAGGATACTATGAAGAAAAAGAAAAATAGATTACAAAAGATTGTTGTATATTTAATGATCTTTGTTATGCTTGCATCTACCCTGTTGATTGGAATTGGAATGTTATTTTAATTTAAGGTTAAGAAAGCGAAGAAGGATAAAACTTCTTCGCTTTTATTCAATCGCCCCATATTCCTTCGCTAGCTCTTGAAAACTTTTATCTGAATTGGTAATCAACACTTTTGTTCCTAAAGGAATGAAATCATAAATGGATTCCACTGCCTCATTTTGCATGCGTACACAGCCTTGTGACACGTATTTCCCGATACTTCCTGGATTATTTGTGCCATGAATCCCATACATTCTTCCATCTGTATTATTTGCATCAAAACCAATCCATCGTGTCCCTAATGGATTTTCCTCATCTCCTCCCATAATATCTTTTTTTCGATAATAGGGATTTGTGGCTTTAACTGTTATCGTAAATAAACCCTCTGGCGTTAAATCTTCTTTTTTTCCGGTCGAAACACTTATTGTTGTCTGCACTCGATTTTCGTCTATCAAGGTTAATTGATTCGTTTTTTTATTAATAATTAGAAAAGGATCTCCTGGTAATGGATTTATCCCCAACGGCCATACGGGGGAGATTGTTAAGAGAATAGACAAAACTAGTTTCAACATCCAATCACACTCTCTTTTTTTCCTTAGTTTGTGTGATTGTTGTATCTTTATGCGGAATAGAAAGTCCATTTTATCAAAAAGAAACAGGTTTCTTCATCTAATTGACAAAGAAACCTGTTTAACATTCTTATAGCATTTTCTCCAAAAACTCTTTGGCGCGGTCTGTTTTAGGGTTTGTAAAGAACTCAGCTGGAGGAGCATCTTCCACTACCACTCCACCATCTAAGAATAGAACTCTATTTGCCGCTTCTCTGGCAAAGCCCATTTCATGTGTCACAATAAGCATGGTAATTCCAGTGTTTGCGAGTGACTTCATTACCTCAAGCACTTCTTTAACCATTTCAGGATCCAAAGCTGACGTTGGTTCATCAAATAGGATTACTTCTGGATTCATGGCAAGGGCACGTGCAATTGCCACCCTTTGCTTTTGTCCGCCTGATAAACGGCTAGGGTATACATGCGCTTTATCGGCAAGCCCCACTTTAGCAAGAAGCTCTTGACCCATTTTTTCCGCTTCACTCTTGCTTAGTCCCTTTACTTTGATTGGTGCATATGTCACATTTTGTAAAACCGTTTTATGCGGGAAAAGATGAAAATGTTGAAATACCATCCCAACGTTTTCTCTTATTCTTTTTATATTTGTATTTTTATCAGTAATATCCGTACCATCAATTATTACTTTTCCTTTTGTAGGTACTTCCAGTAAGTTAATACAGCGCAGAAAGGTAGACTTTCCTGAGCCAGAAGGACCAATAATCGTTACTACTTCGCCTTTTTCTACTTGCGTATTTATCCCTTTTAAAACTTGAAGAGAGCCATAAGATTTATGCAAATTTTCAACATTAATCACTTCTTCTCATTCTCCTTTCAACTGCTTTTGCCAATGTTGTCAGTATCATTACTAGAACGTAATAAATAAGGCCGGCAAGAATCATTGGCTCCAAGTATGCATATTTTTCGCCGCCCATTATATAAGCTCTACGCATAATATCTGTAACACCAATAACAGTAACAACAGCTGACTCTTTTGTTAAGGAAACAGCTTCATTGATTAATGCTGGAAAAATGTTCTTTAAAGCCTGAGGCAAAATTAAATCGAACATTGCTTGCCTAGGGGAAACACCTAACGCCATAGCAGCTTCTTTTTGGCCGCGATCTACTGCTAAAATTCCAGCTCGAATAATTTCTGAAATATAAGCAGCTGAATTTAAACCAAAGGAAAGAATTGCTGCAATAGCTGGCTCAATTTGGATACCAGTTAATTGTGGTACACCAAAATAGATAATCATTAATTGAAGAACAAGGGGCGTTCCTCTAAAAACTGATGTATAAATAGCAGCAATCCAGCTAAGCACTGGCAGCTTACTAAGTTTAAATATCGAAAGTATAATACCTAAAACAAAACCAATTATTCCTGCCACCACAACAATTTGCAATGTCACAGTGATTCCCTTTAACAAATATGGGAGAGAAGGAATAAATTGTTGGAAATCTAAGCCCATAACTATCTCAATCCTTTCTAAAAAAACGGGGGATGTTTTTATCTATTATATAGCTTAAAAAACAAGAAAATGTTTAGGGCATATTCAGCCCTAAACTATCCCCCACATATACCTTATCTTAGTTACCAAACCATTTTACAACTAACTTATCAATTTCGCCGCTATCTTTCATTTTCTTTAATTCAGCATTGAACTTTTCTGTTAGGTCACTGCCTTTAGGAAATGCAATAGCCGAACCAGCGTCTTCATTCGCTTCTTTCGCCGGGAAAGATGTTAATGTATCTTCTTTATTTAAATAACCTTTTGCAACAACATCCTCAATAATTGCTGCATCAAAACGACCTGCTTTAATTTCTTGAATTAATTGAGGAATACGGTCACGGTTCTCTACTGTAACTTTTACTGTTTTAGCGATTTCTTTTGCTGCATCTTCTTGAATCGATCCTAGTTGTACTCCAACCTTTTTCCCATCAAGATCTTGAACAGTTTTAATATTGCTATCTTTTGTTGTTACAACTAAGTCTTTTGCCGTGAAATAGACATCGCTGAAGTCAACATTTTCTGCTCTTTCCGGTGTTGGAGACATACCAGATAATACCAAATCCACTTTGCCAGATTGTAAGGCAGAAATTAACCCGCTAAAATCCATATCTTTCACTTGAATTTGGTAACCTAGCTTTTCGCTTAGTGCTTTGGCTAAATCAATATCAAAACCGATAATCTCATCACTTTTTGCAGTATCGATGTATTCAAATGGTGCATAATCTGCTGATGTTCCCATCACAAGTACTTTTTTATCAGCCGATTCATTTCCACTGTTTGAACCTTTTTCATCAGTAGAAGCGCCACATGCACTTAAAATGACTACTATAGACAACAGCATTAATGCTAATAATTTTTTCATCTTAAAATCCCCCTATACATACTTATGCTTTTATTCTCTATTAATATTAGTAGTTTGTTGCAAATTATTAGATAGTCTTTCAATTTATATTCATGCAACAATATGAATTTTAACACATGCTAATAATTATTCAATATAATTTATACAAATTCATCAAATGAAATACTATTCTGAAAAAATGTAATTTTCAAATAAATAATAAAGTTGGATAATTTCATGTCGCTAATTTTATCTAGTACACGTTTTTTAATCTTTTTTCTTGCTGCAAAAAGCATTGCCAACTTCTATTTCCATAAAAAAACACCCTGAAAGCCAAATTTACTTTAACTTTCAAGGTGCAATATTATCATCAATAAAGCAAGCTTACTTTACTTCTGTGCAATATTCTTCGAATGCATTTTGTAGTTTTTCTACCACTTGCATAGGATCATGACCTTCAATTTCATGGCGTTCTACCATTTTAACAAGCTCACCATCTTTCATTAATGCAAAAGACGGAGAGGAAGGAGGAAAACCTGTAAAATATGAACGGGCTTGTTCTGTTGCTTCCTTATCTTGTCCTGCAAATACAGTTACTAATTGATCTGGCCTTTTTTTATAATGTAAAGAGTAACCTGCAGCTGGTCTTGCAATTCCACCTGCACATCCACATACAGAATTAACCATCACTAAAGTGGTACCTTTTTGGGATAATGCTTCATCTACAGCTTCTTTTGTTGTAAGTTCTTCGTAACCAGCCTCTACTATTTCTTGGCGTGCTTGACGGACAACATCATTCATGAATAAATTAAAATCAATATTCATCGTTTCGCTCCTTTTATGAAATATCTTCTTTTTACATTATTATAAAAAAAGTATTCATTTTCAATTTATTTGATTGCAAAACTTCTTTATTCATTACAGTCTTTAATATATTGGTGTTGTTTCCTCTGACGTTGTCTCTAATATTTCCTTGATTCTCTGAAGGAATCTTCCGCATATAAGACCATCTAATACACGGTGATCAAGAGACATGCATAAATTCACCATATCAGAGATCGCAATCATATTATCTTTAATAACTGGTCTCTTCACGATTGATTCCACTTGAAGAATCGCTGCTTGAGGATGATTGATAATTCCCATTGACTGAATGGAGCCAAATGATCCGGTATTATTAACAGTAAATGTGCCGCCTTGCATTTCATCAACTGTAAGCTTGCCTGTTCTCGCTTTGTTTGCAAGTTCTGTAATCTCTCTAGCAATTCCTTTTATCGACTTTTCATCCGCATTTTTGATGACTGGGACAAACAGTGCATTTTCTGTCGCAACAGCAATGGAGATATTAATCTCTTTTTTCTGGATAATTTTATCGCCTGCCCAAGTCGAATTAATTTGCGGAAATTCTTTTAATGCACGCGCAACGGCTTTAACAAAGAAAGCAAAGAATGTTAAGTTATAGCCTTCTTCTTTTTTAAAGGAGTCTTTCACTTTATTTCTGTATTGAACCAGTTTGGTAACATCCACTTCGATCATTGTCCAGGCATGAGGAATCTCATGTTTACTCTTTACCATATTGTTAGCAATTGCTTTTCTTAATCCCGTAATTGGAAACTCCTTATCCCCTGCACTTGTTGGCACATTATGTACGATTGTTTCTCGTTGAGGAGCATGTTCAACTATTCCATTAACAGAACTTTTTTCTTCTGTTTTAACTTGGGGAATTCCTTCTTGGATTGCCTTTTGAACATCTTTTCTAGTAATTCTTCCCCCTGCACCTGTTCCAGTTAAAAGCGTTAAGTCAATTCCCGCTTCTTGAGAAAGGCGTAAAACAGCTGGTGAATATCTTGCCTTTTGACTTGTAGCAGCATCAGCTAAAGGTGCTTCAGTTTTTTCTTTCGATTCCGCTTTTACTTCTTTCTCTACCTGCGTATCGTCCCCTTCTACTTCAATGGTACAAATTACTTCCCCTACTTCAAGTGTTTGCCCCTCTTCTGCAAGAAGTTCTTTAATGGTTCCCGAAAAAGAAGATGGAATTTCTGCATTTACTTTATCTGTCATTACTTCTGCAAGAGGATCGTATTTATTTACGACATCCCCTACAGCAACAATCCAATTACTAATTGTTCCTTCTGTTACACTTTCTCCTAGTTTAGGCATTGTTATCTTTTCAATCGGCATTCTTTTTCCCTCCTTGTTGTACGACTTAAAATTCTGCGAGCTTGCGCATTTCTGTTTCGACTTTTTCTGGTGTTACCAAGAAGAATTTTTCCATTGTTGGTGCATATGGCATTGCCGGAACATCTTCAGCCGCTAGACGCATAATTGGTGCATCTAAATCAAATAAGCAGTTTTCTGCAATAATTGCTGCAACTTCACTAATAACACTACCTTCTTTGTTATCCTCTGTTACTAGCAGAACCTTTCCTGTCTTAGAAGCGGCTTCAATAATAGCCTCTTTATCGAGTGGATAAACTGTTCGCAAATCTAAAATATGTGCAGAAATGCCATCCTCTGCTAACTTTTCAGCAGCCTGCAAGGCAAAATGGACACATAAACCATATGTGATGACTGTTATATCTTCGCCCTCACGCTTTACATCTGCTTTACCAATTGGTAACACATAATCTTCTTCTGGAACAAAACCTTTAATTAATCGATAAGCACGCTTATGTTCAAAGAATAATACCGGATCAGGGTCTTGAATTGCCGCTTTTAACAAGCCTTTGACATCATATGGTGTAGAAGGCATAACAATTTTTAGTCCTGGTGTATTAGCAAACATAGCTTCTACAGATTGAGAATGATAAAGCGCACCATGAATACCTCCTCCATATGGAGCACGAATAACAATTGGACAAGTCCAGTCATTGTTAGATCGATATCTTATTTTTGCTGCTTCTGAAACAATTTGATTGACAGCAGGCATTATAAAATCAGCAAATTGCATTTCGGCAATTGGTTTTAAGCCATACATTGCAGCTCCTATTCCTACCCCAGCTATTGCCGACTCCGCTAAAGGTGCATCTATTACTCGCTCTGCTCCAAATTGATCATACAGACCTGTTGTCGCTTTAAAAACTCCACCTTTTACTCCTACATCTTCTCCAAGAATAAATACTTTGTCATCCTTCTCCATTTCTTCCCGAATGGCTTGAGTTACTGCATCTATATAGGATATTACTGGCATCTTTCTGTTTCCCCCTTAATTCCCGTATACATATTTCAATGTATCTTCTGGTTGTGCATATGGTGCTTTTTCTGCATAATCCGTTGCTTCATTGATCACATCTGCCAATTTCTTATTTAACTCTTGATCCATTTCTTCAGTTAGTATTCCTGTAGAAAGCAAATACGCTTTAAAAGTGAATAATGGATCTTTTGCTTTAGCTTCTGTGACTTCTTCGCGCGCACGATAGCTGCTGTCGTCATCGTCAGAAGAATGAGGAGTTAAACGATAAGAAATCGTTTCAATTAAAGTCGGCCCTTCGCCTCTTCTTGCTCTATCAACCGCCTCTTTCGTCACTCGATACACTTCAATTGGATCATTTCCATCTACAGTGTATCCCGGCATGCCATAACCAATTGCACGGTCAGAAACATTTGCACATCCTAATTGCTTTTCAATTGGAACGGAAATCGCATATTTATTATTTTCACAAAGAAAAATAACAGGCAGCTTATGCACACCAGCGAAGTTGGCCCCTTCATGGAAGTCTCCCTGATTAGAAGAACCCTCTCCAAAGCTGACAAAGGTTACGAAATCCTTCTTTTCTATCTTCCCAGCTAAAGCAACTCCCACTGCATGAGGTACTTGAGTCGTTACTGGTGATGAACCTGTAACAATTCTATTTTTCTTCTGCCCAAAATGTCCTGGCATTTGTCTTCCGCCTGAGTTTGGGTCTTCTGCTTTCGCAAAGCCCGATAACATTATTTCCTTCGGTGTCATGCCAAAGGTTAATACAACACCCAGATCACGATAATATGGAAGCATGTAATCCTTTTCCCGATCGAAGGCAAATGCTGCTCCTACCTGGGCTGCTTCTTGCCCTTGACAAGAGATAACAAAAGGAATTTTTCCTGCTCTATTTAGTAACCACATTCTTTCATCAATTCTTCTGGCGAGGAGCATCTGCTCATACATTTCTAATACTTGATCATCCGTTAATCCCGCCTCTAAATGGCGATTATGAACCATTGTCATACTATTACCTCCTAATTGATTCATGTTTGTTCCCCCTATTTAGCTAGACATTATTTTTTGATTTCTTTATTAACCATGAATGGCTTTTCCTTCAACAGCAAGGGCTGCTTCTCCAATTGCCTCTGTCAGTGTTGGATGGGGATGAATTGTATTCCCAATTTCCCAAGCTGTTGCGTCTAGCACTTTGGCAAGAGCAGCTTCTCCAATAAGATCTGTTGCATGGGCCCCTATAATATGCACACCTAATAAATCATCGGTTTCTTGATCTGTAATTATTTTGACAAATCCATCTTGTTCTCCAAAAATAAGCGCTTTTCCAATCGCTTTAAAGGAAAATTTGCCTTTTTTAATCGTAAATCCAAGCTCAATTGCTTCTTCTTCTGTATATCCTACACTGGAAATCTCAGGACTTGTATAAATACATTTGGAAACTGTTTTATAATCCAGTGGATGTGGTTTTTCACCGGCTATATGCTCCACAGCGATTATCCCTTCATGGGAGGCAACATGCGCAAGCTGTAATCCTCCTATACAATCACCAATTGCGTAAATATGTGATTCTTTCGTTTGATAGAATTCATTTGTTTGAATTTGATTTTGAACAACCGCAATGTCGGTATTTTCAAGACCAATTCCTTCTACATTTCCTATGCGGCCTACAGATACTAGCAGCTTTTCCCCTTCAAAGGACTTGGTCTCACCATTTTTTTCTGCTTGAATGATTACTTTATCCACATTCTTCTGTAAGGTTTCGGGAAGTACTTTAGCACCCGTTACGATCTGAATTCCTTTTTTCTTGAGAATTCTTTGTAATTCTTTACTGATTTCCTTATCCTCTGTTGGCACCAATCGGTCACTATATTCTAAAATAGTTACTTTCACATCAAAATCAGCAAGCATGGAGGCCCATTCAGCCCCTATTACTCCCCCGCCAACGATTATAATGGACGAAGGAAGTTTTTCCATTTGCAGCGCTTCTTCTGAACTAATGACAGTCGAACCATCAATCTCTAGGCCAGGTAAGCTTTTTGGCCGGGACCCTGTTGCAATGATTACATGTTTCGGAAGCAGCATTTCGTTTTCTTCTCCATTATTCATTTCAACCGAAATAGTGCCTGGCATCGGGGAAAAAATGGATGGTCCCATTATTCTTCCATTTCCTTCATAAACATCAATTTTTCCTTTTTTCATTAAATACTGAACACCGCTGTGAAGCTGGCTTATAATGGTGGATTTTCTTTCTTGCACCCGATTGAAATCTAATCTTATATCTGAGGAAATAATTCCAAACTCCTCGCTTTTTTTCGCTGTTGCATAAACCTCAGCACTTCTTAATAACGCTTTACTTGGAATACAGCCATTATGTAAACACGTTCCACCTAATTTTCCTTTTTCAACCACTGCTGTCTTTAAACCTAATTGAGAAGCACGGATCGCTGCAACATAACCACCCGTTCCTCCTCCTAGAATGACAAGATCATATTCTTTAGCCATCTATCTTCACTCCTCTCTTTCCCCATATTCTTTTGGTCTCTCTTCCTTACGTAATACTCTTAAAACACCTTCTGCTAAAGATTGACGTTCGTTTTCACCTGGATATACCATTATATCTGCAATCCAATTAACACGTTCCATAATTAATTTTACAAAACGGTTACTAAAGGCCAGTTCACCTGTCAGGATAATGGCATCTACTTTGCCAAAAAGCACGGTGCTCGCACTGCCAATTTCTTTAGCAATTTGATAAGCTAACGCCTCGTAAATAAGAATATTGGGATTATCTCGTTTACCAAGCTCTTCCTCTATGTCAAAAGAACCTTCAGGCACTTTATTAAGATAGGATTTCACTCCAGAATGATACAATAATTGATGCTTCATTTCTTCATATGTAAATTTACCTGAATAGCATAAATCAACTAAATCACCATGAGGCAAAGTACCAGACCGTTCCAAACTAAATGGCCCTTCCCCATTTAAACCATTATTGACGTCTATTACTTTTCCTTTTGCATGTGCACCAATTGTAATTCCATCCCCAAGATGTGCAATAATCAAATGTGCTTCTTCATATTTTTTGCCTAACTCCATCGCTGCTCGTCTTCCCGTTGCTTTATGATTAAGTGCATGAAAAACACTTTTTCTTGTAATGCTCGGATATCCAGAAACCTTCGCAATATCGTCCATTTCATCGACAACAACTGGATCAACTATATAGGAAGGAATCTCTAAATGTTCAGCAATGTCATAAGTGATGAGCGCTCCTAAATTGGAAGGATGCTCTCCTCTTGTTTGAGCGAACAGCTCCTCCCGCATAGCAGCATTTATCGAATAAGTTCCACCATCGATCGGTTTAAGCAGCCCGCCTCTTCCACAGACAGCTGCCAATTTGGAAAGGTTGATTCCTTTATTTACTAAATAAGATAAAACCTCATCTGATCGATATTTATATTGAGCAACAATCGAAGGGAATTCTAGCAATTTATTGGAATCATGGTGTAAATCATCTACAATAATCGGAACTTCATTTTCATATAAGGCGATTTCGGTTTCTCCTGCCCGTGGGTTTATGACCAATATGCGATATTTCCTCATTTTTATAAGCCCCTAAAAAATTTAATTTAAATGATACTTATCCAATTTATAGTATAAATTACGGACTGACAGACCCAATGTTTTAGCAGTTAATGTTTTATTTCCATCTAGCTTTCTCAATGTCTGTTCGATAATAACTTTCTCGTATTTCTCTACCAGGTCAGATAATGTTTGATTGTCAGCATTGGCTTCCTCTTGAAATTCCGCTTGATGCTTTTTTATTACCTGCGGTGGCGCGAGATGCTCTAATTTGAGCACGGTATCTTCTTCCTTAGCTTGTATCATCGAAAGCTGGAGGATTGCCTTTAATTCAAGGATATTCCTTGTATAACCATAATTTTTTAATGCCGTCTGTGCTTCTGGGTCAATATCAGTTATCCATCTTCCACTGTCTTCGTTCAACTCGATAAGAAAATGTTTTGCTAGCAGATAAATATCCTCTTTACGTTCCCTTAAAGGTGGTAAGTATATATTTGATTTCATTAATTCATCATAAAGCTCCTCTAAAAAATCCCCTGCCATTAGTGCTTTTTCTAGCTTAATAGGGGAGGAAACAATAAGGCGAAAAGATGATAGCTGCTTCTCTTCCAGTTCTAATTCCTTCAATCTTTTTAAAAGCAAGGTTTGTTCAGCCATCGATAAACAGGTAATATTTTCAAGATATACAGTTCCTTTTGATAAAGGGTTCTTTTTATTTAAAAATGCTCGTAACTGTTCTCGATGCTTCTGTGGACGAATCCGTCTAAATAGATGAAACTTATTTCCACCCCAATTATGAATGGCATTTGCAAGCATAAACTTACCAGTTCCCTCTTCTCCGCGGATAAATATAACCTGTTTACTCCCTGCTGCTAACTTTGCCTGTTCAATAGCAAAGTTCATGGATGGAGACTGATATATAAAATCATCAAACTGAAAGCTTTGTTCTAATCCTCGGATAATGGCTTTTGTCTGTTGAAGTTCCTTTTTTAACTGAGCCGTTTCTGTTTCATTATGAAGAATTTGCAAACAGCCCTTTAATTTTCCATCCACTATAATAGGTGTACTTTTTACCGTTAAACATAAGGTGCCTGTCTGAATGATTATTTCTGCATCTCTTCTTGTTTGAATAACTTCTTCTCTATTTTTTTTCATTAATTGATGATTATTTTGCTGATCAAGAAGCACAGCCAATTCTTTATATGACGAATTTTGCATAACAATATGACCAAATTCATCTACTACAACATAGGCTTCTGCACTTTTTTGCAAAAGCAATGTTAGCAGCATTTGAAGGTTATCTTTATCTATCCAATGTCTTTTTTGACTCTCTTCTTGTAATACCGCTACAGCACCGATTATACTATTATCTTTTCCTATCAATGGATAACGGGAAATAAGAAGATAATCCGTTTCAGAAACAGCAAACTTTTTCTGCTCCTCTATTCTTTTCGTATGTAATACTCTCATCATCCCACTGTTAGGGATAACGGATAAAATATGCTGGTCTTTTTGAAGTGAATATTGGTTCTGCATCAAACTTTGCGCACTTTTATTGAAATAAGAGATAACTCCGCAATTATCTACTATAATTATGCCTTCCTTTATTTCATCAAAAAGCGTATAAGAGGTTGACTGTATCATTCGATCAATCATTCGCACACTTCCCATCTGTCTATCCGTGCAATTTATTTCATATCTATACTATACCTACTCCCTAAAAATTATGCAATTTTTTTCCCATTTTCTTTTATTTCTGAAAAGTAGAAAGGTTATGTCTGTTTTAATATTTTGAGACGCTAACTTATTAAGGTGGAATATTCAAATAGTTGTTTAAGAATTCTTTTCTTGCAAAAAAAGGTTTTCCGCCTCTTCTCTATATTAGAGATTACAGCAGAAAACCCATTTTTTATGATTGTGTCAGGACAGTTCGTGCAATAATTGGCTCATCTGTAATAATGGCAGATATTCCAGCATCCATTAATGCTTGCATCGTTTTCGGATTATTTACCGTATATGCCCTAACTTTAATATTATTTTCTTCTGAGGTTTTTATTATCTCTGGATTTATCCGTTTATAATTAGGGTGAAATCCTTTAGCATTTATAGCATTGGCATAAATCCAAGGCTGATAAATTCCATCAGACAACAAAGGAGCTGTTTCAATTTCTGGAGCGATGCGATAAGTATGTACAAGACTATAATGATTAAAGGAGGAGAAAATAATTCTTTTTTCAAAACCATATTTGCGGATGAGAGCAATCGTTTTCTCTTCCATTCCTTCATATGCAATCTTGTTATTCTTCATTTCAATATTGCAGATTATGTCATTATCTTGCATCCAATCAAATAACTCGATTAATGTGGGAATAGGCTCATTTTCGTCCTGCTTAAATCGATGTCCTGCATTAAATGATCTTAAATCCTTATAACTGAATGCTTGCACATAGCCTGAAGCATCCGTTGTTCGATCAACCTTTTCATCATGGATGATGACTATTTCTCCATCCTTAGACATTTGAATATCAATTTCAATCCCATCAGCCTCTGCCTTTTCTGCCTCGATAAAAGCCTTCATTGTATTCTCCGGATAATGTGCCGAAAAACCTCTGTGTGCAAATATTTTCGTCATAACAAAATCACTTCCTTATGTAGAACTTCATTATATAAAGCCATTTACATAATGTTTTGGTTAGATGAAAAAAACAGGCCCTAACCTAAGTCAGAGCCTGTATTACTTTTGTTAAATTAGTTTTTTACTACGTTAGCAGCTTGAGGTCCGCGTTGACCTTCTTCTATGTCAAAACTTACTTCTTGACCTTCGTCTAAAGTTTTGAAACCTTCAGTTTGAATAGCGCTGAAATGTACGAATACATCTTGTCCTTCTTCTGTTTCGATGAATCCAAAACCTTTTTCTGCGTTAAACCATTTTACTTTACCTGTAGCCATTTCTTGTTTCCTCCTATGTGCTTTATGCACAAATGTATTACTATCCTTGCTCGTAGTAAAAAATAAAGAAATATGTATTTCTCAACTATTTTCTAAAGAACAAAAATAAGTCTCCTTAATAGTAACAGGTTAATCTGCAGAAAGCAAATCTTTGAACGATTATTTTTCAATTTTTTAAAATAAATTCCTTATTTTGGATTAATCAGTTAAATAATCGCGGGAATATAACTATATGGGCGTGTTTTTTATTCTAGCTATTTAAAGCGCTTCATTTTCTTGCTTTTTAGTATTTTGTTGTCCCCATTGCTTTTTGTTCCTATTTGCTTCCCTTCTTGAAAAAATTTTATAGGAAATCCCTAATCCCTCTCGAATACATGGTAACATTAATCTAAAGCAAGAATGGCTAAAATAGACTATGCTGTTATATTAAAACATAATCCAATTAAGTAACAGAGAGGTACCATTATGTTTAGGATTGACGAAATAGAGGATGCTGAAATTTTATATTATGTATATAATTTAAACTGGCTATTACCTAAAGAAAATCAAGAGATAGCAATTGACTTTCTAATTAATTTGCCTCCAGATAAAGCCGATATGATTATCCCTAAATACGGGAAAGAGTGCTGGGAAAATAGTGTTAGGGTTATTAAAAAAATAGGATATCCAAACAATAAAAAAGCTTTACCTAAATTAGCAAGATTATTACAAGATAGAAATTGGCCAGGTTCTCTTGAAGCAATTGAGCTTTTTCGTGAACTCGGAAAAGCAATAGCTACCCCTTATATAGAACAAGAGTGTATTTCAGCATGCAAACAAAAGGATTTAGACTGGCTAGAGAATTTATTTTTTGCTTGTAATAGCTTAAATTATAGCGAGAATGATTTCAAACATAAAGATAGTTATCGATTCATGAAAAAAAGTGCTGAATCACTTTAATAGAGTAATAAATCTGTTTAAAGAGTCACTCCCCCCTAGGACACAAAAAGGTTGTTTTTCAACTTTTTAGGTCCTTTTATTTTCTTACTTATACTCAACAAAAACAAACCCAATAAATCATTTGATTTATTGGGTTTGTTGGTAAAAATTTATTGGTTTAAATCCAAAGAGAAAGTTTATCTTTTACATATTGGTGGGTTTTACCGTTTCTCTAAAACCCTCTCCTACCAACAGCCCTAACCCTCTCAGGAAGCCTTATGCTCCAATCTCAGCTTATCTGCCACAATCGCGATAAATTCTGAGTTAGTTGGTTTTGCTTTGGACATGCTGACAGTGTAGCCGAACAAGGATGAGATGGAGTCGATGTTGCCTCTGCTCCACGCCACTTCAATAGCATGACGGATTGCCCGCTCGACACGGCTTGCTGTTGTATTAAATTTCTTCGCGATATCTGGATACAATACTTTTGTAATGGATCCTAATAATTCGATATCATTATAAACCATGGAAATGGCTTCGCGTAAATAGAGGTATCCTTTAATATGGGCAGGAACACCAATCTCGTGAATAATACTTGTAATGCTTGCGTCCAAATTCTTCGTTTTTGGTTCTTGTGTTTTGAAAGAAGAAGAAGATTTTCTGACAAATCCGGTTGTTTTGCCACTTACTTGACGAATATGGCTTGCTAAATACTCCATGTCAAACGGTTTTAAAATAAAATAAGAGGCACCTAATTCAACCGCTTTTTTTGTAACATCTTCTTGACCAAAGGCAGTTAACATAATCACGTTAGGCATAGGTTTATTCATTTGGCGCATTCTTTCTAATACGGCTAAACCATCTAAATGAGGCATGATAATGTCTAGCACCATCACGTCTGGTTCTAGCTGCTCTACTAGCTCTAGACACTCCTGGCCGTTATGGGCAACACCAATTACTTCCATGTCGTCCTGAGCATCTATATACTCTTCCAATAATCCTACCAGTTCACGATTGTCATCCACAATGCATACTTTTATTTTCTTCAACGATTGTTTCCTCCCTCAATCCAAATGTCTCTAATTTTATCTATATTTTTATTCTAAATGACATTTTCGACAAAGCAACCAAAAATCCTTTGATTTTATAAAAAAAACTTAAAAAATAGGAAAAACCCCATTATTTCTCTCATTTTCTCACGTTTTCGACTGATTTCGATATCCTTCATGTTTTTGTCGAAAAATCTTTACGACTTTATTATACACAACACTTGGCAATAGAAAAAGCAATCAAGTGACTTATCTTCCATATACCCAAACACTTCTTTATTTGGAAGAAAAAATTATGACTTTTTTATGAATATTTTCTTGTTGGGATACAACTTTATGCGGTATTATTAAAGTTGGACACAAAAACGTCTAGTTTTTTTGTTTTTACATTTATCTGTATAAAACAGATAAAGCTTGCACAAATTTATTAAGTATTTGTGTTTTCATTTTCCCAAAGTATAGAAAGGATTTTTTTATGGAGAACGTCACTAAGGAAAACAACACTTATAAAATACTATGGAAGCTAACGAGACCGCATACGTTAACAGCTTCTTTTGTACCAGTTTCCATTGGTACGGTATTATCTTTCCCTCATGCCTCAACAAAATGGGGTTTATTTTTTGCCATGATGTTTGCTTGTTTGATTATTCAAATCGCAACCAACTTATTTAATGAGTACTATGATTATGTAAGAGGAATTGATACTGCAGATTCAGTAGGAATAGGCGGAGCAATTGTTCATCATGGAATGAAGCCAAAATTAGTTTTAAATATGGCAATCAGCCTATATATAATTGCACTACTTTTAGGTATTTATATTTGTTCTAATACTTCTTGGTGGATTGCATTAGTCGGCATTCTCGGCATGGCGATTGGCTATTTATATACAGGAGGTCCGCTTCCAATAGCTTATACACCTCTTGGAGAAGTTTTTTCTGGCATATGTATGGGATGTATCTTCATCCTTATCTCTTTCTTTATCCAAGCAGGTCACATTAGCGAGGAGAGCATCCTTATTTCTGTTCCAATCGCTATTCTAATTGGTGCGATTAATTTATCGAATAATATTAGGGATATTGAAGAGGATACATTAGGTGGCAGAAAGACGATTGCTATTCTTATCGGCTTTAACAAAGCGGTTAACCTACTTGCGGCATTATTTATCTTATCATACCTCTGGATTATTATTTTCGTTGCTCTCGGCTTCTTTAGTCCTTGGCTATTAATCGTACTGCTTAGTTTCAAAAAGCCATTAGATGCCATTAGGGGCTTTAAAGGAGATCGAAGCCAAACACCGATCGCCATGAAAAACACTGGTTTAACAAACACCATGTTTGGATTATTTATCACGGTTGGTTATTTGTTAGATTTCATTATGCAAAATGCGTAGTAGTAGTAATGTCTCATGTAAAAGGATTGTCGATTCATCCTTTTACATGAGACATTTTATTTTTTATGATGCTTTTTGCTCTTTTTCATAAATATCGATTCCTGCCTCATTTAACATCCATTCAATGTGAACCCCATATCCGCTTGTCGGATCATTTACAAATACATGGGTTACAGCTCCGATGACCTTGCCATCTTGAATAATTGGACTTCCGCTCATTCCTTGTACAATACCGCCTGTTTTGCTTAATAATTCTTTATCTGTCACTTTGATGACTAATCCTTTTGTTGCAGGATACTTTTGAGGGACAGAGCTTACTACTTCTATATCAAATAGCTTCACCTGATCATTATCTACAACCGTTAAGATTTGCGCTGGCCCTTCTTTTACTTGGTCTGATAACGTTATTGGCATTGGCTTATCCATTATGCCATTTTTAATTTGTTTATTTAATACACCAAATATTCCAAAAGGACTATTTGTTTTAATATCCCCGATTATTTCTTTATCTTCTGAAAATCTTGCTAATTTTTCACCAGGATTTCCATTACTTCCTTTTTCAATACTTGTTACAGTTGATCTTAGTACTTCTCCATCATCCACAACGATTGGTTTTTTTGTATCCATATCTGAGATTACATGTCCTAACGCTCCATATTTCATGGAGTCTGGGTGATAGAAAGTCATTGTTCCAATCCCAGCTGCTGAATCCCTTATATAAAGCCCTAATTTATATGTGTTATCCCCTTTTTCTTTTAGGGGCATCAACTTGGTTTTAAACTCCTCTTTCTCTCTTTTTACAACTAAATCTAAAGGTTTGTTTCCTTCGCCTGCTTTTTGAACAAAAGGTGCTACATCTGCCATTTTTTCTATTTTCATACCATTTATTTCGACTATCATATCGCCCACTTTTATTCCAGCCTTTTCACCAGGTGATTGCTTTCCTTCTTCTGTATTAACCTGATGGTGCCCTACCACCAGTACGCCAACAGTATTTAGTTTCACCCCAATGGACTGACCACCGGGAATTACTTTAAAGTCTTTAAGAACATTCACATCCACTTTTTTTATTGGAATACCTGCAAGTTCAAGCATCATCTCATCTTTCCCACTAACTTTTCCTTGCAAAGAAAATTTCCCTTTTTCTTGACTTAATGCAACAACCGAATCTTCGTCTGCTACATTTGCTGTCACAGAAATCGCCTCACTATTGTTGATCTCCATTGATTGTCCTTCAAACAATGTAATGCTTTTTGGGATATGAAGATATTCTTGAAATGATTGATTACATACTAAAGATATTAATGAAACAAGGAGAATCCCACCAATTATTTTTCTAAGGATATCACTTTTCAATTCACTTCACTCTCCTCGCTTCTTTTCACCACTACTTCTCCGGCTACATTTATAAGTTTGCCTGTAACAGCATCATTTATAACTGTTAAAAATTTTAAATACCTACCCATAATGGATAATCTTTGCAATTAGTTTCCCATGCACCATTAAATAGACAACTCTTCATAAGAATAAAATAAACCTCTGCACATATACAGAGGTTTTACGTGTCTATATTTTATTCTTAGCTTTTTGCGCTAATTTTAACAGTTCTTTTGCATGTTTTTTTGTTAATTCCGTAATTTCCGCTCCTGAAATCATTCGTCCTATCTCTTTTACCTTATCTTGCTGCACTAATGGTGTTACAGACGTAGATGTGCGGCCATCTTCAATTTTTTTAGCGATAAATAGATGGGTATCTGCCATTGCTGCCACCTGCGGCAGATGGGAAATACAGAGCACTTGAGAATCAACCGACACATGGTGGATTTTCTCAGCGATTGCTTGTGCTACTCTTCCACTCACACCGGTATCAACCTCATCAAATATGATGGATGTCACTCCTTGATGCTTAGAGAAAATGCTTTTTAAAGCTAGCATCATTCTGGAAAGCTCTCCACCGGAAACAATTTTGGATAGTGGTTTTAATGGTTCTCCAGGATTTGTAGAAATGTAAAATTCCACTTCGTCTATCCCTTTTTTCGTAACATTATTCTCATCTGCATGAATTCTTACTTCAAAAACAGTCTTTTCCATGTAGAGTTCTTTTAATTCTTGATGAATACTATCTGTGAGACGAAGAGCCGCTCTCTTTCTTAAGGCAGTCAATTCCTTTGCTTCCACTAAAAGATCTTTCTTAAGAGAGGCTAACTCCCTTTCCAACAAATCGATATGCGTTTCTTTGTTTTGTAATGTTTCTAATTCTTCCTCGATTTTCGCAGCATACTCTAAAATCTCTGCTACTGTTTTTCCATATTTACGTTTTAAGGTATTGATTTCATTCAGTCTTGTTTCAATCTCATTAAGCCTTTCGGGATCATATTCCAGGTAATCTAAAGCGCTTCTCATCTGTCTTGCAATATCCTCTAAAATATAATAGCTATTGGAGACAGATTCAGCCATTTCCTTATATTCGGTGTCTAAGCTTGCAGCTTCCTCCATATTTCCCATAACCTCGCCAAGCCAGTCCAGCCCCTTTTGTTCTCCTCTTAGGGCAGTATAACCTGTTTGTATGCTATCATAAATTTTCTCGAAATTGCTTAATTTCTTTCTTTCTTCTAACAGTTCATCATCTTCGTTGATTTTCAAATGAGCACCTTCAATTTCATTGAACTGAAACTGTAGTAAATCAAGTCGTTGGGCCATTTGCTGTTCATTTTCTGTTAAATTCATAAGTTTCTTTTGAGTTTGTGTATAAGATCGATAAATTTCTTCATATTCTTCTAAAACAGGAGCTAATTCTCCCATTGCAAAAGTATCCAGCAACTGTAAATGCTTTGTTTCATCCATTAATTCTTGATGTTCATGCTGACCGTGAATATCAATTAAAGTGGAACCTATTTCTCTTAATACGGCGATTGTGATAAGCTTGCCATTTATCCGGCAGACACTCTTACCAGATAAAGCAATATCTCTTCTTAATACAATAGCACCCTCATCTATATCGATACCAAACTCATTCATTTTTTGAAAACAGGGATGACCGTCTTCTATATAAAATAGCCCTTCTATTTCTGCTTTTTCTTCTCCATGCCGAACAAATTCCGCCGAACCGCGGCCGCCAACTAATAAATTGATTGCATCAATAATGATAGACTTTCCTGCGCCCGTTTCACCAGTTAATACAGTCAGCCCCTTTTTAAAGGATATGGATAGACTTTCAATGATTGCAAAATTTTTAATCGATAATTCACTTAGCAATTAATGTCCCCCCAAATTAAAGCATATCAAGAAAACGATCACTAATTTTCTTGCCATCATCTGCAGTGCGACAAATAATTAGACAGGTATCATCTCCACAAATCGTCCCCAATATTTCATCCCAATCAAGATTATCAATTAATGCTCCAATCGCTTGTGCATTACCTGGCAACGATTTTAGAACAAGCAAATTTTCAGCTGAATCGATTTTCACAAAGGAATCCATTAACATTCTTTTTAATTTTTGTAATGGATTAAAGCGCTGATCAGCTGGTAAGCTATATTTATATCTGCCATCCTGAAGTGGCACTTTCACTAAATGCAGCTCTTTAATATCTCTTGATACAGTAGCTTGTGTTACATTATATCCAGCACTTTTCAGTTCATCTACTAATTCATCTTGTGTTTCAATATCATTATTTGTAATGATTTCTCTTATTTTTATATGCCTCTGGCCCTTATTCATATATTCCATCCTTTATCATTGGTTATCATTTTTATTTCCTTATGTATCACTTTTTATTAAAAGTATTTGTTCCTTATCATACGTTCATTCGATTTTTTTAGACAAGCTTCCTTTTATCTATTTTACCGTGTTTGTTCGTCTTTTTACAAGAACAAAGAAAACAAAATACATTTCCGCTCTATCTTTATTCATGCTAGACAAGCAAAAAAAGGGTCAGCCTGCATGGAGAACCTTTCTATTAGCATCCCACGCACTAATAGTTCTCTTGCTGCAGTCAAACCCTTTTACATAGCTTATTCTTCCGTTTCTTTTTTTGCTTTCAATTCGGAATGTGCCGCTTCTACCGTCTCTTTTATTTGATAATAATGCGTTTTTTCCTCTGCACATTCATCCCAATAGAGGTGAAGTAAAAATTCAATATTACCATCTCCGCCGGTAATTGGTGAAAATGAGAGGTTTTTAACGATATATCCTTCTTTTATAGAGAAATCAATAATTTTTTCTAAAACAGATTCATGAACTTTACGGTCTCTGACAATTCCTTTTTTCCCAACTTGTTCTCTTCCAGCTTCAAATTGTGGCTTCACTAAAGCAATAACATCACTGCCGGAAACTAATAATGTCTTTAGGACTGGTAAAATTAGCTTCAGAGAAATAAAAGAAACATCAATCGAAGCAATATTCGGCATCTCGCCTTTTAAATCGACAGGAGTTACATAACGAAAGTTGGTTCTTTCCATGACAATCACACGTTCATCTTGTCTAAGCTTCCATGCTAATTGATTATAGCCTACATCCAATGCATAAGATTGTTTCGCACCATTTTGCAGGGCACAATCCGTAAATCCTCCAGTCGAGGAGCCAATATCAAGTAAGACTTTATCTTTCATATCAACATCAAATATTTTAAGTGCCTTTTCAAGCTTTAAGCCACCTCTTGACACATATTGAAGCGTCTTTCCTTTAACAGATAACTTAGAATCTGCATTTATTTTTTCACCGGGTTTATCTAGTCTATTCTCTTCACAGTAGACTATTCCAGCCATTACAGCTCTTTTTGCCTTTTCCCTTGTTTCGAATAAACCTTGCTCAACTAATAATACATCAATTCTTTCTTTCTTCATGAATGCTCTAAGCCCTCTTTTGTTTTTTTCTAGCAATGGCTGAAATTCTTTTTACAACTTCCTCTTTTGTTAAATTTATTTCTTCTAATAATGAATTTACGTCTCCATGCTCAATAAATTCATCTGGAATTCCCATGCGATCTATTACATTTGCTCCAAAACCATGGTCATGGGCATATTCGATACAATAACTTCCAAATCCGCCTTGCAGTATAGCTTCTTCAATCGTTAAAATTGGTATTTGCTTTTTCAATAAGTCAGAAAGCATTTTTTCGTCTAAAGGCTTAATGAATCTCGCATTTACCACTTTAACATGAATCCCTTGTAATTCAAGCTGGTTGGCTGCTTCCATTGCCATTTCAATCGTTGTGCCAAATGTAAGAATTGCTGCATCAGATCCTTCTCTTAATACTTCCCATGTACCAATTGGAATCGTCTTTAATGTAGAATCGAGCTCCACACCTATGCCATTTCCCCTTGGAAATCTCATTGCAATTGGGCCATCATTGTACTGTATTGCCGTATTTACCATGTGCTGCCCTTCATTTTCATCTTTAGGCATCATTAAAACTAAGTTTGGCATATGACGTAAAAACGCAATATCATAAATACCTTGATGGGTTTCCCCATCTGCTCCTACTAAGCCAGCACGATCGATGCCAATAAAGACATTTAATTTCTGACGGCAAACATCATGAAGCATCTGATCATAAGCTCTTTGTAAAAACGTCGAATAAATAGCTAAAAACGGCTTCATTTTTTGTGTGGCAAGTCCGGCTGCTAATGTTACAGCATGCTGTTCCGCTATCCCAACATCAAGCATTCGACTAGGAAATTCTTTTGCAAATGATTCCAATTTTGAGCCAACGGGCATGGCAGGAGTAACAGCAACGATTCGATCGTCTTGTCTTGCCAATTTTAACACCGTATCACTCACTAGTTTACTCCATGCCGGTGCAGTGATAGCAGGTTTTACAAAATCTCCTGTTTCTATCTTATAAGGACCTGTTCCATGCCATGTACCGATTTTATCTTTTTCGGCCGGAGAAAACCCTTTACCTTTTTTCGTAATGACATGCAGTAAAACAGGACCAGATGTTTTCTTTGCATAGTTTAGCTGTTCAAATAAGTCGTCATAATCATGACCATCAACTGGGCCTAAATACGTAAAACCTAACTCTTCAAAAAACACACCAGAAACTAACAAATATTTAAGACTATCTTTAATTCTTTCAGCAGTTGCGGCCATCTTGCCACCTACGGCAGGAATTTTCTTTAAGAGCATTTCTAGTTCATCTTTTACCCATTGATACTTCCCAGCAGTTCTTAATCTTCCTAATACTTGGTGAAGAGCGCCAACATTTGGAGCAATCGACATTTCATTATCATTTAAGATAACAATAATGTTTTTCTTTTCGTCGCCAATATGATTTAGTGCTTCAAGAGCCATCCCGCCTGTTAAAGCTCCATCCCCAATAATAGGAATGATATAGGAATCTTCCTTTTTTAAATCTCTTGCAACAGCCATTCCCATTGCAGCAGATAAGGAAGTAGAGCTATGACCTGTTTCCCATACGTCATGCTCACTTTCATTCATTTTTGGAAAACCACTTAAGCCTTTATATTGTCTAAGCGTATCAAAATCCTTTGCGCGGCCAGTTAATATTTTGTGAACATAAGATTGATGACCTACATCCCAAAGAAATTTATCTTTTGGACTATCAAAACATTTATGAAGAGCAATGGTTAATTCCACCACTCCTAAGTTCGGACCAATATGGCCACCAGTTTGAGAAAGTCTATTAATTAAAAAGTGACGGATATCTTCACTAAGGCTATTCAGTTCCTCGTTCGATAATCCTTTTAAAAAAGCTGGATTTTCTATAGACATTAAATCCATTTGTAACAACTCACTTTCATTCAGTATATAACCAATAAAGCGATGAAAAATACTGACTAATTGGTATATCTTCCTTCCGTTTAACCATTTCATTTATCAAGATCGTATTATATATTAGAATACCTTATTTTTATCAAAAAACCTAATTTATTCGTATTATTAAATATGTATTATACCATTTCTTCACTGATAATAGTAGTAATTCTACATAGTTAGCAAACAGAGTACTTTCGCGCTTAAAAGAAGGATGCCTCAAAGCGGAACATCACTAGTGCTTTTTACAAATTATCTTTTGAAAAAGCATTAGCAATGTCAAATATTGAGACACCCTAATATGTGTTATTCGTTATTCTAAATAATATTTCCTAATATATATTTCGCTTAGTTTTATTATATACCATCTATAAAAAGCTTTTAAACCGTTTAGTAAAGATATTTTAATTATTTCTATAGCCAATTAAATCTGTAATTTCTTCTAATAGGAAACGATCAAAATTTAAACCGGAAAGAAGGTCTTTAGCCTGTTTAATATGCAGCTCTAATTCTTTTTTTGCTCCATCCATTGTTAATATTTTCGGATAGGTGCTTTTATGGTTATCCGTATCGCTGCCAATTGGCTTTCCAATCACTTCTTCATCCCCTTCTAAATCGAGAATATCGTCTCTAATTTGGAAGGCTAAGCCTAGATGATAAGCAAAACGTTTTAATGTTTCCAATTCCGTGCTAGTAGCATCTGCTAATAACGCGCCAATTATGATACTTACTTCTAACAGCTTTCCTGTTTTATGTAGATGTATATGTTCAAGATCACTTTGATTTAACGTCTTGCTTTCCCCTTCAATATCAGCAACTTGTCCACCTACCATCCCTTCTGCTCCAGCTGCTTTTGCTAAAAAGCCAATACTAGCAAGAATCTTATCGGATGGGATATTCTGGTTTGTCATATATGTCATGATTTGAAAACTATATGTAAGAAGTGCATCACCTGCTAAAATAGCAGTCGCTTCTCCGTAAACTTTATGATTCGTCGGTAAGCCTCTCCGCAAGTCATCATCATCCATACTTGGTAAATCATCATGAATCAAAGAATAAGTATGAATCATTTCAATGGCAGTCGCTGGCAGCAAACCTTCAAGTGGATCTCTTCCAAATGCTTTGAGGGTAGCAAATAAAAGCAGTGGTCGGATTCTCTTCCCCCCTGCATTTAAGGAATAGAGCATGGAATCTTTTAAACTGGAAGGAGCATTAAGCTTCTCGACATTTTTCTTTAATTCTTTTTCTAGTACTTCTTTATAGTCTTTTGTAAATGCTGACAAAGAAATTTTATTCAAGTGTTATTCCTCCTCAGCGATAGAAAAAGGTTGTTTTTTACCGTTTTCTAGCACTACTTCCGCTAATTGTTCTTCGACATTTTTTAATTTTTCATGACAGTATTTAGAAAGCTCCATTCCTTTTTTATACGTGTTGATAGCCTCTTCTAAAGGAACGTCTCCTTCTTCTAGTTTTTCAACGATTCGTTCTAATTCTTCCATCGCTTCTTCAAAGGTTGGCTTATTTTCTCGATTAGTTGCCATGTTTATCTCTCCTTTATCTCCATAATTTCTGCCTGTACCGTACCATCGGCCAAGTTTAATTCAATATGCTCCTTAGGCTTAACTTGCTTTATACTGGCTATTAATTTCCCATTTTGATCATATGCTACATTGTAGCCTCTTTCCATTATCTTCAACGGACTTAATGCATCCATCTTTCCTATTGTCGAAAGAAAAGACTGCTTTTTAGTTTGAAGAATTAGCTCCGTATTACGAATCATATTTTTTTGTAAATTAGCCAAATCTTGTTGTGCCTTCATCACATAATGATGTGGGTGATTTCTTACTAGCTGCTTTTGTATTAATTGATGCTGATTATTCTTTTGCTCAAAAACTCTTTGTACATTTCGTATTAATAATTCTGTCTGTTTGTCTAATTGCTCCATTTTTTGATCGTATAAAACCTTAGGATAACGAAAAGCATAGGAACGTTGAATTCTATTTAAACGTAACTTTTGCAATTCTACTTTTTCTTTTATCCCTCTTATTAAACGGCTTTGTCTAGACAAAATCCTTTCCACCAGCTCATCGATATGAGGAACAGCGAGCTCTGCTGCACCAGTTGGTGTCGGTGCACGCATATCTGCAACGAAATCTGCAATGGTAAAGTCTGTTTCGTGACCGACAGCAGAAATAATGGGAATTCTGGAAGTAAAAATGGCTCTGGCAACGATTTCTTCATTAAAAGCCCATAATTCTTCAATGGAACCGCCGCCCCTGCCTACTATGAGGACATCAATTGCAGGAGACTCCTGTTCATTCGCCCGTTGAATTGCCTTTACAATAGAAGGAGCCGCTGCTTCACCTTGTACTAACGCAGGATAGATTTGGATGTTTGCAATAGGGTAGCGTCTTTTAATGGTTGTAATAATGTCTCTAATCGCAGCTCCGGTCGGTGAGGTAATAACACCAATGGTTTTCGGATATTTAGGGATTGCCTGTTTATGGTCTGCAAGAAACAATCCTTCTTGTTCCAATTTAGCTTTCAACTGTTCATAAGCAAGATAGAGCTGACCAATGCCATCTGGCTGCATATCCACCACATACATTTGATATTGCCCGCTTGATTCATAAACGGTAACACTTGCTTTAATCAGCACTTTCATCCCATTTTCAGGCGTAAACTTCATTTGCTGATTATTCCGGGCAAACATAACTGCTAAAATTCTGGCTTTCTCGTCTTTTAAGGTGAAATACATATGCCCACTTGAATGTTGCTTAAAATTGGATATTTCGCCTTTTACCATGACTTGCTGTAAATGAGGATCTGCATCAAATTTTCTTTTTATGTATTTCGTCAAAGCATGTACCGTTAAATACCGTGATTCCATTTATAAAAACTCCTTATACAGGATGGAAAAAGGGGTGTAGTATCGTACACCACATCCCTTAATCATTCATGTTTATAGGTTATAGAAGGAAACAATTTAGGATGATAACAAATCATATTTGCTGATATTCCAAAATAGATTTACATTGTCCACTAATCAGTCTTTTTCATCAAACCAACGTTTCTCTTAATATTACTGATTTTCTTTTATCTTTGATAATAATCCATTAACAAATCTACCAGATTGATCATCACCATAAAGTTTGGCAATCTCAACAGCTTCATCAATCGCAACATTTACAGGTACATCATCTGCTTGTCCATAAATCATTTCATATGTGGCAAGACGTAGAATGTTTCGGTCTACATTTGCAATTCTTTCTAACGTCCAATTTTCTAAATATTGCTTTATGGTTTCATCAATAGAAACTTGATTATTTAATACCCCATCCACTAATTTTGTAAGGTAGGGATCAGATTTTTCTCCTTCTAATACATGCTCTATTGCTGTTTCTTTGTCTATATCACTAATATCAATTTGAAATAGTGCCTGTAAGGCCTTTTCTCTGGCAGTTCTTCTCTTCATTATTTAAGCTCCTTTAAAATCCTTCCATAGGTTTAAGACAACCTATTTATCTATGCTACATGAATAATAGCATAAATAAAAACAAAACTCTATCTTACAAGAAAAAAACCTATAATTAGTTTACTATTCTGGTCATTCTCACAAAAACAAAGACTGTCCATAGAAAAAACTTATAGCAACTAAGAGGAAGACCTATTAGTTGCTATTTTGTTCTTTCCAGTTCAGCCTTTGTTATTTAAAGTCACTCTATGCTAATTTTAGGGCGTATTATTCCTTACATTTCTTGCTGTAATTCAGGTTCTTGTTTTGCTGTTTCGAACTGAACACCAACAATATGAATATTTACTTCCTCTGTTTCCAAGCCAGTCATATTGATTAACGTTTGACGAATGTTATCTTGAATTTGCTGAGCAACATGCGGAATAGATACACCAAAATTCATTACACAAAATACTTCCACTTTTATTCCTTCTTCACTGAGGTCGACTTTTATACCTTTGTTATGGAGCTTTTTCCCGAACTTTTCCACAACACCAGATGCAAAATTGCTTCTCATTTGTGCAACACCTTCTACTTCAGAAGCAGCAATACTTGCGATAACCTCAATTACTTCAGGAGCAATTTCTACTTTTCCTAGACCAGTATACTCTTGGTTCATTTCTAAACTTGTTGTTTCGCTCATTACCTATTCCTCCTTTTAATCTTCTGATTTCATTAAATCATACATTTCTAAAAACTTTGTGTTGAAGTTGCCTGCCACAAACTTTTCATGATTAAGGAGATTTAAGTGAAACGGAATCGTCGTATCGACACCTTCGATTACAAATTCACTCAGTGCTCGTTTCATGCGGGAAATAGCTTCTTGTCTAGTAGATCCATAGGCAATCACTTTCGCAATCATACTATCATAGTACGGAGGGATCGTGTAACCAGGATAAGCAGCTGAATCAATACGTACTCCTAAACCACCTGGCGGTAAATACATCTTAATTTTCCCTGGTGAAGGCATGAAATTTTTCGCAGGATTTTCTGCATTGATACGGCATTCAATTGCCCAGCCAGTAAATGTAACATCCTTTTGATTATGTTCAAGAGGTTTACCTGATGCAACTAGTATTTGTTCTTTAATTAAATCAATACCTGTTACCATTTCTGTTACTGGGTGTTCTACTTGAATACGAGTATTCATTTCCATGAAGTAAAATGCTTGATTCTGATAATCAAAGATAAATTCAACAGTTCCTGCACCTGTATAATTTACTGCAGCTGCAGCTTTTACAGCAGCATCTCCCATTTTCGCCCGCATTTCTTCAGTTAATACTGGAGATGGTGTTTCTTCCAACAGCTTCTGTAATCTTCGCTGAATCGAGCAATCTCTTTCGCCCAAGTGAATGACATTCCCATAATTATCAGCAAGCACTTGTACCTCAACATGGCGGAAGTCCTCGATATATTTTTCTAAATATACACCTGCATTTCCAAACGCCGTTAATGCTTCTTGCTGGGTAATGTTAATCCCCTTAATCAACTCTTCTTCTGTTTTGGCTACACGGATACCTTTACCACCGCCACCTGCTGTAGCTTTAATAATTACTGGATATCCTATTTCTTTTGCTAATTCCATTCCCTCTTCTACATCTTTAATAATGCCTTGGGAACCAGGTACAATTGGCACACCTGCCTGACGCATTGTTTCTCTTGCAACATCTTTTGTCCCCATTTTATTAATAGCCTCTGGACTAGGTCCTACAAACGTGATTTTGCAATCTCTGCAAAGTTCTGCAAAGTCAGCGTTCTCTGCTAAAAACCATATCCAGGATGGATAGCATCACATCCTGTTAAAGTTGCTACACTAATTATGTTTGTAAAGTTTAAATAACTGTCTTTTGAAGCTTTTGGTCCAACACAATATGCTTCATCTGCGATTTGGACATGTAAAGCCTCACGATCTGCTTCTGAGTATATAGCTACCGTTTGAATATCCAGCTCCCGACAAGCTCTGATAATACGAACAGCTATTTCTCCTCTATTTGCGATTAATAGTTTTTTTATCATGGATTAACCCCTCTTTGTTACGCCTTTACTAGGAATAATGGTTCCCCGTACTCAACAAGTTCTCCATCTTTTACAAGGATTTCTACAATTTCGCCATCTACTTCTGCTGTAATTTCGTTAAATAGCTTCATCGCTTCTACGATACAAACAACAGAATCCTTTGTAACCTTATCCCCCACTTTTACAAATGAAGGAGAGTCTGGAGAGGCTGATTGATAAAAAGTTCCTACCATTGGAGAAGTAATTTTATGTAAGTTATCATCACTTGATTTAACAGGTGTGTCTGCAACTACACTTTCTACTGCTACCTCTTTTGTTGCTTTGGCTTCTTGTTGTTGAATGGTTTTTGTCACAACTGGAGCTTGTGCTACTATTTCCCCAACGTTCTTTTGAATTTCAACTTTCACACCATCTTGTTCATATAAAAAATTGCTAATAGTCGATTCATCTATTAATTTTATTAGTTCTTTTATTTCTGAAATCTTTAACATATAATTGCACCCCTTAAATCATTCTATTAGGACTAGATACTAATATCATACGATAAGACCTTATGATAATTCAATATGCATCTTTAAAACATGACTTTTTTGCTACTAAATCTTTTTTCAAATTTTTCTCAGAAAGCTAAATCTGTAGGAAATCATCTCTCTTTCTACCTACTTATCATACCACTATCTTTTTAAAATAACTAATTAAAGCTGACCAATTATCCGAAATCGCTTACTATTATATTTACTTTAAAAAAAGAGCAAAAATTAATTATCGTGAGGAGGAAAGCTTCTGAAAGAATATCGGAAGTTTTCCCCTCATAACCGTCGTTTTAAAATTCCATACTATTTTCTTAAATGAGACTGCTGCTCTTCGAATTATCTAATCTCACTTTCAAATACGCTTAACTGAATTTCTCCAAAGAGATAAGATATGTTGAGGAGAAAGCTTCATTATCTTCCTGCTACTCGTGCTGATCTATTTAAAAAACTGTAGTCACTTACTAGCAGTGATCTACAGTTTTAAACGTACTATTCGCTTTTCCCCTCTTCTTGTCCTTGCTGCTTCATATCTCTATTTATTTCGGATCAATTTTTACCGCAACATTTGCATTTGGTGCATCCATATTTTTGCGGACAAGCTGAACAATTTCATTGGCAGCATCTGCGGAAAGTTCTTCTGCTTTCACTGTTACTTTTACTGTGCCATCATCAGCAGTCTGAACAAGTACATCATCATAGTTTTCTGCTTTAATAAGGCTTTCCATTATCTTTTCATTATCTGTCATTTCTTGAAGTTCATTGATTTTTTCAGTAGCTTCATTTTTTTCTTCTGCTGTTTTATCTTTAGATCCTTGAATGCTTACTAACTCTTCTTTCATTTTGTCACGTTGTTCCATTAAATCTAGGCGCATTTGTTCAAATACTGCTTCAGAATCTGTAGTAGTAACTGTGCTTTCTCCTTTGCTATCTTTGGCTGCTTCTTCTGCATCATTGCTCTTTGCTTTATTATTATCTTCCTCTGTTGCTGCAAATTCATTTAATCGGGATTCCGGTGAAGTAATATAGTATACCGACAACACAACTACCAAGCTTAACATTGTTAACAACCATACCGTTTGCTTTTTTAATAACATCTATTCTTCCCCCTTAGTTTTGTTTAGGTTGTACAGAAACTCTATGACTAGGAACATCCAGCGCCCGAGTAACTGCTTCAACAATCATTGTTTTTACTTTTATATCTCCAGCTCCTTTTGCAACAACGAGAACTCCGGCTATTTTAGGTTTCATCGTCTCCACTACAATCGGAACTTGTTTATCTCCATTTGGTACTAATACAACTGTTTCTTCATTCGATGTTTCTTCCACATTTCGATTACCTCCCTGTGTATCCTTTTCTTCTGTTTTCTGGATCGTTTGGGATTGGTTTTTTTCATATACTTTCTTTTCTGATCCCTCTATATTTACATAGACAATTGCATCCTTAACCCCTGCTATCGCTGATATTGCTTCTTTAATTTCTTTTTTATATTGTTCTTCATAATCAGCAATAGTTAAATTACTACTATTGGCTTTTTGCCCAAATGTCTCTTCCGCCTCTTCAGAAGAAGCTTCATTATTATAAGCAGCGACTTCTTGAGCTTTATTATTGTCTTTAAAGAACATATTGCTTAACAGCATAATGGCGACTCCAAATAATACAACGATGACAATATAAGTGGTTTTCCCCTGTTTTTTTTCGTTTCCGTCATTTGACAGAATATTTTTCAACCAGCTTAATGGCCCTTTGTCCTTTTTATCCATTTTTCCCCTCCTCCCCTCCTTCGTACATAATTACAATTGCATCATTTCGCACTTCCCACTTTTCAGAAAGAAAGGAAATAATACTTTCTGTGTCCATTTGTTTTGTTTCCTTTTTATCAAGAAGAGGTTGCTGTGTATCAATTCGAACAGGGCTTACAGCTTCCACAACATTATTGGGATCCTGGCTTTCCTTCATATGAATAACCATTTCAGTTAGATTTGCAGGAAAGCCACCCTCCTTTTCTTTGTCAATTGATAATTGAATTGAATTAATCTCCATTCCGTAATTTGCTATCAACTCCTCATTTGCATCCTCTTTTAATTGGACAGCCATTTTATTTAATGTATATTCATCAAGTGAGGCTTGTATTTCTCTTTTTTTTAATTCAATGGAATTATTCATATTTTTTTGTTCAGGTTCACCCATTGCACTAGCTGAAAACACGGCTTCAAAGTCACTGGATATCAGCTTAAATACAGGTGTTAAAATGACGGTTATTAGGAGCAGGCCTGCGACCATCTTTGCATATTTCTGAAAAGTAGAGTTAGGCAATAGCATATCCACAACCGTTGCTAACAGTATAAAGAGAATAATATTTGTTACCCATTCTGTAATAAAATTCATTCTTTCGCCCCCTTTTTACCTAACCATCATCGTCAGATTACTGGCAACAATGATCACTGTAATGCTTAGAAAAAACATTAGGGATACAATTGCAAGTGCCGCAAAGACATAAATGACACTTTTACTAATAACATCTAAACATTTAATAACTGGCCCGCCGCCAATTGGCTGGAGAATGGCTGCTGCAAATTTATAGATAAAGGAAATCATTAAAATTTTTATGGCAGGAAATACTACGAGAAGAAGGAGAATAACAACTCCTGCGATTCCAACCGTGTTTTTTAATAATAATGAAGCATTAATGACCGTATCTGTTGCATCGGTAAACATCCGTCCAATCACCGGGATGAAATTACCAGTTACAAACTTAGCTGTTTTAATTGTAATTCCATCTGTGATTGCAGATGATGCTCCTTGCACAGAAATTACTCCTAAGAAGATTGTTAAGAAAATACCCAAAATCCCAATGCTAATATTACGCAGCAAATTGGCGAGCTGAGTAACTTTATATTGCTCGGACAAACTGCTCACAACATGAAGCAGGGTTGATAAGAATAATAGGGGCAGCACAATATATTCAATTAACATACCGCTTGTATTCATCAAAAATAAGATAACTGGATGAAAGAAGGCAGCAGATATGGCGCCGCCAGAGGCTGCCATAAGGGCAAGCAATAACGGGACAAAGGCTAATATAAAATGGGTCATTTTCGAAATAGCATCACTTGCATAAGTGATAGCAACATGGAAGCTATTTAATGCAAGAATTATTAAAACCATAAAGACAATCGCGTATGCTACCTTACTGATGGAGCTTTTCTCAAATGAATTCTGAAGCATTTGAAGCATGACACTAAAAATAGTCAGTAGAATTAACGAACCTAATAATTTGCCATTTACAATAATCTCGTGGAAAGCAAATTGAAGTATCCCATGGAAGAAGCCTTGTAAATCAAAGCTTTTATCCCCTGTCATAAAATCATATAGACTGCCTTTTTGACTTTCTGGCAGAAATCCACCATACTCTGTTTTGATGGAATCCCAAAAAGTTGTTAATTCATTAAGATCCAGAGATTCTAGTTGAGATTCAACTATTTTTGTGGGGTCCATTCCTTCTTCCTTTATTTCTTCTGCTGCTTCTGCTTCTTGTGAGTCTTGTGATTCATGAGGTGAGGCTTGTACAATCGGTTGATATAGAAAAAAGAGAGCTGCCATAACGAGTAGGACGACTTTCAACTTTGTTTTCAATTTTTTCACCTCGAAATAAGCGGTTTCCTAAGTTAATTGGGAATCATATTTAAAATAGTTTCTACTAAGACGGTTAAAATCGGAACAGCCATTGCCAATATCAATATCTTCCCTGCTAGTTCAATCTTAGATGCTATCGATCCTTGTCCAGCATCTTTTGTAATTTGCACAGCAAATTCTGCAATATAGGCAATACCAATTATTTTTAGAATCGTTTCGACATAAACGGTATTTACTTTTGCATTCAATGCTATCCTTTCCACCATTTGAATGATTGCAGCTATTTGGTCTACAAGAAAAAGAAAGATGGCACACCCGACAAAAACAACTAATAAAAAGGCGATATTTGGCTTTTGTTCTTTTACAACAAGTGCTAAAAATGTGGAAACAAGTGCAATTCCAACTATTTGAAGAATTTCAATGATGATATCCTCCCTTACCCTTGGAATAAAAATACTGCTTTAATTTTCTGGAATAAGTCATTTACAATATTCGCTACCATAAATAGAATGTAAATAAATCCAAATAATGTGACCCACTGTGCATATTCTTTTTTGCCGACTTGGTCGAGGATTGTGTGTAAAAAAGCAACAACGATTCCAACACCAGCGATTTTGAATATAATATCGACCTCTAAACCCATAAAAGTCTCCTCCTAAACTACATCAATAAAATGACAATCAGCAGACCCGAAAGAAATCCTAAGCTCCTTATCATTTTTTCATATTTCCCTTGTATTTCCCTTGCTTCCTCTTCTTCTCTTTCCAGATGGGTAAGTGTTAACATGATCTGCTTCTGCTGAGAAAAACGATCATGCCTTCCTAATGTTTCTCCAAATTGTTTCATAATTTCTAATTCTGAATCCTTCATCGCTGTTTTTTTCCAAATCTCATGCAAAGAGGCTGTCCATGCCTCTTTCACCGTTGTATCCTCTTTAAGCAAGCGTTCTGCAAAACCGGCAAAAAAGGAATGTAATGGTTCATTTAATTGTTCAGCTAAGCGTCTGCTTGCTTCATGCAAGGGGGTATGTCCATACATAATCTCCGCTTCCAAAGATTGCAGGGCAGATTTTAATGCGCGTATTTGCTTCGGTCTTTGACTTAATAGCTTGGAAAATTCCATTCCACCCCAGCTTGTAGAAGCAAGGATCAAGATTGCACCAATTATTTTAATCATTTATTTCACCTTCATTTCATCCATCAATAACTGGCCTTGTCCATTTTTTATCGCTGTTACAGTCCCAGGACCTTTCCTTCTATTTAATTCAATATATCGTTCGAATATGCCCATTTTTATCATGCTAGAAAGCATTGGTCGTTTTTTTACTTCTTCCAAGCTTGAACCATGTGTAGTCATTATTAATTGAATACCTGCATTCACTGCTTCTAGTATTGCTTCTTCATCCTCTTTCCGACCAACCTCATCCACTATGAGGACGTCTGGACTCATGGAGCGAATCATCATCATCATTCCTTCTGCTTTTGGACAAGCATCCAGTACATCTACACGAGGACCAAATGTCATTTGTGGAATACCATCCAAGCATCCGGCAATTTCAGACCGCTCATCCACAATTCCTACTTTTGCTGGTTTTATTAAAGAATTATCCGCATCCGAAGAAATCAATCTAGCAATATCTCTCAATAAAGTCGTTTTCCCGGTCTGCGGAGGACCAATAATCATCGTATGACGCCATTTCCCTTTATCATATAAATAAGGAATAAATGGATTTGCTATGCCAATTTGCTCCTTTGCAATTCGAATATTAAAAGATGCTACGTCCCTTATTGCCTTAACTTTGCTATCTTGTAAAATGACCTTGCCTGCTAGGCCAATCCGATGTCCACCTTGAACCGTGATATATCCTCTTTTCAATTCTTCTTCCATTGTATAAACGGAATACTGACTGATTTTATTCAATAATTGGTTTCCATCCTCTTTCGAAACAATAAACGGAAAAAAGATAGACCGTCCATTTATAAATACTTCTAAAGGTCTACCTATGCGTACTCGAATCTCTTCCATCCCTAATCTTTCTGATGGAGGGATTGTGAGAATAAGATTTTCGATTGCTTTAGGCAAAAAAGAATAGATAGTATTCACAATAGTTCCTCCTTAATGAAATTTCCTAGTTTAGATTGGCTGCTTTGTAATGACATATATAGGATGACTTATTAAAATGTATGCTTGTCTTCATTTTTTATGTCATCTCCCCATTAATTCAGCTATTTTTTCTGATTGTTTTTAGGAGAATGGTTGAGGTACAAGTATTCGAAGGTTGTTTTTTCAGGCAAAAAATATGGGAGTGGGACATAAGTATTTCAACCAAATCTAACCCCGAACAATTATACGTACACACTAAAAAAAATTCGTATAATTGTTTGTGTTTTTTTATTATTTTAAGAAAGAAGGTATGTGGTAATCACCCGCAGCCTGAATACACTTCGCTTTCCATGGGGCGAGCGTTCCTGCGGGGTCTTGGACTTTCTCGCAGCTCCCATAGGAGTCTCCGTGTATTCAGGCTGCTCCATTTAGTTTCTTTTGAAAAAAATGTTGGAACGAAATACTCTTTAAAAACGGAGTGAAATGGAGTGGAAGACACTCAACTCCTGCGGGAAATAGAGCAAAGCCTAAGACCCCACAGGCTTGCCGAGGAGGCTTAGGTTGCTCCCCGCGGAAAGGGAGTGTCTGTAACGCAATGGAACGAATTGGATTCACCACTAAATTAGATTGTTCGTCTTTATCTATTATTTATTTTGCTTTGTCCCACCCTCATCTTATTTCATTAAGGAAAAGATAATTTAATTTATGTTCATCTTACCAGTGGACTTGAAGCTTATTACCATTTGGGTCATAAAAATGGAAAAAGAAGTGACCATTGTCTTCCTTTATATCCTCTACCTTAACTTGATTGTCCATTAAGTGTTGATGAAACTCAGATAACTGTGGACTTGTAAAGCCAATGCTAAATTCTTCTTCATTATCAATTGTAAAATGTGCAAATGTTTCATCGTTGGTAGGAACTAAGATAAGTAAGAAAGGTCCTTCATTTACTTTTAAAATAGCAAGTTCCCCCGTATTGTTTAGTAACTGGAGCCCTAATACATCTCTATACCATCTTGCAGACAGTTCTAAATCTTTTACAGGAATTCTAATATAATGTACTTGTTCAATAAATGATTTACTCATAATCTTCTCTCCCTTTTTTTACTCCGATAAACTAAATAATTCCCTTTCTACCTACGTTTCTCCTTCTGATTATTGCAGTTTATCCCTACCTTGCAAGGAATTTCAGCTGATTTCCCAAGAGTAGACTCTCTTTATCATACATTCTGCCATTTATGCATTCTTTGGGAAAGAACGTCTATCCTAACCTCCACTACATACAAAAATCTGCTGACTTCAGACAATTGAGTTATACATGGTTAAAAAACCACTTTTTTTCAAATGCTATACCTAATTAAAAACCAAAAGTAGGGAGGGAAAAAAACATGAAAAAGCTGCTTCTCGTCTTTATTTCCATAAGTCTAAGTTTTGTTCTTGTTCTTTCCATGCAACCAAGAACAGAAAAGCCTGCTTTCAGTAAGGAACAAAAGAGGAAACCAAAGAATGTTATCTTGCTCATCGGCGATGGTATGGGAGTTGGACAAATGGAGATTGCTCGATTATTTGAACATGGAGCAAATGGGAGACTTTTTATAGAAACGCTTCCCCATACCGCCATTGTTCATACTTCATCTAGCAATAATCGGGTAACAGACTCTGCTGCCGGAGGGACAGCTCTTGCCATTGGAAGGAAAACAAATAATGGAATGATTGGTATTACAGCAGAAGGAAAAAATGTAGATAGTATTTTAGACAAATTTAAAAGAGATGGAAAAAAAACGGCCATCATCACAACAAATTCTGTTACAGATGCCACACCTGCCAGCTTTACCGCAAGCGTCAATAATAGATGGGCTGATCAGGAGGAAATTGCTAAACAACAATTGAGTAATAAGGTGGATATTATCATGGGAGGAGGCAAAAAATATTTTACTCATAAGGATAAACGGGGAACAGATCTTATAGATGCTTATAAAAAAGCTGGATATGATTTTCTAACAACTGCTGAGGAATTAGAAAAAACGAAGTCCCAAAAATGGCTTGGATTATTCGGTGATGCTCATTTGAATTTTCAACTTGATAGAAGTCATATCAAAACAACCGAACCAACATTAGAGGAAATGACGAAAAAGGGATTAGACGTGCTATCAAGTGAACAAAAAGGATTTTTTGCAATGATTGAAGGAGGTCGAATAGATCACGCCTCACATGCTTCTGATATAACTGGTATATGGAAAGAAACAGTTGCATTTGATGAAGTGGTTAAGTACTGTGTGGAATGGGCGAAGAAAAGAAACGATACATTGGTTGTTGTTGCAGCAGATCACGAAACAATGGGCATATCTGCTACAGAAGCGTTAGATATTAGTGGTTTAAAAAAGGTTTCAGCGTCCCCTCATTATATGGCTCAGCAATTAATAAAGAAAAAAACAAATAATGGCTATACGGCAAAAAGCATAAAGAAAGTTTTTAAAGACTATGCTGGAATAGACCTCAGGAAAGATGAGCTGCTTCAGCTGCAAATAAATCCGAAAGTAAATAACGGACAAGTATATCGAGAACAACAAATGGACTGGAAAATTGGCACTATTATCGCGAACCATTATCATGCAGGAATTGTAGATTCACTCACCCAGCAGCTTAGTTCAACAGGCGGCCATACAAGCAATATGATTGTTGTATTTGCAGTTGGGACAGGAGCAGAAGAATTTCATGGTGTTTTAGATAACACCGATATCCCTAGAAAAATTGCTGCGATTATGGGATATGCCTTCTAAGAAATAAAAAGGGAAAGTCCAACCAATTATAAGCACTTCATCATATGCTATCATGAGGTGATATGATATGTTTTCTAAACCAACTTCCGTGACATATATATCAAACGAATTTCGTGTAACTGGTAAAAACATGCATTTTGGGATAGATTTTGCCCACAATGGCGTCAATGCAATTAAAGCTTGTGCTGACGGGATTGTCAGCAGATCCTATTACTCGGCGAGTTACGGAGAATGCATTATGATTCTTCATAAAATATCTGGACAAGAATATGAAACAGTGTATGCGCATTTGAAAAGAGGATCTCGAAAAGTGAAGGTTGGCGATTATGTAAAAAAAGGACAAGTTATTGGCATTATGGGGAGTACAGGAGAATCAACAGGTCAGCATTTGCACTTTGAATTACACATTGGTCGTTGGAATATCAATAAATCTAACGCAGTCAATCCATTACCATATTTCGAATCAGATTCTAATACAACCCCCTCACGTAATACAGAATATATTGTAAAAAAAGGAGATACCCTGTATCAAATTAGCAGAAAATATGAGACAACAATTAAAGTTCTACGTGCTTTTAACCAGATAGAAAACCAAGATATCATCAATGTCGGACAAAAAATTAAAATACCATCCCAAAAGGCTGTCTATTATGTGGTGAAAAAAGGAGATACAGTCAGCCGAATAGCAAAAAATTTTCATACAAGTGCGGGAAAAATAAAGGAATGGAATCAATTGAAAAATGTAGACAAAATTTACCCTGGCCAAAAACTAAGAGTAGGATAATTTATATTTATCCTACTCTTAGACTGTAGACAAACTCTTATTTTTTGGAAATAGAAGTTTGAGTTAAGTATATTTATTAATTTCTTTAAAACAGGGGGTTGTTTTCCGCTATTTAATCGACATACCATTTTCTAAAATAAGCTGCTTATACCAATAATAGCTTTCTTTCGGTATCCTTCTTAAATCCTTTTCTTCATGCTCCGTTCTATTTACAAAAACAAAACCGTAACGTTTTTTATATCCATTCAACCAACTTAATAAATCAGTAAAGGACCATGCGCAATACCCGATAATGTCCACTCCATCTGTTATTGCTTTTTTCATTTCTATTATATGCTTTTTTAAATAATCAATACGGTAATGATCCTTTATGCGGCCATCCTCAGCGATTGTGTCAATAGCACCTAAGCCATTTTCAGTAATAAAAATTGGTAAATCATATCTTGCCTGTACTCTTCTTAATGCGATTCGAAAACCAATTGGATCTATTTCCCATCCCCAATCTGTCTTTTGCAAATATGGATTGTCGACTGCATTAAACATCGGAATCTCTGGAGATACTGCTTGGCCGCTTTTAGGCTGCATTAAATATGGATCAGTTCCTGAAAATTCTTTTTCGCCATTCTTGTCAGCAAGCTCCAGTCGATTTTGCTGTGCTGTACCACCATGGTAATAATTAATACCTAAAAAGTCTGGTTTAGCGGATTTTAATAAAATTTCATCTTCTTTCAAAACGGTGGGAGCAATTCCAAGTCTCTCTAGTTGTTTCTTGACAAACTTTGGATAAGTTCCTTTACAATATACATCTAGCCACCAATCATTGTTAAATGCCTCGCCATTTTCTGCAGCTAATACATTAGCTGGATCTGCATTTAAAGGGTACATCGGTCCATACCCAAAACTTGGTCCGATCTTTCCATTCGGTACTATTTCATGAAATAACTTAATTGCTTCCGCATTTGCAAGATTAATAATATGATTGGCTTCATACATTCTTTTTAAATCGGTAACCGCAGGTGGATGTATGGCCCATCGGTAACCAAGTGTGGTGAAAACATTTTGTTCATTCATGGATACCCAGTAAGTAACCTTTTTTCCCAATCTACGATATAACACTTCACAATATTTTTTAAAGGCTTTAATTGTTTCTCGAGACTCCCAGCCATTAAAGCGCTCCTGTAATGATAGTGGTAAATCCCAGTGATAAAGAGTGATAACCGGTTCAATCTTATTAACCAATAACTCATCTACTAATCTTTCATAAAATAATAAACCTGCTTCATTCACCTGACCGTCTCCATCTGGGATTACTCTGCTCCAAGAAATGCTAAAGCGATATGCCTTTAAACCCATTTCTACCATCAATCTCACATCATCCTTGTATAGATGATAATGATCGACGGCTACATCTCCAGTTGTTCCTTCATATGTTTTTCCTTTTATTTTAGAGAAAGTATCCCAAATAGACGGTCCTTTTCCATCAACATTCCAAGCTCCTTCAATTTGGTACGCAGCAGATGCAGCTCCCCATAGAAAATCGGCTGGAAAGTCATCCAATTGTTTATGGTACATAACTTCTGTCCCTTCCTTTTCCTTAACCCTTCTACTCGTTTAGCCAAGTGTCCATTTTTGTTTTGATGAAATAATCCGGGTGGAATTATTTTCTACCTTCACTTCTGGGGCTGGAGGAATATCCGTTACTCCATGTAAAATAATTTCATATTTATTTATGCCAGTAACCTCTATTTCATACCGCCCGTGCTTTTTCGATACCATGACATTCGCTTGTTTTTCCCCATCTTTGCTATATATTGCAGCTGAAAGGAGTTGGTTTTCATGTAAATCAAATACGTGAATCTTCGGCTTTTCCGTATAATCATATACTGCTTGTTCCTTGCAGCTTCCTTCGATAATAATGCTATTTGGGCGGACCAATAACGGCAGTGTAAAATAATCATACGATTGCTCATACCAATGACCACCTTCATATAATTCTCCTGTTAAATAATTGGTCCAAACACCTTTTATCTCTGGGACATAAAAATTAACTTTGCCGTCTTCTCTAAAAATTGGTGCTACTAATAGATTATCTCCGAGCATGTATTGACGATCTAAAGTATGAGTGGATATATCATCTGGGAACTCTAAAACCATTGGTCTCATCATAGGTATCCCTTTTTCTGCAGTATATATAGATTGAGCAATTAAATATGGCATTAAACTCAGTTTCAATTTTGTAAAGGTGCGTGTAACCTCCACTGCCTCTTCTCCATACATCCAAGGCACTTTATACTCCCAGCTTCCGTGATAGCGGCTGTGGGAAGATAATAAACCAAACTGCGTCCATCTTTTATAAATATCTGGCGTTGCTCCTGCCTCAAATCCTGAGATATCATGACTCCAATAACCAAAACCGCCAAGACCAAAAGATAACCCTGCCCGAAGCGTCTCAGCCATTGATGGATAATCAGAAGTATTATCCCCACCCCAATGTACCGGAAACTTTTGCGAACCAACGGATGCAGACCTGGCAAATACTACTGCTTCTTCTTTTCCGCGCACCTCTACTAAAAGGTTATAAACTACTTCGTTATACAAATAGGCATAGTAATTATGCATTCTTTCCGGATCAGACCCGTCATAATAAACGCAATCTATTGGTATTCGTTCGCCAAAGTCTGTCTTAAAAGAGTCGACTCCCATATCAAGCAAAGAGGTTAACTGGGACTGATACCACTTCACAGCCGCAGGATTGGTAAAATCCACAATTGCCATTCCTGCTTGCCACTTATCCCATTGCCAAATATCACCATTAGCTTTTGTTAAGAAGTAGCCTTTTGCCATCCCTTCATCAAATAAAGGTGACTTTTGGCCAATATACGGATTAATCCACACACAGATTTTTAATCCTTTCGCTTTTAACCTCGCTAACATCTTTTCAGGTTCTGGAAAGATATCTTGATCCCAAGTAAAATTACACCATTCATATTCTTTCATCCATAAACAATCAAAATGAAAAACTTCTAAAGGAATATCATGCTCTGCCATTCCATCAACAAAAGAAGTAACTGTTTTCTCATCATAATCAGTTAAAAAGGAAGTGCTTAACCAAAGACCAAAGGACCATGCGGGTGGCATTGATGGTTTCCCTGTCAAGTCAGTATAATTTTCTAACACTTGCTTTAGATCTCCGCCACCAATAACATAATATTCCATCATTTCACCAGGTACGCTAAATTGCACCTTCGAAACCTTTTCACTTCCAATTTCAAAACTAGCTTTGCCTGGAGTATTCACAAATACACCATACCGATTGTTGCTTACGTAGAATGGAATATTTTTATATGCCTGTTCCGTACCAGTCCCACCATCCGCATTCCAAATATCGACTGTTTGCCCGTTTTTCACAAAATGGGTAAACCGTTCCCCTAAACCATAAATGTTCTCTCCTACACCAATAGACAATTGTTCGCTGATATGGTAATCTCCCTGTGGATCTTTAATATATCCTTTACTTCTCGGATTGCTTTCTGTAAGAATTCGTCCCTTATATTTAAAAGTAATCGTAAAGGTTTCTCCCTTTGTCACAATGGCACTTAAATCCCCGGCAACAAAAGAATAGGTAGATTCCGATTCTGAAATATCTGGAACAATTTCTTTTTTATTGATAACAAAATGCGGCTCAAGCTTTTTTGTTCCTTTATAATGGTACATTCTGACACCAATTATATCTGGATGTGGAGTGAATAGTTCAACAGTCATCATCCCTCCATCTAATGTTGCCCCTTTATGATTTATATAGGAAAAAGGAGCATATAAAGTTAAGATATTTTTTGATTGTCTTGTTGAATACACATGTGTAGCATAGTTCACTTCAAAACCGTCTTTAACTAACCATCCGCCATTAAGAAATTTCATTCCTTTCACACTCCCCTTGCTTTAAATGGTTTTCAACTAAAATATATGCCCCCCATAAGCCCGAATCATTATAATGCTTACATATTTGTACAGGTACCATGAAATCTTGCCAGTATGGTATTGTGTTTAATGCCTCGTTTATATAAGGATATAGTGCAGGATTTTGACTTACGCCGCCTCCAATTAGGACCTTTTCGGGATTGAAAATAACGACAGAATTAAATATCGCTACTGCAACGTACTTGCACCACTCTCTAATTATCTCTTTTACTTTATGATCTGTTGCTAAAGAAAATATTTCTTCACCAGCTATTTCCGCTTCAGGCGGGAGTCCATATTTTTCCTTATAAAGGCTAATAAGTGCGCTTGTGGATGCTAACTCATGAAGTGTTTTATTTGGGAATCTCCCATAATCTGTAAGCATCATGCCTAATTCACCAGCTCGATAAGAGTGGCCCTTTATTGTTTGGTTCTGATAGTAAATCGCGCCACCAACTCCAGTCCCCAGTGTTAAGAGAATAAAGTCATTATTATCGATTGCTGCACCGTTATACTTTTCTGCTAGCGCGGCGCAATTCGCATCATTTTCTATATAGATTGGACAATCTATTGTTAATCTTTTCTTTAATTCGTTTACTATATCTACTCCATTAATAGAAGTAATTGCACCTGCTAGAAGAGGAACTCCATTGACTGAATCTATAAATCCAGGAAAGCTTATACCTATCCCTTTAATAGATGCTAATAGGCTCAAATCTACTATTTTTGCAGTCAAACTAGATAGAAAACTTTCTTTGTCATGTCTATCTGTTTTGAATTTGCCCTTTTGGACAATGTTAGAGCGTTCAATTAGTCCATATTTCACAAATGTTCCACCTACATCAAAACTTATCACAGCCATAACCAATCTCCCCTTAAAGGGATGAAACATTAGAAAGATAGGAAAAACTATTCTGCTTTGTTCCAACAGAGTCGTTTTAAGAAGAAATAGTTTTTATTTCCTCAGATGTTTCACCCAAAAAAGTAAATCTTTAATTCTCCCATAACTCCATTCGATCTTTTACTAATCCAGTCATATCCGAACTAGCTTTATCAATCCCCATCTCCTTTAATTTTGTTTGCATTTCTGACCATTTCTGTTCAAACTCACTTGGAGGGGAAATGATAATATCAGTAATTGCTTGTGTTGTGTAGTCGTCTGCCTTTTGTTGAATCACTGTCAAATCACTGCTTGCTGGAATAGCTATTTCATAAGCACGACCATGCTTTGTCTGACCTAGTTCATCTGGAGATGGGAAGAAGTCTGCCCACACTTCATGACCATAACTACTTATAACCTCTTTTTCTTCCTCCGTATAATTCGACATGGCTAATTCTTTCGTATCAGACCTTGATATTGGTTGCCCAGTGGAGTCAACTGCTCCTGTTCCCCATTGTGGAAACGGGTAAATATAGTTCCCGACTCCTGTTTTAAGGGAATAATTAGGATCTGTTTGCGATTCTTTAATATCGGTCGCAACACGTTTTCCATCCTTGATTTCATAGTTTTCTCCTTCTATCCCCCAGTTAACTAAGATTTGTGCTTCTTCTGACGCCATCCAGTCTAAAAATCCAAAAGCCTTTTCTTGTTGTTTACTTGTAGAGGAAATGGAAACACCAACCGTGCCTGTATATCCATAGTCTTTTGTATCTGGCTGTAAAATACCTTCTTCTAATGTCACAGGAAGTGGTGCATAAGTTCTCCACGACTGTCCATCTGCTTTAAGAGCCGCAATTCCATCATTTATATCCCAGTTTTGATCCGCTAAACCTATGACACGGCCCGAAGATATTTTTGCAATGTATGTGTCATATTTTTGAGTAAAACTCTCTGGATCTACTAATCCTTCATCATACATATGGTTGAGCCATTTAAAGTACTCTTTTACTTTCTCATCTTGGAATTTATATCTTGTCTCGCCTGTACTTTCATCCACCAGCCATTGCCCATCATCCTGATATCCAGATGCATATCCTGCTGGGTTTCCTACTGTAATGAGCCATCTCCAGTCACTACCTAATAAAGATAAGCCAATCGTATCTTGTCCATTGATTTGCGGATACTTTTCTTTATAAGCTTTTAAAGCATTCTCGTAATCTTCTAAAGTTTTAATCTCTGGATAGCCTAATTCTTTTAATACTTCTAATTGTATTTTAAATGTTCCGCTAGGATTTAATACTGTATTCGTCATGCCGCCTGTACCCACATGGTAAATCTGCGGATCTTCTGTATTGTTCTTTAGGCGGACTAGTTGATCACCATACAGAGCTTTCAAATTATCCCCCTTGTCTTCAATCAGTTCATCTAATGGGATAACAGCTCCAGCATCAATTAATTTATTAAGATCGCCTTTGCCAAAAATTAAGTCAGGATAATCGCCGCTAGCAATCATTAAAGGAACTGCTTGTGTATCGCCACCAACCGGATGAGAAATTTCTAATTTTACCCCTGTTTTTTTGGTAATTTCTTTAGCAACCGGATTATCAAATTTGTCATCCTTCGTTAAATCCGCACTAAAAAACGTTAAGGTTGTTATGTCTCCATCTTTCTCTTTTTCTGAATCAACAGCTTTATTACAAGCTGCAAGTAACAGACTTGCCGATAACACCGAACCTGCCATTATCATTTTCTTCCATTTCATAAAAAAATCCCTCCTAATAATAAGCAAAATAGGCTAACCTAGCTGATTAATTTTTCACTGCTCCTAATGTTAATCCTGAAACAAAATATTTTTGCAGAAATGGATATACTAGCAATATTGGTACAGTAGCAATAATAGTGATTGCCATCTTAATAGATTCTGGAGTAGTTTTTCCTGCATTTAATTGCTCCATAGCTGAATTACTGACATTTCCCGTTGATTGTGCACTAGCATTGTCTAAAATCTTCATTAATTCATATTGTAGTGTTGTTAGATTAACATTCCCCCTCGCATATAAATAGGTATCGAACCAGCTATTCCATTGACCAACAGCGATAAAAAGAGCTATTGTGGCAATCGCTGGAATGCATAACGGCATAATAATCTTGTAAAATATAACAAAGTCATTTGCTCCGTCTATTTTTGCTGATTCTTCCAGTGCATCTGGTAAACTATCAATAAAGGATCTTATAACGATTACATTAAAAGCACTTAGTAATGCTGGAATAATATAGACAGCAAAACTGTTAATCAATCCTAAATTGCGAATTAAAATATATCCAGGGATTAGTCCGCCGCTGACATACATCGTAACGATCAATAATGTTGTAAGATGTTTTCGAAAGATGAAGTCTTTTCGGCTAATGACATAAGCCATCACACATGTACATAAAACTCCTGCTATAGTACCAATGACTGTTCTTAAAACAGAATTGGTAAAGGCTAACAGCAGTTGATCATTATTGCTGAAGATTTCTATATAGTTTGCAAAAGTAAATTCCCTTGGCAAAATGCGCAATCCACCTTTAGCTGTATCCACTGAATCATTTAATGAAATAGCTAGAACATTTAAAAATGGATAGAGTGTGGCGATAATGATGATAATCATTATTGCTCCAATGACTAAATCAAAGCCAGTAGGTCGATTTATGCTCTTTTTCTTCCTGAATAAATTTGTCATTTTAGCCTCCTTACATAAGTCCGCCATTTCCTGATTTTTTGGCAATATTATTAAATATAAAGATAAGAATAATACTAACGACTGATTTAAAAATTCCTATTGCTGTACCATAGGAATATCTAAACATACCAATACCGTAATCAAGAGCATACTTGTCCAGTACAAGCGCTTTATCTGCTACGATATTATTTCCAAGCAGCATTTGTTTTTCAAATCCAATATTAATAAGATTGCCAATACTCAAAATTAGTAATATAAGGATAATAGGTTTGATAGATGGAAGTGTAATGTGGATCATTTGTTTAAAGCGACTTGCTCCATCTACCCAAGCTGCTTCATACATTTCTTTATCGATACTCACCATTGCGGCGAGATAAATAATGGCATTCCACCCCATCTCTTTCCAAACATCAGAGAATGTGACAATATACCAAAACTTATTGGGATCACTCATAAATTGTATTGGGGTATCAATGATATGGAGGGACAATAATAATTCATTCAATGCTCCATTTGTTGAAAGCATGGTAGTTACAATGTTTGCTACAATTACCCACGATACAAAATGCGGAAGATATGATACGGTCTGTGTAAATTTCTTAAATCTTGTGAATCGCAGCTCATTTAATAAGAGAGCCAAAGCAATTGAGCTTGCGGTTCCAAAAACAATTCCTAATCCACCCATACCCAATGTATTAATTAATGCCCGATAAAATAATTCATCCTCAAACAGCGCTTTAAAATGCTTGAGACCAACCCATGGAGATTCTAGTACTCCTAATGCTGGCTTATAATCTTGAAAAGCCATAATCCATCCAAAAAGAGGTAGATAACAAAAAATGATAAGCCAAATTACCAAGGGTAGTGCCATGATGATAAGTACTTTTTGATCTTTCAGCTTTTTCCAGGTTATTTTTTTCTCCTTTTGGGGCTTTTTTTCTTGCTTAACAAGAGGTGCTATCTCCATCTCTCCCCACTCCCTATCTAAAGTAACTTCTTTATAAATAAAGTATAATTGGATACGCTTTCATTTTTAATAGTAATTCTTAGTGTAGTAAGTAGTAAAAAATAGTGTTTTGAAAGCGTTTAATTTATTGATATATTCTTTAAAATAAACCCAAAGTGCTCATGGCTGAATGAGCACTTTGATAAGATGCAAATTTATCTTCTAGAAGTACTGCTACCAATTTGTCTATTGGATATATTTCTAAACTACCTTATATGAAAGAATTTCAGCCATCTAATTGCTCGATTAATCAAATTCATTAACTTGCTTAAGCATCGTTACTAATTGGTCTTTTTTGATAACAAAATCAATATTGCCATTCTCTTTAATAGCAAACATGTTATTATTTGTTTTCAAAGGATAAAATTCTAGTTTTCGACTATGTTCTCTTCCGTCAGACGCAAACTCATACGCCATTTTCAAATAAGGTTTCTTTTCTAATGCTTCTCCTTTATATTCCTTATTTGCAGATAGTACAGCAATATATTGATATAAATTTCGAAAGTCTGCTTCATCTATATTGCTATTATTCAATTGAAAGGTAGAAATAATCTTATCTGATGTACTATTAAGTCGATGGATAGCAGTTATCTGCTCTGATTGTTTGCCTTCAATTGTCCACTTGTTCAAAGCATCTGCCATAATAAGGCACAGAAACTTATCGATAATAGAAAAAGGGCGATTTACTAAATTTTCGATTTGCCCTTTTGGAACGACAAACAAATTTTTTTCTTTATTAACGGTAGCATAGTATTGATTATTTTCATCCTTTAACAATTTTAAAGTATATTCCTTGCCCTCTTCTTGAATAATAATCTCCTTCCAATTGATCAGCTTACTTTGATCGATTTCATTTGATGGATCTGATACTTTTAAATGTGTAAGTGTAGATAAGATTTCATCCATTTTTTTGTATTCCACTGAATAGTCGTGTGAATAATAGTCATGAAGAAACCATCCACTTATAAAGGGGGCCTTTTCTACAGATGAATAATCAGTTTGTTTACTCAAGGAATAATGATCTCGCTCTCCCCGAAATTCAATTTTTTTTATCTGATCTGCTTCTAGCGGAAATGCCTTCTTTTCCGAAAAAATGACCGGCGAATAGTATTTCACAAGATTTGGAACATTATAAAGCTGATAAGTTTGGTTTTGTCTCACTAAATAATATTGATTTTTCTTTTTATATAACTTCATTTGTGATTGATCTGCTGCCACCTCGAATAATAAATCCATTTCATTCTGCTCTTTCACTTTATCTCCTCTCATATTTGAAAAAGCTAGCACAAATTGATTTGCCATATCATCTTGGAAAGTCTGTTCCTTTACAGTCCAATCACTTCCTTCTTTGCTGAGTTTTATCGAACTGTCCTGTTGTTTAATATGCAACTCACTTGCCTGCTCGATGTTTTTTAAGTTTATGCTGCTTTGTTTGGGAGAAGCATGTTCACTTTCCTGATTGCAACTTACCAACAGACACATTACGAAAAGGATAAAAATATATAGATAGTTTTTTGGACTGGTTTTCATTTTTTTAACTCCTTCTCTAGCTGATACAGCACCGGATTTGTATAATACATTAAAATAAAGCCGAACAGGCTAAAAGCAAATAAAAAGGATACAGCGGGGACATAGTAAAAAAAAACAATAAGAATAACAGAAGTGGACAAGTGTAAAAATGCTTTTCCTGGAAATCGCAACAATATAAATGGTCCTGCTTTTAATAGTGTTTTCATATTACTTTCAAATCGGCTTAATACACTAAGACCAATACTTGTGGTGATAAAGACGATTGCTAAAAGAATAGCAACTACACAAGCCAGTATTAAATTATTTTTTTGTAGTATATAAAAAAAATCAATAAATAAGATAAAAAGGATGGTTAACTGTATAAACCAATAAATAAAACTGAGTTTAAAATTTGTTTTATAATCCATGAAAAAATCTCTTACTGGAGTGATACTTCCTTCTCTTAACAATCGTCCGTTAGTTGAGAAAAGGGCAGTGAGACTTGCTCCCATAGGGAGAAGTGATATATAAAACAGCATAATATTTTCTAGGGAAAATGGAAAAAGTAGTAAAGCAGTAAAGAATAATATATTACTGAATACAAAACATAGATTCAAAAGAAAGAAAGTGGATATGTAATTTAGAATATGATAAAGCTGCCTACTGTTCATCGCTTCACCCATTGCCTTGTAATTTTCGGTATTCATTTGGTGACATGCCACAGTGTCGCTTAAACTTTTTATAAAAATAGTCCAAATTAGCATAACCTGTTCTTTCTGCAATCTCATAAATCATCAAATTAGAATCTTTTAGTAGTTGTTTTGCTTTGCCCATTCGTATTTCATCTAAATATTGAGAATAGCTTTTTCCTGTTTCTTTTTTGAATTTCTTGCCGATGTAAGCGTTGTTATAATTAAAGTGCTCTGATATAATTTTTAGATTTAAATCTTCCTTATAGTGTTTTTGTGTATATCTTTCTATTTCTTGGATCGTATTAATTCTATTAAAGCTTTCATTCACAATTTGCTGTAACACACGATAACTATTTTCCATTTCCTTCATTAACTGTTCCATCGTCCTACTTCTTGCAATACTCCTTTCAGCAGTATTCGCCACTTCCTGCAAGCGCTCTCTATCTGTTGGGTTAATAGTATCTATCACGTTATTTACAACACTTTGTAACTCCTTACTGACATTCCATTTGATTTCATTTTCATGGAGGGGATGATAACGGAAGTTTTCCTTATATTTAAATAAAGAATTTGCAAGATCTCCATCATACAAAATATCCTTTAACAGCTGCTCTGGTATATTTCCTGTAAAATGAGTTTTAGCTTGTAAACTTTTTATCCTTTCATTTGAAATAACCCCTAAGTTGGCATAAGAAAAGGTAATATCCTTTAACTTTCTTATCTCTTTATATAGCTGCTTCAAATGACTGCTTTTATTTTGCCATGAAGACTGAAGTATAACTTCACCTTCTTGACTGGCTATAGACAGTAGTTCCTTTTCCACGGTATCTAAATCAAAATCATCTAAAATTAGCGTCAAAGCATACGTATAATCATCGTGTGTGAATAAATAGCAAAGAACGTTTTTATTCTCCCTTATTCTTGTCTGAAATTCCCTTGCTATTGATTGGTTTGGAAAACGAATTAAACAAGCTAAACGATATTCAAGCGTACAGGGCTTAAAATCTCCTTCAAAAATATTTTTCCTTAGAAGATTGTAGATATCATTATTCGTCCCTTTCTGTTTATCTACTTCTTTGCGTATCCCTAACAATATATCTGTTAATTCATCTTCATCTATTGGTTTTAACAAATATGATACTGTTCCTAAGCGAATGGCTTTTTGAGCATAAGTAAATTCTGAATATCCTGATAGAATAATAGAATAAAAAGTTTCTCCTCTCTTTTGGGCAGTCTGTATCATTTCTAACCCGTCCATCTCAGGCATTCGTATATCTGTTATTACTAAATCAGGCTGGTATTCATTAATTAGTTTTATTCCTTCTTTCCCATTTTGAGCAGCACCAACAATTTCAAATCCATATTCCTGCCAATCAATAATATAAGGAAGTCCCTCTCTAATTACCGGCTCGTCATCAACAATTAGTACTTTCTTCATTTTATACGCCCCCTATGCTTTTATTGGGATGGTAACTTTAACAATCGTTCCCTTCCCTTCTGTACTAGTTATTGTTAGTCCGTATTTTTTTCCATACATTCTTTTTATTCTTTCGTTCACATTATTCAAGCCAATGCGGTTTCCTATTTTCTCTTTATGTAATATTTGTTGAATTTCGATTAATTTTTCTTTCGATATGCCTTTGCCATCATCTTGAATAAAAATATGAATAGCTTCTTCCATTTGCACAATATTTATTAGAATAAGTCCACTTTCTACTTTTTCTTCAATCCCATGCACAAATGCATTTTCAACAATAGGCTGCAAGATAAGGGGAAGAATATTATATTGTGCTGTATTTACATCTGATGTAATTTCATATCTAATTCTATTTCCAAAGCGAAGCTGCTGAATTCGCAGATAAAGCAGTAAAAAATCAATTTCCTCACTTAATTTCACATATTTCTGCTGATTATTTTCAAGGGATCTTCTTAATAGTTTGCTTAAAATTTTTACACTTTCCGATACTTCTTTATCCTTATTCTTTAATGCTCTCATCCGTATCATTTCTAATGTATTATAAAGAAAGTGTGGATTAATTTGACTCGCCAATAATTTAAATTCCGATTCCTTCTGCTGCAGCTGCCAGCTTTTTTCTTGTAATTGATGCTGATAATTTTTATGCAATAGATCTCTTAGGCTTTCCATTGTTGTATAAAGCTGAATATAGATATCTCTTATTTCATCATTGCCATCAATCGTTATCGGAATATCAAAATCACCGTTTGCCACTTTATGCATAGAAACTTTTAATTGTAATATCCTTCTATCCATAGAACTTGTATATCTTTTAATAACAAATAATACTAGTAACATAACAAGACTAATAATTGTATAGCTCTTTATCATTATTTTATTTACTTCGTTCAATATTTCTTGATTATTCATTACTGTCACTACTTGAAAATGATTCGTAATGGACTTAGGCAAATCTAACATTTGCCCATAAAATATAAATGGTTTTGTTTCTTTCATTTCAATGGAATATGTCTCCCCAACATTTATTGGGTGATTTTTCATTTTGTTTTGCAATTGTTTTGTTAAGTAGTTTTTCGGTGTATGGTTTGTATATTGAAAATTCGTTAGCTCTTTATCTAATAGTAAAGCGTTATCAATTGTTGCCGAATTTAATATATCCATTAACGATAACTCATCCACATAAATGGCAAGAATACCAAGAAACTGATTTTCCAAGTTATACACACTTCTGACTAATGCCAAAAAAGGTTTCTCTGTTACTGGGTCTACTAGATTACACCAATAAATCTTTCCTTTTCCCTCTAGAGCCATTTCATACCAATTCATCTCTTTTATTTGTTCATCAGCAAAAACGAAGTTCGAATTGGTCATAAATGATTTATTATTTACAAAAAATCGAATATTAGCTAAATTACTATGATACCTAAGAAAATAATCAAATAAAGTGAATTCATTATACCCTTCAATCATTTCTTTTGGATTGGCATACCTTTTTGTTACAAGCTCTTCCAAGCCTTCATCCTGATATATCCAATCTGATATTTGGATAATGGAAGTGAAATTATCTTCTAGCCCCTTCCTTACTCTTTCGGTTTCAACTAGTATATCTCTTTCTCGAGACTTAATCATATCCTGCCTTATATTTATCGTTAAATAAATCCCTACAATAAATATTGGGATAACTACACTTAAGAACATAAGCATCAATCTTCTTTTTATAGGTATAAATTTACTACGCATCTTTCATCGCCTCTCTACTTAGACAGCACTATTTTTAGATGAAGACGATATCTGTGTCTAATTCGTTATTGCATTGTTAATAACATCTTCTAGCAAGTACTATTCAAAGACTTATCTTTTTTCCCATGTATCAAAAGTACAAGTCCAAGTATATTGCCACATATTTTTATTTAACTGTTTTAGATGCGTGGTCTCCTTTTTCACATGATATTGATTACCTAAATTCAGATTTGGAAAGCGATTTTCCTTTTGTTCTAAAGTGATAGAAACATCACCCTTTTCTATATCCCATTCTAAAGCTTGGACATAAAAATTATTGGGTAAACAAATACCAGTAGCCTTTCCTCTGCTTAAAAAGTAAGGAACCGTCTTTAAGATCGTGACACTATCCTCATGTTCCGAATAAATTAGGCAATCATGAATTACTTTCGGCAAAGAACCATTCGCATCTACATTAAATATATTTTTATCTCGATAATGGGCAGTTGCCAATGAATCCATAAATGCGTTTTCCAACACCAGTGCTTCTAAAGATTCTGTTACTTCTTTTGTTTGCTCTAAACTAATCGCACACATTGCTGCGTGCATTCTCCCATGGGAAGATGTTGTATCGCCTTCTATATTATTTAACCAAGAATCCATTCGTTTTCTAAAAGCTATTTTTGCAGATTCCCATAATTCCGGTGTATCTTGATTTATCTCTTTTGTTTGGAAAAGCGGATACAAATTGGAAAAATGACGATGATTATCATTTTCTACTGTTCTTGGATCTAGCCATTCCGCTATACCACCATCCTCTAACAAACGATAAGGTGGGATTTGTTTATAAAATTGCTTATAAATCTTTGCCACTTCTTCACCCAAGCAGGTTTTCGCCTCAATATAGTACTTTAACACACTCTTAACAATCGCAATATCCATTGTTGTATTGTCTCCCATTCCATTTTCAGCTGAATAGCTTGGGGACAAGCGAAGTTTTCCTTCTTTACACTGTGCAAAGTCTAAATAAAATGCCAGCACTTCTTCATAAAAAGGGATGCATTCATGTTTCAAAAAAGCTGCATCTTTTGTATAATGCCAATATTCATGATAAAAGTAAGCGAGCCAACCGGCTCCTGATATCCAAAAAATGAGCGGCCATTCTTCATTCCAATGTACATGTTTTGCTGTAGTACTGGCATGTGCAGGTACCAAAAATCCATGACATCCATAGTAGGATTGCGCATTTTCTCTAAAATCTGGATAATACTTTTTTAATCGTTCAAAAAAGCTGCGATATTCTGCAAAATAGCCACTGCTTGCTAATGATGAAATAGCCAGCTGGACATTTGTATCAAATGTATAATCACCACTCCAAGCAGGATGTAAGGTTCCCGACCAGATTCCCTGCAATGTCGGAATTCCATTTGCCATTGATTGAATGACATATCGTGATGCTTGATAAAAAAGCTGCATAAATACTGGTGTTATTTGTTTTCTAGTTCTCATTTCTGAAAGAACTTCTTCAAGATAAATAGTTCCTTGTTCATCCGTTAATAAAAGTTTGACAGCATTAAATTTTTTGAAAAAATTTTTTTGTGTTCAATAACTGCCTTTTCATAACAACGGACTTGTCTTTCCTCTCTGTTTTTTTCAACGCATTGGATTGTAAAATAAATGGTGGTAGAATCATGAAACATCAGGCTATCTCTTTTAGAGATGATTCTCCCATCAGTGGAATCGATAGACCAGATTACATCATAGCCAGTTTGATCTTGATATCTATGTTCCCATTTTAACTTGCCATTCGCTGCGACAGTTATCTTCTCTTCCATTTTTATTTCTTTCCAATTAACCGGAATAATGCTTCCAGTTAACGGTTTTTCACTTTTAATTTTACCAAAAATACAATTTTCCTTTTTGGAGGCAAATAAGGTTTCTTCTACCTTGCCTCCTATTGAAGAATCATAAGTTACTTGAATCATTCCATTTTGAAAATCAGTGATCCTCTGATAATTTTCTATTGATGCTTGTTTTATCTCTATAAGGAACCTAGCAGCTGGTATAAAAGGATCACTCATCGTTAAACCCTTATAGCCTTGTTCTTGGGCTCTCTCATAAAAATATCTAATTCCTTCCCTATAGCCTTGCATATCTATAATGGAGCGAAGTTCTTCCAGATAGGGAGCTAAATATGGCAGCTTTTGCATTTGATTACCTTTTAGAAATAGGTCTTGAACTGTAAAATCCAAATAAGTTATATGTGGATTTCCATATAGTGCCAGCCCAATCTTTCCATTTCCAATTAATAGGCCATCTTCCCAACGATCAGCTATGGTACGATTAATTAATTTTGTCATCATTAACTATCCCCTATCTTTAAAGTAAGCTATTTCGATGATCTATAATGAACCAGATATTTTTTTACACAGCTTTGGTTCTGTCTCCCAGTAGGTCGCCAATACTTCTGCACCTACGGGATGAATAGTATCACTAAGCATTCTGCAGCCGCTTGATTGATCATTTGCAATATGCACCTTATAGTTTTTTTGATAAAGAATCAATCCTTTCACACTTATGATTGCGCTTACATATTTTAATAATAACAATTATGCTATTAAAAATAGCTGTAAATATTAGTTATAAAAATAGAAAAATTAGTGGTTTCTACGATCGATTAAAATAAAAAAAGAAGGAAACCAATGGTTTCCTTCTTTTTGCCGCATTTGCCGCTTTGATGTATGGAGTTTCAAAACCTGCTCCACCAGGTGGGTGTTCGCAAAAGCTCTCATCATATGTCCTAATGACAAATGGCATTAGGCCTGCTGATCCTGCTTTAATATAGAACTCCCTAATTATCGATAAAGGTTGAAACTTCATACGATAACGTACAACGCAGCTTCTATGTTTTTATCATACATGATTATGGAAAGAAAAGCAAATGGAAAATAAAGTATATCCTCTGATTTCCCTGCCTGTTTACGCGCGTGAAACGTAACTTGCTTCAGATGTATTAATGATTAAACGATCACCTTGGTTAACGAAGAAAGGAACTTGAACAGTTAGCCCTGTCTCCATTACAGCTGGTTTAGTACCCCCAGAAGCAGTATCCCCTTTAATACCTGGTTCTGTTTCGGTAACTTCTAATTCAACTGTATTTGGTAATTCTACCCCTAATGTTTCTGATTGGTACATCATAATATGGACTTCCATATTTTCTTTTAAGAATTTTAATTCATATTCAATAACAGCCTCAGGAAGTTCAATTTGGTCATAAGATTCAACATCCATGAATACATGCTGGTCACCATTTGCATATAAATATTGCATTTTACGGTTATCAATTTGTGCTTTCGCCACTTTTTCCCCAGCTCTAAAAGTTTTTTCTTGAACAGCACCTGTACGTAAATTCTTTAATTTGGAACGAACAAAAGCTGCACCCTTACCAGGTTTAACGTGTTGGAAATCCAGTACGCGCCAAATTCCTCCGTCTACCTCAATTGTTAAACCTGTTTTAAAATCGTTTACTGATATCATGCAGTAATCCTCCTATAAAATAATCAATTCTTTCGTTGAATGGGTTAAAGCTTCATTATGATCTTCGGTTATAATTGTATCATCTTCAATACGCACTCCACCTAGACCTGGAATATAAATTCCTGGTTCTACTGTTACTACCATACCTGGTTCTAATGGAGCACTATTTCGGAAGGACAGGTTCGGTCCTTCATGTACTTCTAACCCTATTCCATGTCCGGTTGTATGTCCAAAATACTCTCCATATCCTTTTTCAGTTATGTAATCACGCGTAAGTGCATCTGCTTCGACACCAGTCATACCTGGTTTAATGCCTTCCATACCCTTAAGTTGAGCTTTTAAAACAATATCATAGATTTCTTTTAATTTCTCATCTGGGTTACCGACAGCGATCGTTCTCGTAATATCAGATACATATCCATTATAATACGCACCATAATCTAATGTAATGAAATCACCAGCTTCAATCACTTTATCGGATGCTACACCATGCGGCAATGCAGATCTTTTTCCTGATGCAACAATAGTATCAAAGGAAGATGAAGTGGCGCCTAATTTTCTCATAAAAAACTCTAATTCATTCGAAACTTCCAATTCTGTTTTCCCGACCTTGATGAAATCAAGAATATGGGTGAAAGCAGCGTCAGCAATCTTAGCAGCTTCCTTTAATATCTTAATCTCTTCATTTGTCTTAATCAAGCGTAACTTTTCAATAATTCCTGAAACAGGCACTAATTCACCTTTTACTACTGTTTCTAACTCCTTATACTGAGTAAAAGTCGTATAATCTTGTTCGAATGCCAATTTCTTGATTCCTAATTTCTCTGCTTGAGTAGCAACCTCTTGCAAAATTGCTCCTTTATGCTGGACGATTTCAAAACCAATACATTGATTCCCAGCTTGCTCTACATAACGAAAATCTGTAATGAATAACGCTTTTTCTCCACTGATTAAGACTGCTCCAGCAGAACCTGTAAAATTGCTTACATAGCGTCTATTATAGGTACTTGTTATTAAAATACCTTCTGCCCCAACTTCTGTCAGCGCTTCTCTTATTCTTTTCAGTTTCTCCATTTATAATCCTCTCCCTTAGTTTATACACTTTCTAGAGGCTCACAGTTCAGCCTTCCCTATTCTAGACAAGGTAAAAATCTGAATGATGAAAAAAGTACACTCATGTTAATTAGTTTAACATAAATACAGGTAGAATACAGGCAAAATTGCATGTAAACAGAGATTTTAGTTACCCTAACTAGCTGATCCAAAAAACATCTTAAAAAACTGAAAAAATCAGAGTTCGTTTGCCCTTTTCAATATTCTATAGGTTTAATCCCCTTCGTTCCCTGTCATATTCGTAACTGCTTTTTTGTCTTTATATTTTTTCAACTGAATTTCACTTTCTTCATAAGAGATTGAAGTTCCCACAAATACCCCATATAAAACGTATAAACAAACTGACGAAATGATTGTATCTCTTTTTAATTCCAAAAAAGGTGCCATACTTGGAAAAAGGGGATTTAAAATAACAAAAACACAAACAAACAAAGCAATACCGTACCCCATGCCAATGTAAATGGTTTTAAATTTTCTTAATATTAAATAATAGGCAAAGGCTGCTCCAGTGGAGAAAAAACCTATGGCAATGAAGCTTATGATCGTTCCAAGCCATCCATATTTCCAGCTCCCAATCGCCCAAGGTTCTAAAATAAAATTAGGGCGTAATTCGGTAAAATTAAAAATATATCCTATGTAACCGATAAACGTCCAGAATATTCCGCCAAACATTCCTGTCCAAATTACTAATGAAATAAAAGACATTGGTCTTTCTTTTTCATGTGAATCTTGTTGATTACCCATCCTGTCCACCTCCGAATATTAGTATGTCCCATTCCTTTTCTTTCCTTGCAAAATATCTCTTTAACATCTTTTTGAACAAAGTAATATGAAAGAAAGGAATGTCCTGCTAGTGGTTTTTTGAATTTTTTAGTAATATAGTAATAGGGGAATTTACAACCTTCATATTCTTCCCTTTTATAGGAAGCTTGTTGTTTTCACCTAATTTATCCTGAGGTTGGTGTAATTATACATGTCAAGTGAACAAAAACCATTATACGGAGGCCAAGCTGTTGTAGAAGGTGTAATGTTTGGTGGTAAACATCATTATGTCACCGCGATTAGACGAAAAGATCAGTCTGTAGATTACTTTCATCTTCCAAGAACGTATAATGAAAAGCTTACAAGATTAAAAAAAATTCCATTTTTAAGAGGGCTTATTGCCATTATTGAATCGAGTGGAAATGGAACAAAACATTTAAATTTCTCAACAGACAGATTTGATTTAGATCCTTCTGAAGATTATAAATTAGAAGAACAAGAACCTTCTAAATTATCGATGATTTTAGGGGTAGCTGTTCTCGGAGTCCTATCCTTTCTATTCGGAAAATTCATTTTCACGCTTATTCCAACCTTTTTAGCAGCTTTATTTATGCCTATCATTTCTGGTCATGTTGCCCAAATATTGTTAGAAAGCTTGTTTAAACTAATTCTTTTACTTGGATATATTTACTTTGTTTCCCTCACTCCCATTATAAAAAGGGTATTTCAGTATCATGGAGCTGAACATAAAGTAATTAACGCATATGAAAATGGGAAAGACTTGACTGTGCAAAATGTGCAAGCAGCTTCTAGATTACATTATCGCTGTGGATCAAGCTTTATCCTTTTTACCGTAATAGTTGGTTTATTTCTTTATCTATTCTTCTATCCAGAAAATCTATTAGAAAGAGTATTAATCCGAATTGCTTTAATTCCAGTAGTTATCGGGATTTCATTTGAAGTACTTCAAATCACGAATAAATTAAGAGACGTTCCTGTGTTAAAATATCTTGGTTTACCTGGACTATGGCTGCAATTATTAACGACAAAAGAACCAAGTGATGATCAAGTAGAAGTAGCGATACTTTCCTTCAATGAATTAAAAAGACGCGAGGAAGAAACTGAAGCACAATTATCAACAACAAATGATTGAATAAATAGAAGTAATGGGTATTATCTTTAAAAAGGGATTATCCCTTTTTTAATGGGTATTATCCCTACCAATACGAAAAATCTTTTTTCTGAAAACTTTTTCAAGTGAACAATTTAACCTTTTTTGAATAAACTTTTCTTATTAATAGTTTAAAAGTTAGAAAAAATGCTCATCATGCTTTTAGGGAGGTGGCTTTTTTGAAGAACCGATTTTCACTTATTTTATTTGGAAGTATCATTTTCCTTGCTTTCATTGGTCTAACTGTAAATTTAATTAAGAATCCTAGTGGATTTTTTCTAAACATTGTTGTGATGGTTGCTGTCGGTGGCATTATATGGTTCATTTATCGCCATTTAAGTACATCTAGTCCCCAAAAAAGAGAGCAAAAAGCTTTTCTAAAAGCTGCAAAGCAATCAAAGAAAAGGCTACAGACAAAAGACAGATCATCTTCTGGACAACAACAATCAACAAAAACCTCTTCCATAAAAGCAAATAAGCATAAAAGAAGTAAAAGCACTGCTCATTTGACTGTTATTGAAGGCAAGAAGAGCAAAAAGAAGAATCGAGCTTCCTTATAAAGGCTCGATTCTTCTTTTTAACATTCTTATCAATAGCGATACACCTCTTTAAAGAACTATTTAATAAGCCCATGATTTAAAAAATTTCATGGCACAATCTCTCCCTAGTTGTATTAACTTCGCTTGATCCTCTTTCGTAAGCGCAAATTCTGTTGCTAAAACCCCTTCAGTTGGAACAAAGATGATATTTTTCTCATGTTTACGCGAAATATATCTCGAATCATGAGCGTCTTTCATTGTTTCAAACATTGCTGCAAATAAATCTATGGCATTTGTGATTTTATGCTTTGGATGCTCCGTGATATTATGACTTAACTTAATCCCTAATACCGGTCGTGTTTTCAATACATTTTCTTGATCAAATAACCACATTGGAAAATTACTTAATACACCGCCATCGACAACGACATTTTTATTTGCCTTATTGCCGATTATCACTGGTTCAAAAAAATAAGGAAGACTGCAACTCATTCGAATAGCCTTTGCAATGGAAAATGTCTGAGGATTGATACCATATTTCGGTAAATCATCTGGCAGGATCATTAATACGCCATTTGTAATATCTGAAGCGACAAAACGTAATGTTTGATGAGGAATATCCGCAAAAGTTCTTAATCCTTTTGCTGCTAATTTTTCTTCTATCCATTTTTCTAATTCCTCCCCTTTATATAGTCCTAATTTCCAATAGAGAAAGAACCATTTTGCAAGGGGAAAGGGTATGAATAACTTTCTTTCATCTAAAAACGAATTTAAATCCAATTCTTCAAGTAGCTTTGCTATCTCTCTGCTTGTATAGCCTGCAGCAATTAGGGCTGCAATAATGGAACCAGCACTTGTTCCTGCTAGTCTAGCAAACTGAAAGCCACGCTGTTCCACTACCTCATAGGCGCCTACTAATGCCAGCCCCTTAATTCCCCCGCCAGAAAATACCCCGTCTATATACATATAATCACTCCTTTTAAAAGCGGTTAAGACGAAAGATATAGATGGAATCCCTACACCTCCCTACCTCAAATTTAGTATTACAAAGTGAAAAATAGTACAGAAGACAAGTTAAAAGTTAGTGGTTTTATAAGCATCTTTTTAGCTAAATTATAAAATTGCCGTATGCTTGTTAGGCATTTGTATCAAGCAAAATAGCGCTGAGAAACATACACTATTTCGAAAGCAGAAAAATCTAGGCACTTTCCCTTGCAAAAAAGCTAATAAAAAGATGAAGTTTGTTTTAAGGATATGTGTTAAAACAAAAATACAAAGAGGAGGAAATGTTATGCAAAATCAATACATTTATACAAATGACCTACGAAGAATTCGACCTGGCTTTGGAAGACCAGGATTCGGAAGACCAGGGTTTGGTTTTGGAAGACCAGGGTTTGGAAGACCAGGATTTGGATTTGGACTAGGATTATTAGGCGGATTTGCAACTGGTGCATTGCTTAGTCCAGCATTTGTTGGAGGATGGGGTTATCCACCATTTGGTTTCGGCTTTGGCGTTCCGCCATTTGGTTTTTATTAAAAACCGGTTGTTCCCTATAGTGTATGTATGGTGAAAACAGTATAAATCATAACTTAATCTAGCAATCATTTGCGAATTTGTTAAAAAGAAGAATTCACTATCGCAATAGAAATAAACCTAAACAATAATATGTAAGTTCCATTACATTATTGTTTAGGTATTTATTCGTGACCAATATACATAGTCCAGAAGTACCTTTACGAAGCTTTCGCTATTTCATATCATGAGATTTCATTTTATCTAATTCTTTTCTTCTTTTTTCGTGAAGATATTTTCTTCCGCCACTCCATTCTGCAAGAAGAAATAAACTTCCTAATAACAGAATAAGGATGTATGCAATAAAACTTTCGATTCGATCTGTTGCCAGCATCCATGTAACAAATCCAATATAAAGTAAAGGTAAAACTGCTCCCCAGTAAATGCTGTTTCTAGTTGAAAAGAAGAACTGAACAGCTAAAATACCAGCAGTAATAAAAACACCATAAAAATCTATATCCATTATTTCTCATTCCTTTCTTTTTTATATTTTTCAATAATTAATTTTGCATCTTCCACACTTATACGATCATCAATTGAGAGGCCCTTGATAAATTTAATAAACTCTTCGTTTTCCAAGACATCATTCATTTTAATTTTATCGATTAAACGATCAAGTTTAAGTCTCACTGTTGGATAGGAAACCTCATAGATTTTGGCAATTTCTTTTAACGATCCTGAAGTTAGAATAAACTTCTTGATAAATTCAAGATCTTCAATTTCTAATGTTAAAATCCAGTTTGGCACATCTTTTATATCCACACAACCTCACTCCTTTCTATTTATCACAAAATTAGTTTAACATATTTTTTAATAAAATAAAACAAAATATTAATTTTATTAAAAACATTTTATATCTACACTTTAATTTTTATGATAATTTAGTTAAGTTTTTTAGAGTTTTATTTAAGAATGAAAGAAGTTATTACTTTAAATCATTACTTTCTCTACCAATAATTGGAGCGGAAGGGGTGAGACTCCTATGGGCTGATAGAAAGTCTGAGACCCTGCAGGAGCGTATGAGACGAAGCGGCTCGGCGCTCGACCCAAGGAAAGCGAACCCCTGTAGCGGAAATAAATACCTTATTAGAAGAGGTCATAAAAAAAGACCATAGGCAAAACCTCAAATTTCAAAGAGTTTGTCTATAGTCTGAGAGACTGTGCATTTCACAGCCTTCTTTTACATGTAATTCAGTTTTGGGATTAATCACATTTTGCATCCCCCTTATCTATCCATCTGAGAAGGATTTGTTTCCCCATTAAATACTGTCACTATAACACCATCTATATTGTTGCCTGATAGCTCATAGTGAAGATTGTCTGGTACATGAATATCCGTAGTTTTTGCGAGTGGATAATAAGAGACATCATATTTTTTCTCATTTAGCGTAATAGAAATGTTTCTTTCTTCTTTTAAATAAGCTAAGTATTCTTCTAAAACTAAATCCTTTTCCGCCATAATTGCACTATGCGGCAATCCAACATAGCGAATGTGCCAAGGTTCATATTGAATTCCAGTAACTTCTGTTTTATCCTTGGGATAACGTAATATAAAGCCATATCTCCAAGCGTTATTCTCTAACCATTTACCTTCAGGTGCTGCCTCCATCTTCATTTGTGTAGATCCTACATCAAGTGATAAACCTAAATTATGTTCGCTATAGCCTGCCGGCAAAGCATAGTCTGCCCCCATATCATGATACAGAACATTTTGCTCCTCAAAGTCTCGAAAGCCACTACTGATTAGAAAATGATTAACCCCTTCCTTTTTAGCGGCAGCTATCATCTCTGAGAATTTATGGAGTACCTCCTTAGACAATTTAATTTTATTATCGAACAGCACAAATCCCTGTGTCCATTCTTTATGTCTGAATAACTCGACAACATCTGACTTTATACTCTCTTGATGAACCGGAAATTCTTTATTAATCAGAAGCAAATTTCCTTGAAAGACCATTTCTCTTGAAATCTTTATTTTTCGTAAACCCTCATCGTTAGCACGATTGTCTAAATATCCACTGTTTTTTTGAATCACTATTTTATCTGAAAGAGGAGATTCTTTATAGACAAAGAAAAAAAACACACCTATTAATAATAACAATAAACATCCCCACTTCTTCATTTTAAAATCCTCCTTATTCTTATAAATAATAGAATAGGGGCAACTTTTTAAAAAAAGAGTAGGGTAAAGTTTAAATTTTTCTTAAATTCTTTATAAAATTTCAATTGGAGCATTTTCCTGCGGTAAACGTACTTCAAACACAGTACGTATCAAATTACTTTCAGCTTTTATCGTGCCATTATGCTGCTCCACAATATTCTTTGCAATGAATAAACCAAGGCCTGTGCTATTTTCTTGCTGAGTTCGTGCTTTATCACCTGTATAAAACATATCAAAAAGAAAAGGGTGTTCTTCAGCCGGAATACTATCTCCATAATTCACAATCTGAACAACTACTACATTTTCTTCAACAAAACCATTAATGTCCACATACCGGCCATCATATCCATATCGAATAGCATTAGTTAAAAGATTTTCAAATACACGAGCTAATAACTCTCCATCTCCCCAAATAAGTAAACGGGGGAGAATATTTATTCGGGCAATCAAATCATTTTTTTCGAAAACAGGATATAATTCTTCTTTTAATTGAAGAAGTAAATCACTTATATTAATTTCCTTCTTATCAATTGGCAGCATCCCATAGTTCATTCTAGTAATTTCGAATAATTCATCAATCAATCTTTCCAAACGCTGGGATTTAGTATAAGCAATCGTTAAAAAATGCCTCCGTTGTTCTTTAGTCAACTTCTCATCCTTCAGGATTAAGTCTAAATAACCTAAAATAGAAGTTAAGGGAGTACGCAAATCATGAGCCAAATTTACAACTAACTGTTCCTTACTACTTTCTGAAAAGTCGCCTCTTTGTATGGCATCTTCTAATTTCTCGCTAGCCAGATTAATTGCTTGTCCAATATCTCCAAATTCATCATTTGAGTTGATTATTACTTTATGTTTAAAATTCCCATGAGAAAGATAATGAATTCCATTGGATATATCCTTGAAATAATTTGAATAAGGCTTTGTGAGTATATAAAAAAACAATAAGGACAGGCAGAAAAATAATATAAAGAAGAAGGCAAAATCTCCAATACTTTTGATGAATTGACGAAGTAGTACTAGTGAATCACCATATTGAACCATCGTATGATAGTAAAGTTGTAACACTTTATAAATGAAATAAGTGATGATACCTGTCAGAAACATACTGGCAGCAAATAATGCAGTTATTCTAGCACGAAAACTGCGCATAAATTTAGCCATTGAAAGCATACCCCACTCCCCATACAGTTTTGATAATCTTATTTTTCCGCTTATCTTCTCCAAGCTTCTTCCTCAATGTACGTATATGCACCATTACCGTATTAGCTCCTTCAAAATATGCATCCCCCCATACTTTTTGAAAGATATTTTCAACACTATAAACTTTTTTCGGATGACTGGCTAACAAATGTAATATATCAAACTCTTTCGGTGTCAGTTCAATCGTTTCTCCTTGAAGCAACACAGTACGTTGCTCAAGTGAAATGACTATTTCACCAAATTCCAAGATTGTTTTATTAGTGCTTGCGATTGGATTATTCAGCTTCATAAATCGTCGTAACTGAGCATTTACACGTGCCACTAATTCAATGGGAGAAAATGGCTTTGTCATATAATCATCTGCTCCAATCACTAATCCATGGACTTTATCAAAATCAGAAGTTTTTGCACTCAAAAAAATGATAGGCATATTATATTTTTCCCGAATCAGGCGAGTTACGTCATATCCATCCATTATCGGCATCATTATGTCTAAAATCACTAAATCAATGGACCGTGTCTGGATAGCTAATATTGCATCTTGGCCATTAAGCACTTTCACGCAATTGTAACCTTCTTTTTCTAAATGGATTGCAACCAGATCAGCAATCTCTTCCTCATCATCTGCAATTAAAATCGAAATAGTTTTCATCTGTTTCACTCCTTTAAGAAGTTTCATCGCTTTAATAGCACAACTCCAAGCTTCAATGGTTAGGAGGAATACCGTTTTTCAATATATCCTCTCCGAGTTCTATTCATTACTATAAGCTGTTATACTACTTTTACGCAACTTCTCCTGTCCCTATTTAGTATCACATAAATTCATTCTCAACTTTCAACTATAAAAAAACCTCTTCATTAATATTAAGAAGAGGTTTTTTGGGAGAATGTTTTCAATTCAGCCATTTTTCTATATCTAAAATTTATTAAAGTCCACATTTTAATTGTGTGTTGCAATTCGTACAAGTATTACAGCCGCCAATTTCTTCGACGACGCCTTGTCTGCATACAGGACAAGTATCGCCTATCTCTGACCCAATCGTTACGTTTGTTGATTGCAATTCATTTATTGTATCAACAAGAACAACATGTGTTTTTTCCTGTTTTTGTAGTAGTATATCTTCGAATGTATTCTCTTCTGCCTTTAATGTTAGCACTTGACTGTCACGTGAACCATCAACATATACCGTACCACCCTTAGCGCCGCCACGGTATAATCTCTCATATACTTTCTGAACCTGCTCTACACTATATCCTTTTGGCGCATTTACCGTTTTACTAATAGAGCTGTCAATCCATCGCTGAATGATACATTGTACATCAGCATGAGCCTCAGGTGCCAGATCCATTGCAGCAACGAACCAATTGGGAAGATTATCTGAGTCTGCCTCTGGATGTGCATCTAAATATTCTTGAACAATATCTGCTTTTACTTCGATAAATTTTCCAAGTCTCCCGCTTCGGAAGTAAGAGAAGGAGAAGTATGGCTCTAGACCAGTTGATACCCCAACCATTGTACCTGTGCTTCCGGTTGGTGCAACAGTTAGTAAATGGGAATTACGGATACCATATTGAAGAATATTGTCTCTAATATCCTCAGGCATTTTTTTCATGTAGCCAGTATGAATAAAAGCATTGCGTAATCCCGCTTCTTCCTCTTCTGTTTCTGCTTGTAAGAATGGGAAGCTGCCTTTTTCTTTTGCCAAGTCAATCGATTTTCTGTATGCAGTTGTTGCAATCGTTTCAAATACTCTATCTACTAAGACATTTCCTTCTTCACTGCCATATTCTGTTTCACAGTATATGAGTAAATCATGAAGGCCCATTACTCCAAGTCCAACACGGCGCTCTCCTAGAGCCTGGTTTTTATTTTCTTCCAAGAAGTAAGGTGTGGCATCAATAACATTATCCTGCAATCTTACGCCTACTTCTACTGTTTTCTTAAGCTTCTCAAAATTAACGGTCTTGTTTTCTTTATCTGCCATTTCTGCAAGATTAACAGCAGCAAGGTTACATACACTATATGGTGCCAGCGGCTGCTCACCACATGGGTTTGTCGCGACAACTTTTTGACCGTAGCTAGTTGCGTTTGTCATTTCATTCGCATTATCAATATAGAAGATACCGGGCTCTGCAGAATAAGTTGCACAGATATTAATTAGATTCCATAATTCCTTTGCCTTCATTTTACGATAAATACGAACTCTATTTCCCTTTGCCTCCCACTCTCTTACATCACCAATTTTATGCCATTCTTCATTATAATGTTGCATTTGCTCCTCATCGTAACTTTCTACATCTGGGAAACGAAGTGCATATTCTTCATCCTTTTCCACCGCTTCCATAAATTCATTTGTTAAGCAGACAGAAATATTTGCGCCAGTTAAAAATTCTGTCTGATGAACGGAATATGTCCCGCCGATTGAAAGCTTTTCTTCTGCATCCCTGAAAATTTCCTCGTTAAAACCACCTTGGCCAGGGATATTCTTATAATTTAGAATGCCTCGATACATGGCACGCTCTTTTTCCGTTAATGGCGTAAATTTTAATTTATCTTGTGCATATTTTTTAATGGTTTGATCTTGTGTATTATCGATCAAGAACCGTAAAATGCGGGGATTTTGCATTTTCGAAATAATGAATTCAATAATATCTGGATGCCAGTCAGCTAGCATAATCATTTGAGCGCCACGACGAGATCCACCTTGCTCTACTAAATGGGTTAATTTTGCAATATCATCCAACCAAGAAACAGAACCTGAAGATTTTCCATTAACTCCTTTGGCTAATGTATTCCGCGGTCTTAATGTAGATCCATTTGTTCCTACACCGCCTCCACGACTCATGATTTCCATAACCTGCTTACGATGCTCAGAAATACCTTCTCTTGAATCTGGAACAAAAGGCATTACATAGCAATTAAAATATGTAACATCTGTTCCTGCACCTGCTCCATATAACACACGACCAGCCGGGATGAAGTTCAAATTAACAAGCTCATGGTAAAACTTTTCGAACCATTCTTTTCTTTTCTCTTCCGTCTTTTCTACTGACGCTAGACCAGTTGCATTACGCTTAGCGATTTGCTCATAATATAGCTCCAGTGGTTTTTCAATAACCTCTAAAGAACGAATGACAACACCTGTTTCTGCTTCTTTTCCTTCCAGCACACCACGATAATCTTCTTCTACTAACACTGTTGCCGTGTTTAAGACATGATCAATTTCTTGAATAAATCCTAGTCCTCTTGCGGGAAACTTAGGATCCTCTTTAATAGTTAAAACCACAAAATCACCAGCAGTTAATGTAATTTTCTCTGTATCTTTATACGTATAACGATCAAGCATTACCAGTCGAGAAACGCCTTTATATGTTAGCTTCATATCTGGGGTAATTGGATGGACCTCCGGAAATAAAGCAATATCCTTATTCAGCTTCTCAACATTTAACTTAATACCCTGGCTTAACAATACTGACATGCAGACAACTCCTTCACTCATAAAAAAATGCTAACTAATTGATGAAAAATTTCTATTAAACTTAAATTAAGAAACTTCTATCCATAATCATGGTTAATTGATCCATACATACCTTTCCAAACAGTTGATATCTACCCTTCTCCTTATAGAAGTTTAAGAGTGGGATAAATCCATCAATAGGTGTCTAGTAATGTGATAACCTAAATCTATCACACAAAAACAGCGAAATCAATATATAGTATATAAACAAATGCAAAACATCTATATATTGTATATAGATAGAGTGTTAACCTATTTGTCAAATGATAAAATAAATAGATTCTAAAGAAAAGGAAAGAGAAATTAAGATAACGGGTTATTTAAAAGGATTTTCAACTCTTTTTGCACTTGCAACATACAAAAAAGCATAAGCAATTGGAATAGAGCGATTTATCGATTGATAAAATAGCTCAAATTTTTTTGCATTTATAAGCGAATACTCGTTTTCACATTAACAATTGTCCACAAAAAAACACGAAATTCCATTAATAAAAGAATTTCGTGTTTAAGGATGTTATCGTCTAAAGTTCCATTCATCGTTTTCATATTTTTCTTTGGCAATTTTTTCAACATATTCTACTTCTTCATCTGTTAGTTGATAGTTTTCTAATTGAATTTGCAGCCCTTCTTCAAACCCTTTTTTAAAGGCCTCTTTCGCCATTTCAATGGTAATATTTCTTGTGGTTAACTCATTAATTGCCACTGCTTTGCTCTTAAATGCTTTTTGCATTCTCTCTTTAACACGCTCATTTGGATACTTAAATAAACGGAATAATTTATCCTCATCTAAATCAAGTAAAATGGAACCATGCTGCAAAATTACACCTTGCTGTCTTGTCTGTGCACTTCCAGCAACTTTTCTGCCTTCCACAACTAATTCATACCAGCTAGGAGCATCAAAGCATACTGCGGACCTTGGGCTTTTTAAATTATTTCGCTGCTCTTCTGTTTTCGGCACTGCAAAATAGGCATCCAAATCTAAAAAATGAAAACCTTTTAAAATGCCTTCCGAAATTACACGATATGCTTCTGTAACTGTTTTAGGCATATTAGGATGCTCTTCTGAAACAATAACACTATATGTTAATTCGTGTTCATGCAGTACACCTCTTCCGCCTGTCGGTCTTCTAACAAATCCAAGTCCCAATTCTTTCACTGCGTCTAAATCAATTTCTTTCTCTACCTTCTGAAAATATCCAATAGATAAAGTAGCAGGATTCCAGCCATAAAAACGGATAACCGGCGGAAAAACTCCTTTAGAATGCCATTCTAATAAAGCTTCGTCTAATGCCATATTAAAAGAAGGAGAATGATTGCCTGAATCAATAAATCTCCATGTTTCTTTTACCATGATGAACCCTCTTTTTCTATGTATGATGTATTCCTAAATCCTTACTAAGGATATCAAAATATCAGATTATTTAAAAGTAACTTGCATGAAAAACATGCTATTCTTCAAACTTTAGAAGGTTCATGTAAGTATTTACTTTACTACTATACCAGTTGATAGATATAATAGAGATAGTGCAAGTAATTGAAAGGAGAAATGAGAATTGACAATGATTTATACTCTTCTCATCATTTTAGTCGCATTCCTTGTATATTCATTAGTGATGTGGCTGTATCAACGCCGAATTGTTAAAACTGTTAACCAAGATGAATTTCGTCAAGGCTACAGAAAAGCACAATTAATTGATGTACGTGAACCGAACGAATATGAGGCAGGACATGTACTTGGCGCAAGAAATATTCCACTATCACAGCTAAAGATGAGAAAAAGTGAAATCCGTCCTGATAAACCAGTATATCTATACTGTCAAAATGGGATGAGAAGCGGCAGAGCTGCTCAATTTCTATATCGTAAAGGGTACAAGGATTTAACCCAATTAGAAGGCGGATTTAAAAAGTGGACAGGGAAAATTAAAGCAAAAAAATAATAATGCTCTTATTGAAATTATTATATAGAAGAAAGCTGATGCCAATTTACTTGGACATCAGCTTTTTTATTACTTAAATCATAGCACCCAGACGAATTACTTTGTATAGCGTAAAACAGGTTTTCTCGCTGCTAATGTTTCGTCCAAGCGACCGATCACCGTTGTATGTGGAGCCTCCTGAACGATTTCCGGTGTTTCTTCTGCCTCTTTTGCAATTTGGATCATTGCATCGATAAAGCTGTCTAATGTCTCTTTTGACTCGGTCTCAGTCGGCTCAATCATTATACACTCCTCTACATTAAGCGGAAAATAGATAGTAGGTGGATGATAGCCAAAATCCAGAAGCCTTTTGGCTATATCAAGTGTTCTGACACCTAGCTTCTTTTGTCGTCTTCCGCTTAATACAAATTCATGTTTACAATGACGATCAAATGGTAAATCGTAATATTCAGCCAAACGACGCATCATGTAGTTTGCATTTAATACAGCATTTTCTGTGACCGCTTTTAAGCCATCTGGTCCCATAGAACGGATATAAGTGTAAGCACGGACATTAATCCCAAAATTACCATAAAATGGCTTAACTCTGCCGATCGATTGAGGTCTATTGTAATCTAATACAAATTCTTCCCCTACTTTAGTCAATACTGGCTTTGGCAAGAATGGAATTAAATCAGCTTTCACTCCTACCGGTCCTGAACCCGGTCCACCGCCGCCATGTGGTCCTGTAAATGTCTTATGCAAATTTAAATGAACAACATCAAAGCCCATATCTCCAGGTCTGGCTTTAGAAAGAACAGCGTTTAAATTAGCGCCATCATAATATAATTTCCCACCGGCATTATGGACTATTTCCGCCATTTCTAGAATATTTTCTTCAAATAGACCTAAAGTATTAGGATTTGTTAACATTAATGCTGCAGTATCTTCTCCTACTACTCGTTTTAAATCCTCTAGATCAACAAGTCCATGTTCGTTAGATTTAACCGTTATTGTTTCTAAGCCAGCAACAGTTGCCGAAGCAGGATTGGTTCCATGCGCAGAATCGGGAACAATTACCTTTGTACGATGCATATCTCCATTGGCTTCATGGTATGCTCTAATCAGCATTAAACCCGTCCATTCGCCATGTGCACCTGCAGCCGGCTGCAAGGTTACTTCATCCATCCCTGTGATTTCGACGAGATGCTGTTGTAAATCATACATTAACTCAAGAGCCCCTTGTACAGCTGACACTTCTTGGAGCGGATGAATATGGGCAAACCCATTAAATCTTGCCACATTTTCATTTATTTTTGGATTATATTTCATCGTACAAGAACCTAATGGGTAAAAACCAGAATCCAAGCCATGATTTCGTTTGGATAATGCAGTATAATGACGCATAATATCTAATTCAGAGACCTCTGGTAGTTCTGGATTTTCTTCTCTTATATAATCATTCGGCAGCAATTCCGTAAGATCTGCTGCTGGAATATCCATTTCTGGCAAACTATAGCCAATTCTGCCTGGTGTACTGCTTTCAAAGATAAGAGGTTGATTTTTATTAGACATGATAATCCTCCATTTCTGCAACGAATTCATCTATTTCTTCTTTTGTACGCAATTCGGTTACGGCAATGAGCATATGATTTTCTAATTGTTTGAAGTCTCTTCCTAAATCATAGCCACCAATCATACCTTTTTCTAATAACGCTCGGTTTACTGCCGAAATAGAGGAATTACATTTAATAATAAACTCATTAAAGGATGGTCCCTCATACACTATTTCAAATCCTGCTTCTTTTAATTTGGTTTTAGCATAATGGGCTTTCTGGATATTAGCAATCGCCATTTCCTTCACGCCATGTTTTCCAAGTGCGGTCATAGCAACGGAAGCAGCTAATGCATTAAGTGCTTGGTTCGAGCATATATTAGAAGTTGCCTTGTCACGGCGAATATGTTGTTCTCGCGCCTGCAGAGTTAACACAAAACCTCTTTGACCATTGTCATCTACAGTTTGCCCCACTAAACGCCCAGGCACTTTACGCATTAATTTTGACGTTACCGCAAAATAACCACAGTGCGGACCTCCAAAGCCCATTGGAATTCCAAAAGGTTGCGCATCCCCCACGACAATATCTGCCTGAAAATTTCCTGGTGGTGTCAACGCCCCTAAAGCTAATGGATTACTAGATACAACAAATAATGATTTATGGGCATGAATAATTGCTTCTAAGTCCTTAAGCGGCTCAACTCTTCCAAAAAAGTTCGGATATTGAATCATAACAGCTGCAACTGTATCATCTACCATATCCTCTAATGCCTCTATATCTGTTATCCCGTCTTTATGAGGAATTTCTTGAACTTCAATATACTGTCCCTTTGCATAGGTTTTCACTACTTCTTTTGCTTCAGGGTGGACAGCACTTGAGAGAAGAATTTTCTTCCGTTTCGTCGTACCGGCACTTAACATTCCTGCTTCTGCTAATGCCGTTGCTCCATCGTACATAGAAGAGTTTGCTACGTCCATTCCCGTCAGTTCACATATCATTGTCTGAAATTCGAAAATAGCCTGTAATTCCCCTTGAGAAATTTCTGGTTGATATGGAGTATAGGCTGTATAAAATTCAGATCGTGATAAAACATGATCGACAATAACAGGCGAATAGTGATCATAAACTCCTGCACCTAAAAAAGAAACATTCGCTTTTGCATCAGCATTCTTTTGGGCAAGTTTTGTTAATTCTTTCAATAAAGCTGATTCACTTTTTGCGCGTTTAATCGAATAGTTTCCTTGAAAACGCACTTTTTCTGGTATATCTGAAAATAAATCTTCTACTGAACTTACTCCTATTGCCGCTAGCATTTCCTTTTGATCCTGTTCCGTCATCGGTAAATAACGATGCTTCATTCGTTTTTCCCCCAGTCATTAGCCCATTTGATTTATTTGTAGAAAAAAGCCTAAAAATTACTTTCGTTTATAAAAAGGAATTTTGGTTACTTTTGCCTTTAAATACTTTCCTCTAATTTCTACTTCTACTTCTGTATCTATTGCTGTATAATCACTTTGAATTAATGCAAGACCAATGTTTTTCTTTAAGGTTGGTGATTGTGTACCAGTAGTTACTTCCCCAATACATAATCCATTTGCATATACTTTATAGCCATGTCTCGGTATTCCTCTATCTACCATTTCGATACCGGCTAATTTTCTAATCAGTCCTTCTTCTTTTTGCTTCGTTAAAGCTGCTTTTCCAATAAAATCTGCTTCTTTATTTACTTTAACAGCAAAGCCAATTCCAGCTTCTAAAGGAGAGATATCTGCTGATAATTCTTGCCCATATAAGGCGAGTGTTGCTTCAAAGCGCAACGTATCCCTTGCACCTAACCCACAAGGAAGTACACCTAGCGGCTCTCCTGTTGTCAAAATTTCTCTCCATAAGTCAATAGCATCTTCACTTTGGCAATATATTTCAAATCCATCTTCACCTGTGTAGCCAGTACGGGATAAAAGAACTTCTTTACCTGCTATATTCACCTTGTTCTGAAAGTGAAAATATTTAATAGAAGAATCAATAGAAGGGTTTATTTTCCTTAGAACCTCTTCTGCTAATGGACCTTGCAGTGCTAATTGAGCAAAATCTTCTGATAAATTACTTAAGATTACATCCCCACTTGCATGCTTTTGTAACCATTCGAAATCCTTTTCAATATTGGATGCATTTACAACTAATAAATAGTGGTTATCCGCTAGCTTATATGTTAATAAATCATCCACAGTGCCACCATTTTCATAGCACATTGCTGAATATTGAGCAGCACCATTTTTGATTTTTTCAATATCATTCGTAAGAATTTTTTGCAGAAAAGCTAAACTATCGTTCCCTTTAACCTCGATTTCCCCCATATGAGAAACATCAAATAAGCCTGCTTTTGTACGAACAGCCTCATGCTCCTGTTTTATGCCAGAAAATTGTACAGGTAAATCCCAGCCTCCGAAATCGATTGTCTTTCCGCCATACTGTTTATACACCTCGTATAACGGTGTTTGCTTTAATAAAGTCAATGAACAACACTCCATTCCCCTATGTATTAGACATTCTCATTTATTGCATATCATAAAATGGCAACAAAAAAAGACAGAAACCCCCCTTTTAAAAAAAGTAAGGGCTCTGTCCTTGCACCTGAAAGTTTACCGATATAATGTCGGCTGTCCCCTTTGGTGGCTTACACATGTACTTGTAAGCACTCTCCAGAGCTGCGTCCAAATAGAGTTCTTTTGCCTGAGAGATTCACAAATAATATTGCTTGCTCCTTCGGCGCTACGAACGTAGTCTCTCCCCTATTTCTCATCCGCGATTCATAAAATTTTCTCCATTGGTCATACTAAATACTACCAGAAATAATGTTTGTTTATGTACTTAGCAAAATACGATTAATATTTGATCATTTTTCATTTAATGTTCATGTTTTGTCCCAATATAAATAAATTGTGACAAAATTAAAAACTTTTTTACCCTTTTATCCTAACATCCGAATGAAAAGGTGGCAATAAGTTTTTATGTTTACTAGCTCTCTTTTTTTAATTCTTATATACATAATATTTTAGCTTTACCAAAGGAAACATTAGAAAGGATGAATAAAGATGACGCTCCAAATCAATTTTGATGATTCGTGGAATAATCAGCTATTAAAGCGAATTTCAGATGATGGCCCATGGGCCAATTGGGAACTATATAAGCTAGCAGTAGAAGTGGAACAACATAATATCATACCAGAATTCGAAGGTCTCCAAGCCCCTAAATACCTATCAGACCTTTCTCCATTACCTCACCAGCTGGAGGTTGCGAAAAAAGTAATAGAAGATATGAATGGAAAAGCTATTTTGGCAGATGAAGTAGGTCTTGGAAAAACGATTGAAGCAGGATTGATACTAAAAGAATACATGATTCGTGGTTTAGTAAAAAAAGTGCTTATTTTAGTTCCTGCCTCTCTAGTCACACAATGGGCGTATGAGTTAAATAGCAAATTTTATATTCCTGCAATGGTTCAGCGCAAAAGCTATGTTTGGGAGCAATGCGACATTGTCGTGTCTTCTATTGATACAGCAAAAAGACAGCCTCATCGTGATATTATAAACAATCTGGACTATGATTTGGTGATTATTGACGAGGCCCATAAACTAAAAAACAATAAAACAAAAAACTATGAGTTTGTCCAAAATTTAAAAAAGAAATTTTGTTTGCTATTAACAGCTACCCCTATCCAAAATAGAATTAGCGAAATTTTTAATTTAGTATCTTTATTAAAACCAGGTCATCTAGGAAGTGAATCATCTTTCTATGAAAAATATAAAAAAGATGCTCGCTCCATTGATGACGATGAAAATCTAAAAGCATTGGTTAATAAAGTCATGATCAGAAACAGACGCCATGATACAGGGATTGAATGGACCAAAAGAATTGTTGAAGCCGTTCCTATTGAATTTACGAAAGAAGAAAGAGCATTGTATGAAGGACTGGTAGATTTAAAAACAGAAACCAATCTTTCTAGCAACATCGAAAATTCCCGCAGTCCTTTTTCGATGATTACATTACAAAGAGAGGCATGCTCCAGCAGGGAAGCAGTATATTATACACTGCAAAACATGGTGAGAAAAGTGGAAAATCCAACACCACAATTCCAACAAAGAATACAAGAACTAATAAAAAAAGTCGAAGCAGTTCAGCAAAACTCAAAGGCAAACAAGGCACTAGAGCTTATTAAGAAGATAAATGATAAAGTAATCATCTTTACCGAATATAGGGCTACGCAACTTTATTTACAATGGTTTTTGAAGCAGCACGGTATTACATCTGTTCCATTTCGCGGCGGCTTTAAACGAGGCAAAAAGGATTGGATGCGAGATCTCTTCCAGAATCATGCACAAGTATTAATTGCCACAGAGGCCGGCGGTGAAGGTATCAACCTCCAATTTTGTCATCATATTATAAACTTTGATTTACCATGGAATCCAATGAGATTGGAGCAAAGAATTGGCCGGATTCATCGACTTGGTCAAAAAGAAGATGTGAAGATTTATAATTTTGCCGTAAAAGACACAGTGGAAGATCATATTTTAAAATTACTTTATGAAAAAATCCATCTTTTTGAAAAAGTTATTGGCGAGCTAGATGATATTTTGACGAAATTGGATTTTGGCAATATGGATGATTATATGATTGATATTTTCTCCCACTCTAAATCTGAAGGAGAAATGAAAATCAAAATGGATAATTTAACAAGCATGATTGAATTCGCACAAAGTATGAAGGAGGATCAGCCGTATGAAGCAGCAGGAAATTCATCAATTTCTTGAACGATTTTTCATCGCAAATGATTGTGAGATAGTGGAGAATAAACCTGGTTATCTCATTGTCCAATTAACAATTGAAATGGACAAGGAGTTAATGAATCGACCGTTTTATTGGCATTATCTTGAAAAGACTGGTGGTGTTCCGAATCCTGCCAGTCTTACCCTCATTACTGATCCAAAGCTGGCACCAGAGGATTTGAAGGGTGAACTGATTCACTTTGGGTCTCCCCGTCTTCATCAACTTTTTGCTTCTGCAAAAAACTTATCGAAGTATATTCGTTTATATGAAAATAAGATAACACACGGAAAGCAGCAAACCGCTTTACAACCATGGCTTGCACTTAATGTGAAAATTTCGTATCAATGTGACAGAAAACGAGATGTATTTCAATCGATTGGACTGCAGCTTATCAATGGTCAAATCGCAACAGATTTCCAAGCAAAAGTAGAGAAAATGAACCTTTCTGCCAAAATTCCTGATTATGCGTTCACACTTTCTCCCTTAATCATGCCAATAAGTGGGATAACAAGAATTGAGAATATGATAAAGCAATCTTTATTAGCAGAAGATCATACATGGGCAGATGAAGCAAAAAAAAGGTGGAAAAAGGATTTAGACTTGCTAGAGCATTTTTATGAAGATATGGAAGGCATGGAGGAAGGACAAGAAACCTTGGAGACGGAAAGATTAGCTCTACAGGAGCAGTACGAACCAAAGATTAATATTTCGATTATTAATGGCGGACTTTTTTATTTAGCTTCAGAAGCTGTTTCGTAAAGATCATCTTTAGTTAAAAAAGGAGTAAATTACTGTCAAAGGCAGTATCTACTCCTTTCCCAAACTATTTTTTTAGTTTTCTACGCTTAAAACTGAATAAAATTAAATAAGGTAAAATCCCAAACCACCTCAACATGAAAGGTTCTTTCAGTCCTTTTCTTTCCGCTTTTAACTTTTTTCTTTCTTCTTTGGGCTGATCCATGTACTGGACAAATGTTTGGGTTAAATACTTCACATAATCATTGGTATTCATCTAATCACCTACTCTAGCATTTGTACTAGGATAGCCCTATCATTTGTTTTTTATTCATTCAACCCATTTCGTCATTTTATTCTGCTCTATATCAAAGTAACTTATCGCATAAATCGGCTTTATCGCCCCTTGCATCTTTAATTGATAATCGATTTTAACAGTCATACGTGAATTTTTTTCCATTGTATAAAAGACATTACCATGTGAAAAATTCTTTGTACCTGAAAGGTCAGGATGTTCATTTGTAGAGAGTTCGTGCTCAATTTCTTTTAAGGAAGATAGAAAATAATATTCTTGAATATTGCTATTTTTCACTCCTGCATCTATCCCCTTCTTATTCACATAAATTCCATACAGTATAAATAAAAAATGGATAAAAAGAATATATACACATAAAGATAATGGGTAAATAAATCCTTTATTGTTCTTGATCAATTCCGATCACTCCAAAAATGTAAGATAAGATCTTATACTAGACTCTTTTTCCCTACCAAATCGGTCTACTACCTTAACTCGAAATCCGTTCTTCTGCATAATAAACTCTACTTTGTTAATAGCTTGTAATGCTACCTCATGCCCTGTTGAATCTACTCGCCTTCTAATGCTGCTGCCATATTTTTCATAAGTAACAACCCTTCCATCCACATAGAGCACCAATTTATTGTTTGAAACAGAAATCCCTTGTGACATTTTTGTTTCTTTTTTTAATTCAAGAATGAACACTTCCCACTCCATTTCTTGTAATTCTTTTTCCGAAAAGTGCTTGTCAAGCATAAGTCGCAAAGGAGTTAACAGGAGAGTAAGTATAATCGTGAAAATAAAAAAAGAAAGAAGCATTTCTGCCAAAACATAGCCCTTATTATTAAGAAGTATTCGTTTAATCATTCTTTCCACACTTCACAGATTTTTTTGTTTTTTTGAAATACATTTTTATATTGCAAACAGACAATACTATCTTTTTCCCAGACAATCGAGTAGCTCGTACCTTCGTTTTCAATAGTCGTATTTCCTCTTTCCACTTCCCCTAATTTAAGCTCTATTAAATGGTTATAAAATAATTCATTTACTAGCTTACTATGCTCGGAATCTTCTAGCTGTTTTAGCACATGGACATAAACCGGCATCCATGTTAGCGCTATCAACAACCATATCGTAAAGGACAATAAATAATCCGGCAGCATAAAGCCTTTACAATTTAGTCGCATAAAATCGTCCTTTCCCTATTAAAACGGTTAATTTATAGGGTTGTTTACCAATTCTAAATTCATAAGTGCCAAATTTCGAAAAATTACCATTTGAATTAATGTTAAAGGAAAGTGTCGCGTTAGTAGAAAAAATAATATCATCTGCATAATAACGTTCCACAATATTCCCAGTATTAGCATCAGCACGCATGTAGTAATAATGTAAAGTTGGATATATCCTCACTTGAATGGGCATTTGATTTTCTAGCGCATACGCTTGAGCATAATAAAGATCACCTTCCAATTGGGTTAAGAAGTGAGTTTCATTAAGAGAAGTTTGTTGGGAAGTAACAAGGAATATGGATAGAGAGGAAAGAACAACTAGTAAAGACATGGCAACAAACATTTCCATTAACGTAAAACCTCTTTGATTATTTATCATGGACTGTCTGATCCCGAGGTAGTAATTACTCCATTTTTAATAATTAACGCCTTGCCATTGGGACATTTTTTTTGGTCTGCTGTTATATAATTTTCTTCTTCCAGTTTAGCAAGATTCTCTGGATACGCTTTATGCTCTATATAGTAAGATTGAACCTCTGCTTGTACCATCTTTGTTAATGCTTCACACCCAGTATTATTGATTTTGGAATTATGCTTGGTTATATTGGGAATGGTGATAATCAATAATATGGAAATAACTACCAAAACAATCATCATTTCAATTAGGGTAAATCCTTGCTCATTCTTCATTTTTTTCTCCTTTCAAAAGCCGTCCAGTAATTGAAACATTGGCATTAACACAGATAAATAAATAGAAATTATTAGAATTCCAACAGCTGTATACAATGTAGGTTGAAGGACTTTTAATGTTTTTTGTAAATTTTCTTCTATTTGTGTTAAGCAATAGTTTCCGAAATAATAGAATTCCTGATCAAGCTTTCCATTTTCCTGGCCGTGCTGAATAATTTGTAATAGCTCTTTTTCCAAAAAATCAAAGGAAGCAAAAGCTTGTTCAAGTCGCACTCCTTTTTTTAACTGTGAAATAGTGATTTCGCCTATTTGGGAATATAGTTTTTGCTCCTTGTTTTCAAGAAAAAATTGCATACACTCATAAATCGAAAAACCACTTGATAATAAATAACTTAACTGCACGGATAGTAGATAGGAAAAATAACGTCTAACAAATATTCCAATCATCGGAATACTCGCTAGTGCATTTATTTGCTTGATAACATCTAATTTTCGAAAAGAAAAATAATAGTAGAGAAGCGCGGAAATAAAACATAGGGATAAGAAAACAAGAAGAAATGGAATAATGTGACCAATAAATTGGAGAAATAGGAGAAAGAAATTCTTGTTAATATTCATCGTTAAAAAGATAGAATTAAACTTCGGGATGAGGATACTTTGAACAAAGAAAAATAAAACGAAGGTAAAACACAAAAGAAAAAGAGGATAGGTAAGGATTTTTCTTAATTTTCTTATCGTATCTTGCTTATTCTGAATCATTCTACTTGCATCTTGAAAAGCACTAGCAAATCCGCCATGCTTTTCAGCAAAGTAAACAAAACTTATCACTTGATAATCAAAATTGAATCTTACTAGGTTCTCAAAAAACGACTCTCCTCCTTTTAAAGAACCGTAACATGCATTAATATCTTCCATTCGACGATCGGGCATATAGTAACGAGAAGACTGGACTGCCTCTGCCATCGAATAGCCTCTATCCAGCAGCTCACCAATACACTTTAAAAATTTCGCTTGTTCTATATTAGACCATGCATGATTATTTTTCATCATAAATCCACCGTTCATATTCTCCTTTCTTTATATAGCCTAGGGCAATCCCTTTACAAATAATATCTCCTAGTGATTTATAGTTAGCTCTCTTAGTTTCTGTTCGGTTATAGAGAATATCAGAAATCATCCTGCCTGTAATCATTTCAAACACTGTTGATCTTTTTAAGCGGTTATCTAAACGGTAACAGTTAGGGGAACAATCTTTATCACAAAAAGGACATACCATTTCAACTAGTCTTTGAGCAGTAATAGCGATTAAGGTTTGTTCAATCTCAGTCTCTTTAATACCAAACTCTAACAGTCGATGAATCGCACCTTTCGCATCTCTCGTATGCATTGTGCTCAATACTAAATGACCTGTTAAGCTCGCCCTTATCGCAATATGAGCAGTTTCTTTGTCGCGGATTTCTCCAACCATAATAATATCTGGATCATGGCGAAGAATTGCTTTTAAGCCAGTGGAATACGTAATACCAGCTTTCTCATTGACTTGAATTTGCAAAACGTTTTCCTGCGTTTTTTCAATGGGATCTTCTAAGCTAATCACATTTCGCTGATAAAGATGTGCATTTTCATTTAGGAGAGAGTAGAGTGTTGTTGTCTTGCCAGACCCAGTTGGTAGCGTTACGTAAATATAACTAATTATTTACACATCATCCCTATTCTTCTTCAAGCAATTATATAGCCCTTCCGATTTGTTTCAATACATTTAATATCAATGGAGATATCTGAATCAATACATAACCTAATCCAGTATTCAATACCTATGTATAATAATATAATCAAAAAACAAACATGACATTTTGTCTACTTTTGTCGAAATAATAGTATCTTATAACCATTAACTATAAGATATTATTAGATAAACAAAAGTAAGGGGGAACAACTTTGAGAAAAATTATATGGCCAGTGTTATTAGGGATTTTAGTATTATCTGGCTGTAGCAGCAGTGAAGAAAAAAAAGCAAGGGAAACAGCAGAAGCGTATATGGAAGCTGTAAAAAATGGAGATGAGTTTTTAAATATCTTTTCATCAGAAGAATTTGTTGATGTATTTGATTATGAATATTTAAAAACACTGGATTCGTCAGAAGAAAAAATACTAGAAGGTTATTCCTATGAAGATTGGGATAGGCTTTATGGCAATGATCCTAATCCAGTATACAGTTCATATGATGATTATCGGAGCCAAGAAAGAAAATATGTGGAATCTCTTATAAGTGAAGGAAAAGATTATGAAATAATTAAAGATACTGACCAAGAATTCGAATACTGGGATGGAAAAAGTTATGGTAAAAATTTCACGCTTCTCTACAATGTGGAAATCGCAGATGAAGATGGACAGAAGCTTTATAAAAAAGCTGAATTCACTGTGGAAGAAGGCTTAGTATACGGTGACTCTATCGATGATTTTGTTGACGGATACAAAATTACAGATATCACATTAAGATAAAATAAAGCCCTTCTCAAATGAGTTGGGCTTTTATTCATACTTTCTTCACTTGCAAAATATCTATAAATGGAACTTTGATTGTTTCGGCAAATTTCTCTATATGTATGAGTTTAGTATTTCCATCCATTTTAACTACTTTCCCTCGGACTGGATCTTCTCTCTTCCACACAGTTAATCTAAGTTCAGCCTTATCCTCTAACGCTTCGATTAAAGTATTAGCAATTTCCTCTAATTCAAATTTATCTCGGCTTGGTCTTGATGGCTTTTTAACTTTCTTAGGTTTTACTAACATCAAAATTATGCACCTCTCCTTACTTTCCGAACTGGTCCAACTGATAGAATGTTGCTTATCTTAAAAGTGCGTTGCTGCTTACGAGTAAAGCAATAAGCACTAAAGGACTCTTCACTCATTTTAATAACCTGAATCCTACGTTGGCTGAATTCCCCTTTATTGTTTTGATAAATCATTTCTAAAACCTCTTTACTTTCTACAGCTCTTTTAAGTAAACCTTTCATCAGTTAGACCTCCTTTTTTTAATTATTATATACGAACGTTCGTTCGAAAACAATATTGAAATCGAACAATTGTTCTTATATAATTATCCTATCGAAAAGGAGATGGGGATATGTTAAAAGACCGGGGTACGAAAAAATGGGTTGCTATGATGCTGCCTGAACATGTAGTTGCTGTAAAAAATGAAATTAATAATCAAGATAAAATTGAACAACCTGAACTTGACGAAGATAAGTTGAATGATATAGATGTATTGATCCACGAGGGTATGGAATATAATCAGCTACTTAAATACAGTCTATATAATAATGGATACATAGATACTTTGATTGGCCGTACTGTTTACATAGATTATTTAAACAACCAGTTACGCATTCAAGATGAGAAAGATCAAATTCATTACGTATCATTTAGAAAATTAGTTGATGTAGAAAGAACATAAACGGAGCAGAAATTATGAGTAGATTATCCGAAGAAGAAAGAGATATATTTGAAAATGCTATATATCTCCCTATGTTGTTGACTGTGCTTGATCGTGACTTTAACGTAGCTAAGACTGCACCGTTTAAACTCAATCAAGTCTACTTAAACTTAATCGAACACATGATGAAACAAGTACAAAGGGACATGAGAGAGAATAATAAAAAGATGTATAAGAATAAGTGGAAGTTGGTTAAGGGTGAAAGTGACGAAGCTTTTACGGAATACAATTTTTATATCAACGGATATCATGAAGTGCATCGCTATTTTAATTACAATCTTAGAAACAACACAGAAAAGCTACTTAATTATTACTTTTTGCATCGTCATTTAGATTAATCTTTTACAGGAAATAATTCTAAGAAGAAATCGATTAGAATTTTTAGATCTGAGGCGTCTTGCGTGGATTCGTACTGTTCTTTTAATTGGAGTAATAAATCATAGTCGGTCATTTTATCCCTCCTTTCTATAGGATGTTTCTTTATTGTGGAAGTAAATTCCTTTTAGTTCACAAAAAATACAAAATAAAAAAGCTCCTACTCAGAGTGAGTGGAACTTTAGTTTTTGGTTGATATCTTGAATTTCCCTCGCATATCTTGAACTATGATAATTATTGTTATTAATGAAACAACCATAGAGATTATTGCTGTAACAGCGTTAGAAAATATGTTGTACAATAAATTTGCTAATGCCACTATTACTATTAAGCTTACTATAAATACTTGTCTTTTTCTTTTTTCATTCATTAATAATCCTCCCTCTTTCTCTTAATATTATATTCTATAAATGTTGAAAAATCCCTCCTAAAAACAAAAAAATCCCCCACTCCAAAGAGCAGGGTTTATGTGGAGATCATGTTGTAAACTATTTTATATCCATCCGTGTTACTTTATGCGAATTTTTTGTTTTGGATAGATTAAATCAGGGTTTTTAATACTAGGATTTAATTTTTGTATTGCTGCAACTGATGTTTTATGATTCTTAGCAATCTTTGTGAGATTTTCTCCATTTTTAACAATGTGATGTTTAGCCTTAGTTGTTTTGGCAGTTGTTTCAAAAGGATTAATCCAGCTACCTGGCACCCCTTTTTTAGTCGTGACATTAATCATGCCTTGGGATTCATTAAAAACATAATATTTGCCTTTTGGTACAGTAGTCTTTTTATCCTTCTTAGACTTAGCATCTGCTGCAGTAGCATAACCATTATATTGTTTAGTTACTTGATAAGTTTTTACATTATCCTTTGTGGAAGAAGTTGTTTTCTTAGGCTTTTCCACTTTTACTCCATCCACATCATATTGAGTGAGGTTATTATCCTCAATAGTACGAATAAGCTTTATTGCATAGTTTGGATCAGTAGCATATCCTGCAGCTTGTACTGCTTTTGCTGCCGCTTTATAATCCTTTTCACCAATTACTTTTTTGTATTTGTTTCTATCCCAAGATACTCCATTTTCATATAGAGCAGTAAGGTCTCGTAGAGACTCATACCATGAAGGATATTTTCGAAATTTGGCATCCACATAGACTGATTTACCGTTATATACTTCCCAAGTTTTCATGGTAACCGATTGGCCGTTATAAGTTCCTTTGATACCAAATAAGTTTTTACCTTTTTGGGCTAGTCCACTTTTGCCCCAATTAGATTCATGGATAGCTTGTGCAAGAATTAAAGACACTAAGATATTTGATTCTTTTCCCACCTTTTTAGCATGTGGTAAGATTTCATTGATAAATGACAATTTAATCACTCTCCATTTTTATTTTTATAAAAGAAAAAGAGCAGCTATTAAGCTACTCTTACTTTGTTTTTGATTGATTTTTAGCTAGGTTATGACCAACTAATAAATCCTTTTGCTTTTTACCCTTTGCAGTCACGTAATTGTTTTTAAACCAGGCAATTGTTCCTGCGATTGCTGTAAATACAGCTGATATAAACGCTGTTTGCTGCTCTTCTGTTCCTGGTATTTCATAAAGACCAAAACTAACTAAAAATTGATTAATAAACGCTATTCCTAATACGATTGTTCTGATTAATGTACCTTTGTCCATTCCTAACACTCCTTATCGTGTAAATAATTTTTCAATCAACAAATAAAGTAGCCCTCCGCTTCCTGCAAGGGCTACTGCTAATTTCCATATTTGCTGTTGTGTATACGTCTTACTGTCTCTTGACGTTTTACGGTCTTCTTTATCTTCTTCTAAAACATGATCAAGTAGCTTTTGTACTAAATCCTGTTGCTTGCCGGATTCTTTCAAAACAGTATTTTCCGTGGCTAATAACTGTGTTTTAATTTCTTGGTTTAGTTTTTCTTGTTCCTTCTGATAATCCTCAAGTGCTTTTATCCTTCCTTCATGATTATCAACTCTTTCTTCCAATGTAGGTACCTCCTGTGTTGGCATTTTCCCATTCCCCCTTTTTCTCTCTATACATAGGTTTTCACCCCCTTTGAGGTAATAAAAAAACACACTTACTTGGTGTGTTTTTTACTTTTTCAATTTCAATTGCATCCTCTAGTGCATATATTGATGTATTGATGAGCGAGTATTCTCGGTGCTTATAATCAATTTCATTTTTCACTTCGAATAATAAGTCATATGCATATTGTAATTTCTCTCTCTGTTGATTATTTAAATATGACCATTCCACTCTATAACACCTCTTTTCATTTTATTCTTTCAATCAAATCAATCAGCTTCTTAAATCTAGCTTGTAAATCATTATAGGGAATTAATTCAAACCATCTTCCTTTTTCATCTAATAATTCGTTAAAATCTTTCCGAGATTCTTTATCAACGTACCCTATAATCCCAATTGTATGAGGGTATTCATGTACTTTAGTATTATATTCCTTATTAAAGTACTCACGATGTTCTAATTCGTTAAAGTATTTTCTATAGATTCTCAGTTGTGCTTCTAATTTAGCAACCGCATCTGAAAACTTTACCCTAACTCCTCCAGGGGAATTCACTAAATTTGCTCTTCTGCCTGTTTTATAATCGACAATAGTCCAATTATCACGTGTTGAATCAAAACCCATTAAATCTGGTATTAGTTTCTGGTTGTATATTTGTTTTATATCTTTCAATTTCGGTTGAACTATAGGTTTTTCTAACCCAAGTATTTCACTAATTATAATTGAATTTTCATTAATAAATTTCTCTATATCTCTTTCTAGTACTTTTTCATCATAAAAATAATAATCCATATCAGTTGATATGCTTTTTAGATGACTTATATATTCTTTATATTTATCAGAAGTAGAATCTAACTTCGCTTTAAATCGATCAAAGTAATTCCAATATGCAAATATGAAATTACTCGTAAATGATTCTATTTCATTAATAACACTAATCAATTTAGAATAGGAAAAAACAAATGCAAATTCTACTTCTGTTTCTTTTCCGGATGGAGACACAAACGTTACATCTTCCATATACATTTCTATATCGTCACCATTTAAACTAAATGGTTTCACACCATTAAAAGAGTTTTTTTTAAATTCAATATACTTACAGTCAGATAAAGAGAATAAGGTTAGAACCTTTTTAGCTGCCCACAAACCTGTATCATCAAACACATCTATCACATCTCCAATGATAAAATTTGTACTGGTTCTATTTTTATTATGTTTAAGAACAAACATAATATGGCCCTTTTCTATCGAAAATGTAACTTCACATCCAAAATCTACAATTAAAACTTTAGGTAATATTTTTTCAACTTTTAAGTTATTACTCTTTAATTTTTTTATCTCCACCTCTAAATTTTTTCGAAAAGCAGAAATAAAATTGTTAATAATTTGTTGAGTTAAATTAATTTCTAGTTGATTTAACAAGTAAATGCCCTCCTTTTTTCTGCATTTATTCGACAGAAAAGGAGGGATTTCCTTTATTTGTTACCATACCATAGCATCCAATGAGACTAACTAATCCTCTTCATAAGTAGTTTCTCTATAATTACAGTCCTGGCAAATAAAAGTTACTTCCATATCTATAGTCGGAAACACTTCGACATTGGTTGAATTACAAATTGGACATATCATTAAAAATTTCATAGATTTCCTCCTAAACTGGAGTTGAATTCTGATCATCTACATATACAGCATACTCGAACTCTGGCAAATTTTTAAGGTATTCATACGCCTGCATAAAGCTATCCATCGAATCAGACGAAGACGGAACAAACGAATATACTTTTGTCTCTAAGACGTATGTTTTAGTTCTATCTTTGTAAATAGATAATACAATATCCATTTTCTCCTTATTTCCTTCAATTTTCACAATTTCGCAGTATGCATCTTTAACCTTTATGATTTCTGTTATGCGATCTTTAACATCCGGAAACTCAACTCGAAATTTATCATCGAATTGTATTTTTGTATTTATATAAGTTAACTCATAATTGTAAGTCACTATAAGCCCCATTTATAACACTCCTTTTACCTAGTTTCTAGTTACGTCCATAGTTACTCTAGAAGTAGCAGTCGGTGGTTTGCTAAATTTTAATGTAAAACCATTTATAGACTTTTCTTCTATCCACCAGTTACCGCAATCCCATTCAGGCGTAACGTACACCACATAATTGGTATCTGGTTGTATACGCTCGGTCCTAAATGCGTATTTGTATTCGCTCCATCCAGCCGGTATCTCTATTCCTATACCAGGAATGTTATAATTCTTTAGCCTTGTTGGTTCGTCCGTATCTGATAAATCAATATTACCTACTCTGGTAATAAATGTTGGCCAAACAGATCCTGCTGTATAATAAGCACCTACTCGTCCGCGGAATAAATTGTTAACCGCTATAATATTTACACTAAACGAGTTAATTTCTGTGCGTATCCATCGTGTTTTACCTAATGAATAAAACATGTTTCCATCTAATTTAACGAGAAATGACGATATATCATCCACATTAGTTATGGAAAAAAAGTTTTTGGAGTCCGACGCATTAATTGATTCGTCTATTTTATTATCTTTTATGCGTAAAATCCCGCCAGCCATTGAGTTATCTGCAAGGACAGTATTATCATCAATGCTAGTTGTATTTGTTAGATGAAACCCAAGATTAGTAAGTGTGTTATCGTTAATAGTAATATCTGTACATTTTGCTAGACTAATCAACATTACATCATCACGAAGATTTCGAACAAATGGCACATTGCTTATCCTTACATTTTTATAAGCATCAACTTCGAATAATCTATTTGTCCATTCTTGGTGAGGGTTATTTTCGTTTGTAATTTCAATTGATGTGTTATCTATAATAAAAGCAGTTTGCATATAAACTCCACGAACTGCAGCAACAAAATTGTACTTTGTTCGTTTGAACATTAATTTGCTATTAAGTATTTCAACATGCGGGCTTCTTGTAATTCGCTTTGCGTCCATGTAAATTAATGAATTATTCACATGGATTCTTTGTGTCCAGGCCATTTGTAAACTACCTTTACAATTATCAAGCGAAATATTTCCTACCATATCCGGAAATTCATTTATTCCATTACTTGCTAAGAAGTTACCCACGCAATTAACATAAGTAATATCAAACTCGCCCATCCCGTGGCAGTCGAACGCTCCATGCCAATCATTCGGCATTCTTGCATTTTCTACTCGCATATGTCCGCTTGAAGCAAAATCAACTAAATGGCGTAATCCGTAACCACGAACATTTTTAATAGAACCATGTACAGATGAGCCAATCTGCATTCCATAACCACAGCCAGCCATCACTGTACGTGGATAACTAGCAACGAAATTATTAATAATTGGACTATATACACTTCTCAACATTAATGCAGGGAAACGATGACGAGAAGCCTTGAAATTATTAAGTGTAAAATTACTTGCATATCTTACACTTATTCCACCTACCCAACTGTCCCGTTCACTGTTGTCGGTAATAGTTGCAGGAATAGGTGTATCGTTCATATCCTCAAATACTAAATTTTCTATTGTTACATTATCCACCGTTTCTAATAAAGCGATTGTCCCATTTACTTTTAAGCTATTAAAACGCAAGTCTGAACAAACATCAACATACACATTAGCGCCATCAACATAGATAACTCGCGCGATTACATTTAACATAGAAGGATTATCGCCATAATTTTTATCCCATGTACCGCTATGATTTTTCACGTTAACAGATACATAATCACCTTTTGTAAAAAGAGTAGATGCATCTGTTAACGTAGTGACTACTTTTGTTACTTGCGTAAATGGTTGTTTCAAGCCTTTAAAATTATCACCGTTTACATAAAATTCTTTGTCAATAATTCCTTCATTAGGGATAATATCCACTACGTTTGTTCTTGTTTCTTCAAGCAGTTTTCCTCTTATTGTAATAGCTCCATACATCCGCCCTGTTCCATTGTCTGATTCTAAATCTTCTGTACCTACATACCTAAGTGGCGAATTGTTAAAGTTAATTCTAATATCGCCTCTAGTGATAACTAAAGGTCTTGAAATTTTAAAAACTCGTTTAGGAGGAAAAGTTAACTTTGATCCAGGAGGCAACGAATCAACTAAACTTTGGAGAATAGGTATATCATCTGTTTCCCCATCTCCCTTAACTCCATACATCAACACGTTTGTATTTATATCTTCTATTCGCTGTGTGTTAGTTGCCAACTCTGCGGTAAGACGATTATCCACTTCATTAATAGCGGATGGATCAATATTTTGTATCTCTATCCAATTCTCACCGTCAAATCGATAAATCTTCCCGCTGTCACGAGTCATTACTGTTTTACCTTCGACAACATCTGGATAAGTGATTTCTAAATCGTTAAACGTGTTAACAGGAGGTAACCATTCGATTTTAGCTGCCCCTATTACTTTGTCAAATGCTTTATCAGATACTGTTTCTACAGCATTATCAAAATTTATATTCAACTCTTTAAAATCTGCTTCAATGTCTTTAAAGTTATCATTCATGTTATTTCTAAAGACTCGATCAATTGTTGCCCCAATTGTTTTATATGGCCATCTAGGCATTATCACCGCCTCCTTGCTCTAATAGTTCTACTCGCTGTTCAAGGTTGTCAATTTGCTCCTTCAACCCTTCGTTTGTTTCTTCTAACTCATTGATTCTTTGTATAATAAAAGACAAGTCAATAACTTGTCCGTCTGCTGGTAACTGTATTCGATTTAATTTCGTAAAATCAGAAGAACTAAATAAACCGTTATTTGCGGAAGAAGCTAAAGGGATTTTCACTTGAACATTGCCGCTATCATCCACAATAATACTAGCTACTTTCATAAAATCGTTAGCACTCATCAAACCATTTTGCAACGCATTTGCAAGTGGTATATTAGGATGACTTGGATCATAACCTTCTGCAAATTTTGTTTCAGGTCCAATTACCACTTGATCTTCTCTTACTTGTCCTTTAGCTTTTTCAAGATTAATAACAAGGTTGTCTTGATCTATTGCTTGGGTTTTTATTCTTCCACGCTCATCTATAACGCTAGTAATCAATTGACTAGAATTATTTAAACTGGATATTATTTTTTTACCACTTTTTCGGGCGGTTCCAAAAGTAAATACAGGATCTAAATCCTCATTAGAATAATCCTCTATTTCTATTACTCTAATACGCACATCAATACCTAAAGGCTCTAGGATAACCAATATCCAATCACCTTTCCTTATGTCTTGAAGATTCATTTCTGCTAGTTCAGTAGCTGTAAGTTGGATTGATACATTTAACTTATCGTTTAGTTCTCTTACCAACCTAGCATAAAGAGAATCATTATGACGATAAGTTTCGTCCCGAACTGGTGGAGCTACTCTATAAATCCCCAATTCAGTTGCTAAGGGACTAGTATAACTAGTTCGTGCGATGTACTTTCCTGTTTTCTCATCAATCGCTCCAAAACCCTCTATGTGAGTAAAAAAGTTAGATGTATCCATTTCCTTCACTGCATCTTTAACATTGTATTGGTGCCTTATCTGCTTATTTAAAACACGACCAATTTGTTTGGCTACGTATACTGTCTTATCAATAATTTCACATTCACACTCAAAGCGATTTAAAATATATTTTAGTAATCCGAATGAACTATCGTCTCCAAAATTCTCCACTTCTAACGATTTTGTTATGCCTGTTTTATCCACAATAAAATCATAGCCACTATTTTTCAGACCGAATGTAAGCATTGATTCAATTGTATAAGTTCCGGTTATTGTTTCGTAAATTCGATGTCCTTCTAAATCCCATGATGCTTTTAAAATCCCAACCAGTTCTTTTTTAACAGTATCTCCAATCATCTTTTCTTTACAATTAGTAATTACAAAGTATGTTCCTTCGTAAATCAAGTAGTTGAAGTTATCGACTAAAGGATAGGAATTTATATTCGAATCATCTTTTACAACTATTACTTTTAGGACTTTATCCATTTCGATATTTGACTGTCTAGTTACAGAATAATTTGCTAGCCTTCTCAATTGACCAGATATACTTTGTACCATCAACTTTTTTATCATAGTTAACACCTACACATAATAAAAAGGGAAGTCGAAACTAATAGTCCCGCTCCCTTTCCCAGTTGCCACAAAATCATTCCATCCTGGTTTTAATGTTATTGCCCCATGGTTTGTTTTCGACATAACGTTTTCATTATTTTTATAGTGATCATAACGATTAAAAATCAATTTATCACTTCTTGAACTGGAACCATAATATGTTATATTCTCCCCAGTCGTAAGATTCGTCAATGAAAAATTATTAGTAGAACCAGTAACAGCTATAATAATTGGATGTTCAGATGGAGTAATAGTAATATCTGATGGATTAAAAACCCTAAAACGACTAGAAGAAAATTCATAAGGAGTTTCTTCAGATATCAATCCCTGTCCAATTTGCCATAAGTCAGAATCAAAGGTTTTAGGACTTAAACTAGTTCCAAGACTCTTTGCATATGGGTATGTGGCTGCCAAAGTTAATTCTATTGTTGCTGTATAAGAATTAATGTAATTAGGCTCAAAATCAGAATCAGCATTAACATACCACCTTCTACCTGGTTGCCTGGAATGAATAATACCTATCTCTTTTTCGGAGTGGAAAAGTCTCATCATTTCATCCACAAGAAAATCTAAATCAATTAAATCCCTTGATTCTAACCACCATTCTGTAGCGATTGGTCTAACACCAAATTTTTTACCTCTTGATACCTGACCCCTTCTACCATCTACATCAGATAAAATGGGAGAGCCAACAATGGATTGTTTACGGAATCTTAAAAGATTCAAGCCCTCTATTGTTCGAGAATCTATATATTCTCCATTTTTTTCTATAATTAGATAATCCATGTTAAGCACCTCCTTTAAAACTAAATTTTTCTATATCTATATCATCAGCTTGCATTCTGTCGATAGATGGATAAACTTTTCGGGCTACAGTCTCCCCATCCATTTCTATTGTTAAATAAATGGGCCTATTGGAATTTGTGCTATTAGATTGTGTGGACGGCCGCTGCTCATGTCGATCTAATTGATTTACAATCTGCATAGCTTGACCACTAGGACTTGCTCCGCTTGCGTATCCCGGCATATTATTTAAAGCTTGTATTATCTTTTTTGATTCTCCATGAGTAAATACTTGATAACCGGCAGGCTTATTATATTGCCCGAACTCTAACCATTCCCAACGGTTACCCATACGCCCAAGTTCAAATCCTTCTTCACCTGCAATAAATGGTCCCCCTGGGTGATGGTCAGTTCCTGTTGCGTATTTAAGATGATGCCCTCCAACAGTTGTAATATTAAACGCTTTGGCAGTTGGATCATTTAAACGCCTGTAATTCCCATCAAGATTAGTTTTTATATTAACAGTTTTTTGCACTCCGGAAGCGAGAGCTTTATTAATAGAACTAATAGTTGGGTTTACTTTTGTTTCAATATCTTTATAAACAGTCTTACCAGCAACCTCATTCATTTCAGCAAGCTTTTGTTTGGCAACATCAAGTTTTCTTTGTTGTTCATTTAGCTTTTCATTTTGTTCTTTATATTCATGAGTTTGACGACCGTTTTTCTCTCCGAATTTTTCTAATTCTGCTCTGGCTTTATTAATTTCATTTTGTTGTTTTACGATCGCTTCATTCGCTTTCCCTTTTTCCGACACAATCCCTTGTTCATATAATACTTGTTGAGCGTAATCCGCAAGTAACTCATCAAATGCTTTCAGTTCTTTATTGGTTTCTTCAAGAGATTTTTTCTTCTTTTCAATTTGAGTTTCGATGCGATCAATAGTATCTTGGTGTAAATTATTTTGTGTACCAATTTGACTTTTTTCATTTTCTAAAATACTGATTTTATTTTCAATCTCTTGGCGTTCTTCAATATTGGCGTTGACTAGCTTACCACGTAAGTCAACTAACTCTAAGTCAATTTCGCGATTTCTCTTTCCATTTGAAAGAATTTCTTTTTGAACTTCGGTTCGGTATTTTTCTTTTTCAGCTATTTCGTTTTGAAGATTTACTTGCCTTTTAAGATTACTTTCTTGCTTATCCATCTCATTTCTTACTGCTTTATAAGTATCTTCCATCAAAAGTTGACGTTCCATATTATTTAACTTTTTGAGTTCATCTAAGGTATTTGCATAAGCATTACCTTGTTCAGATATTGCCTTAGCTGCAGAAGGAGATTTTTCAATAATTTTATCGTTTAATCCTAAAAATTCTTCCATCTCTTCATTGGTGAGACCTGATTTTTCAAGAAGTTTTGCTTGTTCATCAGTTAATGCTTTGATTGTATCTTCACCTTTGGTATTTTTAAGCTCATCCACAATATCCATGTAACGTAAGACTTCATCAGTCGACAATTGATTCTTCTTCTGTAACTTTTCATACTGCGAAATAAGCTTATCTGTAGAATCAATTTCTTTTTTGCGTGATTCAATAGATTCAAGAGTTTTTTGAGTGCTTTCTTTACTAGCTTCTGAGACAGCGTATATACCCAATGCTAAAGCGCCAGCCCCCGCTATCGCTAACCCTACTGGAGATGTAGCCATTGGGGCTAACATTCCGATTTTTCCTAAGAGCCCCGTTCCTCCACTTCTTCCAAATAGATTAACTAAAGAGCCGCCTATTTTTAAAACGCCACCAATGCCAATAGTTAACTGACCTAGAGCAAAAGTAGCTGGACCCACAGCTGCAACTAATCCAATCATTTTCAAAATTGTCCGTTGTTGCTCTTTGTCTAATTCACTAAATTTCTTGGCTCCTGATTCTATTTGTTTTATAAATGGCTCAGCTGCATCGATAGCATCCATTACAGCAGGAACTAAAGCATTTCCAGTAGTAATTGCAACGTCTTTAATACGATTCCACAGAATGACTAATTGGCTTTCCGTTGTTCCGTATCTAGTTTCAGATTCTTTAGTCAACGCGTTATTTTCTTTCCAAGCGTCACTAGATATTTTCACAGCATTTGTAAGGACATCAGATGCTCCTGATAAACGTAACAACGTATCTTGTTCACGTATGCCCTTTATACCTAAATACCCTAAAATTTCAGCTAAGTTCTCTCCCTCTTTTGATGATTTTCCTAACCCCTTAATAAAAGTATCTAATGCCTCAATAGGCTCTTTATTCCATTGGTCAGCAAAGTCTTTTGCAGATACACCAGCTGCCTTGGCGAACTCTCCTAGCATTTTTCCGTTGTCCATTACAGCTGTTTGCATTTTCTTTAAAACGGTAGACATCGCAGTACCACCAGCTTCTGCTTCAATCCCAACAGATGACATCGCAGTTGCAAGGGCATTAATTTGTGCCTCTGTCAAACCAATTTGTGCACCTTGACCAGCCAATCTAAGAGCCATGGAGACAATTTCTGATTCAGTTGTGGCAAAGTTATTACCCAGCGCAACAATAGAAGATCCTAAACGATCGAATTCCTTTTGTGGCATTTGAGTAATATTTGCAAGACGAGCCAAATCAGTAGCAGCCTGTTCGCTAGTCATATTTGTAGCTACACTTAAATCAGCCATAACACGAGTAAAGCCCATGATGTTTTCTGTTTGAATACCAAGTTGTCCCGCTGACTCAGCAATTGCCGCAATCTCAGTTGCTGCAACAGGGATTTCTTTTGCCATATTTCTAATTCCACTCGAAAGTTGAGAGAATTCTTTCTCAGTAGCATCAACTGTTTTCCTAACACCTGCAAATGCGGATTCATAATCAGATGCTGCCTTAAACATTGCCACGCCGCTAGCAACAATAGGTGCGGTTACTCTTGTGCTGTACGCTTGACCAAAATCACTCATCCCTTTTCCTGCTTGTTTGAGACGTTCTCCAGTATTGCTCATGTTACGACTCAATGTATTCCAAGGATTTGATTGGCGCTCTATTTCAGCTGTAACACCTTGTAATGCAGATTCTGTTCTACGCATATCCGCAACTGCTCGTTGATATGCAATTTGAGCGTTTTGGGTTTCTCTAGAATTTTCACCCGTTGCCCTTTTGCTAGCTTCGTACCTTCTTGCTAATTCTTGTACTTGTGCCTGCTGGACTCTTAAAGTACGATTTAACACATCAGACTTAGCCCTTAATTCATTTACTCCCCGAGCGAAGCCAGTACCAGATGAGGTGACGGCTTTCTGTTCGTGTTGTAAAGCTTTCAGCTGCCGATTAATACCAGCCATCCCTTGCTGAAACTGTGCGGAATCAAGTGATATTCTTGTTCTTAATGCTCCTACTTCCATAACCGTCACCTCCTAGAATAATTTGATTTCATCGATATAGACCTTCTCTTGATCTGAATTACCAAGTTCAAAATAAAAATGGATGTCCATCTCATCTATCTGATTGAGAGTCCACCCACTTTTTAATAAAGATTTGTATAACTTTTTAACATTAGTCATTTCCTTTTTTGCATTTTTAACCTGACGAGCAAATAACTCATCAGGTGTTAGGCGTTTTTTTCCTTTTCTTCCTCTTGGTCTGCCATTAATTGTTCAGGAGTTTTTCCAGTTCGAACAAATGCAAACACATTAATTAAGGTTCCGACCGTTTCATGAGCAGGAATACCTTCGTAAAACTCATCAATTGTAAATTGATTTTGGAATACGTCACAAACAAAACCAACCAATTCATCATGTTCCTCCACACCCATGTTGGAGTAATCGATAGTTTCATCAAACTTTAATAATTGGCGATAATGCTTAGCGTTAGCATGAGGAATAGTAAAAACTTTTTCATTAACTTTTATTTCACCATCAACTTGTTCTACATTTTTAAATACAATTTTCATCGATTAACCCTCCGGTGTTTCTTCATACACAGATTTAAACCAATTATCAATAATAGTTGGATCAATCGCTGGATCATCTTCATCAACTTGTCCACCAATTTGATTATCAGATGCTCGTCTTAAGAAACGGCCATTGATGGTAGGTGTTTGGAAAGTTGGGGTTTCTTGTTTCGTTTCATAATTTGTTTCTGGTGGAGTAAATTTCCCTTTATAAAGAACTGTGTATCGATAGGCTCCATTTGCCTTTTCTGACCTAAACATCAATGCACCATATGGAGGACGATCATCCTCACTGTCCATTAAAACTCCATCACTATTAATCTTTTTACCTAGCAATTTTGATTGAACTATAGCTACTAAGTCATCTGTATTTAACGCAACGGTTGTAACCCCTCTAGCTTCCGCTGTTTCTGCTACTCCATCATCCGCTCTTAAATCAGCTGTATTAAACTGTGGCTGCACGTTAGCTGTAATTGCTTTACCTACTCTAAATGGAGTATCGTATGTTGTCCCTTCTTCTGAATCCTCTTTAATTGGCGCAAAGTATATATCTTTTAAACCGATTGTTGCCATTCCTTATTCCTCCGTTTCAGATATAAAATAAAAACGAAGCATCTTGTGATAGAGCTTCGTTTCATTTTCGTACATTTCCGTTTCAAAATTCTTTTTGAATCTAGCTTGTTTCATTTTCCATTTAACATTTTTCACTATAGATAAAAAATTACCTGGTGAAAAAACGTCAATTTGGATATAATGCACACTGTTTTGTTCTTCATCGTCAGCCTCTAATCCAACGTCTTGGTCATACTCAAAAAATGTAATATAGGTCCTTTCAGTACCTGAATAAGTCATATATTCAACAGGAGAATCGACATCATTAAGAGTATTTAAGATTAATTGATTAAGATTCATCATGTTCCCCTCAAACGATTACGCAATTTTTCTGCCATTGCTTGGTTAATTTTCATCTTACTTTTATTTAAAGACGGTGCCATAAAAGGCTTTGCAGGCATTTTAGAAGTACCGAATTCATGCATGAATCCATAATATGCTTTTCCTTGATTGTCCACATAAACAAAAATGTTATCGTCTTCTACTTCTGACAATTCAATATGGTTCTTTAGGTTTCCGGTACGCTTTCTCACGGTTTTTTTCGCTTCTTGTTGCATGACTTTGCCGCCTGCTTCTAGCGCTTCTTTCTTACCTTCCTCTATCCCTGTGCTAGTTCTTTCTAATTGGACCATCAATTCCAGTAAGCCATGCATTTCAAATTTCATCAGCTAACCGCCCTCAATATAACAGTCATAGAGACGTTTTTACCATCGTCATTATCAATTGACTCAATATCGTGAGAAATGCCTCTCCACAGGACTTTCAAGCCACTAGGACGCAGATCTTCCATCAACCTTTTTTGATAACGTATTGTAAACACTCGATTGTTTTGCAAGTTTTCTCTAGCAGAACTAAAAAAAGAGCTCCCTTTTAATGTTTTGAGAGCCCCCCAAGCTGTTGTATATGTGGATGGTTCGAGAATAGGAAAACCATCAGCATCTTTTCCACCGATAGGAATTTCGAATATTAACTTTTGATCTAAGTCTCCTGGATTCATTCAATACCACCGCCATAACAATATTTCAATTGACGGACAATACTATCCAATGAATATGGAATTTCATATGAAGCATTCCCAATACGAAAGGATTCGCGGTTATCATTCCAATGCTGTACTAACATAGCGCAAGCTTGATCATATTGTTTTTTCATTTCTTCGTTAGTTATATCAATCTCTCCAACTTGGTTTCTAATATAAATTTTTGCTCGATCATAAAAGTCTAATAGATCCTGTTCTTCTTCTGGCTCCATAGGATAATCCATTCGTAGATACCTTTTTAATTCAGCAATTTCCACTCTTATCACCTCAAGAAAAAGGACGATTACTCGTCTTGTTCTGCTAATCCTGCGAGTTTAGATTGTTCTTCTAGGAACTCGATAAGACTCTTACGGTTCTTACCTTCTTTTTCTAATGAGATTAATTTTTCATAATCTGCTTTTTTAAGCGCATCTACAGAAGCTTTGATCTCCTCTACAGTGGCATCCAAAGAAGGTAAATGATTATCTTTTTCCAAATTAGTTTTAATTGTATCTCCAAGCCAGTTCTTAGCTTGGAGTTCTTCGATACGTTCTAAAGTACCTTCATAAAGGTTACCCTTTGTATAGATCTTTTTTGTATACTTATCACGGAATCTTTCAATTTTTACTTTTGCTTTTGCTTTCATCAATTCTCACCTTACCCTTCTGGAATAACATCAGGAGTAGTAGAAATGTCAATTTGACCATAAACTACAGCTTCCGGGTCCCATTTTGTTACATCTTCACGTTGGATTGCGCGGAATTCAGTTGTATTTGTTCTCCATGCTTGACCACCTTCTTTAGTCATATCTAATGACATTTGCTTGCGGTCCCAAAGGACAATAGCTTCGCTTAATAGACCAATAATAAATGGTGCTTTTCCTTCATCGGTTGCGATAGTTTTATTAGATAACACTACTACTTTTCTACCAAATAGAAGTTTAGTTGTTGGGCTTTGTGGATCTGGTTGCAACAATGGACGACCATTTCCATCTTCTAATTGGTCAAGATAATTAAAACCATCTTGGTTTGTATAAATAGTTGCTTCAATCGCAAACGATGGATCTAATGTGACATTTAGAGTTGTTTTAATTCCTTTATAGTCAACTAAATCTTTTTTAGTTAATGTTTCAATTTGTTGCAGAATCAGATAGTTGTCAGTTGCTTTTGACTTTTTACCAATCCATTGAATTAGGTATTCTTCAAGCGCTTGGTCACTATCTTCAAGCACTGTATTAGGTACTGGCAAGAATCCAGCGTAATCCTCAATTGCGTATGTTAATCGATCGAACTTAGGAGATGCAATTTCTTGCATAGCATTTGGATCACCATATTCAGATAATGGAGCAAAAGGAGTGTGATCTGCACGACGTTCTAATGTGCGAGCCCCTTTGTTAGTAGAAACAGGAACTACTTGAACATATTGTCTTAAATCATCAGATGATTGTCGCAACGTATTAATTCGAGTTTGGATATCCTCCGGAATAATATAGCCGCCATCTTCACCATTTCCAGCAGTAATTCTTGCCTTGTATTGGTCCATCACATTCAATTCATCACTAGATAAAGATTGACCACGCAAAGCTTTGAAGAAAAGTGCTTTATATTCTGGTTTTTCTTCTTTTGTTTGTTTAGGAAGTTTAGCAGCTTTATTTTGTGGCTCAGGAACACTTAAATTTTCAAAATCCACTTGTAAAGCAAGAAAATTGTCAAGATCTGTTTTAGCAGCTTTCGCTTCTTTCAATTTAGCCTGAGCTTCTTCGTGCTTTCCATCTTCCATCAATGCTTTTGCTTCATCTTTTAAATCGGAAACAGATTGACGTAACTCTTGCTCTCGTTTAGTCATTCCACCATTCATTTGTACAGTGAAAATATTTTTGTTCAGCATTAATGCTAGTAGTGCGTTAGTGAATAAAGTTTTCATAATTTCCTCCTATTTTTGAGCATAAAAAATAGACCTTACAATGCAAGTAGGTCCAGCTCGTTTTGAAATTTTATTTTGTCAAAAGTCTCATTTTTTTGTGTTTCTTCTTTTCTGATAAGTATTTTAGGTGTTTTTTCATATTTGTTTAAATAATCCACCGCAGAAGCAGCATAATTTTTGGCTTCTGTAACCTTTACATTAAAGTATTTAGCTACTTCATTACCATTTAGCCACGTTTCATTTTGAAGCATGTCACGGATAGTATCAGCTTCTACACCTTCCACAAGATTTTCTGTATAAACATTCATTAAACCTTCTTCAAGTGCATCTAAATCATCTGCAGCCTTTCTTAAGTCGGTAGCATTTCCATACATTCCTACAAGTGGTTTATGAATCATCATAAAGGCATTTGATGGTATATTAATTTCATCCCCTGCCAAAGCAATAATAGACGCAATAGAAGCCGCTACGCCATCCACATGAACTATTTTCTTAGCCTTGTTACGACTTAACATGTTGTAAATAGCAAGACCAGCAAAAACAGAACCTCCTGGACTATTGATGTATATATTAACTTCGCTTAGATTATTAATCTGATTCAATGCATTTAATACATCTTCTGGCATTACATCTGATTCATCCCATTTCCAATCCGTATTATTTACTATTTCACCGTAAATATAAAGGTCAGCTGATGATGAAGTGAGGTTTTTCACCGTCATAAGCGACTTTTTCTTATTCTTCATTTCCCTCACCTCCTTTCAATCCAGACTTAGCAAGCTGGTACTCATCGGCGATATCGAGAGACACATGGTTAAGGTCCACACGGTGTTTATCTCCACCCTCAATACCATCCATATCCTCAAGCTCAAGCACTTTATTGATGCTAAATACACCCTTGTCTAGCATAATGGCGTAGAACTCTGCTTGAGTCTTTTTGTCCGCTCGAAGTAGAGCTTCTAGATTAAATTTCAAGTAGTATCGTAATTGTTCTTTTTCCGAAAAGAGTTGATATGAGAATTCCTCTTGATATTGCGTATAAATCGGACTTAGTACATTACGAATAAAATCAATCGCCTGTTGCTCGATATTTGAATGCGTAGCTCTTTCTAATTCATTAACCATGTGTAAAGGAATATTATAAAAAGTAGCAATCTCTGTTTTATCAAACTTCATACTTTCTACAAATTGAGCATCCTTTAATGGCATGGATATACTTTGATAATCAAGTCCTGCATCAAGAATGGCGATTCGTTGAGCGTTATTAATACCTGTATTAGCTTTTTCCCACTCTGACCTAACAACATCTTTTGCATCAGGATTAAGCATTCCTGGTATCTTCAAAAAGCCATTAGTTGATACTCCGTTTTTGAAAAACTTCCCTTTAAATTTTTGAGAAGCTTGTGAACTACCAATAGTTTCTCTAACTACTTGAATAGGAGATTTCCCTTTTATCCCATCTGTAGATAGGGTGGTTAGATGAATAATATCCCCATAACCAATTTTTACGTTTTCTCCATTTGGTAAAACCGTGTGATACCACAATGTATTGGTAGGAATATCAACAACAGGTTCTGTTACTGATGGATTAAGCAGCCACAATGCTTTTGGTCTCCCATCCGCTCCCCAGCTGATGTTAATATAAGCATTCCCCCATAAATTTCTATGCGTTTCTATCAAATGCTTAAATTTAAAAGGGCTCTGATAAGGATTAGGGCGTTTTTCTAATAATCTAGACACTATATGGTTCTTTTCACGCACCCTCCCTGTGGAAGTCTTTTTGTACATCTGAAACGGCAATGTGGCAATACCATTCGCTAAAATGTTTACACAAGCATAAACAGCCGGAACACCTAAAGCCGAATTTACTGTGACAGTTTCACCACTAGATGCTTGATGACCAAACATCTTCAAAAACCAAGGGGCAGGATCTTTTAAATCGGTAGTTTCATTCTTGGCAGCCAGCGCATTTCGAAAAATCACTTTCTCACCCCCTTTCTATCGCTTGGCTATTGCAACTCCTGTGATAATGAGGACAAATCCCAAAAGATAATTACCAGCTAATATGTTTCCTTCCACAATTGATATTAGATATGTGTTAACAATAACGATTACTGCCCCCGTCAAAATAAAAAAATCCTCCAACCACTGGGTGAAGAACGACATAATAAAAGCTATTAAAATTTTCCTAAATCCTTTCGCCATACACCATCATCCCCTTTGAATTTGACTTCGGTATCATCAAATTCAATAACTTCCACATTAACTGTGCTGTCATGAACTAAAACACCGCTCGCTACTTGTTTTTCTATGTCTTTTTTGATTTTTTCTTTTTGTTCTTCTGAAACTATACAATTTATTTGTATTTTGAGTATTTTCATTCGTTTTCCTCCTATATCCTCCAATTATTTAAGAAGTGGGCGCTTAGATCGGCAACTTGCCCAACGATCGCTCGTGCAAATCCATTTACTGTTGCAGCAGCCGGATCAATTCTTTCAATTGATTTCTCTTTATCTAACATAATATTTTCCTGTGCATCCATTTTAGTTACTGCGTTACTCATTGCCCACCGTAATAAGGGGTCATCAAAATGAACAACGCTTTTTCTATAAATCCCACTTCTTAATTCTTTTGTTGGAAACGATAGATGTCTTAACCCCTGTGGCATTTGCACCATAGTAAACCCATGATTTTCTAAAATTTGAACCAAATGTGAAGCATTCCATTGGTCATATGCGATTTCTACTATGTTATAACCTTCTTCTCTTAGATTCAAAATATATTGTTCAATATAACTATAATCAACTACGCTTCCAGGAGTAGCAGTTAAATAACCCTGTCTTCTCCAAGTATCAAAAGGAACATTATCAGTATTCATTCTTTCTTGAAGTTTATCTTCTGGAATAAACGAATGTTGTTTCAATGCATATTTATCTGGAAGTTTAAATACTTTTCCTAAACTTGCTAAGTCTGTTGTGCTGGCTAAGTCTAACCCTAAATAAAGTGGATATTGTTTTAATTCAAATGGTTCTACTTTTGCTAATTTCCATTTGTCCATTTTCATATAGCCTCTAGGTTTTGAATCAAGCCATACGTCCATATTTTTAGTCATAAAACTTCTCATTTTTTCTGGTTGTTCTAGAGCTACTCTTAATTCTGATTTAATAGCAGTAATCCCTTCTTCATAGGTAGCAACAATAGGGTTAGCTTTTATCCAATTAGATTCATCTTTGATATCATCTACTAAATTTCCTTCATCATCCTTTTCTAGTTCACAAATAATTGCAAAATACTCGTCATTTTCTTGCGGCATATCCGGGTCTAAAATTTTACTTACATACTCATATTCCTTATAACAAGGAGACGAAAGATTAAATCCCGCTGTAGTAATTATGACCATTAACGGTTCTTTACGGGCAACCATCCCGGAAGATAATACATCATATATTTCACTGGTGTCATGTCGATGGTACTCATCCACAATTCCTACTGATGGGTTTTTACCATCTCCACTTTTTCGTGCTTCTTTTGACAATGGAATAATAACTGATTTATTTCGTAAAATTTCTATTTTGTGATAGGCTTCTTTCCATTTTCCTTCGAGCAACTCACTTGAAGCAATTCCTGTTCTTATCGCTTCATAAACTTCCTCTGATTGTTCTTTTAACCAACCTGCTATAAATACACGTTGCTTTTCGTCACCGAAGAAAGTTATATATCCTGATAATATAGCCAAGAATTGAGATTTAGCATTCTTACGTGCTAACTGAATATATACTTTTCTAATCTTACGAGCACCATTACGCCTTTTCTTAAAACAAAGAATATTAGCCGATAAAAAAAGCTGAAAATCAACTAGTTCAATAGATTCACCAGCCAAAACACCCTCTACATGTCTGTACTCTTTTGCAAACCAGTAAAAATCATCAAGTACTTCCTCATCAAAATAAAAAAGACTGTCATCTTTTTGACAATCTTCATAATCCCTCAAGAAGCGTTTAATAGCCCAAATGTGTTTTTTGCATGCTTTGATTTTTCCGTTAATGATATTATCACAATACTTAAAGACTCTTTCTAACAATGTCATAATCGACCACCAAAACGTTTCTCGGCTTCTGTTTTAGGTTTGCGATCTTTATCATCTTTAGGTATCACAAGTTTTAAACGAGATGTAATGGACAAACCAAGTTCACTTGCTGCTCCTTTGCATTCATTAAAAAGTAAATTTTTCGTTTTCTGCAATTTTGTATATGCATCGTTTATAATCCTTTGTCCATCTACAATTTCAACTGGTTTTAAGGTTCTTAACAACTTTGTTATTTTTATATATTCACTCCTACTATCGATATACCGAGCCAGTCCGTCCACATCTAAGTTGCTAAATATCTTTAATTTAATTAATTCATTCGATATTTTTTGAAACTCTTCTTTCTGTTTTTTTGTTAGATAAGAAGGAATTTCTATATTTTCTGTACTACCTCTAATAGCATTTTCTTGTTCTTCCCGAGCCTTCATTTCAGCTTTCGTAAGATGATTAGAACGTCCTTTTCCTTTAATTACCTCTAATGGCTGTCTTGGTCTCCCTGCCATGTCCATTCACCTCCTTAAAAAAATATGAATAAACGGATTTTTGTGTACGGAAGGGGCGGGTTCGCTTCCTGACCATTCGATTTGAAACTTTTTAACGCCGGGGGCCTGTTTTATGATGTGCGTTATGACATGAATGGCACAAAGATTCAAGGTTTGATAACGATAATCGTTGATTCCAATCGTCCTTTACTTCCACAATGTGATGAACAACGTTAGCAGGTTTTAAAATTCCTTCCTTAGAACATCTTTGGCACAGTCCATTGTCTCGCTCAAATGCTAGAGCACGCATCTGCTTCCATTCTTTAGATTTATAGAAAGCAGCTATCCCTGAATCCCTGCCATATCTGTTATAGATTTGTGTGGATTTCCTACGGTTTTCCTCACCAATTTTCTGGTGGGTTTTGCAGTAGGTTTTCTCTGTTAGATTTCCACAGCCAATCTCTGCACAAGGTCTCATAGGTTTTCTAGGCATTGTTCTCAACCACTTCTTTATACACTTTAAGATACTGCTCATTCATTTTCTCACCTTTCTTTCCACAAAAAAAAAGCATCCACAGTAAAAATGTGAATGCTTAATCAGATGCTTTATCGTCATAAGGTCTATACAACTTTCTATTTTCCTCTAGTGTTTCCTTAAACTTCATAACATCTTCTTTAAAGAATA